>NZ_CP015520.1:0-642933 GCF_001647085.1 Thermococcus piezophilus
ATCGTCTGCTTCTATTATTGAGTTTCAGTAGGACAGAATTGTGTGGAAACATCATTCCTCTGTGCAAGAAAATTAAGAATGGCCTCCATTTCAGTAGGACAGAATTGTGTGGAAACTCATCATCAAGCCAAAAAACCTTCCACTCCTCATCCTTCAAAGTTTCAGTAGGACAGAATTGTGTGAAAGCCCCATATCTTTCCATCTGGCGGCTGTATTGTTATTATCTCGTTTGGTTTCCGTAGAACGGCTCGTATGAAAAGAGCGGGAGCTAACGAACGAGCTAAAAGCCTGACCGAAACGTTTCTGTAGAGTCGGTGGATATTAAACGGAGGGGTAAAACGTGATTTCCACAGGACTATAAGAGGGGACATACAACCACAAGAGTTATAAGGATAAAGCATGCACGTTAAAGACGGTAACCTTCCGGGGAGGATAGCTTATGCGCATTAAGGTCAGTTTTTATTTCCCTGATGGTGGGTTTAGTTATCCCAACAAGCACGCCGTTCAGGGGTTCATCTACAACATGCTGAAGGGCACGGAGTATGGGGAAAATCACGACGCATCGAGGTTCAAGTTCTTCACTTTCTCGGACGTTTTCATAGACTCCCTGGGAAGGCCGACCTTCTTAGTCTCCTCCCCGGACGAGGGATTCATCAGGGCACTCCACTCCAGCCTGAAGGACAGGGTCAGAGTGTACATAGGGACCCAGGAACTCATTATAGACGAGCTGAAGAAGTTCAGACTCCCCCTGAAAAAACGCTTTCAAACGGGCTCTCCGGTGGTATTATACCGGGACTCACGGAAAAACGAGTACTTCAAGCTCCACTCCCATAGAGACCTAAACTTTTTCCTGAGACGGCTGAAGGAGAACGCGGAGAAGAAATACAATGCGTTCTACGGGGACGAGTTTACACTAGAAGGGCCGATATTCGACAGGATGATACCCAAGCTGAGGAAAAACGGCAAGCTCGACGTTTACGTCAAGGTCGTCAAGCAGGGGGTTCTGTTCCCAGTCATCGGCTCCAACTGGGAGCTTCTCGAAAAGGAGCGCATAAAGTCCGAAGAGCGGAGGTTCTACAGGTTCATAATGGAGACCGGGCTGGGCGAGAAGAACAGCCTTGGATTCGGCTTTTTGAACCCAATAAGGGGGTGAGTTGGTGGAAATCGATGAATTGATCGCCTTGGGCGGGCTTCTCCACGACATAGGGAAGCCCGTGCAGCGGGCAGGTCTTTACTCCGGAGATCATTCCACACAGGGTGCGAGGTTCCTCAAGGACTTAGCCCGGAACACCGGAAGGGCAGAATACGAGCTCCTTTCCCTTTTCTCCGAGTTCCATCACAGGGGGCACATGAAAAAAGATGAACTGATGATAAAGAGGATAAAGGAGGCCTCCCCCGAGCGTTTTGGCCTCGCGGTAGATGACGTCCTCAACGCCCTCTGGATAGTCTACGAGGCCGATAACCTGGCATCGGGCGAAAGGGAAGAGGGGCAGCCGCAGGCGTCAAGGCCGCTGTACTCCGTGTTCAACCCAAAGAAAGCCTATCCCTGGGCTGAGCTGGACTTCGAGAAAGAACTTCCAGTCCCGGGGGACGTCTTTTCCATCAGGTCCCAAGACTACAGAGAGCTGGTCAAGAGGCTCTGGGAAGAACTTTCCAAGGCCAAGCTTGGGAGCGACAGACTCCTGCCGGTTCTCGAAAAGTACCTGACCTTCGTCAGCTCCGTGACGAGCGAGGGGAATGTCATCTCGCTATATGACCACATGAAAATGACCTCAGCAATAGCCCTTGCGATGTTTCGTTCCGGATGCACCGCCGAGGACGTTAGGTCCGGGGGATGCAGGAAAGAGAAACGTTTTCTACTCATTGAGGGGGACTTTTCCGGAATACAGGACTTCATCTACCGCGTGAGCGGAAAAGGAACCTTGAAATACCTCCGCGCAAGGAGTGCATACCTCGAACTCATCGGCTGGGACGTCGTGCTTGAGATACTCTCAAGGCTGGGCCTCACGAGGGCCAACGTGATATTCAACGCGGGCGGTCACTTCATGATAATTGCCCAGAACACCCCCGATGCCATAGAGGAGCTGGAAGAGATAAGGGGGAAGGCCGTAGAGTGGCTTTATCGCGAGTTTGAGAGTGATCTATACCTTGCCATAGAATGGGAGCCTGTTTCCGGCAGGGAGTTTGGAAGAGAAGGTGGGAAAAACCTCTTTGCGGAGGCCAGAAAAAGGCTCAAGCACAAGCTCACTGTGAGAAAGCTCAAGCGCTTCGGCGAGATAAAGGGCCTCTTCGAGCACGGGCACACCGAAAGGCTAGCGGAGTGTCCCGTATGCGGCCGAGAGCTTCCTGAGGGAAAACTCGAACCTTCTGCCTCTGACCCCGAGACCAAAGTATGTCCCACGTGCAACAGGCTCATCAGCCTCGGGGGTAACCTTCCAAAGCTGCTCGGATTTGGGCAAACCGACAAAAACGACGCTGGAGTCCTCGTTGAGGGGCCCTTTTCGGGCTTCGCCCCATACCTTCCGGGAAGCAGGCCCGTCGGAGAACAAATTCTGGTTAAGAACACACTCGACCCCAGTGGAATCCCCGAGAGTGCCCAGTTCGTCCCGTATTTCGTGGCGGACTACTTCAAGAAAGACCCTAAGGGAGGAGTTGCGACGTTTGAAGAGCTTTCAATGGCGTCAACCGATACGAGAAGGCTTGGCGTTATGAAGGGGGATGTGGACAGTCTTGGAGAGTTCTTCATCTCGATGGACAGCCCGTCAAAGCTCGCAACGGCGTCGAGATTCATGGACTACTTCTTCAAGGGCTACCTCAGGGCGATAATCGAGGGAAAGTTCGGCTACCTCATAGGAGACGTCCCCTCTCTGAGGGACTGGCCTGAGGAACCAGATATTGTCGTCGTCTATGCCGGCGGCGACGACTTCTTCATCGTTGGGGCATGGGACCAGATATTCGAGCTCGCATTCAAGGTGCGTAGGGCGTTCAATGCCTACACCGGCGGAAAGCTGACGCTCTCGGTTGGCCTCGGCTACTTCGACGAGCGCACGCCAATATACAGGATGGCGGATGTTGTAAGTGAAAGGCTTGACACGGCCAAAGATGAAGGCAGAAACAGGGTCTTCGTTGTCGGGAGGAGCAGACCGCTTGATGGGAAGCACAAGCTATCCTACGGGTGGAGCCATTACGAGGAGCTCTGGAGAACCTATGCCCCGAGGATATACGCCGGAAACGGAAGGCTGAAAGGAAAGCTGGAGTCCAAGAAGGGTCTTCTCTGGAAGCTCCTTGAAATAAGAGAGCTTTACGTCAGAGACCCGAACGACGTCCGCTGGGCTTACTTGACCGCATACCTGCTCGGAAGGCACGGTCTCTCTGATCTGTTCCCGGAGCTGGTTGGCATAGACACAAAGGCCATCGAGAGGAAAGAACCCCAGCCGGTTTACTGGGTTGATGGGGTTTTGAAAATCGTGCTCATGGCGGTTAGGAGGTGAATGGATTGAGGTATGGAAACCACATGAGAAAACCGGGATATAGGGGTAGAGGTTCTACAGTTGACCCCCTAAAGCTCTTCGGGGAGTTCCCGGATGTTATGGACATAAAGGCTGCGCTGGAGCAGAGAAAGTTGGAAATGATAAGACTCTACTTTGAGGGGGTAGTCAAAAAAGCCAGGGATTATTTGGCCTGGAAACCTGAAGAGAAGTTGTCTCATGCTGTCATCGTGGCATCATATTTGGTTGCTCAAGGACTGAAGACCAACCAGGTGAGAAGGATACTCGAAATGGCAAGAAATGTTGAGCTAAAGCTCAAAAGGAATAAGGGCGAAGATATACGCGACGATATAGTTAGAATACGCTACGTTTTGGCTTATACTGTTGGAAGGGCCACCGGTCGCTCAAAAAGTCCTTTGGAAGCTTTTCATAAAATCCTTGATCCTATGCTTGAAGTGTTGATGAAAGACCCTAAGGCGGAGAACTTTGAAAAGTTTTACGATTTCCTCCAAGCTGTTGTTGCCTATCACAAGTTTTTCGGGGGGAAAGACAGATGAACAGGATGTTTTACGGCAAGATTGTAATTAAGGGTAAGATAAAGGCCGTTACCGGGCTCCATATAGGTTCTCAGAGGGAGGTTCTGGAAATCGGGGGAATAGACAATCCAGTCATAAAGGACCCCTACACTGGATTGCCATACATACCCGGTTCCTCGCTCAAGGGGAGACTCAGGAACCTATTTGAAGTCCTTGTAAACTCAAAACTTGCCGAGTGGAAGGACAAATACCCCTCTCTCTCAAAATACTCCCCGGGAAGTTGTAGACCAGAGAATAGGGAAAACTGCGGCAAGTTCTTCAACAAAAAGATTCACAATGGATGGATACACGCCTGTCCTGACTACGAGACTGCCCTCGCATGTCCAGTGTGCAGACTCTTTGGTGCCAGCGGAAATGAGAGCAACTTCCCATCGAGGATCATCGTCAGGGACGCGTTTCTCACCAAGAAGTGGGAGGAGAAGTGGCGCGCTGGAGAGGCAATAACCGAGGCTAAGATAGAGGTCGGTATAGACCGTGTTACATCCCAGGCGAACCTCAGAATCACCGAACGTGTCGTCGCCGACGCGGAATTCAAGTTTGAGATAATCTACAACGTGGAGAACACCACACACTGGAGGGACGACATCAAGAACCTCCTAACTGCCATGGCACTCCTTGAAGACAGCTATCTCGGCGGTTCCGGTTCGAGAGGCTACGGAAAAGTGGAGTTCATCATTGATAGATTTGAGTTCAGGCCTCTGGACTACTACAGGACGGGCAAAGATGAGGACATCGTTTCAATTGACGCCAGGGAGAAGTCAGTTAGTGATATACTCAGAGGAGTTGATTCCCTCTTCTCGGAGGTGGAAGGCAAGCTGGAGGCAGGGTGATGCCGAAGTTCATTGCAGTAAAGCTCATCCCGAAGGGGCCGTTTCGGGACATCCCAAGGGCTGACACGCTCTTCGGAGCAATAGGAAACGCAACCTCAGCCATCCATGGACAATCGGCTGTCGAGGAACTTGTGGATGCCTTCATGGGCGGTGCGAGGATAAGCTCCGCGTTCCCATATTCCGGAGACACCTACTACCTACCAAAGCCCCTGAGCGTTGAGCCGGCTCTGGAGGGAATTCTCACAGGGCTCGATGAGGAGGAGCGCTATACAACGGCGAGGAGGCTCAGAAAGGCGAAGTACCTCGACCTCAAAAACTTCGAGCTTGCACTCCGGCTGCGGCCCTTCACTATCCCAAAAGAAATTCCCTACGCCAGAGTGGACGTGCCCAGAGTTGTCCTTGACAGGGTTACACAGGATTCTTCGATATACTTCTGGGAGGAGATCAGGTTTAGAGAGAAGAGCGGAGTCTACTTCCTCTATTCAGGCCCGCGGGAGGTGTTCGATGAATATATAGCGCCGGCCATGAGGTTCCTCGGCGACACGGGCATAGGTGGGAAATCGGCCTGGGGGGCAGGGCTGTTTGAGGTCGAGTTCCACGAGATGAAAATAGACGCACCTGGAAGCGAGTACAGCGTTACCCTCTCGAATGCCCTCCCGACCAAAACCCCCGTGCTCTGGAGGCTCCTCAGGAAAGGCGGCTGGAGCTTCGGCAGGAGGAAGCCGCGGATGACGTTCATCGCAGAGGGCTCAATCGTGAAAAATGATCCGGGAAGGATGGAAAGGCTTGAGCTGGGTTTAAGCCATGAAGTTTACGTCTATGGTCTCACCTTCCCGCTGGGCGTTGAACTCCCGGAGGGTCTGGAATGACCGAGCGAACACTCAAAGTTCTCTCGCCACTTCATATCGGAACCGGGAACGAGCTGACGCCGGTGGACATCTACCCTCGGGAAAACATCATCCATGTCCTTGACACTGAGAGGCTCGTGAACGACCTCATGAACCTTGGGGTGGAGCTGAACGAGATACTCGCCCTGCTCAAGAATCCTCCCGGGGACGCATACATCTGGAAGGGTTATATCGAGGAGTTCCACCTCGATCCCTCGGACTATTCCATATACACCCTAAAAATCCATGGAAAGATTGGGAGAAAGAGCATGCAGATAAAGGAATTCATCAAGCTCAACGGAAGGCCCTACATTCCGGGCTCGTCCCTCAAGGGGGCGATAAGAACCGCGGTGCTTTACAAAGCCCTAAAGGAGTGCGGCGATGCCCGGGCGGTCATGAGGGTCGTCTCAAAGGTAAACGGTGATGTTGCGAGAGACATTGGACGGAATGAGGACGTGCTCGACTACTACATGAGCTCCCTTTCAAGGGACAGGGTAGACAGAAAACGCGCTGACGATCTGCTCGAAGCCATAGTCTTCGGGATGGAGCCTGATAGCCGGTCTAAAATCCGTTACGAACCGAAGCGCGACCCGATGAAAGCGCTCATCGTTCGGGACAGCAAACCAGTAGGCCGAAAGCACCTGGCGGTCTACCGCGTTGAGGTCATTGGCAATCCGCAACCCATACCGATATGGGTCGAAGCCATTGAATCTGGAGCGGCTACGGACGTCGAGATACATGTGGACACCGAGGCCCTCAGGCTTAACGCCGACTACTTCAACGGTCTCCTCTGGGAGTGCCTTAAAGAGAGAGGAGAACCGGGGGAGGTCTTCGAAGACTTCCTGTGGGAGGCTGTTGATGAGTTTTACAGAGAGGTAATGAAGCAAGAAGTTAAAGAAATTCAAAAATTTAGGGGATATTCCTCACAGGTTAAGTCTTTCTATACTTCCATTAAGGAATACCCAGGGCACGTTTTGAGGCTTGGATGGGGAAGTGGCTGGCTGGCGATGACGATAGGACTGCTCCTTGTTGAGAGGGGCTACAAGTGGGAGAATGTGAGGAAAAAACTCGGACTCGGAAAGAAGCCCGGTGGGAGTGGTTTCTCAAGGGAGTTCCCCAAGACCAGGAGGCTGGCCGACGGAATGCCCATGGGGTGGGTGGTGCTGGAATGAAGCTCCTAGTCGTCTCCTGGGGCGACTTTGAAAGATGGAAAGAGACCAAGTATCGCTTTGGGGGAGAGACCTCAGTAGGGCCCTCAACACTCCCGATACTTCAAAAGGTCATCAAACCGGACTGGACCGTCATAGTTCTCTCGGACACTATTGGGAAGGACTTCTCCTCGGTGGAGACTCTGAGAGAGGACGTGAGGAATAGGGTTACGGATTTCCTCGACAGGATAGGAGCCGGCAGAGAGGTAGACGTCATTATCGCCCCCGGGATAGGCGAATTCACCCACGGGAGCTTCAGGGGAAGTGCTATGGATGCCTACCACTACGTTCTCCACGCCCTCTCTGAGATAATCCCAACCAAAGGCGATCTCGAAGTCCACTTTGACTCGACGCACGGGCTCAACTACGTAACCCTGCTGACGTATAGGGCGCTCAAAGACCTCCTGGGCATCGCGGCGGTAATGAACACCGTCACCTTCCACGCCTACAACTCCGACCCGTTCGTTCCCAAGATAACGAGGGAGCTGAGCATAAACACGATAGAAACGACGACGATCAAACCAGCCCCCCTATCTGAGCCCTTATCCGGCTTTGATGAGTACCTGTGCCCGTACTCAATGGAAAGGGCCGAGTTCGTAAGGCTCAAGGGCTCTCTGAACACTTTAAAGAACCTGAGAAAGGAGAAGAAAAAGCTTGAGGCGTGGATTGGCTCTCTGCTCTTCGGGCTCCCCCTTCTTTTTCTGGAAGAGTTCCCCGACATTGGATGGCTGGAATTATATATCGAGGAGCTCGCCGAAACGTGGGAGGGAGCAATAGCCGTTAACGCCGAAGAAAAGGCAGTAACACGAAGACTGGCCTTTGGCAGTGGCTTTGGAACGCTCGTCAAGCTCCTCTTCCAAGCGAGGATAACCAGGGGCCTACTCGTAGAAGAACCATACTCCATCGGCAAACTTTACAGCGTCTCGGATAGGCTCTTCCGCGGAAGCACCCTGCAGAGGGCAAGAGTGGAGCTCGGTAAGATTGAGGATAAAGCAATAAAATACGCAAGGAAAGGGGCATTTCCGCGGGACATTCCCCTGCGGGATTTCCTTGGGTTTGACGCCGCCAACCGGGAGGTGAGTCCAAGGAACGTGCTCGCCCACGCCGGCCTCGAAGCGAACGTCGTCGAAATATCGATGGAGGCCTGGGAGCCTGAACGGCCCGAGGAAGAGGCAGGAAGGCACACCCACCTGAAGTACACATCGGTGGGACTCAAAAAGGTGGAGGACATCGTAAGCAGGGCGCTGAAGGAGAGCTAAGGTGTGTTACCAATTATGAGCTTACTGGGTGTCAGCAAACCAGACAGAATGTCCCTGACGAGTTTCCGTAGAACGTAGTCGTGTGGAAAGGTTCCCGGGGGTTTCCTCCCAAAGTGCCGGGGAGGATTCACGTGGGACAGAATTGTGTCAAATAAGTCGCTGAAGGTTGTTCCAATGAAAAAGGCCTACTACATTACCTAGATGGGTATCCTTGAGCGGAAGGGGAACACCCTCTCCTTTGAGAACGAGAACGGGAAGAGGGCAATACCGATAAACTCCCCCAGCGGGGTTCACTGCTTTGAGCACTGGAAAAAGAAGAAAGCCAGACTTAGTCCTCAAGCCAGATCTCAAGCCTCTGCTTGCCCTTTCCGAGGCTGGAACGCTTGAGCTTCTTGAGGTGTCCTATCTCCTTTATGTCCCTCACGTGCGTCCCGCCGCAGGGGATGACCTCGAAGTCCCTTATCTGAGTGTAGCGCGTCTCCCCTTCCCACCATATCTTCATCTCGCCGCCTTCGTCGATGTATTTGTTGAACAGCTCTATAATCTTCTCCTTGTACTGGTTGATGTTTTCCGGATAAAGTATGTCATACCTACCTTTCTCGACGCTCATCCCGCTGCCGTAGAGCTCCCAGTTGCCTTCCCCAAGAACCTCATTGAGGACGTGCTCGAGGAGGTGCATGGCCGAGTGGATGCGCATGAGCTTGTACCTGTAGTCCCAGTCTATTTTGAGCTCGACCTCGTCACCTGGCTTGAACTTCCCCGGCTCAGCAACGGCGTGCCAGACGTTTCCAGCATCGTCCTTATAGACGTCCAGAACTTCGACGCCGTTTATCGTTCCTCTGTCGTGGGGCTGGCCGCCGCCGGTAGGGTAGAACACCGTCTGGTCGAGAAGAAGGGCGTTTTCCATAACCTCAAGAACCTTTGCCCTCGCATCCCTCATGTAGGCATCCTCGTAGTAGAGCTTCCTCGTCACTTCCACCACCATAGAAAAGTTGGGGAACAAGTTTAAATGAATATCGAAAAGAAAGAAAGGCTCAGCGCTTCTTCCATATCGCAACCGCGAGGCCTATGAGAACCAAGGCTCCCACTATGCCAGCAATCTGGGTCGTGGTGAGGTTTTTCTTTTCCTCGGGCAGGGTGTATTTGACGGTGGCGGTCGTGTAGTTTGCCAAAAGCTCCTTTACATCGTCTACTGGAGCTCCGTAGCGGAGGAAGACGTTCGATGTGATTTTTATCGTCCTTCCCTCGACAACAGTAGTGAGCACGAACCTGTTGCCATTTAAGTCCCTGCTCACGTTCTGGGGAACCTCCAGTATCGCCGCCCCCTCAGGGAGGTTAATCGTCAGATTGAGGGTGTGGTTCACCTCATACTCCATCCTGTCGCCGAGGCCGTTGGTGATGCCCATGGTCGGGTCAAAGGAGTAAACGTAGGAGCCGTTCACGAACTTGGTGAAGTTCCTAACGAGGTATTCGGCGTCGATTGTCAGCGGCGCGTCCGTCTCGTTGAGGCCGAGGATGGTAACCTTACCGTGGTCAACGAGGGCGCCCTGATAGCCCAGGGCTATTGAGTACGTCCTGAGGATGTACTCGGTGACGTTCCTGACGCCGTAGGCAGCTATCTCAGCTTTTCTCGCAAGAACCTCTGACTTAGGCTCGATGTACTCGTCCCTCATGTGGAGCCTTATGGTACCATTGGCGTAGACGTCAAGGGTAACGTACTCGTTCATAACACTCCTCTGGTACTGCTCTTCGCCCTTGTAGGGGGCCTTGTATCTGATGTAGTAGTCCTTGTAGTCCCCGAAGAGCGCCTGGTAGCCTTCTGGTGGCAGGAACGGCTCAAGGTAAATCTGGGACTTTATTATGACCATATCGTCCTGGGCTTCAGCGGTGACGAAGAACCTGCTCTGGTTGTACTGCTTTGCAAAGGGCCTGGGATAGCTCAGAAGGGTCGCATTTTCAGGGAGCATCACGATGAAGGTGTTGTTCATCTCGATGGCGAATGGGAGGCCCGTGTCCGGGATGGCAAGGGTTGCATAGCCCCTCGTGGGGTCGACCTGAACCTCCCAATAATCACCGTAGGAATAGTATTTGGCGAAGTTGAGGGCAATGGCGTTGAAGAGTATCGTGATGTTATCGCCACTCTCTATGCCATAGGACTTTACGCTCTCGTTCACGAGCTTCATGCCGGCCTGGGTAAGGCTCTCTATATACCTCCTGAGCTGCTCTTGTTCGAATTTCTGAACGGCCTCCTCGATGGTCACGTTGCTCTGATTTGTTTCGTTGAGAATCATCTCTATCTGCTTCTCTATCTCGTCTTTTGGGCCCAGCCAGACGGTTTTCATGGTTATGTTAGCGCTCCCGTTGGGCAAAATCTGAATCGTAAACACGAAGTTCTGCTTGTACGTTTTGGGCTGGAAATCCTCCGCAAAGGTCGGGCCGATGAGAGAGGTCAGCAGAATCGCGGCAAGAAACACCGCCAGCACTCGCTTCATTACACATTACCTCCATTTTATCTGTGCTGGTAGTTAGCGCCACTTTGGAGTATTTAACTTTATCTCAGAAAGGCCAGAAAAGAAACCAATACAAAATCTGAAAAAAAAGGAAGAAGCGCGAAGGATTCAATCCACCCACTTTGAAGAGTCCAGTTCTCCCTCCGTCTTGGCAACAATAGTCGTTCCGGCTAGGTCACCGGTAACGTTCACCATCGTCCTGCCCATGTCAAGTATTGCGTCGATTCCGAGTATCATGGCATAGGCTAAGGCTACTGGACTTCCTTCAACGAGCCCGAGGCCGACGCTCTGAAGCACCATGGCCAGCATTATGGCTCCCGCACCCGGAACGCCAGCGGTTCCGATCGAGGCGAGCACAGCCGTGAGGATGACCACGAGCTGCTGCTCAAGTGTCAGCGGCTGGCCGATGGCGTTGGCAACGAAGAGCACCGTGACACCCTGGTAGAGCGCCGTTCCGTCCATGTTTATCGTTGCACCGAGCGGCAGGGTGAAGGAGAATATGCCCCTGTCAACGCCCATCTCCTCCTCGGCAACGCGCATTGTGACGGGTAAAGTTCCGCTGGAGCTCCTCGTAACGAAGGCAGTAATCATAGCGTCCTTGGCTTTTCTGAGGAACTTGAGCGGGTCGATGCCGAAGAGCTTGAGCAGGACGCCGTAGACGAAGAGAATCTGGAGGATGAGGCCAAGATAAACCGCTACGACAACCTTGACGAGTGGTCCGGCGACGTTCGGGCCGAACTGGCCAATGACGTAGTAAATCAGAGTAAAGACACCTATTGGAGCGTACTGCATGACGCCGGCGACTATCTTGTACATCGCCTCGGCGGCGGCATCCATAACTCTGAAGAGCGTCTCAGCTGAGCTCCTGATCCTTTCATCTTCACTGTTCATGAGGTAGCTGATGGCTATTCCAAAGACTATGGCGAAGAATATCGTAGGAAGAACCTGGCCGCTTGAGAGGGCTGCAAAGGGGTTGGTCGGGACGATGTTGAGGAGTGTCTGGACGAGCGATGGAGCCTGTGCCTCTATAGCCTTTCCAGAGCCGGTTCCGAGCTCGATTCCAGTTCCTGGCTTGAAGAGGTTGCCCATCAGCAGGCCAAAGAACACTGCGAATGCCGATGTGGCCAGGTAATATAGGATTATCTTGACGCCCACCCTTCCGAGCCGCGCTGGGTTGATGCTGGCGGCGCCGACTATTAGCGAGAACAGTATTATCGGCATCACTAGCATCTTCAGGAGTCTCACAAATAGGTCTCCGAGCGGCTTTAGGGCTGCTGAATACTCTGGAACCAGCATGCCTAAGATAACACCCAGCACGAGCCCAGCGAGGATCTTGTAAAGCACAGGAATTTCAAGATATGTTCTCAATATCCCCCTTCCCATTGGCTTCACCTCTTTAAGAATAACATCGAAATAGCATTAATAGCGACATTATATTAATTTTTACCAAAAAAAGTTGATAATATGACAAAAAATCGTGGGAAATTTAGAGAAATCTGAGAGAAACGTCGCCATGGAGTACCCGCACTCTGCCCTTTGGTGTTTCGAGAATCAGCGCGCCGTCCACATCTATGTCCACAGCCCTGCCGACGAGTTCTGTTTCATCGTCGATTATCTTGACTTCCTTCCCGAGGACAATGCTCCTCTCCTTCAGCGCGGATATTATCTCACCGTATCGTCTATCGAGAAAGAGTCCGTACCAGTGATCGAGATTCCTAATGAGGGTGTGGAAGGCTTCTGACAGGGAAACCTCACGGCCGAGGAACTCTCTCATCGAGGTCGCTATTTTCCTGAGCTCCTCAGGAACCTCGTTGTTCACGTTGAGGCCTATCCCAAGGATAACGAACTCCCTGATCCTCCCCTCGGTAAGAACCCCGCAGATTTTTCTCCCGTTTACCCAGACGTCGTTGGGCCATTTTATGCCCGCTTCAATTCCGAATTTCCAGAGAGTATCGACAACGGCCAGGGCCCCGATGAAGACGAGCGTGGGAAGGTGCTTGGGCTCAGCCTTAGGCTTCAGGATTACGCTCATCCAGAGGCCTCCCTCCGGGGAAGCCCAGGTACGGCCTTTCCTCCCTTTTCCGGCGGTCTGTCTGTCCGCCACCACCACCGTCCCCTCACGCTCATCTAGAGCGATGAGCTTGGCGTACTCATTGGTTGAATCTACTTCAGGAAGGTGGATTATTTTACGGCCAATAATTTCACTGCCCAGTCCCGACATCAAACCACCGCCGAGGGAAATCCTCCGGGAGGCTTAAACAACTTTCTATCAAGGAAAACCTTAAATCCTCCAAGATATATATCACTCCCGGTGATTAGTATGGATGCCTACCAGAGCGTTGGGATTAGAAGAAGGTTGAAGCGATTCTTCCGCAGAGATGGGAGGGCGCTGATATTCGCGATGGACCACGGCTTCGAGCACGGACCGACAGATTTTGAGGAGTACTGGGAGCACGTTAACCCAAAAATCATCACAAGAAAGGTCATGCGCGCAGGAGTAGATGGTGTGATGATGCTCCCTGGCCTCGTAAGGTTAGCGGGCGACGAGGTTAAGCCCTACAGGGGGCTTATGATAAAGCTCACCAGCAAGACCAACCTGAGGCCAAAGGATGAGCAGCTCTTACAGAGCCAGCTCGGTTTTGTTGAAGACGCGATTAAGCTCGGCGCCGACGCCATAGCGGCGACCGTCTACTGGGGCTCGCCGCAGGAGGACGTTATGATGCGCCAGTTCGCCGAAATAGCGAGCTACGCCCACAACATGGGCTTCCCGGTTGTACAGTTCGCCTATCCGCGCGGCCCGTACATCAACGAGAAGTACGGCAAAAAGGAGGACTATCGTGTTGTTATGTACGGCGCGAGGGCGGCCGTTGAGAGCGGAGCCGACATGATAAAGACCTACTGGACGGGCTCAAGGGAGACCTTCACCAAGGTGGTCGATGCCGCAGCAGGAGTTCCAGTCCTTCTGAGCGGTGGCGCTAAGACCGAGAATCCAGTTGACTTCCTTAGGGTGGTTTACGACGTCATAGAGGCCGGCGGAGCTGGAGCGGTCGTCGGCAGGAATATCTTCCAGCGTGAAAACCCAGAGCCACTCATCAAGGCCCTCATAAGAGTCATCCATCGCAACGAAGAGCCAGAAGAGGCTGCCAAGGCCGAAGGGCTTCTCTGAGCATTTTCTTCTGCTCCCTTCTTTTCGGCGTTTGACGGAAAATATGTCCTCTAACGTCGGAACTTTTTTAAGTCAACTGATGGTTAGAGGGGCATATACGGAGTAAACAACAAGAAGGCAGGTGATCACAATGGTTGAAATAGTAGATACCACATTTAGGGATGCGCACCAATCGCTCATAGCGACGCGCCTCAGGACAGAGGACATGCTTGCCGTAGCTGAGAAGATGGACAGGATAGGTTTCTACTCCATGGAGGTCTGGGGAGGGGCGACCTTCGACGTCTGCATCCGCTATCTGAAGGAAGACCCCTGGGAGAGGCTCAGACTTTTGAGAGAGCACATAAGGAAGACGAAGCTCCAGATGTTGCTCAGGGGGCAGAATGTCGTTGGCTACCGCCATTACCCGGACGATGTCGTCGAGAAGTTCGTCGAGCTGGCCCACAAGAATGGGATAGACATTTTTAGAGTCTTCGATGCCCTTAATGACGTCAGGAACATGGAGGTGGCAATAAGGAAGGCCAAAGAGGTGGGTGCTGAGGTTCAGGGTGCCATAGCTTACACAACCGGACCAATCTTTACCCTTGAATATTACATGAAAAAGGTGGAGGAGCTCCTAAAGCTGGACGTCGATGTAATTACCATCAAGGACATGGCAGCCCTACTGACACCCGAGAAGGCCTACGAACTGGTGAGTGAGATAAAGGAAACCTACGGCATCCCAGTTAATGTTCACACCCACTCGACCACTGGAATGGCCGTCGCGACTTACCTGAAGGCTGTCGAGGCCGGGGCAGACTTCATTGACACAGCTATAAGCCCCCTCGCCTTCGGAACTGCCCAGCCCGGGATACAGACGATATGGCACGCGCTGCCTGAGGCAGTCGGCTCTCACCTCGACAGGGAACTGATCCATCAGGTCTCGCGCTACCTCAAAAAGCTGATTGAGGAGAGGTACTACGGCCTGCTCCACAAGGAAGCCCTCATGGTGAACCCATACGTCCTGAAGTACCAAGTTCCTGGAGGAATGTTCTCCAACCTCATAGCCCAGCTCAAGGAGATGAAGGCTCTGGATAAACTCGACGAAGTGCTAGAAGAGATTCCGCACGTGAGGGAGGACCTCGGCTGGCCACCGCTGGTTACACCGACGAGTCAGATAGTCGGCACTCAAGCTGTCCTCAACGTTCTCTTCGGAAGATACGAGAGGATAACCAACGAGGTCAAGAACTACATCAAAGGCCTGTACGGAAGGCCTCCAGCAGAGATAAACCCCGAGCTAAGGACGAAGGTTCTTGGAGATGAAGAACCAGTATCAGCGAGACCGGGTGAGCTTCTAGAGCCTGTATTAGAGAAATGTAGAAAGGAGCTCGAGGAACTCGGCTATCTGGAGAAGGAAGAGGACGTCCTCACATACTGTCTCTTCCCGCAGATTGCACTGGAGTTCTTCAAGGCCAGAAGGGAGGGAGTTAGAAAACCAGAAATCCCGAAGACTGCCCAGAAGTTTAAACTGTACATCGACGGTGTTGAGTTCGAAGTTGGCGTTGAGGGAGTTGACCTGAGCGCCCTCAAGTATCTGCCTCAGATAGCAAGTGCCGGTGCCCCCGTCCCGGCAGTTCCGAGTGCTCCAAGCGTTCCTGCTAGTGTCCCGACTCCGGCACCGGCTCCCGCTGGTGAGGGGGTAGTTACTGCCCCAATGCCGGGCAAAATCATCAGGATATTAGTCAAAGAAGGCGATGAGGTCAAAACCGGTCAAGGACTACTCATCCTTGAGGCAATGAAAATGGAGAATGAAATACCCTCACCAAAAGACGGCGTAGTAAAGAAAATCCTCGTCAAAGAAGGCCAAACCGTCGACACCGGACAAGCACTCATAGAAATAGGGTGACGGGAGGAGCTCTTGTCTACCCCCTTTTTCCAGTTACGCTCTGCTTAAAGTTTTTTCGTCAAGTTGAGAGTAATCTTTCTAACTTTTAGTTAAAAGTCGAAAAACTTTCAGCCCATCGCCGAAAACATTTATATGAACACAATTTTATACTACTCCGAAAACTTTCGTGGAGGTGCAACCATGAACTCCGCTGTAATAATCTTGATAGCAGCTGCAATATACGTCGGGATGTACGTTACCTACGGAAGGGGCCTCCAGAACAAGGTCGTTAAGGCCGCCCCAACAGACCAACCCCGGCACACAGGCTTTACGACGGCGTTGACTACGTCCCGGCACACCCAATGGTTCTCTACGGCCACCACTTCGCGAGCATAGCTGGAGCAGGACCAATCGTCGGTCCAGCAATTGCTATGGCCTGGGGATGACTGCCAGGACTCATCTGGGTCTGGTTTGGAAATGTCTTCATAGGTGCCGTCCATGACTACCTGGCTCTGATGTCATCTGTCCGCTACGATGGAAAGTCCATCCAGTGGATCGCAGGAAAGCTCATGAGCAAGAGGACGAGCATGGCCTTCGAGCTCTACGTCTGGTTCGCGCTGGTTCTCGTCATAGCCGCTTTCGCCGCGGTCATTTCAGGAATATTCGTCAGCACTCCAGAAGCAGCAACCGCTTCGCTGCTCTTCTTAGGCGTTGCAGTAATTCTTGGATGAGTAAGGAGACCTGGTACATCGTCCTCGGAGTCTATGTCATCATAGCCTCATCTCTCCCGGTATGGATCCTCCTGCAGCCCAGGGACTACCTCAACGCCTACATCCTTTGGTTCGGCCTCATAGTAGGTAGTCTAGCGTTCATCGTCGTCGGCCTCAAGGGTGTCGGAACTTTCACCGTCCCAGCCTTCACCACCTGGTCCGCCAACGTAGTCGGCGGTAAGCCGTCACCCTTCTGGCCAACGATACCGCTTGTCATCGCCTGTGGAGCGCTGAGTGGATTCCACTCCATAGTTGGCTCCGGAACCTCAAGCAAGCAGCTTGACAACGAGCTCCACGGCCTTATGGTCGGCTACGGCGGAATGTTCACCGAGGGTCTCCTCTCGACCATCGTCATCGCATCCATAGCCATCTACGGATACCAGGTCTTCGCCGATGCGGGAGTTAGCATAACCGCCTCCAACTGGGCTCAGATATACGCTCCACAGGTGGCTGGAACCATTGGTAAGGTGACCATCTTCTCCAAGAGCTACGCCTACGGTCTCAACGACGCCTTCGGCGTAGATGTCAAGACCGGAACCATCTTCGCCAGCCTCTGGGTCTCGGCCTTCGCCCTCACGACTCTAGACACGGCGACGAGGCTTGGAAGGTTCGCCTGGCAGGAGATTATAGAGATGGTCAACGGACCTGAGATCCTCAAGAACAAGTGGATTGCATCGTTTATTCTCACCATCTTCGGTATCTACCTGGCCTGGGGCGGAAACTGGCTTATCATCTGGCCGGCTTTCAGCGGTATGAACCAGATGCTCGCGAGCATAGCCATGATGACGGCTTCGCTCTGGGTAGCAAAGATTCAGAGGCCAGAGGGAGCCTGGAAATGGGCTGTCCTCATCCCAGCGATCTTCCTGTGGATTACAGTTACGACAGCACTGGCCTGGTTCCTCGTCGTCATCAAGCCAGGGTTATGGGTGTCCCTCATAACCGTCGTTGGCCTGATCCTCAACGTGCTCCTCGTCTTCGACTGGTACGCGGCATGGAAGAAGCCGACCGAGGAGTATGCCACCGCTTGAACCTTTCCTTTTTTAATTTTGTTTTTTCGGAGGTGTGAACATTGGAGCCGATAAAGCAGTTTCTCAAGGGGTTTATGAAGTCCCTCAGGCATCAGTCAATGGAATACATAGAGTTCGAGCTCAGGGAGCTAGAGAACGTCTTCGCCCTCGTCCTTATGGGAGCCTTCGTTGGCATACCCCCACCCCCAACGACGCTTGTGATTAGGCTTATGCCCCACATGGTCAAGGAGATGCACGTGATGCAACAGAGGGCAATAAATATGGATGACATATTTGCAGAGATAGCCGGGATGTTCGACATAGATGGAGGTGGTAGCATGAGGGAATATCTAATTCCAACGGGAAAGTTTAGGACGGTGTTCGTCATCGGAAAAGGGGAGTGGACAAAACCACGACGAGTGCAGCCCTGTCCGTGGCCCTCGCTAAGAGGGGCTACAAAACGCTCATAGTCTCCCTCGATCCGGCACACAACCTGGGCGACGTCTTCATGGTAAAGCTCAACGACAAACCGAAGAAGCTGATGGAGAACCTCTACGCGAGCGAGCTGGACATGGAGAAGCTCATAAAGTCCTACCTCAAGCACCTGGAGAATAACCTCAAGCACATGTACCGCTATCTGACCGTCATAAACCTTGAGAAGTATTTCGAGGTGCTCAGCTTTTCCCCGGGCATAGAGGAGTATGCCACGCTCGAAGCTATTAGGGAGATACTCTCTAATGGTGAAGAATGGGACGTCATAATCTTTGACACACCCCCCACAGGTCTAACACTGAGGGTTTTAGCTTTGCCAAAGATTTCCCTCATCTGGGCGGACAAGCTGATAGAGATAAGGAGAAAGATTTTGGAGCGCAGAAGGGCCGTTGCAAAGATACACGGAGAGCAGAAGTTCATGCTTGAAGGTGAGGAGTTCACCCTGCCCAAGGAGGAGGAAGAGGATCCAGTTATGAGGGAGCTGAGGACTTACCGCGAGGAGGTTGCTTTCGTTGAGAAGGTCATAACCGATCCAGACAGGACGAGCGTAGTTGCAGTTATGAACCCGGAGATGCTACCGCTCTACGAAACAGAGAGGGCCTACAAGAGCCTCAAGAAGTTCAAGGTGTCCTTCAACATGATAGTCATAAACAAGGTCATCACGCTAGAGAGGGATATACCCGAACTTAAGGTCAGACTCGAGGCCCAGGAGAGGGTTCTGAGGGAGGTCGAAAAGAAGTTCAGGGGCGTTGATGTCGTGAAGGTCCCCATGCTCGCGGAGGAGCCGAGGGGGATGAAGTGGCTCGAAGAACTTGGAGGAATGGTGCTTGAGGACTGAGGAGATACTCAAACTGCTGAGGAATGTGAAGAACCCCTTCACAGAGATGGACATAGTAAGTGAGGGCCTCGTGACAAAGATTATCGTCGAGGAAGATAAGACCGTCGTATACGTGGCCTTCTCCCGCTTTACGCCTCGCAAACCTTTCGCAATGGCCGTCACCTGGCCGATCCAAGCGCGTATTGTGAGAGACATGGCAAAGGTGTTAGAGGACAAGTTGGGATACTTTGAAATAGTCGATGATATGACGTTCCAACGGTATTACCCACCTGAGGAGGTTTAATCATGGAGATAACATCCGGAGTTATACTCGCTTTGATGGTGCTCGCGGCCATTTCGTCGATACAGTTCTTCAAGGGGAGGAAGCTGAACCTAGCGCTCATGCAGCACTACCTGCGCTCTATAGAGGACGTTGTCAAGCCAGAGAACAAAGAATACATATGGCTCGGCGGCTATGTCGGTTTTAGGGCATTCTACAAGATAAACCGCGACAACATTAGAAAGTTCGAGTATACACTGACGCTTTTGCCGAGGCAGAGCATCCTCTACTTCCCGATAGCGCTCCTCACGAGCAGGCACGACAAGCTGTACATCATCATCAAGCCTCTCTCACAGATAAAGCACGAAGCGCATCTGATACAGAAGGATTACTACAGAATGAAGCCCAAGATAGAGAACGAGGAGTTCCTCCAAAGGGAAATCGTCGAAATAGCTGGGAAGAAGTACGAGGCACTCTACGAAAAGAAGAGGGACGTGGAGCTACTCAAATATCTCGTCGAGAGTCTCTCCAAGCCGCACAACGTCAAGCATGTTTCACTTACCCCTAAGACCAACGTCTTTTATATCTTCATGAAGCCCGAGCCGGACACTACAGAAGAGGACATCAAGAAAATCGTCGAGTTCACAAAGAGGAAACTGAAAGAAAGCCAATTCACAAGCTAACCCTTTTCTTCTTTTCCGAAAGATTAATGTCTTAACCTGAGCATAATTAGGGGAAGGTGACCCTCTATGGTATACACGGCCAAGTTTGGAGAGCCGATGCTCGGCTGGGTGGTCCTCGTCCACGGTCTTGGGGAGCACAGTGGGAGATATAGGCAACTTGTTGCAATGCTGAACGAGGCGGGTTTTGCCGTATACACATTCGACTGGCCCGGCCACGGGAGGAGCAGGGGCAAGAGGGGACATACAAGCGTCGAAGAGGCCCTGGAAATAATTGATAAAATCATAGACGAAATCGGGGAGAGGCCATTCCTATTTGGACACAGTCTAGGTGGCCTGGCAGTTATCAGATACGCCGAGACCAGACCGAATAAGATAAAGGGAGTAATAGCTTCCTCCCCAGCGCTGGCGAAGAGTCCCAAGACACCAGGTTTTCTCGTGACCCTCGCAAAGCTGCTAGGAGATGTTCTTTCCAGTGTCACCATAGGCAACGGTCTCGATCCAGAGCTCCTCTCCAGGTGTCCCGCGGCTGTTGTAGCATACATAAACGACCCCCTCGTCCACGATAGGATATCCTTCAAGCTCGGGAAGAGCATCTTCGTCAACATGGAGAAGGCTCACGAAGAAGCAGATAAGGTAACCGTGCCCGTTCTCATCGTAGTTGGCACCGGCGACCAGATAACTCCACCGGAAGGCTCCAGAAGGCTTTTTGAAAAGCTAACGGTCAGAGACAAAACCCTTACAGAGTTCGAGGGAGCATACCATGAGATATTCGAGGACCCCGAATGGGGGAATGAGTTCCATAGAACGATAGTGGAGTGGATAGTGAGACACACAGGGTGAAGTTTGGTGCCATTTGACACCTTCCATGATTTTATGGAACACTGGGGCGGGAGTGCGGAGGGCTGGATTGCCTACATCAGCAACTATCCAGAGCTCTTTGAAAAAATTGGAGGGACTTATGAGAGGTACGGAGCGAGCTGGAGAGAGTACCTAAGGCTGCTGGACAAGAGTCTAGAAAACGGGGCTGGGTGGGTGATGTAATTCAAAGGAAAGCCCCCCAATTCTTTTCGGCCTAGAGGCTGTAGCTGAACTTGGACGGTACGACAGGAGTGAGGGTCTGATTGCACACGAATTTGGACACATTGTACACTAGCTCATAAGGAGTGAAAAACCTGGAAAAGCTCGAAGAGGAGGCCCTTATGTGGCTGTACCCGGAGGGATTCGCCCAGGGGTTCGAAGACATCTTTACAGGGAGACCGTGGCATCTAGAACATGAAGGCTGGTTCGAATGGTGCGAAAGGAATGAGCGGTATATCAAGGAGGAGTTCTCAAGAAGAGTCCAGAAAAACGAACCGCTGAACCCGTTCTTTGGCTTGTGGTATAAGCTCTTCGGAATGCGGTTTACGGGCTATTATCCCGGCTACAGGTTCATCAGGGGCTTGAAGAGACGCTCTCCTTGAGGAGATAGTAAAACTGGAGAAAGAAAGAGTCAGGAGCAGGATTTTAGAGTTCCTTGAAGGCTAGATGTTCTCCCTCAGGTCTATTATGTGCTCCATCTCAGGACCGGTCTTTATCAGCCCGACCGGAACACCAACGCGCTCCTCAACCTCCTCGACGAACTCCTTAGCTTTCATGGGCAGCTTATCGTAGTCCGTAACGCCGAAGGCCTCTTTATCGTATTTATCGAGCATTGTGATGGCCAGCATTGTGGCCCCGTTGATTCTGGCCGAATAGCGGGCAAACTCGAAGTCAAACCAGCCCGCCCTTCTCCTCCTACCAGTTACGGTGCCGTACTCTACCAGGCCCAGCTTTTCTGCTTCCTCTTCGCTCATCTCTGTGGGGAACGGCCCCTCTCCAACGCGCGTCGGAAAGCTTTTGAAGACGACTATGACGTCATCGACCCTCGTTGGCCCTATCCCCACATCGCTTGCTATGGCAGATGCCGTTGTGTCCTTGGATGTAACGTATGGATAGGTTCCGTAGTAGAGGCTCAAGCCAAAGCCCTGCGTCCCCTCGACGAGAACTAGCTCCCCATCATCGAGCGCGTCGTTTACTTCCTGAGCCACGTCGGTCAGATAGGGCTTGAGCTCCCCTATGTTCTTGGCTTGCTTTGCCACGCGCATTACCCTGTCGGCGTTTGCCGGCCCGCAGCCTGAGCCAGTGGTTCCTATTTTATCGTGCAGGTGGATGTTTTTCTTGTCGCGCTCCTTGTGATTGGGCTCTATAATGGCGCAGCGGTAGTCTATCCCAACCCTGTTGGCAACATTGAAATCTTTTAGTTGCTCGAGCTCGTAGAAGAAAACCTCTGGATCTACGAGAACTCCAGCCCCAACGAGAAGCCTGGCATTCCTCTGCATGAAGCCCGTTGGCAACTGCCTTACCCAGTACTTCCTGCCGTTAATGAAGACGCTGTGTCCTGCATTCGTTCCAACGCCGCCCCTCGCTATGATTTGGGGCCTGTCCTTCATGGCAAGATAGGCTATGAGGGAACCCTTGCCCTCGTCTCCCCATTGACCGCCAACAACGATGTAGCTCGGCATGGCTCCTTACCCATGTTTAAGTCAATAGGGGGCTTATAATGGTTTCGAATTAAACAGGAGTATGCCAAAAAGTGGAGGAGATAAATGGCAAAAGGTTAAAACCCACGGCAAACACTACTTACGGAGGTAGGGAAGATGAAAAACAAGCTGGTCGTCGTTACTGGCGGGGCAGGCTTCATAGGCTCGCACATTGCATGGGAGGTGAGCATGGACAATGACGTGGTGATTATTGACAACCTCTACACGGGAAAGAGGGAGAATGTCCCACCTGCAGCAAAGTTCGTTCAAGCCGACATCAGGGACTACGAGTCGATAGCCGAGCTGATAAGCCACGCAGATTACGTTTTTCACGAGGCTGCCCAGGTCAGCGTCGTCGAGAGCGTTAGGGATCCGGTTTTCACAGAGGAGGTCAACGTTATAGGCACACTCAACATTTTGAGAGCCCTAATGGAAGGTTATGGAAAGCTGATTTTCGCATCTTCCGCCGCCGTTTATGGCGACAATCTGAATCTGCCACTCAAAGAGACGGAAACGCCAAAACCACTCTCTCCCTATGGCGTCACGAAGCTAACGGCCGAGCAGTACCTTAGAGTTTTCAACGAGCTCTACGGCATCCCAACGGTTTCCCTGCGCTACTTCAACGTCTTCGGCCCGAGGCAGAGTGCCAACCAGTACGCGGGAGTTATAAGCATCTTCATCAACAGTGCGCTGAAGAACGAGCCGCTTGTAATCTTCGGCGACGGGAAGCAGACGAGGGACTTCATCTACATCAAGGATGTCGTTAAGGCCAACGTTTTAGCCGCTGAGAGTTCAAGGGCTAACGGTAGGATATTCAACGTCGCAACTGGGGGGCAGACAACGATTCTGGAGCTGGCGATGAAAATCATTGAGATAACTGGCACGACCAGCTCGATAATCTTCGACAAGCCGAGGCCGGGGGACATAAGGCACAGCCAGGCGGATATAAGCGAGATTAGAAAGCTCGGCTTCGAGCCAGAGTGGACGCTAGAAGAGGGGCTGAAGAAAACGGTAGAGTGGTACAGGATCAGGGCTTGAAGTAGATGGTGTGGACGTAGTTTTCCTGCCCTTCAATCCTCACCAAAGGCCTCGGATACACGTATGGATAGACCGCTACCCAATCATAGAGGCTGAAACTACCGTCGTCCTGGCCAAGTCCAAAAGGCCCAATAACAGGATTTTCAGAACTGAAATCCAATATCCAGACTGGAGAGCCATTTTGGTATGTGTAGACAGTGCCATTTTGGTCTGCAGATAGCTGGAATATGGCCCACTCGTTAAGTATGTATTCGTTTGACGCTGATTCATACACATAGTAGCTGCCGCTGCTCAGATCAAATGTTAGCATGTAGTCATAGTAATCAGTTTGCCAGTTTCCCCACCACCTGTAAGTGCGCGAAGAGATTATCTCTCCCAGACCCACATTATTAGCGGTATCTACATATATCAGATAGAGTGGTCCATAGACTTCCTGTCCGTTAACAACAGGCACTCCAAGATCCGCCCTAAGTGCAACCTCGTATCCGTCGCAATATGGACACGACCCTACATTGGTGCCGAGGTCCTCAGTTGTAATTATCAAAGTGCCATCAGTTAGATTAAGGATCCCACCAACGAGGACCGGCGTGGCCCCAAATACTACCGTCCAATTGTCTAGGGCAGTATTAAAGTCATCAAAGAACCAGAATACCTTGTTGGGATTATTGTACGTGGAGTTATAAGCAGACTGGTTACCGTAAAAGATGTATATCGTGGTTGTCTGGCTGGCGCTCAGGTTCATCTTGACCCAGAACCAAGTTTTCTGCGAGGTATTGTCATAGAAATACCAGTAGTACAGACGGCTGCCATTTTCATAAGTGACGTAGGGGTATAGAGAGCTCCAGTCACCATTAAGGGTGAAGTTTACAACATAGTCCGTAAGGTCCTGTCCGCTTCTTTCTGTAATAGTTATGGAAACATTGCCACTACTAACTGGCGAGTACTTATCGGAACCCACACCAACTTTCAGTACGTTGAGAGAAATGGAGGGAGATAGACACCCAGTATAAGACAGGAAGTTATCCGAAGGAGGCAATACTACCATTTTTATGCCAACTACATTGAGGGGGGTTCCATAGGGATAGCTCAGATACTCCACGCTATTGGGAAGGGACACGTACAACGGCTGTCCACCCGGAAGGTCGCTGGTTAAGGTGGTAGAATAAATATAATATCCCGGATCAGTCTTTGACCACCAAAATCCTTGCCGCGTCCAGTTTTCCAAGGTTATGTTCAAGTAGATTGTAGTGCCAGCAGGGATGTCATCAGAGAACACTATCACAATCTGGGCATTACTGTAATAGTATCTATCCTCAGGAATAATCCGCCCAACAGTCCGTGGACTCCAAGAGATATTAACGGTTGCCTCCCTAACTGGACTCACCACATCACAGCTCCCCACTCCAATCTCCTGCACGGAAACATTAATGCTGAGGACGGCTAACCCAAACGTCGCGAGGAGAAGCATCAATGAAATTATCAATGGGGTCAGCTTCAACTTCCTCATCTTAAAATGAAATATAGAGTGAAAAGTTTAAAATGTTATCTCCAAGTTTCGCTTTTCAAATTTCCAAAAGTGGAGAGAAAAGAAACTCAAATGACGTCACTTCTTCAAGCTGAAGCCCATTGCGCCCTCCTGTTGGAGCTTCTGGGCCTTCTGGGCGAGCTCCTGGAGCTGGCCTTCAAGCCTCTGAAGACCCTCCTGGGTCTTCCTTATCGCCCTGTCGTACTCCTTTATGCGGGCCTCGAGGTAGGCTATAGCGTCGTCGAGGCTCTTTTCGATAGCATAGCCCGAGCCAACGCTGACTATCGCGTTGTTCTTATCCATTATCATTCCCCTGAGGAAGGAGCCAGCACCAATTGGCACGAGGATTTCAGGCTTCTCGTCTTCAACATTCTTGAGCTCCTCAAGGGTCTCCTTTACCACCTGGAACTCGTTCATTCCGAGGGTTAGGAGCTCGAGGTTCTGGGCTAAAAGCTGAGCCTGAGCCTGCAGGAGCTGGTACTCGTAAGCGAGCCTTTCGAGTTGCTCGTTTCTCTCCGCCATTTCGCACCACCGATTGGATTTGGGTTGGAGGCTTTTAAGGTTTGGGTTGCCTTTGCCACAAACTACAAGGAAAGTTACAGAACCAGCCCGCGCACGAGCTCATGACAAAGGACAAGAAATGGGAAGAGTGCAGATTTCGCGAGCTGTGGTCTCATTTCAGTATCTCGGCCTTAACCCTCTCGGCTATCTCCTTCATCGCCTGGGATGCCTTTGAGTCTGGGAAGACCTCTACGACAGGCTTAAGCATCGCCATGCTCCTCGGTATCGCCCTGTCATAGGGAACCTCGCCGAGTATCGGTATCCCCTCGCTCTCTGCCCACTCGTGGAGGGCTTTGAACCCATGGTTGAAGTCGGTCTTGTTGATTATGAGGTAAGCCTGCTGCCTGAAGTGCTGGACGACCCTGTAAGCCCTCTGAACGTCGCTGAGAGACGCTGGCGTCGGCTCGGCAATGAGTATTGTCAAATCTGCCCCGCCGATGCTAGCTATAACCTGACAGCCTATTCCCGCTGCACTGTCCACTATCATGTGCTCCAGGTTGAGCTCGGCCATGAGATTCTTGGCCCACTCCTTCTCTTCGGTTACCAGCTTACCGCTGTTCGGCCTTCCAACGTCGAGCTGGGCAGAGATGAGCGGAAAACCATAGGGCGTTGTGGTCTTGCGTACGATACCTGAGCGGACTTCCTTAAGGGTTATGGTTCCTGGCACTGGACAGACAAGACCGCAGACGTTGCAGCCCTCACAGGTGAGCTCGCTCACGACGTAGTTGCCGTCTACGAACTTAATGCAGTTATAGGGACACCTCTCATAGCAGATGCCGCAGTGGATGCAGCTATCCTGATTGATGTGCACAACCTTTGCCCCAACTAGCTCCCTTTCCTCTTCCCAGCGCTTGACGCCGAGAAGGAGGTCGAGGTTCGGCGCATCTGCGTCCGCATCCACCGCCACGAAGTTGTATTCATCCTTCAGAAGGTAGAGGAGCGAAGCAGTTACGGTGCTCTTTCCAACGCCGCCCTTGCCACTCGCAATTACGAGCTGCATCACTCACCACCTCCCAGGAACCCGACGATCCTCTCGGCGATTCTCCTGAGTATCTCGGCCTCGGAGTAATTGGTTAGGACTATGGGTTTTCCGCTGACGTAGCTCCGTATGATGTTCTCGCTGTAGGGAATCTCGGCAATTATCTCGGCGTCGTAGCGCTCGGTGATTTCCCTCACCTTCTCCACATCTCCGAGGTCGGAACGGTTGACAACTACCATCACTGGAATGTCCATAAGCTGGGCAAGCCTGAGAATCAGCTCACCATCGTGAAGGCCGAGGGGAGTCGGCTCCGTAACGGCTATGATGAGCTTAGAATCCTCAAGTGCCTTCGAAACAGTATTGCTCGTACCTGCTGCGGTGTCCACTATGAGGAGCTCCTTGTTTAAGCTTTGGGCCCTCTTCTTGGCTCTGGAGACAATGGGCATGGCCCTTTCCTCGCCCTCCAAAAGCCTGCCCGTAACGAGCGGGAAGCCATAGGGTGTCTCCGTCAGATAGGTATGGCCCATAAGTTTCTTACCGGGCAGTATCGCTCCAGGAACTGGGCAGACTATCTCACAGGCGGCGCAGCCAGAGCAGAGGTTAGGCATCAGGAAGGGAGTTCCGTCACGCATGGTTATTATTGCGTGCTCCTCACAAACTTCCGCGCACTTCCTGCAACGGGTGCACTTGGAGTAGTCGAAGCGCGGCATGAAAAGCTCAACGGGCTCCTCGTTCTGGAGCCCAATTCCGAGGAGAATGTGATCGTTAGGGGCTTCGACGTCCAAATCAGCCAGCACCAAGTCAAAGTACTCGCTGAGGGCTATCGCGAGATTTATCGCAACTGTTGATTTTCCAGTGCCTCCTTTTCCTCCGCTCACTGCAATCTGCATTACCTCACCTCCAGAATTAGGATAACCTAAAAGTTTTTAAGCGTTGTGCATATGCTCACACGGTGGTGTAGATGAAGTGCCTGAAGGTTGCCTTTGGGATGGAGAACGACGAGACGCTCATCGATGCTCACTACGGCGATTCTGAGTTCTTCGCCATCTACGAGGTCTGTGAAGACGGGAGCGTCAAGCTCCTTGAAAAGCGTCCCAACAAGGCAAAAGATATAAAAGAGCACAACGAAGGGCACGGCGACCCGAGGAAGGCTAAAGCGATAGTGGGCCAGCTAATGGATGTTGACGTTCTAGCTGCATTCAGGATGGGACCGAACTTTCTGAGGATAAGAGATGAGAGCGACAAGGTAGCCTTCTTCACGAGGACGAGGGATTTGAAGCTCGCCCTCCAGAGGGTTGCCGAGAACTTCAATGACCTCTGGGAGCAGGTGCGGGAAAAGAAAGCCAAGACGGGAGGATGAGCTTCCGGGGATAGCCCCAAGGGTCGAAAAAATTGTCCTCTCCTACGAGGCCCTCGCGCTTTTCCTCGATTTTCCCCTAAACCCTCTGACGGTTAAGTGCTACGTCGTAGGCCTGACCGCTTTCCTCATTGGGGATTTCCCTATGGCTCCTCCGCTACCCCCAAATCAGAAGGGCATGAAATGGAAAAGCTCCTGACTTCGGGCTGCTATTCTAGGGTCAGACATTCAATATACTCCATTTGGGGTTTCTTTATCGTTCCGGGATTTTCGCTGATGCTTGCAGAACCTCCACCCTTACAGTTCATATATCATATTTGGCTCGCTGTGGTGAGATTAATATGTGAGGAGGAGAAGGAAATAGAGGAGCGGTTCGGGAATGAGTGGAGAGAGTACACATCAAGAACGCCCAGGTTCATACCGCGGATTTAAACTCCTGCCAGTTCACCTCTACGTCCTGCTCCACCTGGGAGGGCTGGGGTTGACTACACCAAGATAATGGCCAGGATGACAGAGCTCGACGTTCAGACGATTAACGATGCCATAAAAGACCTCATAGAGCTTGGGCTTAACGACGAGAGCCCTCGCTATCACCGCCCTCTGCTGCTCGCCGCCACTCAGTGTAGTGGGCCTCCTGTGGATGAGGTGGTCTATGCCGAGGAGCTTAGCGATGTGGTGAACCTCCTCCCTGATCTTCTCCTTATCTTTCATACGCTTCCTTAATCCATGACTATGTTGTCATAGACGCTCATGTGCGGAGAGAGAACGTAGTCCTGATAGACCACGCTGATTCCTCCTCTCTCTAGAGGCAACTCCGTTATGTCCAGCCCTTCAAGGATTATCTGTCCCTTTTGTGGCTTATAGAAGCCCGCTATTGTCTCCAGGAGTATGGACTTCCCGCTGCCCGTGGGCCCGATTACAGTGACGTACTCCCCCGTTCAATATCCAGAGAAACGTCCTCGAGCCTGAACTTTCCCAAGTCGTGCTCAGTTCCCTGATTTCAAGGAACACAGGTACCACCCCCAGCTTTTCGAAAGCAAGAATGGCGAGGAAGGACCCCACTATCAGCAATATGCCACTCGTTATGGCCATCCCTATGTTGCCGTAGGAGCTGTTCAGGTAGAGAGTCACGGGCAGTATCTCGTGTTCATGTAAGAGCCGCCAGCAAGGATGAGCACGGACCCAAGGCTCCCATGCACCTCGCGAAGGTTATTATGGTAGAAGTAAAGAGGCCGTTCTTCGCCAGGGGGAGCGTGACGTTTCTAAACGTCTCGAACTCGCGTAGCCGAGGCTCCTAGAGACGAGCTCGTACCTAAAGCTTACCGATTCAAAGGTTGAGTAGGCTATCCTGGTGGCGTAGGGCAGGGCGGTGAATATCTGGACCACCACGATGCCGAGCTTGGTGAAGACAACTTTAATTCCAAGGCTCTGAAATGCCTCCCCAACGAGGGTCCTGCCAAAGAGGAGAAGCAGGGCGAGCTCCAGAACCAGCTCTGGAAATGCCATGGAGAGGTCAAGTATCGACTTGACAACGCTCTTCCCAGGGAAGGAGAACCTCAAAAGGGCGTATCCTATGGGGATGGCAATGAACATGACGATGACCGTAGAGATGGAAGCCGTCAGAAGGGACAGCTTGAGGGAGAAGATCATCTCCTCGGATTTCAGAGCTTCTAATATATCCTCTGGGCCCGGAACAACGAAGAGGGCCACTATGGCCATGAAAAGGAAGGGGGTAAAAAGGAGGGAAACAGCAATGCAGAGCCCCCTGAAGTTCAGCCCTGCCATGGCCTGAACCCCCACTTCTCAAGACCTCTGCGTGGTTCGCTATGAATTCGTTGAAGGCCTTTGCCACCTCCAGGTGCCTGTCATTTTCAGCGCAGGTCGTCACGGCAGTTGGAATGGTCTTTATGATGTTCTGCTCCGGTGGAATCTGGATGACCTCGATCTTGCCCTTTGCCTGTGCCCACGTTGTCATGTCCTCCCAGATTATCGCCGCATCTGCCTGCCCAGTGGTGATGTAAATGAGCAGCTGATTGACCGTTGGCGTAAAAGTCACGACGTTCCTGCTCACGTTCTCCCAGAGGCCGTTATTCTCGAGGATTTTCTTCGCAACTTTGCCTATGGCACAGGCCTTCGGGTCGCCGAGGACAACCCTAACGCCGGGCTTTGCCAAGTCCTCAAGAGATTGTATCCCTTTGGGGTTTCCGGCTGGAACCGCTATGACCGAACGTGCAGGGTGACGTTTCTCAATGTGTCGCTCAGAACGTAGCCCTTCTCTATGCCGACCTGGGTGTAGTCCCAGGCGCTGGGGATAAAGACGTCGCAGCCGCACGTGGTCTGCAGAATCCCAAAAATCTCGCTGCTCCCACCATAGTGGACTCGACCTCTGCCCCAGTTTCGTTCTCAAACATTCCTATCAGCTCGTTCATGGGCTTCATCAAGCCCGCTCCAGAACAGATGACGAGGGTTTTACCCTCAAACTTTTTCGTGCTTGTGCTCGTATTGTCCACCTTTTCGCTAATGCAGACACCTGAAACCACTCCCAGGATTAGGAGTTCACTCAGGAGTAACGCCAAGCGCTCCTTCACGGAAACCACCGCGTGATACACAGGTTTGGGAGAATTTAAACATTTTAGGTAAACAATTTCACTAAAGTTAAATGATTTTCTTTGCAAAAAACCCCTCGCAAGGATTAGGGTGACCGAAAAGTTTATAATTGTGTGCATATGCACAAATACGTGAAGAACGAATAGTGTGGAGGTGATAAGTATGAGGATTGCGATACCCACCAACGGTGGAGGGCTTGAAGACACGGTCGCCCCTGTCTTCGCAAGGGCTCCGGCTTTCCTCATAGCAGACGTTGACGAGAACGGCAACATCACGAACAGCAAGGTCATCCAGAACGGTACAGCCATGGCCGGCGGTGGAGCCGGGCCGATGGCAGTGCAGACCCTCATCAACGAGGGCGTTGAGGCGGTTATAGCGCCACAGGTCGGACCAAATGCGCTCGGTGCCATTCAGGCAGCAGGAATAAAGCTCTATCAGGTATCCCCAGGAACTCCAGTTGAAGAGGCCATAAAGGCCATTGCCAGTGGAAGTGCTAGCCAGTTCGGCGCTCCTGCTCCAGTTGTCCCAGCCAGAGCTTACGGACCAGCCTACCCGGTCTACCCCGCTTACGGCTTTGGATGGGGCCGTGGCCGCAGTTGGGGCCGTGGCTGGGGAAGAGGTGGCAGAGGCTGGGGAGCTCGCCTGGGCTACTGCCCATGGACGGGCCGGCCAAGCAGGAAAACCCCCCGCTGGCTCTACGGCTGGTGGTGAGGCCTTTTTCTTTATTCTACCTTGGAGGTATGGTAGATGCCGAGGGGAATGGGCAGGGGATACGGTAGAGGCTTCGGCAGGAGTTATTACCTGGGACCCTTTGGCTTCTACGGCCTGATAGACCTTCTCCTGCTGATAGGGATCCTCTACCTCCTGGTCAAGCTCTTCATAGTTGCGGCTCCCTACGCGGTTGGTCTTCTGGTTCTGCTAATCCTGCGCGAGTTTATGAGACCAAGGTTCTGGAGGTCATTTTGAATTTATTTGAGCTTATGAAACTTTTTTAAATTTGGCTTTCCTAATCCTAACTGGAGGTGGAAAGATGAGGATAGTAATCTCAACCATAAACGGAGGACTCGACGACAGGGTGAACCAAGCCTTCGGAAGGACTCCCTCTTTCACCATAGTGGACGTAGAGAACGGAGAGATAACCAACGTCCAGGTCGTCCAGAACCCGGGCTACAGCCAGCCAAGGGGAGCAGGGGTTATCGCGGCCCAGTTCTGTATTGACCAAGGTGCGGAAGTGGTAATAGCCGGACAGTTCGGGCCGAACTCCTACAACGTTCTCCAGGCTGCAGGCATAAGGATGGTCTCGGCACCTCCGACGATGACCGTCAAAGAGGCCGTTGAAGCGTTCTTCCGCGGCGAGCTTCAGGGTGCCGTGATGGGCAGAGAAGGCGGCGGAATGGGTCGTGGTATGGGACGTGGCATGGGGCACGGCAGGGGCGGCTGGTGATTGAACTCTTCCCTTCCTTCATTTCCGATTTCTTAGGACATTAGCCCCCAATCGAGTCCAGCACGTGCCCAACAAGTTTAATAGCCGGAGTATTGGAATCCCCAATTGGTGGTAGGAGGAACAGAAGGCGGTGGCTCGCGGGTCTTCTTGCCCGCTCATAGCCCAAGGGGTTTTATCGCTCTACTTCTCAACCGCGACTGGTTTCCAGAGGGAACTTGTCCCCACTACCCCTTGAGCTGTGGTTTTCTTCATAACAGCGAGCGTGGAATGATCCTCATGGGCTGGCTCTTGGCGGTGTGGGCAATGAAAACCTTCAGGGGCATTGCCATTCCCAAGTTCATCGACGTCTTGGCATCATAACGGCACTACGTGCTATCCTAACGCTCAAGCAGAATTCAGACTGACCGATACTCAAAAATGACCCGCAAACCCTCTATTCCTTCCCCACGAGGGTTTTCTGGTGATCCCTATGCTGGGCATAGACCTTTCTGGAAAGCTTGCCTTTACAACAGCCTCAAGCAAGAGAATAGGCTTCGGCGTTGCGAGGGTCTTGCCAAGGCAGGAGCTGACGTGATACTACTCTCTAGGAGCGAGGAGAGCCTGAAGAGGGCGAAAGAGAAGATAAAGGCCGAGAGCGACGTTAGTGTTAAGTACATAGTGGCCGACCTCACGAAGATAGAGGATCTCGAGAGAACGGTAAAAGAGCTTGGAAACATAGGAGAGCCAAAGATATTCTTCTCCATAGGCGGCCCAAAGCCCGGCTACTTCATGGAGATGGAAATGGTGGACTGGGAAGGAGCTATTAGGCTCTCCTCTATCTAGCAGTCTATCCCACCAAGGCTCTAGTCCCGACGATGGAAAGGAAGGGCTACGGAAGGATAGTATACTTGACAAGTGTGGCTATAAAGGAGCCCATATCCAACATAGCCTTGAGCAACGTGGTGAGGATTTCCATGGCGGTCTTGTGAGGACTCTGGCGAAGGAACTCGGGCCGAAGGGGACAACGGTGAACGGCATAATGCCTGGAATAATAAGGACGGACAAGATAATCCAGCTCGCCCATGACAGGGCGAAGAGGGAAGGAAAGACTGTGAAGGAGGTCCTCCATGAGTATGCGAAGCCAATACCTCTGGAAAGGCTCGGCGAGCCCGAGGAGATAAGCTACCTAGTTGCCCTCCTCGCAAGCGAGTTTTTCAGTCGACGGTGGAAGGTTGAGCTCGGTGTTTTGAGAAGCGCTCTTCAGTATGCCTTTCTAGAATACAACACTCTCTTAAAGAACTTTTATTGTTTGGGCGGTATATCCTAAACGACGGGAGAGTGCGAATATCTCGTTGATTGGGTCGGCAAAATTTACAGATCATCCATAGAGGAAAAATTTGCTCAGAAAAGACATCACCGTCGATGGTTTTATAAAGCATATAACCCAACTTGTCAAATCAATCAACGCAAAACACTTCGTAATTGATTCTATATCGCCGCTAACACTCGCATGGAAAAAATTTGACGTTAGATCGATGATGCTGAAGCTCAAGACAGCATTCTCCAACATGAACGTAACCATCCTTCTGATACGTGAAAACTCCATACGAACTCAGCAAATACCTTGTGGAGGGCTACATTGCCGATGGCATTGTAACCCTTGGTCTCAAGGAAGTAGTGGATGAGGAATGGGTAAACTCAAACGCTATTTAGTCGTTAGAAAGATGTGTGGAACACGCCATTCGATGTACAAGTATCCATTCGAGATAACTGAAATGGAAATAATCGTATTTCCCTCGGGGAAAATCTACCAAGCAAAAGCCAACGATTTTAAAATATTAGAGCCCGATCTCTGACTGCAAAAATGGTAAGATATTGTTTAGGTAACTGTGAGTAGACCCTTCAAAGTTGCTGAGAATTAAGGTTCTCCACACTCCAAAGCGCCAGTCCGTTTTCCTGGGGCTTCCTCTCAAGGGGCTCTCCGAGGAGTTCCTGGATGAAGACCTCGGCGACAAAAACTTCACCCTCAACCAGGTGGCCGCCCCAGAGCCGCCCCTCGGAATCGCCGAGGGCAATGTGGATGTGGGCGAAGGACTTCTCATCCTTGAGACTTATGTTGCCCATGAGGGAGACGAGTTCATAAGTCCCTTCCAGCTCGATGATTTTGTACTCTCCTTTGCTTTCTTCAAAGTAGCCAATCTTGGGATTCCTCAGACTCCCTATGGCACTAATGGTTCCAGTTAAGATGTTGTTCTTTCTCGCGAACTCGTTGATGAAGCCCAAAAGCTCTTCGCCCTCGGGAACCCTGAAGAGAAAGCTCCTTCCAGCGGAGAACTCCATACCATCACCCCAAAGCTAATAAGCGGGGGAGCATTTTAACATTTGGGTGGTATCATGGGCATTAAAGATGCCATTATGAGTATATTTCCCGAGATTCCGGAGCTTGATGACGTCGATTTCTCCCAGTACTCCACTCCATACGTGGGATTATTAACGGAGTTCGAAAGGACTGAGGAGAAGGGCCTCGTAGAGTTCCAGAAGTTCGTCGAGGAGAAAGGAGGCAGTAAGGAGGTAGTCGGAAAGTTCCTTATCTCTCTTCTCCAGTACCTGCTCATAAGGTATCGCAGGTACAAGGAAAAGGCCATGGTTGTTCCAGCGATTAAGGTGTTAGTAACCCTCAAAGGATGGCTCATCGAGAACGGCTACGAAAGGGACTGGCTCAACATACTCCACAACTTCCTTGGCTATCTCGTGGACATGATGCCCTATCTGACCGAAAGCCAAGAGCGTGAAATGGCGGATGCATATTTGACCCTCATTTACAACTTGGCTCTTGACGCGGAGGATACGTTCGGCGAGCCATATTTCAATGATTTGAAGATAGTGGCCAAAGAGAACCTGGAAAACCTCAGGGAGAAATATGGTATCAGCAGAGAAATAACCGAAAAGTAAAGTTAAAGAAGAATTGCTAAGCTTTCCCTTCCTCAGTCAGCCTTCTGAAGTGCACGTACACTGCGTCATGTGATAGTTATGAATCACGACGGTCAACGCTCGAGAGTGACCTCCGCGTAGCTCCTTGGATCCTCCCAAATTTTCACCTTTATCTTTCTGACGTTGTCGCCAGCTTTTTCGGCTATTCTCTCTGCAAACCACTCAGCAATACATTCAGCGGTAACGTTTCTCTTGTCCAGAATCACCGCCTCATCCTTAGGTAACTCAAGCCGCTTACCGTTCTTTTCAATGACCACAACCTTGTCAGTTTCCGTAACAACCCACTCTCTACTGACAAGGATATGGTGGTCAAGCAACTTAATTAATCCGCTTAAGTGGTTGAAGTCAAATATCATGCCGTTCTCGTTTACTTCACCCCATATCTCGACATCCACGTTGTATGTGTGGCCGTGAATCCTGAGGCACTTGCTTTCGTACGGGAGGACGAGGAAGTGGGAGCTGTCAAAATCTTTATGCCAACCTATCTTTCTTTTAATCAGACGAAAGCCCATTTTTCTCACCCATCCTATATAGAAGGCACAGGTTATAATCATTACTGGAATGTATGGGACATTAGAAAAAACTATAAACGAATTCACTATCATTGTGTTGATAGTCATGCCGATGGGAATGGGACGCGGATGGGGTCGTGGCCGGGGAAGGCGGAGAAAGCTCAGGATGATAGGGTTCATTCCCCAGGTTAGACATTTCTATCCAGCCATACCCCCCGTTGGACAGCCAAAACCACCCATTTTTATGACTTATGAGGAGTTTGAGGCATTGAGGCTAGTTGATTACGAGGGCCTGACCCAGGAGGAGGCAGGAAAGAGGATGGGTGTTTCAAGGGGCACTGTCTGGAGGGCGCTAAGCTCGGCCAGGAAGAAGGTCTCCCAGATGCTAGTTGAGGGCCGGGAACTCATAATCCTTGCCGAAGGAAATGAGGTCCCCAAGATGGACTCCTCCGAGGGTGAGTGAGCTGGATTTTCAGGCTATTTTGGGCGAATTGGGTTTTGGTAGCTGTTTTTGTCCGCAAGGGCAGTTTTCTAGCTTTTCACATTTTTAGGTTAGCCTAATTTTTTGTGTTGGTATATCCCTCAAATTCTTCGGTGAATTATTTCTCAAAGTAATATTAAAATTAGTTATTTTTTATAATATAGTTTTTATTTTTAAGATAAGAATAAGAAAACATAAAATTAATAAAAATTGTAAAAAGTACTACTTTAAAAAGTTATTAAAACACGCAATAAAATGTTAGAAATTATCAAAAGTTGACCTTACACGAAAGTAAAATTAAACACTAGTGCAAGATATAGCAGCCAGAGGATATAGTTAGAGAGCATATACTCAGGGCAAATACTTAACCCCAACTGCATCCAGAAAGATTGTAATTTCTCTGGAAATTTAGGCTGTATGATGCCGTCTAAACACTCAAATACCTGGTTACAACTTAAGGTAGTTGGAGAGTGTGGACATCGGACTTTATCACGTGAACTTTAAGATCCTTTGGTGTTCTCATGAAATTGTAGAGCAACACTGCGAAAGGTTAACTTATATTGACGGCACCTCATTAGAGACTAGGGAAATAAAAACAAAGCTTGTGGAGAGGGATATATACCACACTAATACTGAGGTGATTCGAAAGTCCCTAGCGCCGTTGGTGTCTTACTGGGGCACCACCTTCATCTAACAAGAACATTCATAGGCCTTCTTATTCTCCTCCCCCTACGTTCAGAGCTTCGAACTCTAGTATTTGTCCACTCGCTTGCAGCAGGGAATGCCAAAATCAGCGAACATTTATGTGCAGAGGTTTTAGATATAACATACCTTATATCTAAGATACATGAACAACAAAGTACAATAAGACAATGGCGGGTGAGTAATATGAAGCCACTTCCTAGGGAATGGACAACACACCTTAACCTGATTGTTCATATGCAATTAACGTCCATAGAACTAGAGGTAAATGAAGGGGCAAATAAAAGCAACCAGCCAAAACTAAATAACAAACCTGCTTAGGTTATCCTGCCCTCACAATGTTCTCCCTAGAACACCATTCTCAAGTTAACATGTGCCTCATACATATTTTTAACTGCAGAAGCCCCGACCTCACGAACCAAAAATTAGTTACGAGCAAAGGTAGTGGCATCTCTCAGATATTCTCCATTGCAAAAAGGTTGCGTGCTCGGATGTTTACTGGTGATTTACCCCCAATTCACGAACAATATTTACAAACTTCAAAAGTTAGAAATTGTGATTTGTTTAACATTTTAAAAAAATAAAGAATTAATAGAAGTTAAAATAAAACAAGCTTAAAAAGTAGAGATTCTAATAAAGAAAAACGTAAAGATTGACCCTAAAATTTGAGAGACACCTCTAAACATAAAGTGAAGAAGTGAAGAATAGCAAAAGGGAGAATAAAGCCCTAATTATTTAAATACCCATCCACTGACCTCATTTTTGCTCCTTCTCCTCTATATGGGCTATTACATTTTCAACTATCTGCGGCGCGAGGCCTATGTAATTCTCAGGCTTCAGGCTCTCAAAGTCCTCATCACTCAGGAACCTTCTAACTTCTTCGCTCTCCTTAGCCACATCCATCAAGTCCTTCTTTTCGTAAAAGGCCTTCATGGCAATCTGCCGCACGAGTTCATGAGCCTCCTGCCGCCCCATACCATTTTCGGTGAGCTTGAGCATCAGTGGCTCGGCCATCACAAGGTTGTGAGTCATATAGAGGTTGCGCTCTATGTTCTCGGGGAAGAACTCTAAGCCGGAGAGGACCTTCTTCATGCTCTTAAGCATCTCATCAAGCAGTATAAAGCTCTCTGGAAGGATAACACGCTCAACAGAGGAGTTGGTAAGGTCCCTCTCGTGCCAGAGCGGATTGTTGAGCAGCGCTGGGATAACGTTGGAGTAGAGGACCCTTGCCAATCCGCTCACCTTTTCGCTCCTTATGGGGTTCCTTTTGTGAGGCATGGTCGAAGAGCCCACCTGCTTTTTCCCGAACGGCTCGCTGACTTCCAGTATCTCGGTCCTCTGGAGGTTTCTTATTTCAAGGGCAATCTTATCGAGGGTAGAAGCTATCAGGGCCAGAATCATTATGAGCTCCGCGTAAACGTCGCGTTGGATTATCTGGTTGCTTATCCTTACAGGCTTTAAGCCGAGGTCTTCCATGACGAGGCACTGTATTTCGAGGCCCTTCCCGCCGAAGGATGCCATGGTTCCAACGGCGCCGCTCATCTGGCCAACCAAGAAGCGTTCCTTTGCTTGCTCAATCCGGTCAATGTGCCGCTGTATCTCATCGAGCCATATGGCGAACTTCATGCCGTAGGTAGTAGGAACAGCGTGCTGCCCGTGGGTTCTACCTATACAAACGGTGTATTTATGCTCCCTAGCGAGGTTCTTGAGAATCGAGCGAAGTTCCCTCAAATCCCTAAGAACGATGTCGAGCGATTCCTTTATGAGGAGAGCGTTTGCAGTGTCAATTATATCGTTGGATGTGGCACTAAGGTGGACGTATTTGCCGTGCTCGCCGCAGACTTCACTCAGGGCTTTAACAACGGCCATTATATCATGGTGTATCTCGGCCTCAATCTCCTTGACGCGCTCAAGCGTGACCCAATTGGTGTTCGCCCTCTCGCTTATGACCCGAGCACTCTCTTCTGGTATGTTACCAACCCTTGCATGTGCCCTCGCCAACGCTGCCTCAACGTCGAGGAGTTTCTGGAGCTTGTTCTTCTCATCCCAGATACGTCTCATTTCTTCACTACCATAGCGGTAATCAATTGGATGAACGGCCATTTTATCACCATGTCTATGGCAATGTTAAGATGTTAAAATATTTTGCTTTAACACTCACATGCAGCACGGAGAAGGACATTCAATAGATTTATCAGAGCCACAAGGTTGTCCAGTACCGTCAAGGAAAGACCGAAAAGTATTTAACCAATAGCCATGAGAAGCTAACGACAAAATTCCGGAGGTGCCAAAGATGGCAGAGGAGCATGTCGTCTACATCGGAAAGAAGCCGGTTATGAACTACGTCCTGGCCGTCATAACCCAGTTCAATGAGGGTGCTAAGGAAGTTAGCGTCAAGGCTAGGGGAAGGGCCATCAGCAGGGCTGTCGACGTCGCCGAGATCGTCAGGAACAGGTTCCTTCCAGAGGTCAGGGTCAAGGAGATCAGGATCGGCACCGAGGAGCTTCCGACCGCTGACGGTAGGACTGCTAACACCTCGACCATCGAGATCGTTCTCGAGAAGCCGTGAATCTGACTTCCTTTCCTTTTACTCTCGCGCTTTTCTGGATTGACTTCAACTCAGTTTGAAGCCGTGAAAAGCTTTAATATCGGCTCCACCGTATTTTCCTAGGTGGCCCGCTTGGACTACGAGACCATAGGCTTTGGACAGGCCCATTCTGCTTGTTCCCAGGAAAAGCGTGGCCAAAGTTAAGAAGGCCGTGCCCTGTTTTGAGAGGCTTCATCTGATAAGTTTGGCCATCACATGATGATGGCGTCTACAAGGCCCTCAACGGACTTGCTGAGTCCAAATGGCATTCCCACTTATAACAACACGACTCAATCGGGAACTTGCCGTGATGGAAGCGGACAGGGAAATAACCGTGCTCACGGCCAACACCACGCAACGAACAACCACTACACCGCTAATGCAGACTTCTACTTCGGCCCTTCCAGTGGTGCTTCCCCTTGCGACGTTTATCTTAACGTTTCTCCTCGTCTCGTATCTTTTGAAGCGCAGGCGCCGAGGAAAGGTTTTTAAGTTTCTTCTCTAACCCCCGTTAGCGGGGTGATGTGATGGCATCGAGAATCGCTGTGGGACAAGTAGTTAGAAGGAAAGCAGTCATCGTCAAGCCGAGCGACACGGTTCACAAGGTCGCGCGGATTCTTTCCAAAAACAAGGTCGGGAGTGCCGTTGTAATTGAGGACGATAAGATTGTTGGTATAATAACCGACAGGGACATACTCGACAAGGTCGTGGCAAGAGGTAGGGATCCCAAGGACGTTAAAGTCGAAGAGGTAATGACCAGGAACCCCGTAACGATCGAGGATGACTACGAGGTGCAGGATGCTATTGACAAGATGATGGACAAGGGTATAAGGAGGCTCCTCGTTACCCGCTTTGGAAAGCCGATAGGGTTCGTAACTGCTGCGGACCTTCTCGCAGCGCTCAATACCTATGCCACCGAAGCTGAGGAGGCGGCTGAAGAGGAGCCCGAGCCGGAGACAGACGTCTATGGAATCTGCGAGCTCTGCGGTCAGTACCGTTTGCTCTACAGGGTCCACATCGAGGGCGGCGAAAAGTGGGTATGCGAGAGCTGCAAGGACTCACTTAGGCTCTAAGCTCTTCAACTCTTTCATGACTTCATCCCTCACCTCAGAGAACACGCCGTTTCTGTTCCCGACGCTCAGTGTGTAGAGTTTTCCAAGCGGCCTGAACTTGTCCGCAAAGCGTCTGTGAACTGCCGCTAGAAGTGGCTTTTCTGACTTCAGGACTTCTCCCACAACCCTTACAAACTCGTCGCTCATATACTCCATCTGGCCGATTTCATCAATAACTATCAAATCTGCCTCGGTTAAGGCCCTCCTTATCGCGGAAACGCCAACGCGGTTGAGCTCGTCAACATGGACTACGTATTTTCCTATCCTCGGCCTTCCGTTGCCGATCCACGCGAGAGTTCCTTCCTCGCCTGTGTCAAGGGCAGTGATTTTAAATCCCATCCTCCTTCCCCGCTGGCGAACCTCCTGAGTTATCATGCCGCCGACGATGTAGCCCCAGCGATTGACTTCCCTGGCAACTCTGCTCACAAGCGTCGTCTTCCCGACTCCTGCGGGACCGGTTACGAATATCCTCATCGTCACCACCGATTGAGTTTTAAGCACGATACTTAAACCCTTTGAGGTGGTGCGTAATGGAGCTCAGGTATAATCCAGAGGAACTCACAAGGCTTCCGAGAAGCGTTACCTATGAGAACGGAAAGGTTAAGCTGATCGACCAGAGGCTCCTTCCGAGGGAGTTCAAGGTCATAGAGCTCATGACGATCGAGGAAGTGGCCAGGGCAATAGTTACGATGCAGGTGCGCGGAGCGCCGGCGATAGGGGCCGCGGTAGCCTTTGGCCTGGCCCTCTACGCGGAGACGACGAAGGCAAAGACAAAGGACGAGTTCTTTGACGGCTTTTACGAGACCTACGAGAGACTCAAGAACACGAGGCCAACGGCTGTGAACCTCTTCTGGGCCCTCAACAGGGTTAAAAAGCTGGTTGAGGAACACAGAGAGAATTCACTTGATAAGATAAAGCACCTTATAGTTGAAGAGGCCCAAAAGATAGCGGACGAAGACGTGGAAGCAAACCTCAGGATGGGACACTACGGAGCAGAGGTTCTTCCCGAGGGGAACGTTCTGACCCACTGCAACGCCGGAAGCCTGGCAACGGTTCACCTGGGAACGGTTGGTGCCGTGTTGAGAGTCATGCACAAGGAAGGAACCCTAAAGCTCCTCTGGGTGGACGAAACGAGGCCGGTCCTTCAGGGCGCGAGGCTCTCAGCATGGGAGTACCACTACGATGGAATTCCCCTCAAGATTATAAGCGACAACATGGCCGGCTTTGTGATGCAGCAGGGAAAGGTTGATGCGATTATAGTCGGCGCGGACAGGATAGTGGCAAACGGCGACTTCGCCAACAAGATAGGAACCTACACCCTCGCAGTCCTGGCCAAAGAGCATGGAATTCCTTTCTTCACCGTCGCGCCCCTCTCGACAATAGACATGAGCCTCAAGAGCGGGAAGGAGATACCCATCGAGGAGAGGGCTAAAGAAGAAGTCCTGACCTGCGGCGGTTGTAAGATAGCGCCCGATGTTGACGTCTACAACCCTGCCTTCGACGTGACGCCGCACAAGTATCTGACGGGCATAATCACAGACAGAGGAGTCGTTTACCCGCCCTTCGAGAGGAACCTCAAGAGGCTATTCAAGAGGGAGTGACTCTTCTCGTCTTTTACCCCCTCCACGAACACCCCATGAATCTCGCCGAGCTTTTCCTCAAAGATGGTAGTAATAGGTCGAGGAGCTCAAGGGGTTCGAGGCATGGACAGTCCACGGAATAGGTAAATTCCTCGTCCAAAAAATCGACCTTTATCTCCACACCCTTCTTGTCCTTGCGAGCCGTAAACGGCACTGAGGCCTTATTCCCCGCGATTTTGCCCCTCACGAGCATCGATAATTGAAAAATGGCTCGAAATTAAAAGATTTCTCGAACAAGAGGTTAAGAACCGCTGGTTAAAGGGTTTTCTCTAGGATCAGTGCCCGCTCAGTGTAGCCCCTTCTTTTGTACCAGTCGATGGCAGGGTTGTCCTTTTCCACCCTCAAAGAAACTTTAAGGGCGCCTCGCTTTCTGGCCCACTCCTCTGCCATTCTCAGCAGGGCAGAGCCAATACCACGGCCTTTGGATTCTTCTCGATGAACGTGTAGAGCCTGTCAACGTTGCTCCATACCTTTTTTGTGTTGGGCTCGTTCTTCTCAAACCAGCGGTATGCAGGTAAGGCAATCTTCCAGTGACCACCCGATTCATTGAAAAAGAGGGGATAGCCGTCGCAACCGAGTTCCTTCATTAGGCCATACTTAGAAGGCTTTCCGTACCTCCACTGAGCATGACGGCGCACTTTTCATAGTCTTGGATAAAATCTATGTCCTCAAGGGTTATCTCCTCGGCCTCCACCTTTGCCATGGGTTCCGCCATTTCGGGGGTTACCGTTCTAGGTACGAACTCCTCCCTCACGAAGCCCGTTCTCCGGGCAATTCTATTGACGAAAATGTCCCTGAAGGTTACGTTCATCATTTCAACGAAAAACCTGAAATCCCTCGCATCGAGGGGAAGCTCGAACCTTATAAGAGGTGTAAAACCGCTGGTGCGATGCTCATGAGCTTCGCAAACGGCTCTATCCTGGGGATTTTCTCCTGGTAACTATGGATGAGCTTAAACTCAAGTTCCTTTCCATCGAGACCGAAGCGGTAAATCGAGCTTACTTGTTTTCTCCTAATCTTGGGGCTCTCCAAAAGGATATAGTCAAAACATTTAAGGTCAGGGAGCGACAAGAGCCCCCACCTCCTCCGTGGTTCTAGGCTTTCCCTCTGCGTCGTCGAGTATCATCCTGGCAATGTCTTCTACCTCCTCATATAGCGGAACCCTCGTCAGTATGCCGTAGGTTTCCTCTATCTCCCTCGCCTTCTCCAAAGCTTCTTCCCTCGTGAGTCCTTGGGAGTTTATCGTTATGGCGATTGGCCTTCTACCCGAGAGCAGTTCCACGAGCTGAATATACCTGTCCAGCGGCGGTAGGGGATACTGCGGAAAATCGTCGAAGCTCTTCCTAGCTGGAGCGTGCTGAAGGACGATATAATCGGGCCTTCCAGCAGCTATCAGCTCGAAACCGCAGGGATATGCCGGATGGAGCAGAGAACCTTCCCGTGGGTCACTATAACGTCGGTCTCTCCTCGGCCCATGCCCTCCAGATAACGTCCTCTATCGCTCCTGCAACGAAATCGTTGATTATGGAGTCCATAACTATCGTGTACCTGAAGCCCTGCATCCACCCAGTCTGACCCATGGCGACGAAACTGCTCTTCTTTCCGAGCTTTTCAAATGCCTCCTGGAGCATTATGGCCGTCGTCCTTTTCCCTATAGCCGCATCGGTTCCAAGAACGGCCACGTTAATTAAGGAAACCTCCTCTATCTTACCGGTGAAGGATATCCTCAGGTTGTAGAACATCTTCCTGACGTCTATCAGCTCGACTCCATACCTCTTCGCCAGCCGTTTGAGATAGGGTCATCGCTCAGAAAGCTGTGGAGTCCGCTGATGATGCTCAGTCCCCTCCGTATGGCCTTGTGACTACCCTTCTGTAATCGGGGGAAGGTAACCGCCAGGGGTGGCAACGCCGATTATTAGATAACCCACACCAGGATTCTCAGCTAATGCGTTGTCCAATGTTACGTAGATGGGAATGCCCCTCCTGATGCCGTCTAGAACCTCACCGGCGTCCCTTTCCGCGAGGGTCGAGTCCACGAGGTCCACAATCCTAAACCTTCTGGAGTACCTCACCAATCCATGCGCGGTCTTTCCATCCGTTGACAGATATCGCTCTTCTGTCAAGAGTAGGGCCTCTTCCATTCTTTACACCTCCAGTAACCATGAGAACGAAGTTCTTTACGTTAACACCAAACTTTCTCACGAACTTTACCAGTCCCGCGAGGGTAAGTGGAGACGCCGGTAGGGCGTTTATCCCAACCCCCTTCAGGAGGGATGCGTAATACAGTGCGGTATCATCCGCAAAACCGAAGACGTATCCCCAGACTCGTTCACTGCTTTGAGGACCGCATCTCTGTCAAAGGAAACGATGGAGACAAGGGGCTCGTTAAATTCGATCTCGGTGAAGTCATTCCCATCGACCCCGTAGAACTCCCGAAGAACTTGGTTTCCAAAGCTGGTGGTCACCCCAACTATCCTCGGTTTCAGGCCGAGCGCTTTAAAGCCATAATGAATGCCTTAAAGTGTTGTACCGTTTCCAACTGGAACAAAGACGGCATAGGGATTTATTCTCAACGCTATTTCCTTCGCTATCTCAGCATAGCCAGGTTAGCCTACCTCGGGATGGCTTCCGGGGTTGGCGTCATAGAGACCTTTTTTCAACAGCGAATGTCCTGCTCTCCAGGACGGCCTTCTCATATGGCCCGTGAACTGGGATTATCCTTGCACCGTACCTTAGCATCTCCTCAGAGCGCCTGAGGGTGTAGCTGGCAGGGACGAAGATGTAAGCCTTGAGGCCGAACAGCCGCGCGTAGTAAGCCAATGCGACACCGTAGTTTCCACAGGTTCCAGCCGTAATGACAGAGAACCCCAGTGTCTTAGCGGTTTCGACATGAAGCCTGGCTCTTCTGTCCTTGTGGGTTTCAGTGGGGTTCCTCCCCTCAAATTTCACGAATATTTTTGAAATACCGGAGAGATCTTCGAGAGCTGGCACCCTCATGAGGGGGGCCCTCGTCGTCATCGGGACCTTTTTTGACTTCCATATCCCCCACTACTTAGCTCTAATTTGTGATTTCTATATTGACAGCTCTCTAATTTTTGGTCCAGCGTGTGATTTCTCCCCATATTTTGATGGGGGCACTGTGGAATCAGACAAAGGTTTATAAATCTTCCTCCTGAGAGAAGCCATTTTTTGAGCATAACAACGTTCAAAGCGCCTAAAATTATTAGTACTTGGCGATAAGATGGTTATGTACACGAAAAGTTTTTAAGCTCATTCTAACCATGAAATAACGCCCCGTGAGAGGGTTAAAGCCATGGTGCCAAAGAAAAAGAAGGTCCCGGAATCCAAGGTGATGCCTCCCGTCGAGGAGGACGAAGAGTTCGATCCCTTCGATGAGGTTGGGGAGGAGTACTACTACGAAGACAATTCTGAGGAAGACTGAGACGATGAGTGGGACGAAGAGTGAGAAGCGTCCCGTTTTTGATATTATTCTAACCTCTCCCCTGTTTTGGGTGTTACAAGTGGTCAGGTATTCCCAGAAGCGCAAACGCACCACCCTTAAAACTCTGGAAAAGAGGCATCAAATGCACAAGCTCAACCATAAAAGCTGGTTCCACTCCTTTGTACCCTTCAAGGTGTCCGCTGGGGGGAACGGCACCCCTAATACCCATCCTGACCCTCGAAGTTGGGGGCGGACTCACCGAAGTCGGAGTGGTGAACGCCGTCGGAAGTCTCGCCTCAATGCTGGGTGGGCCCTTCTGGGGAAAGCTGAGTGACAGGCTCAACAGACGAAAGGTATTCCTAATACTGGGTTTTCTTGGTTCTGCCATTGCAACGTTCTTCTTTTCCCTTGCCCGTACCGTGCATCAGGTCATGTTCATCAACGAAGTTTATACCTTCTTCATCGCGGCCACCATCCCGATACCCATTCTCATCATCACCAAAACATTTCAGCTGGAGGACCGGTACCACGCCATTGGAAAATTCAACGAGATAGGCATCTGGGCATGGGTGGCGGGAATGGTAATAGGCCTGCTGGTGGTTTAGTGTCGTAGACCTAAGGAATCTCTCCGTGATGTTCGGAATCATCGGGCTCTTCTCAGTCTCACTGGGGCTGAAAACCATCAGGGAAATTCCGCTGCACCTTAACAGGCATATTCTCGGAGCATACTTTTGCTACGTCATAGAAAAGTTTAGGTATCTCCCGAACATGATAACACACCTACCGCGCTTTTCAACGGGCGGTGTTGGGAACTCTACATTTCCAGCCTCCTTTTCTGGGTGGAGGCCATGCTGTGCTTCAGCCAGTTCCCAGTTCTGCTAAAGACCAACGGCTTTGGAACGTTCACACTCTACGCGATGAGCATGGTGAACTCTGCGGTCTCGGCCTTCATGTACACCGGGGTTGGGAGGAGCATAAAACAGAACAGGGGGAAGAGCGCACTGTTCAAGGGGCTTTCGCTCAGGGCCTTCGCATTTTCCCTGCTGGCCTTCTCAACCGTTTCTGAAGGGGAATCATTCATTTTTCTAGCGGCGGTTTCCTACTTCCTCGCGGGTTACACATGGTCCTTCATCAGCATTTCAACGACCTCTTTAATCTCCCAGAACGCCCCGCCTAAGAAAAGGGGAGCACTCATTGGGACCTACAATCCAATAAGCTCTCTCGGAGCGATAGCTGGAAACTTCCTGAGCGGAGTCATAACCTCGACCCTTGGTTCACGGTGAACTTTACAATAGCATCGCTTCTGCTTCTGTTGTCGATTATTCCTCTAGGGAACGGGGCGAGAGGATTAAAAGCATAAGGCCCCAAATCCCCATGGTGATGCCCATGTTCTGGCTGAAGACGAAGATAGTTGAAGGGGGTGGGAGCCTGAGCTACCTCTCCAAGGCTGCAAAGGGTCACGAGCGCGTTTTAATCCTTTCATCAAACTCGATGAAGAGACACGGCTTTCTAGAGGAGGCAGAGGACTACGTGAGGGACGCTGGAGCAGAGGTTTTCTCGATAGTGGGCCTTCCAGCCGAGCCGAGTGTGGAAGTCATCGAGGAGTTCCTGCCGAAGGTAAGGGCGTTCAACCCGGATCTTTTGGTAGCATTGGGTGGCGGAAGCGTCATAGACACTACCAAGGCGCTGAAGGTCTTCTACGATGCTCCTGACGTTGAGTTCGAGGAGATAGCCTTCATTGACCGCTTTTCCAAGCCGAAGCCCGTGCCAAAGCTTAAAACACCGCTGATAGCCATACCCTCCACCAGTGGAGCCGGCAGCGAAGTCTCTGCCGCGGGCGTTCTCAAGAAGGGTGGCATAAAATACAACATCGTTACGCCGGAGATAGCACCAGATATAGCCATCCTCGATCCCCGCTTGCCCAGAATGATGCCGGCTGAAGTGTCGAGGAATTCCGGCTTGGACGTCTTGGTGCATGGAATAGAGGCCTACACGACGAAGACAGCCAACCCCTTCAGCGACGCGATGGCGATAAATGCGATAAAGATCGTCTACAAGTGGCTGCCGCTCTCCGTGAAGGGTGATGCTGAGGCGAGGGCAAAGATCCACTACGCGGCGACCATGGCAGGGATAGCGTTTCTCAACGCACGCCTCGGCCTCTGCCATGCCATGAGCCACAAAGCTGCTTGGATGGGCCCTCACGGCCTGCTCAACGCGATATTCCTGCCCTATGTGATGGAGTTCAACATGAGGAGCGACTACGCAAGGAAGCGCTACGTAGAGATAGCGAGGGAGCTGGGCTTCTCAAGCGCCAAAGATTTAGTGGAAGTCATTAAGGAGCTAAACGAGATGCTCGGCGTTCCGAAGCTGAGCGAGCTGGCTGACGAAGAAACTTTCGTGAGCAGGGTCGAGGAGATGGCGGAGAAGGCCTACCGCGACGGGTTGATAGCCTTCAACCCGGTGGAGCCCAAGCCCGAGGAGATAAGGGAGCTCTATTTAAAGGCCTTCTACGGGGAGTGATTTATAAACCTCCCCTCCCTTCTTCCACCATGCACCCCCTCCTCAAGAAGGTCATAAGGGAGCGCTTTGGAAGGCTCAACGAGCTCCAGATGAAGTCTTTTAAAGAGGTTAGCGCGGAAAAGAGCGTTTTAATCATAGCACCAACAGGCTCAGGAAAGACTGAGGCAGCCGTTCTGCCCGTCTTCAACGCGATCCTTGAGGAAGTCCTCAAGCCAATCTCCGCCCTCTACATCGCTCCCCTCAAGGCCCTCAATAGGGACCTGCTCGAAAGGCTCGAATGGTGGGGGGCAAAGCTCGGCATAAGTGTCGAAGTTAGGCACGGGGACACTTCTGCCTACAAAAAGGCCAAACAGACGAAGAACCCGCCGCAGATGCTCATCATAACTCCAGAGACTCTTGGCGTTATTCTAACGGTAAAATCACTCCGAAAAGCCCTGGAGAACGTCAAGTTCATCATCGTGGACGAGATAGCCGAGCTGGTGGACAACAAGAGGGGAGCCCAGCTACTGCTCAACCTGGAGCGTCTCGCGGAGATAGCGGACTTCAAGAGGATAGGTATGACGGCAACAGTGGGCAACGAGGGGGAAATCAAGGAGTGGCTCGGTGCCGAGACAATCGTAAAGCCGAGCTGGAAGAAGCTCTACCGATTCCACGTGCTCTGTCCAAAGCCAAGGGAGGAAGACCTCAAGCTGGCCGAGGAGCTAAGCCTAACTCCAGACGTCGCTGCACGCCTCAGAACGCTCTGGGAAATCGTGGAAAGGCACGGTAAGGCGCTCATCTTCACCAACACGAGGCAGTTTGCAGAGATACTCGCCCATCGCCTGAAGGCCTGGGGAAAGCCCGTCGAGGTCCATCACGGGAGCCTCTCGAAAGAGGCACGCATAAAGGCCGAGAAAGCCCTCAAGGAGGGGAAGATAAAGACCCTAATCTGTACCTCCTCGATGGAGCTGGGAATAGACATAGGAGACGTGGATGTGGTTATTCAGTACATGAGTCCAAGGCAGGTCAACAGGCTCGTCCAGCGTGTTGGCAGAGCAGGGCACAGAATAGGCGAGGTCAGCGAGGGTTATGTAATAACGGCCAACGTGGAAGATTACCTCCAGAGTCTGGTCATAGCCAAGCATTCGCTTGAGGGCAGATTCGAGGCAGTTGAGCCTATCGGAGGCCTTGACGTTCTGGCACACTTCATCGTCGGCCTGCTCGTTGAGTACAAGAAGCTCCCGCGGGAGAGGCCCTATGAGATAGCAAAGAGAGCTTACGTTTACAGGAATCTGAGCTGGAGCGATTATCTCGATGTTCTGGCCGTTCTTGAAGAGGCTAGGCTCGTAGGTTATGACGAGGAGACTAACCTGCTCTACCTCAGGCGCGGGGCTTTCCAGTACTACTACGAGAACCTCTCGACGATTCCCGATGAAATCTCGTGGAGGGTCTTCGACGCCGGGAGCGGGCACGTGATAGGCCGTTTAGACGAGAGCTTCGTCATGGATCTGGAGGAGGGTATGGAGTTTGTCATGAACGGGCGGAGCTGGATTCTCCTGAAAATCGACGAAGGGGCCAGGCTTTTGAAGGTGCACGAGAGCAAAAGCTTGGAAAGCGCGATACCGAGCTGGGAGGGCGAGATGATTCCTGTTCCTTTTGGCGTTGCGCTCGATGTTGGGAGGCTCAAGAGGGAGCTGGCCTTTGACTTCAAACGGGCCCTCGAACTTCTGGAGGGGGTTGAGTTCAGCGAGGAGGAGCTCAAAAGGGCCTTTGAGGAAATCAAGGACGAGCCATTCTCAACCGACAGGGACATCGTAGTAGAGAGCACGCCCAAGGCCCTGATAATTCACGCGGACTTCGGGAACAGAACCAATGAAGCCCTTGGAAGACTGGTGCACTCCTTCCTCATGATGCGGTACGGAAAGGTCTTCTCGGTCAGGAGCCAGGCCCACGCGATAGTGATAAAGACGCCCTTCCAGCTGAATCCGAGTGAGGTGAAGGGCTACCTCTACCAGGAGCCAGAGGCGCTGCCCTTTATAGTGGCGAGGGTCTTAAGGGATTCGCACGCCTACCGCTGGAGGATGCTCAACGTTGCCAAGCGCTTCGGGGCTTTGAGGAGGGACGCGAAGATCAGAAGAATCGAGAGGCTCTTCGAGGGGACGGTAATCGAGAGGGAAACCCTGAACGAACTATATCACGACAAGGTTGATATTGAGAGAGGTGAACTCGTTCTGAGCATGCTCAAGGCCGGAAGTCTACGCGTTAAAACGGAGCTGAGGAAAGAACCTTCGACCCTTGCGAGGCTCAACGTGAGCGTTGGAGGGGAGTTCTTAACCGGCGGAGAGCTCGAGAGGGATGAGATACTTGAGCTTTTCAAGAGCCGGATACTCGACCACGGGGTCGTTCTTGTGTGCACCAACTGCGGCTGGAGCTCAAAGACTAAAGTTTCCCGCTTGAAGGAGAGGCTTAAGCACTGGGAGTGTCCTAAGTGCAGCTCAAGAATGCTTGCGGTAGCTCATCCAATAGATGCGGAGGAGTTCTTAGGAGTTCTCAAAAAGGTCAGGCACGGCGGAAAACTTGAGCCGAAGGAGGAGAAGGCATACAGAAAGCTCATAAAGGCGGCCGATTTGGTTCAGAGCTACGGCTTCGACGCAGTTCTGGCCTTGGCGAGCTACGGAACGGGCCCGGACACTGCGGTGAGGCTTCTGAGTCAGTACCGAGGAGAAACACTCCTCGTGGCCCTAATGGAGCGCGAGAGGGAGTTCATAAGGACCAGGAGATTCTGGGTGGATGTAAAAAAGGAGGAAGCGAAGAAGTCCGAGGAATAATGGATTCCACAAATTATCTGTTGGTGGACCAGTTATATAAAGGCCGTAATGCGAAGGGAAAGTAAAAAGAGGGGGAAACCTTAGCTCTTTCCAAAAATCTCATTCAAGGCCTTCAAAAACTCACTTGCTGTGACAACATCCCTGACATCAATGTGCTCGTTCTTTGTGTGTGAGAGGTCAAGGTTGCCGGGGCCAAAGACTATCGTTCTCGTCCCGTTGTACATAAAGTTTATCGCATCCGTCCAGCTCCTCATGCCGCCGAACTCGTCTATCTCCGTGACCTCCATAGCCTTCTTAGCCAGTTGGACTATCTCCTCATCGGGTTCAAGCTCGTAGCCGTCCCATATCTCCGTGTACTCGTACTTGAGGGTGTACTCCTCAAATATTGGCTCCATAAGGTCAAGGATGTCCTCGACTTCCTGATCTGGCAGAAGGCGCGCCTCCACACGACCGCGACAGAGGGCGGGAATAAGGTAGTAGGGGTTATCACAGGTAAGCTCCTGGAGGCCTATGTGGGCGTCGAAGTATTTGCCTTTTGCGTTGAAAGGTTCGAGCTTCTTGAGCTCCTCAAGCATCTTGAAGGTCTGGTCTATGGCGTTGATTCCGCTCTCAGGGCAGGCTCCGTGGGCCTCTTTGCCGTCGACCTCAAAGTAGGCCTCTATGCTGCCCGCGTGGGCTATGTGAACCTCTAGATCAGTGGGCTCAAGCACAACGGCCATCTTGGGCCTGTACCGCTCCATAAAGAGTGCACTCCCGCGACCGCCGTGCTCTTCGTCGCTGACGAAGACAATGCCGACGTTGAGATCCTTACCCTCTTTCTTAAGTTCTTCGAGCATAAGCAGAATAGCAGCTATGCCGCCCTTTATGTCGCTCGCGCCGGTTCCGTAGACGATGTTACCCCTCACAAAGGGTTCAGCCCTCATCGGTATCGTGTCCATGTGGACCTCGTAGAAGAGCTCAGCGTTGGGATTGACGACGAGGTCGATTATCTCCCCATCGCTCTCGATGTAGACATCGTAGTCGAGCTTGTGGAGAAACTCCATGAGGTGAAGGGCTATACGATCTTCGCTCCCTGAGGGGGACGGAATTTTGAGGAGGTTGAGAAGGATTTCCTTTGCTCTCTCAGTTTTCATTTGGGTCACCTAATAAAGCTCTGTGGTTGGGTTTATAAACATCCCCCACATAGGTTGAGCGGGCGATGAAGAGATTCATCCCTCCCGACGAGACTCGCTCCCTCGGATGAGGACGCGGTCCCCCCTGGAGCCCCTTCGAGGTGAGAGCGATGCCCATAGAGGACTTCCGCATGAGAAATGTAATACCCATCGAGATTCCGCCCCACACAGTCATGCTAAGGGGCATCGGCTGGGACTCAAACATATACCTCCTCAGGGATAGGCGAGAAGCGTTGGTCGTTGATACCGGAACCGGGATTAACTGGCACGTTTACACTGAGGTTTGGGAGAGCGGGGGCTACACCGAGGGAATTGAGAGGGTTGTCATCTTCAACACCCACGAACACTTCGACCACGTGGGCGGGAACTTGGCTCTGAAACGCTACTTCGAGGAAAAAGGTGCCGAGGTCATCTTTGCCACTCATGAAATTACAGCAAGAACCCTCGAAAGGGGCGACGATTACGTCATCCTCTCCCACTACTACGGCCGAAGATACGACCCCCGCGAGATAGAGGTCAAGCTCAAGGATGGGGACAAGCTGAGAATAGGCTCGGTTGAGTTAAGGCTCATCCACACGCCGGGCCACACCGCGGGAAGTGCGTGTCTCTATGAACCAGAAGAAAAGCTGATGTTCACGGGAGACACAATCTTTGAAGGAACAGTAGGGAGGACGGATTTGCCAACGGGCAACGGATGGGAGCTCTGGGAATCGCTGGAGATGCTCATGGAGTTCGACGTTTACCTCGGTTTGCCAGGCCACGGCTGGGTAATAAAGAACTGGAGTGAAAACCTTAGGGAAATCTTAGGGTGGCTCTGATGAGAAAGGGTAGCGTTAAGGAAGTTCTGGCAAAGATAAAGTATGACCCGCGCGAAGATGAGGGAGACTATTACGTGATCATTGAGCACCGCGGTGCCTACGGCGATGTGAAAAAAATCCCAGTCGAGCTCATCGAGCTCGGACACGGCTACTTCTTCGTCGGCGAGGCCCAGATACCATACCACAGAATCCTTCGAGTAGTGAGAAATGACGGGAAAGTCGTGTGGGAAACGAGAAAGAGCAGGAGGGGAGAAAGTGATTGACGCCCATGCTCACTTCGAGTTCTACAAGAAGGAAGCGCCCCAAGTAATCGAGGAGTGCAGGAAGGAGCTCAAAGCCGTGGTTGATTCTATCACCGAGTACAGAAAAACCCATGTCTGGAAGAGCTGGAAACTTTTAAAGCCTTACTTTGGCTTCATCTTTCCGACGCTCGGCTACCATCCGAACGAGGCTAGGCGAGGCAACTGGGAGAAGGTGAAGAAAGTCGAAGACTTCATCCGGGAGCACAAGGACGAAATCGTGGCCGTGGGCGAAATAGGCCTCGACTACCACTACGCGGAAAACGAGGAGCAGAGGAAGAACCAGAGGGTGATTTTTGAGCACTTCATTGAGCTGGCGGTCGAGTTTAAGCTACCGGTGGTGATACACGCTAGGGAAGCGGAAAAGGAGGCTTTTGAAATTGTCCAGAAGTATGGCGTGAAAGCTTACTTCCACTCATTCGCCGGAAGCCCAGAGCTGGCCAGAGAAATCGCGGAAAACGACCACCTGGTGGGCATAAACACGGGGATAACCTTCATCCCAGAGGTTAGAGAGGCCGCCAGGGTTCTCGAACCCGAGGAGATTCTTGTCGAAACCGATTCTCCTTACATGAGCCCCCTCAAGGGGCAGAGGAACAAGCCGTGCTACGTAAGGGTTGCCATCGAGGAGGTGGCAAAGCGTAAGGAGATTGAGTTCGAGGAAGTCGAGAGGATAACGGAGAAGAACGCGGTTGAGTTCTTTGGACTGGAGGTGTGAGAGATGAACGTTCCGGAGATTGAGGAACTCAAGAAGCTCTGTAAAGAGCTCGGAGAGAAGGAGCTAATCGTGAGAATAGATTCATTCGTGGCCCTCAACGAGGGACTGGTGAGCAAGAAGGGGAAAGAGTTCATAGAGGTCTCCGTTCTGGGCTTCGCCGAGGGAGTGCTGACGACCCTCACCGCGAAGTATCCAGGGAATAAAAGGGTTCTGGGCCTTCTGGAGAGGGTTCGCTCAAGGAGGGAAGAGCTCGACTCCCTCTTCAGAAAGCCAAAGCCGCCAATTTTCGAGGGCTAAGGATTTTATCAACCCCGGCTGTACTCATCATCGGGAGCCTTCAGGGGAGCTCCACTCATCACTCCCATTATTCTGAAGGTAGAAGTCCTTAAAAAGCTCAACTTCCTGGACGTAGCTTCTTCTCAGCCTCAGCGCGGTGTAAGCCTTCTCAAGCTCCCTGCCGAGGTAAAAGGCGTGCCTTGGGCTTATCTCAAAGCGCTCAAGGATTGTGTCGATTATCGCGTTCGGCTCGTCGCCGACGATGGTCAAGACGGCCTCTGTTCCGTGGTGAGTGTTCACCCATATTTTCCCATCTTCAATCCAGATGCGGAAGTAAACGGGCTCGAGCCCAACTGGCCTCTCCTTGGCATTGACGATTTCTTTAGCAGGCTCAAAGCGCCAGTCATTGCCCCTCTTCTCCTTGAGTATGAGTAGGTCAAAGCCGAGGTCCTTTGGCATCTCAAAGAGGTTCATGCCCACAGCTCTCCTCAGCTCCCTTATCGAGCCCCTAGCCTTCGCGCTTGTCTCGGTGGTCAAAAGCAGGTTTATCGAAAGCTCCTTTGCGATTCCGGCCAGTAAAGCGTTCATCCCGATGCTGTCGGCATCGTAGAGCTCGACGACGTTTCCAACGCCGGCAAGGAGAACGTCGTTAGGATTTCTCTCACGGTAGAGCTGGAAGGCCGTTATCGAGCGCGCCAGGTGGGGCACGTGCTCTAAGATTGGGTCCGGAATTATCGTTCTGTAACCCAGATCAAGAGCCCTGGCCTTAAGCTCTTCAAGGAATTCGACTCTCTCCACGGGTCTCGTTGGAAAATATCCCTTCGCCTGGTTGGTGGGGATGAGAACGACGGGCTTATCGGTGACGAGGCTCTCTAGGTTGCTATCATCGACGCTCAGGAAGAGGTCGGCGTGGTCGAGGGCCCTTTCAATTTCAGCGGTGTTTAGAGAGTCGAAGCTTACGGGCACGTTGAAACCTTTCTCCCTCAGCCTCTCGCGTATTTCGGGAATGAGCTCGACGAAGTCAAGATTCGTCCCGCCCGCGATCATACCGATATCAATTATATCCGCCCCCTCACAGAGGTAGTAGAGGGCCTTTTGTACGGTTCCTTCGACGCCCAGCCTCGGGGCATCGACGACCTCGCCGAGGATTCTGGTGGGAAAGTCCCTCCCCGCGGGCAGGTTTCCTACAAGGACATTCCACGGCCTTTTGAGGGCCTTCTCTATGTAGCGCTTGTTTCTCGTCTGGTTCATTATGTCCTCAACGCGCTTTAGGGCATCGAAGGAGAAGAGGTCATCCGCCGGAACTTCCTTACTCAGCTTGAAGCCTTCTCCTACCGCCTTCAGCACCGGAGGAAGGTCCATCGCGTTCCTCGGCCCCTTGAAGGTGAGAATGTCAAGCTCTTCCTCGATTATCTGAGCGGAACCCCTCACAAGGCCAGGAATTAGAATGAGGTCATAGTCATCGCTTTTGATTTTGGCCTTTTTCAGATAGCCGACTATCATCTCAGGAGTCAGGAAGGCCGCTACGCTCACAGGCGTAACGAAAACGTCGCAGCCCTTACCGTACTTTCGAACGAGCGGTTCGGCGAGCTTGCCGGTGACGAGGAGGATTCGCTCGGGAGGGCTCATGGTCGGAGATTGGCGTTCCCGCTATTTAGAGCTTTCGTACAAACTTTGCCTTCACGAAAGGGCTAAATGTTCCCGGGACAAATTGTCTCCGGTGACGTCATGATCTACATGAGAACCTGCGGCTTCTGCGAGGCAAAGGTGAGGTACTTTCGGGACTTTGACACGGTGGAGATACAGCAAACCTTCTATCTCATTCTCCAAGAGAAGACCTTAGAACACTGGCGGAAGGAAGCGCCGGAAGGGTTTATCTTCTCGATGAAGGCCTTTCAGGGAGTCACCCACCCTCCGAACAGCCCCACCTGGAGGAGCAACGTGAGGCCGAGCAAAGATGTCGGCCTTCTGAGGCCAACGAGCGACGTCCTTCACTTCTGGAGGCTCACCCTACGGGAAGCAGAGTCCTCGGCGCGCGCTTCATAATTATCCAGCTTCCGAGGAGCTTCAAGGAGAACGAAGAGAGCTTGGAGAACGCCGAGAGGTTCTTCTCGAGAATTGACAAAGGTGAATTTGAGATAGCCGTTGAGCTTGGGGGCCGGAGTGAGGACGGGATAAAGCGCTTTGTGAGGGGGTTCGATGTCATGGATGTCACAGACACTCTCGTGAGGATTTCGCTCCACCACGGCGATTTGAACTACCACCGCCTTCACGGGCGCTATGAGAAAGGTAGGATAGTCTACAGCAACACCTACGCGGATGAGGAGCTGAGAAAAATAAGGGAAAGGGTTATTGGACGGAACAAAGGAGATAGCTTAGTCTACTTCAACAACTCTAACATGCGCGCCGATTCGAAGCACTTCAGGGCAACGCTCTAGGCTCAGGCACGGGTCCAGATCATCACGCCGTCGCATGGAGCGCGGTTTCAGCCTGTCCCATATGCCCCTTCGGGGGCTCTCCTCAAGGGGGCTCATCATCGCCCCCCTACGGTTTTCACAGGATAGAAGCCTCACTCATATCTAGCTTCCTGACGTTTAAAACTTCTCTATTTACCAGCGTCGGCGGAACTTCGCCGTTCTTGAAGACTATTAAATTCCTCGCGACCAGCTCTGCCATGGCCTCGCGAGCTCCGTAAGTGTCGCTACCGATGTACGGGGCCAAAACGACGTTATCCAGGCTGAAGAGCTCCTCGTTGTAATAGGGCTCCTCCTCGAAGAAATCCAAACCAGTTTCAGCAATCCAGCACTCCTTGAGAGCCTTGACGAGCGCCTCCGTATCGACAACCTTTCCCTCGCTATATTGATGAGTATCGCGGTAGGCTTCATAAGCTTCAGACGCTTCTCGTTTATGATGTGAGAGATCTCCTTTGTAAGCGGAACTGCACGGACAACGAAGTCACTCTCCCTCAGGAGCTCGTCCAATGGCTTGAACTCAGAGCCGAGCTCCTTCCCAACTTCCGGCTTCCTCGTGCGGGATTTGTAAAGTATCCTCATCCTGAAGCCATTAGCGCGCCCCGCTATCGCCCGGCCGATTCTGCCGAAGCCAACTCTTGCCGTAGATGTCGTAACCGAGGAACATCGGTGGGTGTCAGGCAACACCGCGCTTCTTCCACTCGCCGGAGCGGATGAACTTATCAGCCTCAACGAGTCTCCTTGCCATTGCTAGGAGGAGAACCCAGGCCATGTCTGCGGTGGCATTGATAAGAACGTCGGGCGTGTTTGTGACGTAGATTCCCCTTTTAGTTGCCTCCTCGAGGTCTATGTTGTCATAACCTACCGCGTAGTTGGCCACAATCCTGAGCCTTGGGGCGGCATCGAAGACCTCGGCCTCAAAGTGCTCCCTTAACATCCTTTTCCATTCTCAGGAATTTTCCTTGTGATATGGACCTCTGGCTTCATTTTCACCACTTGGAAACGTTAAATATGCCTTTAGACATAAGTCTCAATGCTAATATCCTTATTGGATAATGGCTATGAATGACTTGAATTTTTTGGCGGGACAGGCCAACTGGATTAAGGGCTCTGCCCTTGCTGGCGTTATGAAGAAAGCCGCAGAGCTGAGGGCTCAGGAAAGGGAACTCATTTCCCTCTTAGCAGGTGACCCCGACCTTAACCTCCTTCCGAGAAGCGTTTTGGGCGAGCTTGCGAAGGAAGTTCTCGAAAACGTTCCAGTCTCGGTAATGTACACCCCAGCGAACGGATTCTGGAGCTCAGAGAAGAGCTTTCGAAGTTCCTTGAGAAGTACGAGGGCTACAAAGTATCCTCCGGAGAGATCATCATAACCGTAGGTGGCACCGGCGCCCTCGACCTCCTCGGAAGGGTGCTCATTGACCCGGGGGATATCGTCATAACCGGGAATCCGAGATATATCAACAGCATCCTCTCCTTCGAGCAGCTGGGTGCGAAGATCGTGGGAATACCTATGAACGAAAACGGCATGAGAACTGACCTCCTGGAGGAGAAGCTCAAGGAGCTCGAAGCCAGGGGGAGAAGGTCAGGTTCAGCTACACCATACCCACCGGCCAGAACCCCATGGGCGCGACTATGAGCAAGGAGCAGAGAAATGTCCTCCTCGAGATAGCAAGCGAGCACGATCTATTAATCGTTGAGGATGCAGCATACAACTTCATGCGCTACAAAGGTAAAGCGACACCCCTCAAGGTAATGGACAGGGATGGCAGGGTAATTGCGGCCGGAACGCTCAGCAAGGTCATGGGGACGGGCTTCAGGATCGGGTGACTCATAACCGGAGGCGCAATAGGGAAGAAGGTGCTTATGGAGAAGTCCCCCGTTGACTTCTGCGCACCGACGATTTCCCAGTGCATTGCGCTCGAATATCTGAAGAGGGACTACTTCGAGGAGTACCCCCTGAAGAAGGGCCTTCCAGGCTACAAGGAAAAGAGGAACGCGATGCTGAACGCCCTTGAAGAGAACCTGCCCGACGCTGAGTTCACGAGGCCAATAGCAGGGATGTTCGTAATGCTCTTCCTGCCTGAGGGAGCCGATGGGATGGCCTTTGCGGGCGAGCTAATGGAAAAGAAAGGAGTCATTGTCGTTCCAGGAGAGCCCATCTACACGGGCGAGGGCGGCGGCAACGCCATAAGGCTAAACTTCTCAAGGTCGAGCCGAGAGGAGATAGAAGAAGGCATAAAGAGGCTTGAGGAGCTCTACCGCGAGAAGTTCTGACCCTTCACTTTCTTTTTCAATCGAGGTCCCATATTGTCCCTCCCTTATGGAACATCATCACGTAGCTTCACTTCTTGCTAACCGAACGTGAGCATCGGGCAAACTTTATTAAAGCTGCTCCAATTAACGAACCACATGATTAAAGAGACAGTCGAAGACTTTACCGAGGAGGGCCTAGGCATCCTCCGTAGAAATGGCAGGGCTATCCATGTCCCCTTCGCCTACCCAGGCGATTACATCTTGGTGAAGCGAACTAAACGGCGCTTCGGCAGGAGAATCGCCACTGATTTCGAGCTTCTTGAGCCCTCCCCGTTGAGGCAAATCCCAAGATGTCCTTACTTTGGGAGCTGCGGCGGCTGCCTCTGGCAGGGAATGAAGTACAAGGAGCAGCTAAGGTTTAAAGCGGAACTCTTCGAGCGGATAACAGGGATAAGCGCAGATGTAAGGGGCTCTTCCAAAATCTGGGGCTTCAGGAACGTGAGCAACTTCATCGTTACAGCCCCTGGGATCGGCCTCAAGGAGTACGGAAACCCGCTCGACGTCGTGGATTCCAGGGAGTGTCCAATCTTCTCGAAGAGGACGCGCGAGTATCTGAATGCCCTCAGAGGTTTTCTCGAGGAGAGCAGCCTAAGGCCCTGGGACCTGCGGAAAAAGAGGGGCGACGTCCACTATCTCCAGATTAAGGAGGGCAAGTTCACGGAAGAAGTTATGGTAAACCTTATAGCCCACGTTCAACCCACCAGAAAGGTCCTGCAGGCCTTTAGTGACTACTTCTCTTTCGCAGATTCCATCTACTGGAGCCTCAAGGCCGATGAGAGGGACGATCCGAAGGGAGAGCCGGAGCTTATAGATGGCCAACCTTACATCCAGGAGAGGATTAATGACGTGGTGTATCTCATCCATCCGAACAGTTTCTTCCAGACCAACAGCTACGCCTTAGCTCTCCTGCTGAAGGCCGTCGAGGGCTTCGCCGATGGGGAAAGAGTTCTTGACCTCTATTCTGGCGTCGGAACCTTTGGCGTCTGGCTGGCGAAGAGGGGTTTTGCAGTAAAGGGCATCGAGCTGAATCCTTTCGCGGTGGAGATGGCTAGAAAAAACGCCGAGATGAATGGGGTTGATGCCGTCTTCAAAGTTGGCCGGGCTGAGGAGACGCCAATCGGCGATTACGACACTGTAATAGTTGATCCGCCAAGGAAGGGGCTGAAGGAGGCGTCGGAACTTTTGATTAAAAGCGGCGTTGAGGGGATCGTTTACGTCTCCTGCAATCCCAGAGCGTTCAAGCTGGACTACGAGAACCGCTTAAAGAAGGCCTACCAAGTCGAGGAGGCAGTTCTGGCTGATATGTTCCCGCATACGCCGCACGTTGAGGCGGTAATAATGTTAGAAAAGAAGTAGGGGCTCAAACCGCCCTCCAGAATGGGTCTTCCTGGGCTTTGACCTTCGCCGTCATCTTCAGGGCTTTTATGTCAGTCTCGTCGAGCTCGTTCTTAAGCTGCTTGGCGAGGATTACCACGTCGTTCTTGGTCAGGTCAACGTAGAGCGTCTCGCCGGGGTGGATGTGTCTGCCGACTATCGCGCCCTCGATGGCTATTGCCACCGCCTCGCCCTTCTTGGCCTCCTGCACGAAGTCGTTGCGGTTCTTGATGGACTTAATAACACCGACCTTCTGGCCGTTCTGCTTGATGAGCGTGACGCCGGGCCTTATCCTGCCCTCAACGACCTCGATACCGACTATCGCAGGATGGCTCCTCCTGAAGACGTAGCGCTCGTCAGGATAGAGCCTGATAACGCCCGGGAAGGTGACCTTGCTGAGCAGCTCGCGCTTCTTCTTCTCCTCCTCGCCCTTGACCCAGGCCTCGTAGTCCTCTATAAGCTTGTAGATGATGTTGCCCGTGAATATGGGCACGCCCCTAGCCTTAGCAACCTCTTCAGCGTCCTCGTTCACCTTGACGTTGAAGCCAAGGACGACACCGTACTTGGGCTCCTCATCCTTGACGCTGAGCGCTTCCATGACGTCGGTCTTGCTGATGTTTCCGACGTCGGCCTTCCTTATTGGGATGGTCTTCTCCTGGAGCTCCTTGCTGAGGGCCTCCAGAGAGCCGAGGGTATCGGCCTTGACTGTCACACCGACCTTGCCGGTGCTTATGACAACGCTCTGTATCTGGCTAAGTATCTCCTGCTTGGCCTTCTCGACCTCCTCCTCGGAACGGGCGGCGATGACCGGCGAGCCTGCAAGGGCCTCCTCAAGGCCGGGAGCGGCTATCTTGACACCCGCAGCAGCTGTAACTTCGTCAACCTGGTCGAAGCGGAAGCGCGGGTCGCGTATCTCGTCGAGAGGCTTGGGTTTCAGCAGGGCGCGGATTTTCGTCACTATCGCCTTGTCCTTGCCACCCACGACGATTGTATCATCTTTGTGGAGCGTTCCGTCGTAGATTATGACGTCTATGGTAGTTCCGAGACCAATCTCTTCCCTGACTTCGAGGATTGTGCCGCGTGCCGGGCCCTCAACCTCAATCTTGAGCTTCTCCTCCAGGTACTTCTGGCTGAGACCCGCGATAAGGACGAGCAGCTCGGGGACGCCTATGCCGTACTTGGCCGAAATGGGAACTATCGCCAGCTCGCGGGTGAAGTTCTGGACGCGGTCAAAGCGGTTCGCCTGGAAGCCCATCTCGTAGAACTTGCCTATCAGCTCCCAGAGCTTGGTCTCAAGCTCTTGCTGGGCCCTCTGATCCTGCTTCTTGATGTTCACGAGGAAAGGCTCGTCCTCCTCAATCTTCCATCCTTTAATCCTGTCTATCTTGTTGGCTGCAACGATGAATGGTGTCCTGTTCTTCCTGAGGATCTCGATGCTCTCTATCGTCTGCGGCTGGAAGCCTTCGTTTATATCAACAACTAGGACGGCAAGATCAGCGAGACTACCACCCCTCGCGCGCAGGCTCGTGAAGGCCTCGTGACCGGGCGTGTCGATGAAAAGCAGGCCAGGAAGCTTTATCTCGCCCTTCCAGAGTTTGATGAGCGGACCGGCAAGCTGCTTGACCGTCTCAATTGGTACCTCAGTTGCACCGATGTGCTGGGTTATTCCGCCGGCCTCTTTGCCGGCGACGTTTGTTTTGCGGATTCTGTCAAGGAGCGTGGTTTTTCCATGGTCAACGTGACCGAGAACAGCTATGATCGGCTGTCTAATCCTCTTCATTTCCCCCACCCCTGGAGGATACTCGGGTGTGAGTTTTTAAAGGGTTCGTTCGGGCGGAAGGATTAAAAGTCAGAGTGGTAATTTCAGAGGAGCAACAAAATGCTGGACGGAACTGCTGGTGGCACTCTTTTGGGCGCTCGTTGGGTTTAGTCTGGCTTTAATCATCTGGCAGAGAAACAGGTTCAGGGCATCTCTGTTCAGGCTCTCGCTCTCTATGACACTTAAAGTCGCCTACATTGAAAAGAGGAGTGTTCCCCTCGGCCTTCTAGTCTTCCTGGGGTCGGCAATGATAGCGAGTCAGGGTGAGGGTACCTCGCGAAACTTGGGGCGGCAGTATTTCTCTGGTCCCTTCCGTGGGGCATAGACATGACCCACATCACTCAGGTGAGGGTAGGGACAGAGAGGTTAGTCGCGAAAGAGCTCGGAAAAGATGTCCTTGAAAGAACGCTCAAGAATGCAGTGGCGTTGGAAAAGGCCAACAAGAAACACGATGAAGTAACGGTGATGTCAAACGTGGAAAAAAGAATGAAGAAGGTTTAGCACCCATTCAGTCCATCTTGTCCATGTACTCCTTCTTTGCTTTGGCGTGGGTGTGGTAAAACCAGTCGGCAGCCTTCCAGTACTCGAATATCTCATCCTCGCTGAAATAGAGCTTTATCTCCTTCTCTGCGCTCTCCGGGCTGTCGCTGGCGTGGATAACGTTGTATATGGCGTCGCCAACGTCGAGGCCGTAGTCTCCCCTTATGCTTCCGGGCTCGGCATCCTTCGGGTCGGTTGCACCCGCCATCTTCCTAACGACGCTTATGGCATAGCGTCCCTTGACTACCATGACGACGCTCGGAGCCTTGGTTACGTAGTCAATCAGCGGCTCGAAGAACGGCTTGCCCCTGTGCTCCTCGTAGTGCTTCTCAGCTAACTCGCGGTCGATCCATATCATCTTCATCCCGACGATTTTCAGACCCTTCTTCTCAAAACGGCTTATGATTTCGCCCATCAAGCCCCTAACGACGGCATCGGGCTTGATAATGACCAGAGTACGCTCTATCCTCCTGTCCGCCATTGGCAACACCAAAAATAGTTGCTGGATTGGTTAATAGGTTTTTTGGAAAACAAAAGAAGGCAGAATTCAACAATTAGAAATCACCCAACCTTCACTATCCAAGTTACCGCAGCCCAGATTTCGTGGCTGTCTATAATTCCTATTATTGTTTTATGCCTAAACTTCGCCCATAGTTTGACGTTGATAACGCTGTGCCAGCTTCCATCATGGAGAACTGACTCTTTCACCACACCCTCCGATGAGGGCATGAATCCGATTGTATGATGGGAGGCGTCCTCGTTGTATGGTATATCAAAGTCCCACACCTCCTGAGGGTCAATAGCATCGCCGTAGACTTTGTACCCCCCAATTGCGAGAGGATATAAGACCGGCCCTATGGTAATTGTTAGAGTTTCATGCTTGTTTATTATCCCGACCGGTTTCATAATCCCTAGCCTGCCGTTGAGCGTAGGGTCCACACCCCAATCATGTGTTATTTTGATATCGTTGGTGAAATAGTTTCCATAGTTGCCCCCTATTTCCACACCAGGAGTAACGCGATAAGTCCCATGACCGTTTTCATCCGTTGTGCACAGGAATCTTTCCTCAGTAGGGTTACCATCGTTCCACAGCCCCCAGATGTAGAACTGGGCGTACAACTTCCCATACGGTGGGTCGTCATATCTAAGCTCCTGCCTCCCAAAGTTATGCCAGTACGGAGAGCTTTCTCCTGTGTATGCCCTGACATTTCCATTGCTATCAACGCTCTTGGCTTTCCAGCCTTCAGGAACTCCTATTTTCTCCCAGGGAATGACGTCCGGCATGAACTTTGGTGCCGTTTTGCTCCACTCCATCAGTTCATTCTGGACTTCCGTCGGTTGAATGAAAGCACCCTTTCTGGTGGCTAGTATGAGGACGTTAACTCTTCCGTCCTTAGTCACCTTTATCCCGTAGCCGCTCAGAACGGCATCGCTTGGAAGTTCAGGGACGGCATAGGCGTGCCACTTTGCCTTTGGTGCGTTCTTAACGACAAATTGCTGAACGGCTTTCTGGACATTCTTAACGTTCAGTGGGAGACCATTGGGGCTGTAAAGGAGAAGAGTTGTGTAGTTGTTGCCCGGAATCTTCTGAACCGCTGGAGCCACGTATTGGATGTTGCCATTGCTCAGGTACGTTGAGACAACAAACAGACCTCCAACCAAGACACCGAGTATAAACCACACAACTTTCTGTCGCATTCGCCCCACCCAACGGGATTGCCACAAAAGATAACGCATTCATCGTATTTAAACATTTTTCCTCTTGAAATTAAAGATTGACAGAAAAGCACATTGAACTAAAATTACGAAGAAAAGAAAGAAATCACCTCTTCCTCTTGGCCCTCTGAAGGCGGGCCTCCTGGAAGGCCTTGGTCCACTTGAGCTTCCTCGGGTTCCTGCCCATGAAGTAGTACTTCTCGCACTTGCTGGAGCAGAAGAAGAGCACTCTGCCGTCGTTCCTGACGAACATCTTTCCAGTTCCCGGCTCGAACTCCCTTCCGCAGTAGGAGCAGACGTTCCACCTGGCCATCGCGATTACCTCCTGGCTCTGATCTCCCTAGCTTCCCTCTCAGTCTCCCTAAGGATGACTATGTCTCCGACGCGGACAGGGCCCTTAATGTTCCTCCTAATGACACGGCCTTTATCGCGGCCCTCAAGAACCCTGACCTTGACCTGAGTAACGCCACCAGTGACGCCGGTCCTACCGACGATCTCAATAACCTCCGCTGGATATCCTTCGTCGCTCATTTCTCACACCCCTTATCTAAAAATCCACTCGCAGAGATGAACTTAAACCTTTCCGTGAGTGAAAGGAGGAAAAGGAGCTCACTTCATGAGCTCCCTAACCTTCATAGCGATTTCCTCAACGAGCTCCCTGCCCTTGCCGGGCTCGATGATGGCGACGCTGGCAGCTGGAACCTCAATACCAGCGGCAGCGCCGAGCTCCTTCTTGCTCGGAACGTAGATGTACGGGATCTCCTTCTCCTCACACAGCGGTGGGAGGTGGGCAACGATCTCCTCCGGGTCAACATCCTCTGCAATGATAACGAGCTTAGCCTGGCCCCTCTCAACGGCCTTGGTGGTCTCGTTGGTACCTTTCCTTATCCTTCCGGTGTCGCGAGCAAGCTCGACAGCCTCAAGGGCCTTCTCAGCAAGCTCTGCCGGAACTTCAAACTTGACGTAGCTTGGCTTCGCCATCCTTCATCCCTCCGAAACTTCATCGTTCATCGAGTTTTGCGTGCTCAGTTTCATGAGGATATTTAAAAGGCTTTCGATGGGCATCATCACACCTCAGCAGCGGCCAAGGTCATCATCGCGGGTAGGATGGGGAAGAGTGGGAAGGCTCACTCCCCCTCGTAACCGTGATAAATCTCGAGGCTCCTGCTGGCTCTGGCCCTTATCGGCCTGCCCATCAGTCTAACTATCTCGTCGGCCCTCACCTTTCCGTGGCGGAGCATCTTCCTCTCGGTCTTTATCTTCTCTATTTTGAATGTGTAGCCGCCAACCTCGAGAACCTCGCCGATGACGAACTCCTCGTTCCTGTTCACCTTGACCTTGAATGACTGCGTGACGCCCTTGGGAAGGTAGATGGAGACACCTATAACCTTTGGGTAGGTCAAGCTCTCGCCCCACAGCGTTTTAATCTCGCCTATCTTGGCCTTGTTCACCCGCTTATCACCTTCAAGCTCTATGCCGGTAATTCTGACCTCGTCGTCCTCGGTTTCAACTATGTCGCCGACCCTGATTTCCTCGCCTTCTGGAAGCTCCGTGAAAGTCTTGAAGCTCCTCTCGTGCTTGCTGACTATGAGTGGAACCTTTACGAGTTTTGGGAGCGTTATGATCCACACATTGCCGCACTCGTTGCAGCGAAGGGTAAGCTCCCGTCCCCTCTCTTTGATGACTTCAACGTCATCGCTACCGCACTCAGGACAGATGAAGTACTCCTCCATGTCTCTCACCAGTGGGAAGAGGAGGGACGCGGTTTATAAATGTATGCCACGTCACTGGATTGCACCAAGCAGTTCCAGGATCCTCAGTGCATAGTACGTCTCTTGTAGCCCCCCATATGAGGTGTCCCCCCTATAAAACCTGAAACCTCCGTATCTGTACTTCAGAGAGCTAACGAATGTTATGATATCATCCACCTTTTCGGGACAGTAGTTCATGTACACCAGCGCCTGTATTGTCCCGTAAGTGTTGTATAAGTCGGGTCCTCCCCATCCTCCATCATGCATCAAACTAAAGAAGTATTGGACAGTTTTGTTATCTTTATAATCGTACCCGAGCTCATGAAGCAGTATAACTGCATTCACGGTCTGAAAAAGAGTCATCGGAGTGTCGTTTTTATAGGTCCCAAATGTCCCATCAGGATTTCGCTTTGAGAGTATAGCGTTAATTAGATTCGACTTAGTTTTTGAACTAAAGGTTACTCCAAGCGCATTTCCAAGTCTAATAAGTGCTATCCAACCTGGATCAGATAGGATTGAATCAACTCGGCTATTAGAATACAGTTCCATTAGCCTAACTGTCTCGTTTTTCAGGTATTCCCTTTCATCTTGCTCCATGGTTAGGTTAAGTCTCCCGTATGTTAGATAGATAGAATACAGGGGCGCAGGATCATCTTGGGAGTACGGCCACCGATTATGGAGAGCGTTTTCCAGATACTCCCTGATCATAGTTCTGTTAACATCCATCCCTATTTTCTCAGCCACGTAAACGCCCATATATGTCAGTATAGGGCCCCCAAACTTCTGGAAGGTGAAGGCAAACCCCCCAAGGGGACTTTCCCAACTGTGAACAAAGCTTATTGTTTTATTGTCAGGCTTTTTCCCTGATAGTACAATAGCCTTCACAGCATAATACGTACCCTGGAACTCCCCATAGTCCTTTCCAAATAAATTAAACCCTCCATCGGGAAGTTCATGTGATTTGACATACGTGTAAATGGCTTCTGAAATGTTAACGTCCATGAAACCGTTCTCCCTCAATGCCTGGGCCAGATCTGCCACCAAAAAGAGTGGAGGATTTATCATCAAAATGCTACTAATGTTCTTAGATATGTTCCTCATGAATGACACACCTTCCTTGTATTCCTGCGTTGAGGTATAGTTGGCCCCCAATAAATCCAATGTTCTTGTATACCTATTAAACTCCGAAACAAAATTCAAAGCTCCCCATGCATCTCCCCCACGAGGTGGAGTTAAATTCTTAAATCTCGCCAAACAATATTGGGTTGTATCATTCAATTTACTGGTGTTGTATCCAAGGACGTAGAGTATTTCAATTGCCTGGTCTGTCACGTCAAGGCCATCATACACAAAGGCACCATTTTCCCTTTTGACACTCAGAACAAAATCTATAATTTTATGCGGGTCTCTAGGAGTTGAGTTCAACATTTTTAGGGTCATGACTCCATGGTATACATTTCTAAACCCATACCTTGCTTCCGAGGCATTTTTAAATAAGTTCTCCTCCTGAGTATGGAGCCAACCTATCGTTTGGACTTGGTTGAAGGGAGTCTCGTTGATCGCCCTAAGGGTAGCCACAAAATAATAAGTTGAGTGTAAGTCCGGTGTGATGGTGTCAACAATCTCGGTGAATCCACCATCTGGACATTTAGCGAGGTTCAGCCGTTTAATCGTATAGTCTATCCACTCCTTTCCCAGAAACGCCGAGAGGTTTAAAGTTTGGCCAGTGCAGTGTAACACTGGAGGAGCTTCTGGTGAATTGGTCTCTGAGGTGGGATTTTTGTAATAATAGATGCCGATAGATACTCCCCCCACTAAAACGAAAATTAAAAAAAGAGAAAGTGTCTTTTTCAACTTCCACCCTCCCTGACTTTATATAAGTTGGCACCCTGGTCGTAAAATACCGTTCCCCCAAAGTAGAACGAGCTGAGGGTATGGTCTTCTATCTTCCATATCCCCCCAGTTGAAGCCGCCTCTATACCGGAGTAATCCCTGCCTATATAATCAGTATTGTGGAGTACTCCTGAATATGTTGCCGTATCAGAGTTCCCGGTGAAACCTGCTCCCAATGGAACCGAGACGCTTACACTTATGCCCACAAACTTTAGTTTGATACTCAGTGAGGCCGTCTCTGCAGGATAACTTTGAGACCACCAGTAATCATAAGGCTCCAGCCAGCTAGCTCCTGAGGAGTACCCCCCAACACTGACTACTGAAAACTGATCTTTCTCGATGCTGAGGTATGCATATGCAGAAATATACACGTCACCCTGGTGAGGAACGCTGAATATTTTTCTCTCCCTATAGTCAAAGTCCGGACCGTACCATTCAATAATACTTTCAGGAGAACTAGATCCAGAAATAGAATTCTTTGCAGAAGCACGTCTATGAAGTTCTGCAAAATATTTGTTGACAGTCATGAAAACACTCTTCCTGTCTATTCCGGGTGCATCTGGGATGGAAACCATCCCATTTTTCACTGTTATGGGAATCATCTGGCCATTCACGGACACTTGGTAGGTATAAATCTCTGGCTGGATACCATAGTTGGCTGCACTTGCTCCCTGCAGCATTGTTCCAAAAACCAAAAGAGCAATCAACCATACTATATGCCTCTGCATTCGTCTCCCCTCAAAGGGTGGTCAAAATTACTTGCACAATTAATATATTTAAGTTTTTCGTTTGAAAGTGTATTCATAGCGTTTTTATACATTGTAACAAATTTACTATACTAACTCATACACTACTCCCTCAGATAGACCCTGTACGTCCTGCCCTCTTTCACACGCGTGATCAGACTCTTCTCCTCCATTTCGCGGAGGATTATGCTGACCTTCGCTTTGGAAACGCCGAGCTTTTCAGCGAGCTCGCTCTGGAGAACTGGACCCTCACGGAGGATTGCCAGTATCTTCTCCTCATCGCTCCTCAGGTGCTCCCTTTCCCTCTCGCGCTTCTTCTCACGGTAGAGAACGTAGCCATAGACACTGCCCGCCCCGAGGAGCAGACCAAGAGCGAAAATACCAATGTAGCCCCAGATTGAGGGCTGATTGATTTTGATCTCGCCTGAAAAGCCAGCGATGAAGTAGAACTCGTCGCCAGCGCGTATGTTGCTGCGCGTCCACTCTAGGAGAAGCCTGTTCGTTGAGCTCTCCACTTTGTCGGGCGAGGGGATTATAGGTGAGAGTATGGCATATCCCTTCGGGATGAGGAGCTGCATATGGAACAGCCCGACAGGCTGGCTGAACTTTATGTAGTAAGTGAACTGCTCCTTGCCATCGACCTCACTTATCATTCCCCGGGTAGTGAAACTGAGCCGTATCTTGGCGCTTTGGCCTGATTTCAGCGTCGGAAAGTTGAGGTAAATCGCGTTCGTTCCCCCGAGAACCTCCCGGACGGTCACGTTCATCGGAGATACCCCCCCACTAAAGTCCATCACAGCGCTCGGGTTATCAACCGGGTAGTCCGTGTAGATAACGTACTGGCTCAGGTTTGTATGTGATGTTAGGTCTATCTCTATAGTTTCCTTAATATCGTCTGGACTGATGACCTCAAAATAGACCGCGTAGGCGTTTATTTCATAGTTATAGGTCTGTCCGCCCGCCAGAGGGGCTGTCAAAATGAAGAGAGTCATGAATAGCCCAATCAGAGCTGACTTCCTTCTTCGGGATTTTTGATTTTCAGGAGTGGACATACGTCCATACACTCCCTGCAGTGGATGCAGAGCTCGGGATTCACCATTATCTTTTTGCTCACGGGGTCTATGCTGAGTGCTCCTTCAGGACACTTGCCCACGCAGACACCACAGCCAACGCACTCGTAGGCCCTCTTGACGAGGTAGTAGGCCTGAACCCCTTCGTTAAAGTCTTCTGTGTAGGCGCCGTCTACTCTAAAGGTAACCATCCCCGCCCTTATGTAGTTTTCGCCTTCCTCAACTTCTCCGAGGATTGGGGCAACTTCACGAATCCTCTTAAGGTTAACGACGGTGTTGAAGCGGACTGTGAAGACGCCGTTTTCCTCTTCTAGGGAGTACCTGACTGGCTCCCAGGAGCGCTCTTCTGGAATATCAACGCCGAGCTTTTTTGCTATTGCCTTCTTACCCTTGCTCAGCTTCTTCCAGCGCCAGAAGCCGTAGGTTATCCACTCTTCGGGAAGGTTGAAGCGCCTCTTCCAGCGCTCGAGTTCGTTTTCCCACTTGGCCCAGAGCTCGGGCTTCTCCTCCTTCAGCATGTAGATTTCCGCCAGAGATGAGCTCGGACAGAGAAAGCAACCTATCCTGTCGAGCCTATCCTCATAGAGGGGGTTATATTTCAGCCCGCGGGAGAAGATGTAGAGCCACACCTCAAGGGCACGCCAGTGGAATATCGGCGATGCCCCGGTCTCGTTGGGCACCCACGGGTTCTTCCACACCCTCGGCTGCTTGAAACGCTTTATGCTCTCGTACTTCCTCTGGCCGACGAACATCAGGATGCCCTTCGGGTAGTTCTCCTTTATCGCCATCGTTATCGGACCAAGTTTTGTGACCTTACAGCACCAGCGGTAGTCCCTCCCAGGTGGGGAGAAGACATGAAGTGCCCTCCAGAAGGCGTCGCCGGCATCTGCAACGACAAACTTTATGCCCTTCGGCTCAAGTTCCTTCCTGAGCTCTTCGACGTATTCAAGCGTTTCGGGGAACTCTATTCCGGTGTTGTTGAAGAAGACTGTGAAGCCCTCATCGCCGAACTCTTCCAAAGCAAGGCCGAGAACGGCAAGGCTGTCCTTTCCTCCAGAGAATGCCACCGCTATCGGCAGGTCAGCGTAGCGCATCGCGGTCTTCCTCATGAAGCGCCTTGCCTCTTCTACCTTCTTCCCCAGCTCGATGCTGTTGGCCCTGAGGACGTCTTCCATCGTGGCCTTTCTGCCCTCGCGGTAGGTTATACTTTTCTGCCGCCTGACTTTGACGCCCGTTCCGCGCTCCTTGGCCACTAACGCCTCGTAGTCCTTCTTCGCTATGCCCGTCGTTACGACCTCACCATTTGGGGAGATGATAACAACGTCATCGTTCCGCTGTATGCTCTCTTCGGCCTCCAAGATGCCGACCGAAAGGAGGTTCGAGCCGCTAAGGATGGGCTCTATCGCGCCCTCATCAACGATTATCCATTTCTTCATTGTCTTCCCAAAGCGTTTCCACAGGGCGATTGCACCCTCGACCTTTAATCCCGGCTTCCAGCGGAGCTCGATGGGGTCAAAGCGGAGCCAGCCGAAGACGTAGCCGTCAAGGATTATCTCGTAGGCGTCATCTTCGCCTGGGGTCTTGTTGAGCAGGACGACCTTTCCATCGAAGAGCTCGCCGATATCCACACCGTAGTGCTCCTTAAAGACCGAGCGGATAAACTCGATGTCTCTCTCGAAGGCGAAGCGCAGGTCGCCGGGCGGAGTGATGTTGAGCTTGAAGACGCCATCCTTTCCGTGAACCGCACAGCTCTCGCCGATGAGCGGAACGTTGCACTCTCCACACCAGTGGACGTAAGCCTTGCCAAGGAAGACTGGCCTTCCCATTTTCTCTCACCCGACCTTCAGAAGGTGGAGGGGTTTATAAAGCCGTCCTTCAACAGAAATGTTTATAAGCAATTTTATTCTTTTTGAGTTTGAAAACTAACCATTGGTGATGGTAATGTCTGCTTTCGCAAGTACCGCCCTGCTGATTCTGGGAGTGTTTCCTTTGATAATGCTCCTGCTGAGCGTCAAAGTGATCCGACCGTAACAGAAAGGCCTCGTCGAGAGGCTCGGAAAGTTCAACAGAATCCTCGAGCCAGGAATACACTTCATAATACCCTTCATGGAGCGCGTAAGGGTCGTAGACATGCGCGAACACGTCGTGGATGTTCCACCACAGGAAGTCATCTGTAAGGATAACGTCGTCGTCACCGTTGATGCCGTTGTCTACTACCAGATTCTCGACCCTGTTAAGGCCGTTTACAACGTCAGCGACTTCCTTCTGGCCATCGTCAAGCTCGCCCAGACCAACCTGCGTGCAATAATCGGTGAGATAGAGCTTGATGAAACCCTAAGCGGCAGGGACATCATCAACGCCAGGCTTAGGGAAGAGCTCGACAAGATAACCGACCGCTGGGGTGTCAGAATAACGCGCGTTGAGATACAGAGGATTGACCCGCCGAAGGACTTCAGGAGGCAATGGCCAAGCAAATGACTGCCGAGCGTGAGAAGAGAGCCATGATTCTCCTTGCGGAGGGTAAGAAGGAGAGCGCCATCAAAGAGGCCGAGGGACAGAAGCAAGCAGCGATATTAAGAGCCGAAGGTGAGAAGCAGAGGCAGATACTAATCGCGGAGGGCCAGGCCGAGGCCATAAGGAAGGTCCTTGAGGCGCTGAAGATGCCAGACGAGAAGTACCTAACCCTCCAGTACATCGAGAAGTTGCCTGAACTGGCCAAGTATGGCAACCTCATCGTCCCGTACGATACTGAGGCGCTGATAGGCCTGCTGAGAATCCTCCAGAAGGTGAAAGACACCGAACTGCCAAAGGCACCGAAGAGCGAAAAGAAGCCCGTTGAGTAAGCCGGGAACTCCAGCAATCTTGACCTCGAAACGCTTAAGGACATTATGGGCTAACGACCAATGGCGAGCGGCCATGGATGCCCTTCCCATCTCCCTCTTAATTTTGGGGCTGCTGATAATAGTGCTCGACATGATGGTCACTGCTTTCATAACTCCAATAGGCGTTGCCTTCGCCGTCCTTGGGCTGCTCCTCGGCTTCGGCCGGGGCTTCACCGAGTCCTTCGTCGTTTCACTCGTGGCGGCAGTGATTTCCTACATGGTCGTCGGGAGGTACATCAAGAGGGACGTCCAGGACATTGGAAAACCGAAGTACACTTTTGAGCTCAAAGGTAAAAGGAAAAGGTTGTCGGGGTCGGAAAGGAGCATTACATCGTCGAGCTCGAGGGAGATAAGTGGATAGCCCTCAGCGAGGAGAGGCTGAAGATAGGGGACACCGTCGAGGTCATCAACGTTGATGGCGTCAAGCTCATCGTTCGGAAGGTCTGAGCTCTTCCCATAATTCTTCCAGCGTTTTTCCAAACTTTACCAGGACGCCGTTTTTATAGATTATTTCTCCGTTCACAACAACGAGCTCGACGTCGCTTCCCCTTGTGGAGTAAATGAGATGGGAGTAAACGTTCTCCCCGGGCAGGAACTGGGGCTTTCTCGCGTTTATGAGCACAAGGTCGGCGAGATAGCCGGGTTTTATCAGCCCAGCTTTAAGCTTCAGAGCTCTAACTCCACCAATGGTGGCCCAGCTGAAAACCTCCCTCGTGCTGGCCACGTCCGTTCTCTTTCTCCAGACCTTGTTAAGCACTGCCGCAAAGCGCATTTCAGTGAACATGTCCATAACGCCAACGGGGTTCGGAGAGTCGTTGCCCAGCGCTATGTTCGTCCCTGCGGTGTAAAGCTCAATTATCGGAGCTATCCTTGCCTCAAGCTTCGCCATACTGAGGGAGCAATGGACGAGAGTGGCTCCGCTTTGGGAGTAGAACTGAACTTCCTCCTCGCTCAGGTATATTCCGTGCACGCCAATGAGGTTTTCATGGAGAACGCCGGCCTCAGCAAGGTATTCCACGGGAGCGAGTCCGTAGCGCTCCTTAACGGCCCTGACCTCCTCCCTGCTCTGGGAGAGGTGGACGTGAAGTAGGGCATTTCTCTCGCGGGCAAAGGCACCGATTTCGCGCATGAGCTCAAGTGAGACTGTATTCGTTGCATGGGGAGCTAAAGTGGGTTTGACGAGTTCGTCTTTTCCTTCCCAGTGCTTGAAGAACTTGAAGCCCTTTTCAGGCTCCGCGAGGGGAAAGTCCACCAGGTCCATCACCGTCTGGCCGATGAAGGCGCGTATTCCAAGCTCCCGAGCGGCCCCGGCTATCTCATCGGCAAAGAAGTAGTGGTCGTTTATCGTCGTGGAGCCGTTGGCCAAAGCCTCCGCCATTCCAAGGAGCGCCCAGCGGCGGATTTCCTCGGGCGTCCAGGTGAGCTCAGTGGGCCAGATTACCTCCTTGAGCCAGCGCTCTATTGGCAGATCCTCGCCGAGTCCGCGGAGTTTGGCCATGGCTACGTGGGTGTGGGTGTTGATTAGACCTGGCAGAACAAGGTAACCATCTCCACCGTAGATTTCATCAACTCCGTATTCTCCAAGCTTATCTCTGGGAATAACGTTGATTACCTCGGTTCCATCAACCAAAACTGCATGATTTTTCAGAACCTTTTCAGCATCGACCACCGCACCAATGAGCGCAAACATTCCATCACCCTTTGAATATATGCCATCTGGATACTTAAAAATTTTGACATAATGACATAAAATCGCCCAAAGGATTTAAATGCAGAAAAGGGAAAAGTAAAGCCATGCCGCCAATACTGATGATAAGGAAGGGAATAACCGCCCTTGAGCCGTGGATAAATTGACGCTCTTCTGTTAACGTGGGTAGTCTGGAATCGCTACCGTTATAAAGCCCATTTCAAAGCCTCTGGAGGTGGTAATGATGATTGATAAGATTTATTGCGCGGACGTTAGGCCCGAGATGGAAGGTAGGCGCGTCAAGCTCGCCGGATGGGTTTACAGAAAGAGGGAAGTCGGAAAGAAGGTCTTCATAGTGCTTAGAGACTCGAGTGGAATAGTTCAGACAATATTCAAGAAGGAGCTGAGTGAAGAGGCCTATGCCGAGGCCAAGAAGGTCGGAATTGAGTCGAGCGTTATCATTGAGGGCGTTGTTAAGGCCGATCCAAGGGCTCCGACGGGTGTGGAGGTCCAGGCCGATAAAATTCAGGTCATCCAGAACGTCGAGTTCTTCCCGATAACGAAGGACGCAAGCGACGAGTTCCTGCTCGACGTGAGACACCTGCACCTTCACTCGCCGAAGGTTGCGGGCATAATGAAGGTCAAGGCAACCATGATGCAAGCAGCTAGAGAGTGGCTCCTCCAGGACGGCTGGTACGAGGTCTTCCCGCCGATACTCGTCACTGGAGCTGTTGAAGGAGGCGCAACGCTCTTCAAGCTCAAGTACTTCGACCGCTACGCCTACCTGAGTCAGTCGGCCCAGCTCTACCTAGAGGCAGCCATCTTCGGCCTAGAGAAGGTCTGGTCGTTCACGCCGAGCTTCAGGGCTGAAAAGAGCAGGACGAGGAGGCACCTCACAGAGTTCTGGCACCTCGAGCTTGAGGCTGCCTGGATGGACCTCTGGGACATCATGAAGGTTGAGGAGGAGCTCGTCAGCTACATGGTGCAGAGGACGCTTGAGCTGAGAAGGAGCGATATCGAGACCTTAAGGAAGGACTTAACGACGCTCAAGAACACGGTTCCGCCGTTCCCGAGGATAAGCTACGACGAGGCAATAGACATACTTCAGAGCAAGGGCGTTCAGATAGAGTGGGGCGAGGACATGGGCGCCGACGAGGAGAGGATTTTAACGCAGGAGTTCGAGAGCCCGTTCTTCGTCTACGGCTATCCTAAGCACGCCAAGGCCTTCTACATGAAGGAAGACCCAGAAGACCCGAGGAAGGTTCTCGCGGCAGACATGCTCGCGCCAGAAGGGTACGGCGAGGTCATCGGTGGAAGCCAGCGTGAGGACGACTACGACAAGCTCGTGCAGAGGATTCTCGACGAGGGCATGGATCCCAAGGACTACGAGTGGTACCTCGACCTGAGGAAGTACGGCAGCGTTCCGCACAGTGGCTTCGGCCTCGGCCTAGAGAGGCTCGTCGCCTGGGTGCTGAAGCTCGACCACGTCCGCTGGGCCACTCTCTTCCCGAGGACGCCCAGTAGGTTGTACCCGTGAGTGGCTTTTTGGCTCTAATCTCTTTATCTAAAAATTTATCATATCCAAAACTGCCAAGAACATTAAGCCTATGACACCCCCAATGGACAATCCAATAATATAGTTTACAAGCAATTGAACAACGGAATCCACAGCCCATTCGGGATTTATAGTTCCCCCGAAGTATGAGAGGGCAGTTCCAGACGTTACCATTATTATGTTTATCTTTTGTTGCATCTCGTCTGCTTTGTTTACACCATTGAGAATACCTACAATAAAGCCCATAACACTCTCCACTCAACGGTAAAAGTACTCATCTTTATACCCCAAACAACACTTTCGTGCTTCCCATACTTAAATTTAATTTGAAAAGTTGAAATATTTGGAAGCATTACACTGCAAAGTTTGATTAAAGTTTGTGATTTCTATTTGGATTGGCCGTTTAAACGGTGCACATTAAAATTTTGGCAGTTAGGGTGTGATTTCACTTGAAATTTGCTATTAGGATTTGAGTCCGTTTTTTCTTTTTGACGCCCGTAGGGCGCCGTATTTGAGGGGACTCGGTGAAGATCGGCTAAGAACAAGGAAATCCAACTAGAATCCGCCTTTTGATAAGGTACACTCTAAAAGAAGACACTCTGAAAAGCAATCACGAGCCTTGATCAAACTTCGCGAAGGCGAAGTTTGTAGAACTGGCGGGCCCGGCGGGATTCGAACCCGCGACCTCCGGCTTAGAAGGCCGGCGCCCTATCCTGCTAGGCTACGGGCCCTCGGGTTAGTGGTTAAAGGGCGCTCTTATAAAAGTTACGGTGGGAAGAAAAGGGAAGAAGAATTCAGCGCCTCCTCCTAAGGAGGAGCGGCACTATAGCAAGGCCGACTATCAGGGCCGGTCCGCAGATGCCGGCGTTATCAGTTTCCCCGCTGGTTTCGGTGGTCGTCTTGCCGAGTATCTCGTCAGCGCTCTTGCCCTCGACCATGAGTTCGGTCCACTGCTTGAGCCAGGCCTCGTAGTTCTTCTCTATCTCGGCCGGGTCAACGGTGACGGGCTTGTCGACCTCAACCGCGTACTGGAAGACCTCGGGAAGCTGGATGTTCTTGTTGACAGGGTACATCCACTGGTTGACCGGAAGCTTCTCCTGGGCCTCCTCGCTGATGAGGAACTCTATGAACTTCTTGGCGAGCTCTGGGTGCCTGGCGCCCTTGACTATTCCAGCACCCTCGATCTGGAGGTAGTTGCCCTCAGTGAAGGCAACAGCACCGATGTTGGTGTTGTTCTCGTAGTAAACGGTTGCGGCTGGCGAGGTGGCGTAGCTGAGCACGAGCGGATACTCGCCCTTGGTGAAAGCTCCCCAGGCCGCGCTCCAGCCCTCGACGATCTGGACGTTGTTCTTCTTGAGCTTCTCCCAGTAGTAGAGCCAGTCGTCGCCATAAACGGCTATTGTCCACAGGAGAAAGGCCATTCCCGGCGAGCTGGTTCTCGGATCCTCGATGATAAGCTTGCCCTTCCACTCGGGCTTGATGAGGTCTTCAAGGCTGGTCGGCGGGTTCTGAACCATGTCCTTGCGGTAGTTGATGGCTATGTAGCCGTAGTCGTAGGGCGTGAGGTGGAATGTCGGGTCGAAGTTATTGATTATCCACTGGGGAATAACGTCGGCGTTCTCTGGCTTATATGGCTCCAGCACGCCAGCGTCTATAGCCTTCGCGAGGTAGCTGTTGTCTATTCCAACGACGACGTCAGCCTGCGGGCTGTCCTTCTCGAGGATAAGCCTATTGAGGACCTCTCCAGCGTCGCCTATGAGGACGAGGTTAACCTTAACGCCGTACTTCTCCTCGAACATCGGAACTATCTCCTTCATCCACCACTCTATGCTGTCATAGGAGTAGACGGTAAGCTCCTCCTGAGCCTTTACGGGCCTTGCAGCACCGATGGCCCCAACAAGGAGCAGCAGGATGAACAACGCGGCAAACTTTCTCATGATGTCACCTCCAGTAATTGATTATACGTTTCAATAAGGGAGTAATATATGGACTAAATAAAGCTTTGCTTCCCAGAAATGGGAAAAACAAAAATGTAACTCAAGTGCTGAACTGGACGTAGAGGAAGTAAGAGTATATCGCCAGGAAGACTACCCCAGTGACCCTGCTCACCTTTCCGGTGAAGCGTAGGGAGAGTGTAAGGATTACCATGACCACCAGCGTCAGTGGGAGGGTGAATGAGAATATACCCGGATCAACCCCTATGGGCCTTATCACCGAGGCGATGCCTATGACCATGAGCACGTCGAGGATGTTGGCACCGATTATGTTGCCGACGCTGATGTTGGGAAGCTTCTTGAGTGTTGCCATGAGGGAGTTGGTGAGCTCCGGGAGGGATGTCCCTATTGAGACGAGGGTAAGCCCTATGACGACCTCTGGGACTCCCATTTCCCTCGCGAGAGTTACCGCGCTGTCGACGACCAGCCTCGCACCGACAACCACCACGAGACCACTGCCGAGCATTATGAGAACATCCCTCTTCGGATTGCCGCGCCCGGCGTTCATCTCCCCGGGGACCATGTGCTTCCGGTAGAGGTAGTAAAGGAAGCCGAAGTAGATAAGGATTAAGCTCGCCCCGTCGAGCCTGCTTATCGTCCCGTCATACATCAGGAAAGCGGCGTATGCAGTAACGACAACCATGAAGAGGGAGTTCTTCCAGGCGGTTGCCTCAACGTTGAGCGGAAGGATGAGTGAGGATATTCCAAGTATCAGGGTGATGTTCGCCAGCGCACTTCCGATGGCGTTTCCAAGGGCTATACCACTGTTTCCACCGTATGCTGCCAGCGCCGATACCGTTACCTCAGGCAGGGTCGTCGCTATGCTGGCCAGAACGAGCGCTATGATGAACTCGCTCACCCCAAAGCCTTTCGCCACGCGCGAGGCTGCTTCTACGAAGAAATCGCTTCCCTTGATCAGAAAGACGAACCCCACAATGAACGCGACGATTTCAACTATCACTTCTCCCACCAAGATAGGCTAGGAAAAGGATTTAAAAGCTATTTGCCCCCGGACAAATCTCCCCCTTTGCTTTCCATTTTGATAACGTAATCGGCGGCATTCTGAAGGGCCACAGAAAAGCCCGGCTCAACTCCTATAACTATCGTCTCCTTTCCCTTCCTCTTGACCTCGTTGATTATGGGCAGAAAATCCGCGTCACGCGTCGCCAATGCGATTACCTCAACGTCAGAGTTGTATATAAGCTCCATAGCCTCTATCGCTATCCTCACGTCGGTGTCGCCGGCAACGATTATCGGCTCAAGTCCCTGGTTTACCACCGCCTCTATCAGCCCCTGGGGCGCATACTGGTTGAGAACGACCTTGGCCACGCGAATCGTGCCGATCCTATCGAGTGCCTCAACTATGTCCTCCAGCTTTATCCAGAACTCCTTCCTGAGGATGTTCGGCCCGTCGATGATGAGGCCTATGCTCCTCTTGCTCTTCGGCTTTGGGGGTTTCTCGGGGGGCACTTCCTTCTCTCCACGCTTGAGAACCTTGAAGAGCGCCTCCTTCATTCTCCCTCACCCTTTGGAGTCAATATTACTGCGTAATCCGCGGCATGTTTGAGCGCTGCACTGAAGCCGGGCTCTATTCCTATGACTATCGTCTCCTTTCCCTTCTCCTTTGCCTTGAGAATCACCGGCAGGAACTCCGCGTTTCTCGTGGCAAGGGCAATTACGTCGATGTTGGGGTTGTAGATTTCCCTCATGGCCTCAACGGCAAGCTTGACACCGGTCTCTCCAGAAACTACCACCACATCAAGCCCCTGGTTGGCAACTGCCTCTATCAGCCCCTGGGGCGCATACTGGTTGAGTATAACCTTTGCAACCCTGAGGTCACCAATACCCTCAAGGGCCTCCACTATGTCTTCAAGCCTAACACCGAATTCCTTTCGGAGGATGTTTGGGCCATCTATAAGCAATGCTATCCTCTTACCCCTGCTTATCTTCCGCCGCATCATTCCAATACTTCTCATCCCCTCCTTGGTTATCGAAACTATCCTCTCCCAGTTGCTACCTGACATAGCTGTCACCGCTGTGATGGATGCATCGGATGAATTACGTGGCAATCCTATAAAAAGTTAGTTTAAGGCCTTAGCCAATTACCCGTTTATAGTAGTACCAGAGCCCCCTGATGATGTCCCTAACTTCAATCATGGTGAAGATTTCCGTCCTGTCTATGAGCTTGGCCGTCTCTTCCCAGTTGTGGGCCTGCAGGACCCTGTAAATCAGCAGTTTTATCTGCCTCTCGTCGAGATACGGTTTCATCCAGCCGTCGAGGAAGTAGAGTTTGACTATGGGTTTAACCGCATCAACGACGGTATCGTATGTGAGCACCTTGCCCGTGAAGGCGTCGAGGCGCTTCTTCTGCGTCTCGGTCAGGTGTATCGGATAATCCACGGCTTCACCGAAGGGACTTTCAAAGAGCCAGCGCGCTATTTCGGGCTCCAAATCCCTGTGAGTATCGCCAAGCCACTCCGTGAGGCGGATTCTGAACTCATCGTTGGCCTTTTTTATGAGCTTCTCCGCCCTCTCGCTGAGGGGCTTGAGTACTATGGCCGTGTATTCCCCGCTCACGAGGTTCCTAGCGGGGCTGAGATGTACAACTGCAAAGCCGTTCCTGACCCAGAACCGTATGAGCTCTTCACTCGCGCCAAAGCCCGAGCCTATCCAGTCGAGGCCCTTCTCCCTCGCTTCCTTTTCGAGGAGCTCCAGTGCCTTGCTTCCAAGCCCCCTATCCATCGCGTCTGGATGCGTGGCGATTCTGACTATGCGGTAGCCCTTAAGCTTGGCAAACTCCTTCAGGTAGTGGTGCTTCACCATCATGTCGGGGATTATGTTGCCCCTCGGCTTATAGCCCTTGGCCATCTTGTCTATAACTTTCTTCGGGATGTTTCCTTCTTTGGCTATCTGTATGGCCGTTACTATTTTCCCGTTCTTCAGCCGCAGAACGCGAGCCTCGTGGTGGGGTGCATCCGCGAGAAGGGCCACGTCGCTCGGTCTGTTGCGATAGTGGGCGAGGATATATATGCCGACGAAGTTCCTCAGGTCTTTCCTGTCGTTTTCGAACCAGTCATCCATGTCGGGCTCCTCGAAGTAGACCTCCTTATTCTTAATCAGCTCGTAGTCCTCCTCGGTGAGCTTAACCGGCTCTGCATCGAGCAGGAGAACATCGAAGAGCCACTTCTCTATCGGGTCGCCCTCAGCATAACGTATCGGCTCGTCCATGTGGAGCTCCTTGAACTGGCGCTTCTCTTTTGCCCTTTTGAGGAACTTGACGGAGAAGCCCCTTCCAGCTCCTTCATAGCCGTGAACCGTTGAGGAGTAAACCACGCGGGGCTTGTTGAGGTACTTGTGGAGTATCGGCACATGGATTCCAGCAGCCTCGTCGAGGATGTAGAGGTCGGCATTCTTTTTGTAACCCTCGGTCGGTGGATAATAGCGCAGGCCTATTTTCCTCGCGTAGAGCTCCTTTATGAGTCCCTTCTCTTCTATAACATTTGGATTGAAGCCGAGCTTTTCCAGAGCCCTCCTGGCGAAGCGGAAGAGGCTCTGAACGTTTTCTGGCTCAGGTGCAGTAATAACTATCCTCATCCTCTTTTTCAGGGCCAAAGCCAGGCCTATCGCCGCTATTCCAACGGAGACGCTCTTACCCCTGCCCCTGTCGGCGGTGAGAACGACCATACCCTCGTTCTCCACCAGCTCCTCAAAGGCCTTCAGGACTTCAACCTGGCCCCCAGTCAAGGCCATCTCGTAGAGCTCGCGCGGGAAGATAGTTTCTTCGGGAATATCGACGCCCTTTCTGGCCTTCACCTTGGCCTGGCTCTTGTTCCGCTTAGGCTTCTTTTTGGCCTTCCCGTTCTCGGTGATTATGTAGATGCCATCGTGCTCAGTGAACTTTCTTATGAGCCTCCTGTTGAAGCGCTTCTTGACGTCGTCGATGGTGTACGGAGGAGTAACGAGGCTCTTGTGAAAGCCAGTCCACATGTTCTTCCACTTCTCGAACGGATGAGCCAGCACGAGTATTAGGCCGCCTCCCCTGACCGTCTCGATTATCCTTCCGAGGTCATTGGGGGAGTAGTCGTAGCTTAGGTCAAGAACAAGGAGGTCGTAGGTTCTTCCTAGTATGTCCCGGGTGTGCTTGAAGGTTACGGCCTTGACATTAACGTCAGAACCGGCCAGAACGTCGAAGTGCTTTCTAAAAGCCTCGTACCGCTTCCTTCCGAAGGTTTCCTCTCCAAGGGCATCGGTGGCGTAGAGAACCTCGATTTTATCCTCGCTCTCATCGCGGAGCCTCTTCTCCTTCAGCTCGTCGATTATCTCGCTTAGAACCTTTGCAGAGGCTCCTGCTAGGATTCCAGCCAGTTCAGCCTTCCTCAGGCTGTCTCCTTCGATGACAATCATTCTCCTGTGGAACTTCTCAAGGGCCTGAGCGAGGGCCGTCTCGGTGAGCTTGAGAACGGAATCTTTAACTTTCTCGCTCTTGGCGTAGTCTCTCACTTCCTTGTCAAAGCGGACCTTGACGGTCACGGCCGTCACCTCCCGGCTTAAAGAGATAAGGAGGATTTAAAAAGATGGCGTCAGCGGTAGAAGTGAACTCTAACCGCGTAATCCGTCGTGAATTTTATGGCTTCAGCTTCCATTCTTTCCTTCTTCAGGTACTCTTCCAGCGCCTCGAAATCGCTCTCGGTGACTTCGTCCTCACCGCCCCATCCTGGGACTGCTTGCGAAGAAGGGTATAAATACGTTGCCAAGATACCAAGTACTCATGGTCCTTAGTATCATCTATCCCACTAAAATATCAAAGAACCGGCAAAATTTAAAATTTTTGGAGAGAAATTTATACAAGTGACAGGAAATTGAGAAAAAACTTTTAAACGGTCCATCTAACTTCCGCCCATGAGAGCATACATCCTGGCCTACCCAGAGAAGCGCTGGGAGAACTACACGATACCAGTAAACGACGAGCCTGTGGTAAAGCTTACTGAAAGGCGGCTTCTGATGAGCAAGCGCATAGATGATGTAATAACCATCGTGAGGAAAGACAAGCTGAAGCTCTATTCCCTTCACGTCTTAAACCCCCTGCCGGCCAAAGGAAGGAACAAGCTCGAAGCCCTTCTAAACGCCCTTCCATCCGGAGAGTCAATATTTCTCGCCGAGGGCAACATGCCACTCATAATGCCCTTCCTGGTAAATTACCTGACTGGTCTCTTCTATGAGAACGAACCCAAAGCCCTAATTCCGGTCTGGCGCGACGGGACTGCGGAGATGACGCACGCCGTCTATGAATCCAACGCGCTGAAGGATGCTATAGAAGCGGCATTGGCAGAGGGTTACAAAAGCCTGAGCAGGATTACGGAGTTCCTCGACTACGAGCCCGTCTCCATCGAGGAGCTTGCCAAGAGAAACCCGAAGGTTACGTTGAGCTTCTTTAAGGTGAGAAACCAGTTCGACGTCCACTTTGCAGAGGAGACGCTGAGGAAGCTCTGAACCCAGATTTGCCGGAAATTTTTCCAAATTTTCGTGGGAACCCTTAAATAGTAGAAGCGACATAATTAACATGGCAGAAGTTCGAAAGTTCTTCTGCTTGGTTCGGACCAAAGGGAGAGATGATTTATGAAAAAAATTCTCAGCGCAGCGGTATCGCTGCTAATTCTATTTAGTGTGATGGGCGTATTTAGCCCAGGTATTGTTTCTGCTGGGCCCATGAGCGGATACAATATTCTGATTCTGAAAAACGTAGACGCCTGGAACTTACCTGCATTGGAGAACATGCTCACGGATATGGGGGTACCTTACGACGTTATGACCTCGGGAGAGCTGAAGAACAAAACTGCCCAAGAGCTAATCGAGACCTACGATATGATAATCATTGTAAGCGACCAGCCGCAGGCATTCTACGACGACCTCGGCACTCAGATGAACAAGCTCGAGGAGTATGTGAGGGCCGGAGGAATCCTAGAGATACATGCCGCCAACTGGGGATGGCACGGAGGGGTATGGACAACACCTCTACCCGGAGGAGCGGAGATAGTGCAGGGTTACTCAAGCTACGATTATCTGATAGCCAACGGCACAACTCTGGTGAGCAGCTACGCGAGCCACGGCTACTTCATCAACCTGCCAGCTAACGCGGAGATAATTACAGTTCAGGCACCCTCGGGAACCCCTGATTACAACAAACCAAGCACAGCGATATATTCGCTGGGAAGCGGCAAGGTTTTCGTGACCGGACTAACCATAGAATACAGCGTCGCAAGGACAGGTCCGGAGTGGGAAGCATTCTTCAGGGAAATGCTCATGAACAACTTGGGCTACTCCCAATTCGTGCCAGTTGCTCCGGTTATTGTCATTGGAGGAACAGACTTCATGACATTCAACTTCTACTACTACATCCAGTACAAGCGGGCGCTTGAGAAGTTCAACACAATGTACAGAGAGGCTGTGGCCGGAGGAATGGACAACGAAACGCTCGGGCTCGCTATGACTCAGAACGACACCGCAGCAGCTTACTATGCGAACGCAAGTAGATACGGTCCCGTTGTTTCAAACTTCCCCAGAGTTTACATCTTCATAGACTTAAGGAAGGCCGCACTGCACCAGAAGCAGGCAGTTGGAATATTGAAAGAAGCAATGGAAGACTGGTGACTTCTTTTCACCCTATTTCCACCGCTTTTCTGACCCTGTCTGCTATCACAATGGCAACAGCGGCTTTAACTGTATCCACTGGCAGGAATGGAGTGACGCCGAGGAGGAAGGCCTTTTCGAAGTCCCCTCCCATGAAGAGGCCGAGCCTCAGCCAGCCAAGGAGGTATATAATCCCAACTCCCAGGATGGAGCCGATGAGCATTCCTCTTCTGCCAAGCCTTTCAGTGAACAGCCCGGTAAGATAGGCCGCTATGGGAAACGCTACTATGTAGCCGCCAGTCGGGCCGTAGATAACTGCAAAGCCGCCATGGAAGTTGGCGAACACTGGGAGACCCACTGCCCCCATGACAACGTAGACGAGCTGACTGAGAAGTCCAAGCCTTGCCCTCAGAATCAGCCCGCTCATGAGTACGAAGAGCACCTGAAGCGTCACTGGGACGGGGCCAATTGGAACGCTTATCTGGGCCCCAACCGCAGTTAAGGCTGCGAGGAGTCCCGCAAAGGCAACCTCCTTAGCCCTCATGCTACCACCTTGGAAAGCTTTTAAACTCGAAACCTTGAAAATTCCCCGATGATTGAAGTTAAAAATCTTTGGCATATCTACGAGAACAAAAAGGAAGCGCTGAGGGGCATAGACTTTAAGATGGGCGAGGAGATAGCAGCACTAGTAGGTCCCAACGGGTCCGGAAAGACAACCTTTGCCAAACACTTGAACGGCCTCCTGAAGCCGACCAGGGGGGAGGTTCTCGTAGATGGCATGAGGACAACTGAACATACGGTCGCGGAGCTGTCCATGGTCGTTGGCTACGTCTTCCAGAATCCGGAGCACATGTTCTTCGAGGAGAACGTGTTCAATGAGGTTGCCTTCGGGCCGAAGAACCTCGGGCTGAGCGAGAGTGAGGTGGAAGAGCGGGTGAGGTGGGCGCTGGAGTCCGTCAATCTCCAGGAATACGACGACAGGACGCCCTATTCCCTGAGCGGTGGGGAAAAGCAGCGCCTGGCCATAGCCTGTGTTCTGGCGATGAAGCCGAAGTACCTCATCCTCGACGAGCCGACGACCGGTCTGGACGCGAGGAGCTCGCGGAGCGTGGTTAAGGTCATAAAAAAGCTCAGGGAGGAGGGGCATGGAATTCTTCTAATAACTCACGACATGGAGCTAGTTTTAGAGCTTGCCGAGAGGGTAGTGCTTCTTAATGATGGAAGGAAGGTTTTTGATGGTTCAGTAGAAGAGTTCTTCTCCCTGCCCCTGCACGATTACAGGCTCGAGAAGCCCGAACTGCTGAGGGTAAGTGAGCGGCTCGGAGTGGGGTTCGTCAAAAGCGTCAGCGATCTCGTGAGAGCCATAGTGGGTGATGGGGTATGATGTACTCATTCTACCGCGAGGGGACTTCTCTCTTGCACCGCCTCGACCCGCGCGTCAAGATAATTGGCACGATAGTCGGGATAGCTGGCATAATGCTTTTCAACGACCCCTACTTCCTCCTCCCTCTGTTCTTCGCCACCCTTCTCCACGGCCGCCTGATTGGAGGGATTGAAATAAAAGAACAACTCCGCCTTCTGAAGCCCCTCCTGCCAATCGTTACGATAACGATAATCGTATGGCCGATAATCTACAGACCCAGACTTATGGGCTTCCTCCTCGGAATCTCCTTCTCCTTCAGGCTGCTCACCTTCGGCCTGCTGACCTTCATCCTGCTGATGACAACGCCCCAGAGAGACCTTATTCTTGGATTCGTTCGCTTGGGCATGCCCTATGAGTTCGGGCTGACGATCTCAATAGCCCTCCGCTACATTCCGACCCTCTACCTGCTGACGAAAAACATAATGGACGCCCAAATGGCACGCGGCTGGGAAATGGAGAAGGGCAACTTCATAGTCAGAACGAAGAGGATGACCGTTGTCCTGATTCCACTCCTAGTTTCCTCACTCAAGACTGCCCACGAACTGAGCATAGCCCTCGAGAGCCGCGCTCTGGGTGCGAGCAAGAAGAGAACGTTCCTATACGACATCAAGATGAGTGGGAGGGACTATGCAGCCACCCTGGCCGTTCTGCTCCTCTTTGCGCTGGCGCTTTACGTCAGGTACGGTCTTGGCCTCGGCCACATAAGGATATACAGTTAGAGGAGCGGCTTAACGAGTGAGTCAATCGGTATTGAATGATTCCCGATGCTCGAAATGAACTCGGCCGGAGCTTTGAGGACGGTCATGTTCAGCCGGTAATGGCCGCGGTAGGAGTTCGTTCTGAGAACGAGCAGGCTTTCGAAGAGCTCTGGGAGTGTGTAGAGTTCTCGGAACTCGCCGGATAAGTCGAGTTCGTTCAGATCCATTGTGGTGTGGGTGAGAACCAGTATCAGGCCTTTCTCATCGACCAGCCTTCTGAGTTCCATAATAACCTCAGCGTTTCTGTTGAGAAGCGTGGAGAAGTGGGATATAACAATAAGGGAGTGCTCTTCCACGAGTTTGAGTGCTTCTGAAAGCTCTTCCATTGAGTAGACGTTGCCGAGGTAGAGGTTCGAGACGTCCTCGGTGAGGCGCTTGAGCACTTTAATCGAGAAGGAGCTGCCAGGTCCTACGTGATAAACGGGCCCCTCAGACAGGGCATTCGCCACCAGGTGGTACAGAAAAACCGTGCTGGCGAGTTCGTCAGTTGAGATGATCCCTGCTAGGCTCCCCTCGCCAAACCCGAGGGGAAACTCCTCGAAGGGCTTTACCTCCCTCAATTGAACCTCGGCCGGTTGGAAGAACATGGGCATCACGTAGTATAGCGTGCCCGGGATATTTATACCTTTCCGAAAATAATGAGAGTCAGAGGGTCATGCCAGGGCAACCAGACCGAGAAGCACGAGGAGCCCTACCACCACGACCTCTATTATCGCCGCCAGAATCCAGGCTAAAAACGCCCTGACCCAGTCGGTGTTGAAAATCGTCTTAATGACCCATACGTAGGCCAGGATAAATGCTACTACCGCGAGAAGGACATTCATTGGGGCTATCCAGATAAGCAGCACTGCAACCACAGCGTACGCTATTGCTCCAACGATTCCGCCGCCAACTATTGCCAGCATCGCCTTAAGCGTTGAGGCCTCTTTTATCCCGACCAGATAGGCCGCTAGCGACAGAAAGAACCCTGCTATGAACAGGGAGAACAGGAAACCGAGGAAATACGCAGCCCCGAGTCCATATACAAATCCATGCCCGTAGGGCATTCTTTCACCTCCGATGAAAAATTTAACTCCCAACTTATTAACCCTCCCAAAAGGCCTTTAAGTTGGAGGAGTTATTCCAGTCGGTGGAGAAAATGCTGGAGTTCCTGTGGAGCTTTATAAACCAGTACTTCATCGAACCGATGTACACGAGGAGTGGTTACAACCCATACAACACCTTTGTATATGCCCTTCTGCTCGGCTTCGGAATTATATATTCATATAAGCATATAATTAAGCCCCTCAAAATCAGGGTCGATGAGAGGATTTTCCTGGCCGTAACGCCGATGGTAGTTTTTGGCGCAACCGTAAGGGCGCTGGTCGATGGAGGCGTCCTCCCCAAGAATCCACTAATTCTAACGCCCGGAATATTCTTTACGGCCTTCGTTCTTATAGTCCCAGCTCTCATAGCCGATGCAAAGCTCAAGACATACCCCAAGATAAACGTTGCCTGGGGGACGGCTTTAGCGCTGTGGGCCAACTATCTTCTCGTCACCAACGCCAAGAGCTGGGAACCCTACGAGCTGACGCTGATTCACACGGCGGTGAGCTTCCTCGCGGTTTTTGCCTTCTACCGCTGGAGGCCCTTCGAGAGGCTCTACCTCTACCCAGTCTTAGCCCATTACTTCGACATAGCCTCGACGGTGGTAGCGATTCACTTCTACGGATACAGGGAAGTCCACTGGCTGGAGAATATCCTAGTCACACACTTGGGGGCATACTTCTACTACCCCTGGATAACCTTCATCCTGGTCATCGTCTACTACGGCCTTAAATACCTAGTCCCGGACGAGGAGGAGCGCTACTTCTGGTACCTGGCCATCTACATCCTCGGCCTCGGCCCAGCCATAAGGGATCCAGCTCAGCTGGTGCTGCAGATAGGCTGAGCTCTGGATCTCCCGGTTTTATCTTTGCAGAAAGCTGAAGTCAAAAAAGGAGAACACGGTTATCCTTAAGAGCAGTCACCGGCGATAACCGTGTTCCCCTCTTCCCCTTTGGCCTTCTCTACCGAGCGTTCTTCCCTCTTCAATCTCCCTTCTCAGAACCTTCGCCTCGTTCTCCGCCTCCCTGACGCGGAAGACCCTCGCGATTCTCTCAATCGCCTCTAGCTTCCTGATTATGCCGTCCAACCATGTGAAGACGTCGCCGGAATAAACGATCAGCCCGTAGACCGTTCTGAAGTGGTCGGCTATCTGAGTGGGGTGCTTTCCTTGGCGCCTGAGCTCGATTATCAGGTTGCTAACGCGCTCCATGGCATATTCGGTGCAGTCATCCTCGGGACACATAAAGAACTCCTGGTAGATTGTGAAGAGCCTCTCGGCCGCGTTCGGGCTGAGTTCTGGGATAACCTTATCGAGCTCTTCCAGGATCGACGCGAAGCTCGGTGAGAAGACGTTGGCGCTCAGCCTTCCCCTCACGGCGCCTTCAAGCTCTCTCTGGAGCGTTCCGCTCAGATAGATGTTCTCGAAGGGGAAGAGCTTGATTGCTATCCACCTTGATGGCCTCTTTCCGAGGCTCTCCCTTATGAAGCTCGCCTCCTTAGGCAGGAGGAAGCTCATGCTCACGGCCCTTCCGTAGGGAGTGACATCGACGAGGGAGCCATTAAGGTGGACGAAGTCATACTCCTCCAGCTTCTCCAGAACCTTCTCGGCGCTCTGGTTGGCGCCGAGACATTTACTTTGCACGTCCTCGATGACGTCGAGACGATTGAAGACGCAGGCGTGGGCCAGAACGTTGTCCTGCTCGAGCTCGTCGCTCCACTCAACGATGACGGGCTCAATTGGAGCGGTGAGCAACTTGAACGCAATCTCGTCCTCGGAGCCTTCCATCTGGGCTGAGTACTTCCTCCCCGGCTCGACTATGATGTAGACTTTGCCCTTCTCGTGGTAGAGCGGCCTTCCAGCGCGGCCGAGCATCTGGTGGAACTCCCTAATGGTAAGCCACTTGTTGCCCATGGCGAGGCTCTCAAAGATGACCTGCGAAGCCGGGAAGTCAACGCCCGCTCCTAGGGCGGCTGTGGTAACTACAACGTCGAGCATCTGAGCCTGGAATTCCATCTCGGTGAGCTTTCTCTGTCTGTAAGGTAAGCCAGAGTGATAGGGCTTCGCCTTTAGGCCTTTGCTCGTGAGATATGCGGCAAGTTCATGCGTCCTCTTGCGTGAGAAGGTGAAGACTATTGTCTGCCCCTTGTAACCTTGCCGCGACTTTCTACTCGCCTCAGCACGGCAGAGATTCGCTATATGCCTCCACTTCTCACCTTCGCTTCTGACAATGAGTATATGCCTTTCCAAATCGACGGGCCTTTCGTCGTAGAGAACCAACTTAAGCCCGAGCTCCTTGGCAAGCTCACCGGGGTTTCCGACCGTCGCGCTCAGGCCGATGAACTGGGCGTTGGGGTAGAGCCTCCTGAGGCGGGCTATTAACCCATCCAGCCTCGGCCCGCGCTCTTCGTCGTCGAGGGTGTGTATCTCGTCTATGACAATGGTTCCCACGTTGCCAATCTTTCTCCCAGCCCTAAGGAGGTAGTCAATTCCCTCATAGGTTCCGACTATTATGTCGGCATCTATACCCGTATCTACAACTACAAGCTCGTCCTTCGTTTTAATCCTGCTCATGCCGACCCTTATCGCCACGCGAAGGCCGAGCTTTGAGTACCTTCTCCTGAAGGCCTCATACTTCTGATTGGCTAGGGCCACAAGGGGCACCAAAAAGAGCATCTTCTTTCCTTCCATTGCCTTCGGAATCCCCGCCAGCTCGCCTATGAGCGTCTTCCCGCTCGCCGTGGCGGAAACCACAAGTAAGCTCTCACCTTCCAGAAGGCCGTGCTTTATGGCCAAGCTCTGAACGGGAAGGAGCTCGCTAACACCCTCTGACTTGAGAATGGATTTAAACTTCTCCGGGAGATTCAGCTCGTCCACCTTGAGCCTCTCAACCCTTGCGTGCTTGGCCTTGAGCTCGTCCCACTTCGTGACCTCCGGGTGTTTAGTCGGGTCGAAGCGGGGGTCAAAGGCATAGAGAACCTTGTCAAGATCCCTAAAGCGTTTGAGGAGCTTCTTCGCCTGGTCAAACATGGCTACGCTGTTGAACTTGAAACGGAGCTCCCTCTTCAGCTCGTCCTCGGCGCAGCGCTCGCAGATGAATTCATTTTGGTATTTTATCCTGTTGCCCTCCGTTAGAACCGTGATTTGGCCCTGGAGGAGGCATAAACGGCACAGCTCGGCAATCTCAACGCGTTTGTTCTGGAGCCTCCGGTTGAAGTAGTCCTCCCACTCGTCGGCGTTGACGAGGACTATCCTCGCTGTTCTCAGAGATTTTTCAATCTCCTTCGGGTTCCTGTACTGGCTGCCCTCCAGAACCTTGAAGAGCCTCCCGTCGCGCATTATGAAGCGGTAGATTTTATCGGCCTTGAGGTTCTTCATCTGGGATAGTTTTTCAGGTTCGTTCTCGATGAAAAACGCCTCTAATTCGTTCTTTTTTTTCCCTGGACGAAGAACGAAGAGCATGAGAATCACCCGAGGGTTACCCAGTTCTCCTTGAAGGTGTCAATTATCAGGGTTATCTTAATCCTCTCAAGGTTTTTCCCAAAGTACTTCCTCTTCAATAGTCCTGCAAAGTCCTTAACTTCGTCCGTGTTATGGAAGTTCGCCTGTATGAGTATCTGGTTCTCGCCGCTTCGCCTGTAAACGGCGCAAACATTGTCAAGCTTAGCTATTCTGGAGAGAATTGCATCAACGCTTCCGTCGTCGATGGCTAACCTAATCTCAAAGAAAGCCTGGACGAACTCATCCAGAAAAGCTGGGTCGATTACGGCCGAGTAGCCCTTTATTGCCCCCAGCTTCTCCAGCTTCTCCAGCCTGTTCTTCACGCTCGCGGGAGAGAGTTTAACTCGCTTACCCAGCTCAGTTAGGGTAATCCTCCCGTTTTCCCGCAGGATTCTGATGATCTCTCTGTCCTTCTCGTCTATCCCTGGCATGTCGCTCACCAAATGAAAAACAGAATCAGCGGGTAATCTTTATCTCCCTCATGAGCTCCAGCGGCTCTGGGTGCTTTTTGAAGTAGTCTCTAACCGGCTTGAGCAGCTCAATGAGGTATTCTGCGACGGCGTTTTTCAGGTCGAGCGGGTGGAGTTTTCCTTCCGCAAAGTCTCTCTTGAGTTCCTCGAAGGTCGTGTAGGTAACGTCGCCGCCAAACTTGGCCGGCCTGTGGATTGTAAACTCCGTTGGCTCCTCTCGGAAGATGATGTACTCAGCCCAGTCGAGAACGGGGTTGTACTTGACCTCCTTGGCAGGGCAGAAAGCCTTCCTGAGCTTCTGCTTAATCTCCTCCGGGGTGTTGTGGATGAAGACGGCCGAATAAGGCTTGCTCTTGCTCATCTTCATCTGGGTCTTGAGCTCCTTGAACTGCTCCTCGCTCTCTATCGGCCACACCGGCGGCTCCTGAAGGCCGAGCAGGAGATGGTGGTGAAGAGCAACGGGCTTCAGCTTCTCGCCGTTGTGCTCTATAGCGTGGTACTTTAGCTTTTGGGCGACCTCTATGGCTATGACGTGAGCTTTCCTCTGGTCCATTCCGGCGTGCGCTATGGTAACGCCCTGGTAGAAGATATCAGCAACCTGCATAGCCGGGTAGATGAGCTTTGCAAAGTCTATGGCCTCTCCCATCTGGCGGCCCATAATGGTTATGGAGCGCATCATTCTCGCTAGGGTAACGTTCTTGGAGATGTCTATGACCGTCTGCCAGTAGTCGCCCTTCTCGAGGATTTCACTCGCCAGCACGAACTCGACCTTATCAGGGTCGCCGCCCATAACCTTTATGCTCTGCTTCATGCCCTCCTTGAAGTATGTAAGAGCAACTTTCTGGATGACCTCCAAATCGCCGCCGAGCTTGTCGTTTATCCAGCTGTGCCAATCGGCAAGGAAAATCCTCGTCTTTATTCCCGCCTTCTGGAGGTCTGCTATCTTGGCACCGGCCATCAAACCAGTTCCCAAGTGAATGTAACCGCTTATTTCAAAGCCGATGTAGTGCTGCATCGGGGCACCTATTTCCAGGAGGTGTCTCAGGTTCTCAATGGTCAGTAGTTCCTCCGTGGGCTTCTTGGTCATCAGCTCTATCTTCCTCTCTATGTCCATGCTCACCACCTAAAGCCAAAATATCCTAAGCCCTTAAGGACTTTACGGAACTTTTTCTAGCCTGTTAAAGTTCGGATTCATAAGATTTATAACTTTTCGTGAAGTATAAGCGACGGTGATACCATGAGAAAGGCTGCAATAATACTTGCGGTTTTTGTTTTCTTTGGTGTTTTTGGATTTGCCATGGCCAGCGCCACAACCATTGGCATCGACCTCTCCCACGGTGAAAGCGACAAGGGCCTCTCTGTTCTGACCGACAAGGACGGCAACGTCCTCGCAGAGGGAATGATCAAGACCATCAGCGACGTTAACTGGGTCTATATTGGTGACCCGACCCTTGCAGACACCCTCGGAATTCAGAACATCGGCGACAAGATAACCTACGACGCCCTCAAGGACGTCGACTTCCTCATTCTCGGACAGCCGAGCCAGGCCTTCAGCCCGGACGAGATACAGGCCATCGTCCAGTGGTGGAACGACGGCAACAGGATTCTCTGGGTGGCTGCAGACTCTGACTACGGTGACGGTCCGAACAGGATTGACTTCGCCGATACGGTTCTCGATGCAATCGGTGCCAACCTCAGAGTTGACCAGGCCTCAGTTGAGGACGCTACCAGCAACGCTGGAGCTGGCTACCGTGTCATTGGTCTTGTTAATCCCGATCCGGACACCCCTGAGAAGGACATGATAACCAAGGATCTCGCCAACGGTGGAAAGGTTCTCTTCCACGGACCGGGTGTTGTTGCCTACGTTGATGAGAGCGGCAACTGGAAGCCGCTTCCAGTCGGCGGTGGAATCGAGAACATCTACGTTATAGTCACCAGCAGCGATGATGGCCAGATCGTTGAGAACACTGACCCAGCAGCCAACGCCTACACCGCCGGTGACACCGGCAAGTTCCCACTCATGGCGGTTCAGCTCTTCCCCGACAAGAAGAACGTCCTCATAGTCAGCGGCGAGACCCCCTACGGTGGCTATGAGCCAATGTGGACTCCCGAGTACAAGGGCATACAGCTTGACGGGCCGCAGTTCGTCACCAACTTTATTAAGTGGGCCATCTATGTCCAGCAGGAGCTCGGCCAGGAGACTGCAACCGAGACCGGTGAAAACAGCACCTGCGGTCCGGCTGCTCTGGTTGGCCTCGCTCTCATACCGCTTGCCCTCTACAGAAGGAGGAAGTGATTTATTCTCCCCCTTTTCTTTGCCTTTTGAACCATTAATTTTTTATTGACTTTGAGCAATTTCAATCGATTGAACCTAAGCAGGTGATAAACCATGAAGAAGCTGGCATCAATCGGCCTTATTTTGCTCCTTGCCCTTAGCGTCATTGCGAGCGGCTGTATCAGCAGCAACGGCGGGTCTTCTGGAATAACCCTTGTTATCTTAACGAGACATGACACCACCATACAGAAGCTCACCAAGGAAGAGTTCCTCAATAGCGATGTCGCCAAGCAGTACAACATCGTTGACCTCAAGTTCGTCAAGGCCACAGAAGCGACCTGGATCAAGCTCATCGACAGAGGCGATGCTGACCTTGCATGGGGTGGTGGTCCGACTCTCTTCGATGACCTCAACAAGCTCGGCTATCTCAAGCCAATAGAGGACAAAAAGATTCTTAGTCTCATCGGAACCGACATTAGAGAAGAGATAAACGGTATCCCACTCGTCAGGTATGGCGACGACGGCAAGGTCTACTGGATAGCAGCTGCGCTTTCCTCCTTCGGATTTACCATCAACCAGCAGGTTCTTAAGCAGTGGAACCTTCCGGAGCCCGAGAAGTGGGAGGACCTTGGAAGTGAGGCCTTCGCCATGGACCCGCAGATGGTCGGAATTGCTGACCCAACTAGGAGCACCTCCAACACGAGGATTTACCAGATCATCCTCCAGGCCTTCGGCTGGGACAAGGGCTGGCAGATCCTCACCAGGATAGCCGCCAACGCCAAGATATACGACGCGAGCGATGCCGTTAGGGACGACGTCATAGCCGGAAACATCGCCGTTGGTACCACCATTGACTTCTACGGATACACCGCAATGAAGCAGAACCCGGAGTGTGTCTACATAATCCCAAGCGGGGAAAGCGTCCTCAACGGTGACCCGATAGCCATCGTCAAGAGCATCTCGCCTGACAAGGTCGATGCTGCTTACGCCTTCATCTACTGGCTCCTTACCGACGGTCAGAAGATATGGCTCGACGAACACGTTAACAGGATGCCGGTTAATCCGAAGGTCTTCTATACCGACGCAGGAAAGCAGAGGCCCGACCTCTGGAAGGCCTACAACCTCACTCTCCAGGCTCAGGGCATATACTTCGATGATGCCAGGGCTCTTAAGACCGTTAACGTCGTCAAGCAGTACTTCAAGGCCACCCTCGTTGATGCCAACGCCGACCTCCACAGGGTCTGGGTAGAGCTTGTCCAGGCCCATAATGAGGGCAAGATAACCGACGAACAGTTCGAGCAGCTCAAAGCTCAGCTGCTCGCCCCGATAAAGTTCAAAGACCCCGAGACTGGCCAGGAAGTAACCCTCACCGAGGAGTACGCGGCCAAGATAAACGACAAGCTCCTGGAGGACGCCAACTTCAGAGACCAGATAATGACTGAGTGGAAAGAAGCAGCAAGGCAGAAGTACCTTGACGTCGAAAGGCAGCTCAAAGAACTCATCGGCGGCTGAAGGGCTGCGCCCGCGCTTTTCTTAATTTCCTTCTCTTTAACATTCTCACGGCAAACTATTTAAACCCACAATTTTTAAACAGGACAGTTTGGCCAGTGGTAGTTGGCAAGACATAAACCCAAGGAGGTGTTCAATTTGGCCAAAGTCAGCAAATGGAGCGAGAGGCTGTTTGGAACGCCGCTCTTCGAGCCAATAGTAGCTTTTTCGTATCTGTTTCCACTCAGCTACATAGCGCTATTCCTGATAATTCCCGTGGTTTTAATGCTCGGTGTGGCCTTCATATACAACGGACACTTCTCCCTCGAGTGGTTCAGAAGCATACTAACGGACCCAACGTACATAAGCTTTAGACCCGACGGAGAGCTCGTCAAAGTCGTCCCGGGGCCGGGAGGAGAAACCCTCTACCTCTTTGAAGGCCTCGACTTTGGAATCATTTTCAACTCAATCATACTGGCGATTGTTGTCACCCTTGCCACGGCCATCCTCGGAACGGTCTTCGCCTTCGTTATGGCCCGCTACGACTTCAAGGGCAAGAACCTCATTAGAATTCTGCTCTTCATCCCGCTGCTCGTCACTCCTTTCGTCAACGCCTACGTCATCAAGAAGATGTTCGCCATAAACGGAGTGTTCAACTATATCTTCCACGACATCCTCGGCATTCTTCCGCTCATTAAGGTTGATGGTCTCGCCGGTGTCGCGCTGGCGCAGATAATGGCCTACTATCCAATAGTATACCTCAACGCCTATGCGAGCTTTATCAACATAGACCCAACCCTGGAGGAGCAGGCCGAAAACCTCGGAAGCAAAGGCTTCCACCTCTTCAGGACGGTGACCTTCCCGCTCGCCCTTCCGGGCATAGCCGCGGGAGCGACGCTCGTCTTCATCTTCAGTCTCGAGGATTTGGCCGCACCAATAGTCTTCCACAGCCACCCATTCGCCAAGAAGCTTATCTCCTATGAGATATACAGCAGCTTCATCAACGAGCTCGGTGTCACCAGCCCCAAGGTAGCGGCCCTCTCGATAATCATGCTCGTATTGGCCATAGCGGCCTTCCTTGGAATCAGGAAGTACGTCAGCCTGAGGCAGTACTCGATGATAAGCAAGGGCGGAAGGTGGAAGCCGCGTGTTTCAAAGCCCAAGTCATGGCAAGCCGCTATAATTTACCTCGTCCTCGTTCCGCTGCTGATCTTCACCATCTTCCCTCAGATAGGTGTCATAATGCTCGCCTTCTCGGAGCAGTGGAGCACCACCCCACTCCCACAGGGCTTCACCCTCGACTGGATTAAGATGATGTTCACTGATCCACAGGTCAGCTCTGCCATCGTCAACAGCCTCACCTACGCTGGATCAGCAATAGTGCTCATAATCCTGCTCTCAATTACGTCATCCTATGCCGCGGGCAGGTTCAAGGGCAAGCTCGGACCAATACTCGAGAGCGTTGTCATACTGCCCATGGCCGTCCCAGGTATCGTCGTGGCGATGGGATACTTCTACTTCTTCTCGTCGGCATTTAAGGGAACCCTCCTCGACCCAACGAACCTCAACGCCTTCAACCCGGCGTTTGTGCTCATACTGGCCTACTCCATCAGGCGTCTGCCCTTCGCGGCGCGCTCAACTTACGCCGGACTGCAGCAGGTTCACGTTTCCCTTGAGGAAGCGGCCATGAACCTCGGCGCAACGAGGTGGAAGACCATAGCGAGCGTCCTCATGCCCCTGATTTACCTAAACGTCTTCGGAGGCGCGATGCTGAGCTTCGTCTATGCCATGAGCGAGACAAGCACGAGCATAACCCTCGGTGCAATGCAGCCAGATAAGATGCCGATGACCGCTTACATGGCCGAAGTCCTCAGGGGAGCAACTGGAAGCGTCCACATAGTGGCCGCGATGGGTGTGCTCCTCATCGTGGTGCAGATAACGTCAATAGTGATTGTCAACCTGCTGACCAAGCAGAGGTACTCCTTCATCGGTCTCACATGAGGTGATGAAAATGGTTGAGGTCAAGCTTGAGAACATCGTCAAAACCTTTGGAGATACCGTCGCCCTCAAGGGGATAAACCTTGACATAAAGCACGGCGAGCTCTTCACCCTGCTCGGACCGAGCGGATGTGGAAAGTCCACAACCTTGAGAATAATAGCTGGCCTTGACTTCCCGGACAGCGGAACCATATGGTTCGACGACCAGGACGTTACCTACATGAGCTCCAGCGAGAGGGGAGCGGTTTTAGTCTTCCAGAACTACGCCCTCTGGCCACACATGACGGTGTTCGACAACGTCGCCTACGGTCTGAAGATCAAGAAGCTTCCGAAGGATGAGATAGAGAGGAAGGTCAAGTGGGCGCTGGAGCTGGTCAAGCTCTCGGGCTTCGAGGATAGGTATCCAACCCAGCTCTCCGGCGGTCAGCAGCAGCGTGTCGCCATCGCTAGGGCCCTCGTCGTTGAGCCGAAGATACTCCTCCTCGACGAGCCGCTGAGCAACCTCGATGCCAAGCTCAGGCTTGAGATGCGTTCCGAGATAAGGAGGATTCAGCGCGAGCTTGGAATAACAGTCCTCTACGTCACCCACGACCAGGAGGAGGCTATGGCAATCAGCGACAGAATAGCCGTTATGAACGTCGGAACGGTTGAGCAAGTAGGAACGCCGAAGGAGATATACGAGAGCCCCAAGACCGAGTTCGTCGCTTCCTTCATGGGCAAGACCAACGTCATTCCGGCCAAAGTCATCGAGAGGAACGGGGACAGGGTTACCGTCGAGTTCGAGGGTATAAGGCTGGATGGTCTTTACTACACCGAGAAGAGCGACAAAGTTGTTATCGTCATAAGGCCGGAGAGGATAAAACTCAAGCCCGTCGAGAAGGCGGTCTCATTCACAGGAACAGTAGACCTCATTGAATACTACGGCTTCTTCGTCGAGGTCATTGGCCTCTTCGGGGAGACCAGGATTATCTCCAGAACCATCAGCGACAAGGAAGTTGCCCACCTTAGACCGCTCCAAGAGGTCACATTCTACGTTGATAGGGACGATATAATCGTCCTTCCAAAGCAGCAGCTTTAAATTCCCTTTTCTCCATTTCCCCTTGGTGGCACGGATGCTCGAACACTTCAACGAAGGACAGGTTTACGAGGTTCTCCTGGTTACGCACTCCAATGCCACTCCAGTAGGTGCGGTCAGGAAGGGAGAGGCTCTCAACTTCAAGCTCTTCGGTGGGAGAAGTGCGGAGGAGCTGAAAGCCCATCCCTACGCCTCGATTCAGATAACAAACGACGTCGAGCTCTTGGTCAAGCTCGCGCTAAACATTCCAGTGAACGTTGAGTTCGCGGAGGGAACGTCCCATCGCTGGATTAAAGGCCTTCCAGGGATTTATGGGGAAGTTAAGCTCATGGAAGAAACCTACGAGGACGAACTCGGAAATGCCACCGTTCTCAGGTGTTCCCTCAAACCAGAGGGCGTTATAGAGGGTTCCCTTCCCCCTCGACCCATAAGCCGTGCCGATTACCTTCTCCTCGAAATGGCAGTTGATTTGACGAGGCTCTTCGTGACCACGAGGGAGGTAAAGGTTGAGCTGGCAAGGAACCTCTACGAGCGAATTTGGATAAACTATCAGATGTATAAACGCTTCGGAGGAAACTCTGAAATTGCCGAAAAAATTATGGGATGGGCAGTCTCGTCGCTCAGATGGAACCCCTGAACTTCAAATGCTGTTTAGAAAGGGAAAACTTATAATTCAGTTTTCCTATGGATGTCTTGGTGATACCATGCTGGGCAAAAGAATAATAGTCCTGTTGGTAGCCCTTTTCACCTTGACAGCAATTCCAACGACCACCGTTTCAGCCATAGCAACTGACCTCGCCCCGGGGGACGTTTTAGTCAAACCACTTCCAGGTGCTCCAGCGATAGGGCTCCCTGGAGACACCATTGAAATCTACCCCGCTGAGGGTGTTACAATACAGAGCCTCCAGATAATCTCAATCCTCCACGGTCCCTACGACCTCCAGATACTAGACACTGAGAACAGTGTAATAAAGGCCAAGATACCTGATGATGCAGTCCCAGATGTCTATTTCCTCGTCGTCAAGAGCGACAAGGGCGAGGTAACCATACCCAACGGCGTGTGGGTCATGAAGGAGGCACCCACTGTTCTCAGGATAGCCCAAGGAAGCGACCTCCACATCACGAGCGGCTCCAAGATGGGGTTCGTCTGCGGTGACTACTTCCAGAAGAGCACCACCGAGATACTCGAGTACTGCCGGAATCCGATACCTCTGCACAGCTACACCGCTACCGACAGCTTCATGACGTACTACGCAATGGTGGGTTTGAATGGAGAGAACATTGTGAACATTATCCTCTCTACAGGTGACGATGTCGACACCAACGGCGACAGGACAGGTTATCAGATGCTCGACGAGACCATACTCCACGCCACGGCCGCTGGAACACCTTTCATAAGCGTGAAGGGCAACCATGACCACCCACCGACCTACTACACCGAATACGTTGGCCCGAGGTACTTCTATGAGGTCATCGGGAACTTCATCATCATAGGACTCGACAGCCGCGGCGAGGAGAGGCACCCCGAGATGGAGCAGCTCGAGTGGATGGAGCAGGTTCTCAAGGATCACCCAGGCAAGATACCCATAGTCCTCGTTCACCATCCGTTCTGGTACATAAGCAGGTACGAAGGAGGAGTCGTTGAGAACCTTACTGCCTTCGACGACAACGACTGGCAGCAGATAAAGAAGCTCGCCAGCTGGGACTGGGTCGGAAAGAACGGAGAATATGAGGACATCGCAAGGAAGTTCCTCCAGATAGTGGAGGAGTACAATGTCAAGCTCATCCTCAGCGGACACATACACAAGGACAAGCCCGTCCTCTACATCGACAAGAACGGCAACAAGCACTGGTTCTACACACTCACCACTACTGGCGCCCCGGATAAAACCAGCAACCCACCAAGCCAGACCGACATTAACAGGGGCTATACCCAGCCCTCATGGTACGGCTCCCAGGTCATCTATGTCTATTCCGATGGAAAGGTTGAGTTCCCGTTCGTGAACGACCTCTTCGCCGAGAACACGATAATCTCCCTCCCAATACCACAGAAGTTCATAGTCTTCAGGCAGAACGGTGAAGAGGGGACGGCAGTCAAGTTCATCAACGAGCTCGGCCAGAGCATCAGCGGGCCGTTTGTCCTCGAGATTCCGGAAGGGGCCAAGATAGACCCGCAGGCCACTAACATAACCTACACCGTCCTGGGCGAGAGGGAAATCGGCGGAACCTACTACATGCTCCTTAACATCACCGTTCCAGAGGGAATGAGCCAGATAGCAGTGGTCAAAGAGACCGATACCAAGGCACCAGAGGTGAGCATCGGCTACCTCTCGCCGAGCAAACCCAAGCCAGGACAGGCCTTTAAGGTCTACATCAGCGCCAACGACAACGTCGGAATCAAGGACATGAAAGTTGAGGTCATCGTCGACGGAAAGGTCGTTGCTGAGTATCCAGCCTTCTCGATGAAGCCGGCTGAGGTTGAAGCAACCTACTTCACCGAGATTCCTGGAGTGGACGCAGAGAGCTTCACCATCAAGGTCATAGCGACCGACTTCTACGGCAACACTGGAGAAGCCGAGTACACTTACTCGGGCACTGCTACACCAACTACAACCACCCCAACTGCCTCTGGCGAAAGCACCTGTGGTCCAGCCGCCCTCGTTGGTCTGGTGATGATTCCGCTCCTCCTTAGAAGGAGGAAGTGAGAGGCATTTTCCCTTTTTATTATTACTCTCTGCCCACTTTTGAGAGTATAGGAAGAGAAGAGTTTTTAAACCATCCCCTAAACCCTACCATGGTGGTGAAGGTGAAGTTTAAGGGGAAGGCCTTTGGTAACCTCGTGAGAATAGAGTTTGACATACTCACCCTTGGCGAGCTTAAAATAGATGACCTAAGAGACTTTGATGTTAAATCGATTAAAATAGAGCTCAGGCCTACGTCATCGGGTATCAAGGTCATAGGCATATGGGAGGGAACGGTCGACAATACCGGCGAGGGAATAAAAAAGGCCCTTGAGGAGAGCTACAAACTCCGCGAGAGGATTCTCAACAAGATAAAGAGCAAGACCGAGGCGATAAGGAGCACAATGCGCCAGCTCGGCTTCAGGGAGGAGATCGAGGGGTACGGCAGCGTCATAAGGTTCATCAAGAAGATCGGCTCCTACGAGATAGTTGTGGTCGCATCAACCACCGATGACATGGTCAGGGTCGAAGTTTACGGCAACGACAGAAAGATAATCAGCCCCGAGATAGAGAGCATCTTCGAGGACGTCGAGATAGAGGAGCTTGAGATATACGACCTCGAGGACGAGAAGGAAGAGAGGCTCGTCATCAATCTTGAGATACCGAGGAACGAAGAAAAGCCAGAAAGGAAAATAGTGGAAGCCATTAGAATGATAGAAAACATGCTGATGGCATGACTCACCTGTACTTGCTCTCCAGCTGTATTCTCTTTAATTTTGAGGTTATCCCCTTTATTGGCACGGTATCCTCGCTGAGTATCCTTCCAGTTCGGGTATCGAGTCTGGCGTAGTAGAATCTGTCATTTCCTGAAAGCTTGATGTTGATGTAAGCCTTGTCTTTGTAGTGGGCCAGTCTCCCCGTTTTTGGTTCTCCTCTCTGTATTTCCTCCTGATGTGCTCGCGGTACATTGCTTCTACTGCCGTCTCCGTGAAGCGGACGTCCTGGCTGAGAATCTCCCCCGTGGCCCTATAGAGGAACTTTTTAACCTTAGTCCCCCCGCAAATTCGATCTCCCCGTGCTCGTGGAGTTCAATCCCCTTGAGGACTGCCTCCTCATCGATTTCCTTAGCCTTCTCCTCGGCAAGTTTCTCCGCCAGCTCCCGTTTGAGAATCCTGTGAATCTCCTTAATGAGCTTTCCGTCCTTGCCCACGGGATCTTCACTTCGTGTTTCTCATCTTCAGCCGAGACAATGTACTCTGCATCTGCCTCCTCAATAGAAGTTATTGTGAAGTTCGGGTACCTGCCGGCTACTATCTCCTTGACACGTTCGGGCGTTATTTCAATACGGTAGTCAAGGACATCCCCCGTGGCACCATCGACTTTCACGATTGCCCTTCTATCCTCGCTCTCCAGGTTCAGCTCGAGGTACTTATGCTTGAGCATGCGGTAGCCTTTAAGCTCCAGATTCCTGAGGGGAAAGTCGCCTCTAGACATCTTTGACGTTCTTGTATGCATCCTCCGGCGAAGGAAGCTTTCTCACCTCGGCATAGCTCTCCCTCGTGAGATCAACCTCAAGGACGGCGATGCCGTCCTCACCCAGAACCTCGGCGATCACAAGTTTTTTTGTTCTTCTCCAGACCCAAAAGTTGCCCGTTGGATAGACCGTCTTCAGGAGCTCATTGAGAGCCTCATCGCTCATCAGGCACCCTATTCTATGGGGCCGCTCAGTGTACTCTTTGAACGAAACCTTGAAGGAGAACCTCTCGGTTCTTCCAGTAATTTTCACCTTTCCCTTCTCCCTTTTCAGCCCGATTTCAGGGGGGCTCGTCCCCGATGAAGTCCATAACCAAGTTCTCTGCTTTCTTCACAAAATATTCATCCGGAAGGGGGCTATATGTTGAATTCCATTTCACCACTCTCGAGGTCTATCTCCGCTCTCGCCCTGTTGTCCCCGACCTTAAGCTCAAGCTCGGCCACCTTCAGAACATACACCTTCTTCCTCTCGTGGATGACCACCTTACCATCGAGACGTTCAGGTCTTTTGAGGCCTTGATTTGAGTATAAGAACGGCCGCACTTGGGCTTATATTCCTCTCGGTGGCGCGTATTATGGAGCGGTCGTTGAGGAGGATCTTTGTGATAAGAACACGAAGCTTCTCGTTGGATGTACCCTGAGGACGACTACCGGGCGAGAAAACAACGGCCTTATCCTTATCTCCGCCCTCAACGGACCACAAGAAAATGTAGGCGCTAGATAGGGTAACTGAGAGAGACTCGAGCTCAACCTCCTCTGCCTTTATCAGATACTTCGAGGAGGCAAAGGAGGCAACCTTCTTAACGACACTATCGGCTGAGAACTCATACAGCAGGGGAACATCTAGTTCGAACTCCTCAAGCGGACTCTCCTCACCTTTCTTCTCTTTCTTAGTCTCTGCCATTCTGATAATCTCAGAGGGAGGCTCGATGGAGTAGTTGTTGAAGAGCAAGACGAGCTTCTCACCGTCCCACGGGATTACCCTTCCCCTGTATTCCCTCGAAATTAGAACCTTAGCGTCCTTTGTAAACCTCATGATCGAGATAAGTATCCCCTTGTCGGCCTTTGTATTTATCCACGAGGCCGGCAAAGACGTTAACATCCCGAGAAGCGGCGAGCCTCTTGTGGTGAATCGCTATAACGAGCTTTTCCGTTCCAGAGAGGGGATCACCGCGTATGGCAACTACATCAATTCCCCACTCTTTCTTGCTTGCAACCTTCTCGCAGTTCCAAAAGCCCATTCTCTTCAATAGCTCGATGACGTTCTCAATAAACGTTTCCTCCGATGCAAGCATTATCAAATCCAAGGTCCACACCATCATTCTTACCCATGGCAAGAATCCACCACAGAATATTATTACTTTAAGGTATTTTATAAATCTCTTTCCCCAGAGTTCATTATCACTGCAGGTGTTCAAAATAAGTTTTTAATGTCCTCCATTTAACATCTCCACGGTGATGAGATGTTCAAGCTCACCGACTTCAACTATCATGGCAAAACCGTTTTTCTGAGGGTCGATTTGAACTCCCCTGTCAAGAATGGAAGGATAATCAGCGACGCCCGCTTCCAAGCGGTTCTGCCTACCATCGTTTACCTCCTCGAACAAGGGGCAAAGCTCGTCATAGGAACCCACCAGAGCAAGCCCCACAAGGGAGACTACATCACCACGGAGGAGCATGCCGAGATTTTGAGCAAGCTGCTCGGCCAGGAAATTGAATACGTCGAGGACATCTTCGGAAAGTACGCACGCGAGAAAATCAAAGCCCTCAAGCCCGGAGAGGCAGTACTCCTCGAGAACCTCAGATTCGCCGCAGAAGAAGTCGAGTACAAGTCCCTCGAAAAGTGCGAGAGAACCTACTTCGTGAGGAAGCTTGCTCCACTAATTGACTACGTCGTGAACGACGCCTTCGCTGCGGTGCATAGAAGCCAGCCTTCGCTGGTCGGCTTCGCCCGCTTAAAGCCGATGATAATGGGATTCCTCATGGAGAGGGAAGTAGAAGCGCTCACCAGGGCATACGAAACCAATGATGGGCAGAGGGTTTACGTTCTTGGGGGAGCGAAGGTAGACGATTCCCTCCGCGTGGCTGAAAACGTCCTCAAAAAAGGTAGAGCAGACCTTATACTCACAGGTGGATTGGTGGGGCACGTCTTCACCTTGGCCAAGGGATTCCATCTGGGAGATGCCAACCTGGAGTTTATGGCCAGAAAAGGTCTTCTCGATCTTGTGGACTGGGCGGAGGAAATACTAGACTACTTCTACCCGTTCATCAAGACGCCCGTAGATTTTGCCGTTGACTACAAGGGCGAACGCCTCGAGGTTGATCTGCTCAGCGACCAGAAGGCCCTCTTCGATGAATATCCAATACTTGACATAGGCTCTAGGACGATAGAGAAGTACCGCGACGTGCTCGCCAAGGCTGAAATAATAGTCGCCAACGGCCCGATGGGAGTGTTCGAGCGTGAGGAGTTTGCACTCGGCACGGTTGGGGTCTTCAGGGCAATAGGGGAAAGTACCGCCTTCAGCGTCGTCGGTGGCGGGCACTCGATAGCGAGCATCTACCAGTACAGGATAAAGGGAATAAGCCACGTCTCGACCGGCGGCGGGGCTATGCTGAGCTTCTTCGCGGGCGAAAAGCTGCCGGTGCTGGAGGCGTTCAGGATAAGCTACGAGCGGTTCAAAGAAAAGACAAAAAGGTAGAAGGCTCAGTCAATGGTGGCCTTCCTGAACTCCAGAGCGGCTATTCCGACGAAGATCACCGCGAGCACTGTAAGCACCGTCCAGTCGATGGCTATGCTGAAAGTCGGCTCTATTCCGGCAAGGTAATAGCGCGCCCCATCGACCGCGTAGGTCAGCGGATTGAGCTTGGCCAGGAACTGCATCCAGTTGGGCATGCTGCTTATCGGGAAGAACGCACCGCTCAGGAAGGTCATTGGAAGCATCAGCATGGTGATGATTATCTGGAAGCCCTCCATGCTTGTCATCCTCATGCCTATGGCCATGCCGAGACCTGAGACGGCTACGCCGACGAGGAAAGCCATCATCAACGTTGGAATGACCCCCGAAAGCTTCAGCCCATCAACAATGAGGAAGCTCAGCGCGAGGATTATTATTCCCTGGATCATGGCCATCAACGCTCCGCCGACGCTCCTGCCTATTATCGCCTCGACTCTCGATGCAGGGGCAACGAGGAGCTCCTTGAGGAAGCCGAACTGCCTGTCCCATATGAGCGTTATGCCCTGCATGAAGCCCATGTTGAAGACGGTCATTGCCACTATTCCGGGCACCATGAAGGTCATGTAGTCAACTCCGCCGAATATCATGCTCGCGCCAGGGAAATTAAATGCCCCAGCCCAGCCCTTGCCGAAGAATATCAGCCAGATGAGCGGGTTTAGGAGGGAGCCTATAACCCTTGCTTTCGAGCGGATGAAGCGCTTTATCTCGCGGTATATCATGGTAGTAAAGACCCTCATGCTCTCACCTCCTCATCCTTGCACGCATCACCATTTTCATCGCGTTGCTCTCGCCGCCCTCGTCGCGTATTTCCCTGCCGGTGAGGTGGAGGAAGACGTCGTTCAGCGTTGGCCTGTGGTAGGTAACCTCGAGTATCTTAACTCCACCCTCGCTGGCAAGCTCGAAGAGCTTCGGCAGTGCCTCAGCCGCGTTTTCAACGTCGAGCCGAACTCTGCCGTCTGGCAGGAGCCTGCAGCCCTTTATGAAGTCCGCCTTTATGCACTTGAGCTCCTCCTTCGGGCTCTCGAGTCTGAGGTAGATTATGTCATTCCCGACGAGCTTCTTTAGCTCATCAGCCGTTCCTTCGGCAATTATCTTCCCGTGATCCATAATGGCTATCCTGTCAGCCAACTGCTCCGCCTCGTCCATATAGTGTGTGGTAAGAAAAATCGTCATGTCGTGCTCCTCCTTCATGGCCTTGATGTACTCCCAGATGTGCGCCCTCGTCTGAGGGTCAAGGCCTATGGTCGGCTCATCGAGGAACAGTATCTCGGGCTCGTGGAGCAGAGCACGGGCAATCTCAAGTCTGCGCTGCATTCCACCCGAGAAGAACTTAACCGGCCTGTTCCTGAACTCCCAGAGCTCAACGAACTTCAAAAGCATCTCTATCTTTTCCTTGAGCTCGTTTCTACTCAGGCCGTAAATCCTGCCGTGGATGAGCATGTTCTCGTAAGCTGTGAGATCTCTATCAACGCTTGGGTCCTGGAAGACTATGCCTATCTTCTTCCTGACCTCCATCGGCTCCTTCACAACGTCGTGGCCAGCCACAATGGCCCTTCCGGCGGTCGGCCTGAGGAGGGTCGTTAAAACATGAACGGTGGTGGTCTTTCCAGCCCCGTTCGGCCCGAGGAAGGCAAATATTTCGCCCTTCTTCACTTTGAATGAAATCCCTTTAACGGCCTCGAAGTCGCCATATTTTTTCACGAGATTCTCAACCTCAATGGCGTGCATTTCAATCACCTCCGAGAAGAATGAGCTTAACTCCCCTTGCGAACTCCCTCATAGCGTGGCTTAACTCCTTTTTCTGCTCATCACTGAGCTCAGGAAGGCTCTCCAAAACAAGGTGTAGAGCGCTTCCAACTTCCCTCCCGCCAAGTTCGACGAACTCGTTGAAAAGCTCGGCCTTGGTTATGGCCTCCCGGAGTTCCTCCTCGTGAAGTTCGAGATACTCAAGCCCCTTCTCCGTTATTCGGTAAACTTTCTTATCTCTCTCACCCTCTCCCGAGACCTCTATGAGTCTACTCCTCCTAAGGCTTGCGAGTATAGGATATATCGTCCCAGCACTTGGGGTTGGAATCCCGAATCTCTCACTGAGCTTCTGCATTATCGCGTAACCATGCATGGGCTCTTCTTCCAGAAGGCTCAGGATGAGAAGCTTCAGATGCCCCTTAAATTTTGGCCTCTCCAAATACATCACCAGATATATCGAAAGATATATCGTTTAAAAAGATTTTGGTTCGGAAGGCTTATTACGTTACGGAGAATAACGTTTCGGGGATGGTCATGAAGCTCATTTTAAAACCGTTATTCGATGCTAAGCTTCCAGCGGGTTTCGAAGAAATATTGAAAGCCAAGCTCATTGGCAGGGAAATTAAAGCAGGCCAGGAAATCGAAGTCGATTTGCTGGGGAAGCCGCTCCGCTTCAAGGTCATCTACGCGGAGCCCGAAGTCCTCAAGGTCAGCAGGGGGACAATGGTAGAGTTAGCCAGTGGAGAAACGCTCGTTGTTGACCTCGAGTTCGACGAGCCTATTAGACATTTGATTTCCTTCGAGAACGGCTTCGTTCTCGTCTTCCTGAGGAAAGTTCTAATTCTGAACCAAAACGGGCAAAAGATTTATAGCGACGAGTTCGAGGAGGTAAATAAAGTTAGCACCTCCAAAGACACAGTGGTGATAGTCCATGGCAAGCGAAAAGTCAGGCTCGTTAAGCCTTGAGGGCTTCACCTTTTCCGAGAGCTGGGAGAAAAAAAGGAAGAGGGCCAAAAAAATCGTAGAGATACTGACGAAGACCCACCCGAGGGAGAAGCTTCTCATCGGCGACCCGTACAGGACGCTTATTCATTGCATAATCTCCCAGAGGATGCGCGATGAAGTTACCTATAATGTGTGGGAGGAGCTATTCAAAAGATACGGAGACATTGAGACGATAGCAACAACGCCGGTTGAAGAGATGCAGAAGTTCTTGAGGAAGAGCGGCGTCGGCCTCTGGAAGACCAAGGGTGAGTGGATAGTGAAGGCGTCCCAAATAATCCTAGAGAGGTATGGGGGAAAGGTCCCCGACAGTCTTGACGAGCTTATGAAGCTTCCGGGCATAGGGCGGAAATGCGCCAACATAGTTTTAGCGTATGGCCTCGGCAGGCAGGCGATTCCAGTTGATACCCACGTGAACAGGATAAGCAAGCGCCTAGGCCTGGCTCCCCCGAGGGTTCAGCCGGAGAGGGTTGAAGACTACCTGAGGGAGCTCATCCCAAGGGAGAAGTGGATATACGTGAACCACGCCATGGTTGACCACGGAAGGGCGATATGCAAGCCGGTGAAGCCAAAGTGCGAGAGCTGTCCGCTCAGGGAGCTCTGCCCCTATGCTAAAGGCCTTGTCACAGACGAGGACATAAAGGGAAACTCGAAGAAGGGTGGGAAGTAATTAACGGGGGAAGAAACGGGAAGTAATATGGGAAATCATTCCTCTTCTACCTCTTCCCCCGCCAACTTCCTGAGCTTGTCGAGGTCGGAGCCAACCGCTATGAGGACGTCACCCTCCTCTATCTTATCGTCCTTTCCCGGGTTGTAGATGTAGCGCGTTCCGCGCTTTATCGCGAGAATTCTCGTTCCAATCTTGCTCGGAAGCTTGAGCTGTTTAAGGGTTTTGCCTATGAGGAGAGAAGCAGGATGAACCGTTACCCTTCCAAGCTCCTCCTCGGTGTCCTCCATAATCTTCTTAATTATTGGGTGCGGCTCGACGTCTCTGAGGATGAGATCCGAAATCTTGTAGGCGGCATCTGAAATCTGCTCGTTTGTATCGGCCATGTCGATGACGCTCAGAAGCTTAACTGGGTCTTCCTCCTTTTTCGCCACCAACAGGGCAAGGCGCTTGACCTTCAAAGTAAGCTCGTCCATTCTCTCCTCTAAGAGGTAGACCTCCTCAGCTATATCCTCGCTGTTGTACATGACAGCGGAAAAGGCGAGGTCAACCATGAGGGACGAGAGGTCCTTCATCTCAATGAGGCAGTTCCTAATCTCATCGAGCTCATTCATTGCTCATCACCTTTATGTTGCCCCTTGCTATCTCTTTGAGGTACTCTATCGAGGTCCTCGTGCCCCTGCCGATTAGTATGTCCCCGGGGAATACCTTGAAGTCCCCATCGGGGTCGAATATCCAGCGCTTCCCGCGTCTGACCGCTATAATCCAAACTCCGGTGTTAGTTGCAAGGTCAAGCTCCTCGAGGGTCTTGCCGACAAGAAGCGAGTCTGCCGAGATGTAGATTTTCCCTATTATCTCCTCGCTGCCGAGGATGGCCTCAGTGATAACGGGGTGGAGCTCGACGCCCTCGAGAACCATCTTGGCCAGGTCTGCGGCTGCGTTTGACATATCATCTATAGCGTGGGCCATGTGAAGTATCGACGTTATCTGCTCGGCCTCTTTGGGGTTCCTTGCGGCCAGAACCGCGTGAACCATGAGGTGGTAATTGAGCAGGTCCAGATATTCCTCCAGTTCAAGGACTTCCTCCGCTATTTCATCCTCCTTGAAGAGAACGGAGGAATAAGCCAGGTCAACCATTAACTCGGCGGTGTTCTTCATCTCAACGAAGATGTCCTTAACGTTTTTGGGAACCTCGATTTCGTCCCACTCTTCCACCAGACTCTCACCGATAGGGGAATCGAGGGGAATCTTATTTAGTTTTCGCCCGCGAAAAGTTTAATACCCACCGAGGTCAACGTTTAGGGGGTGAGATGGATGGAGAGTGATGCCAGTGATAGTCCAGGACCTCAAAGGGAAAGTAAAGAACGCTTACAGGGTCTCGTTGCCATCGTTAGTCGTCTCTCTGATAATTGGGTTCTTCGGCGGAACTTTCCTCGGTACGTACCTTGACAAGATAAATCGCGATTACCCGGGTCTCCTCGTCATTCTCCCCGGCATGATGGGTCTCCGCGGCAACGTTTTTAGCTCTATGGCCTCACGCTTCTCCACGATGCTGTATCTCGGTGACCTCGAACCATCCCTAAGGGATAAGAAAGTCCTCAAGAACATCGCCATAGCCATGCTCCTCTCACTGATTCCCGTCACAATTCTATGGGCCATTGGAGTACTCAGGGGGATACGGTACCATGCCCTTGAAATCCTCCTTGTAGTGGTGAGCTCGACCATACTCGTATCCTTTATCCTCGGCTACTTCACGGCCTTTGTGACGATATTCGCGTTCAAGAAGGAGATAGACCCGGACAGCATAGCATCTCCACTCGTCGCCTCGATGGGCGATTTGCTCACGATTCCGGCGCTGATAGCGTTCATACTCCTCCTGGAAAGGTCAAAGGAGATCTTCTGGGGAAGCAACTTGGTTCTGATTGTTCTCCTCCTGTTCCTGATTGGGATTTCACGGGTTAGAAAGGCCGAGCTCCTGGAGCTCAGAGAGCTTTTTACAATAATTACGGCCCTCGCTCTCCTCTCACTTATATCCGGCTTCACACTTCAGCGCTTCAGCGGGCTGATTCAGGCGTCTATAATCCTCGGTTTTGCCTACCCCTCAATCTTGAGTAGCTTCGGAAACTACGGCTCGATAATAGCCGCTAAAACTTCAACAGCGCTCCACCTCGGTGAAATAGATGGTTACTTCTCGAGGGAGCCCTTTTTGGAGATAGTCTCACTCTTCCTCACGACGCCAATTATCGGCCTGCTGATAAACGCCTTTGGGATCCTTATAGCTTACCTCATACTTGGCGTTGAACCGAGGGTCATATACGAGCTCGTTCTCAGCTACCCCTTCATGGCCCTCTTTATCATGCTCTACTCCTACACCATCTCATACTTCCTTTTCCAGAAGAACATCGACCCAGACAACGTTGCAATTCCGCTCATCTCCAACAACAGCGATATATTTGGGACGATTTATGTCATCCTGATAGCCAAGCTCATAGTGGGTGGTTGAGGTGCTTGGGCTTTCAACCACGGCCCTTGATGGGGAGTTTGAGGTTTGGATTGAGAAGGTCAAAAACCTCGGCTTTGAGTTCATTGAATTCGTGAGTGAGTGGCCGCGATATCTGACGCATGAGAACTACCGCCATTTCGCAGAAGTCATAGAATCTTCCGGCCTGAAGCTCAGCATCCATGCCCCATTCAGCGACGTGAACATCGGGGCGTTTAGCGAACGCATAAGAAGAGCTTTCCTCGAGGTTCTCAGGGAGACCCTTGAGGTCGCGGCTCAGATGAATGCCACTGTAGTTACCATCCACCCAGGCCACTGCTCGCCGCTCAGCATAAAACACCGCGATAGGTACCTCAAGATACACAGGGAATCGCTCCACAGGATAGCTAACTGGGGTGAGGAGCTCGGCATTAGAATCGGTGTAGAAAATATGCCCCGCTTTCCCATTCTGGATGCCCAGAGCTGCGACAGACTCGCAGAGCTGGTGGAGGGCATCGAGATAGGAGTCACTTTTGACGTCGGCCATCTGAACACGACGACGGCTAATTTCGACCGCTTCCTTGAACTTCTAGGGGACAGAGTAGTCCATATTCACCTCCACGACAACCTAGGAGAGCGGGATGAACACCTGCCCCTCGGTGATGGTGCGGTACCATGGGAAAAACTACTTCCCAAGCTGCCGAAGGTGACCAAAGCACTCGAGGTGGCGGACATAAAATCAGCGGGAAAAAGCCTCAAATTTTTGAAAAGCCTGCATTGATGAACCTTCTAATTCATTAAAGCCTCCTTTGGTAAACATAAGGCTTTTATACATCCAGAATGAGAAGAAAAAGGGAGATTATTTTCTGTCGGAGGGATGAGCAATGGAGCCAAGGATAGTTGAGGAAATGAGGCCCTTTTTTGACCCAACGGCGGTCGCTATCATCGGCGCAACCAACAAGAAAGGGAAAGTCGGAAACGTCATTTTTGAGAACTTCAAGATAAACAAGGAGCGCGGTATCTTTAAGGGCAACATCTACCCTGTAAACCCGAAGCTCGATGAGATAGACGGGTACAAGGTTTACAAGAGTGTTGAGGAGCTCCCGGATGACACCGATTTGGCCGTCATCTCGATTCCTGCCCCGTTTGTTCCGGACACGATGAGGCAGATAGCGAAGAAGGGCATTAAGGCAGTTATCATCATTACAGGTGGCTTCGGTGAGCTCGGTGAAGAAGGGAAGAAGCTCGAGCGCAAGATTTATGAGATTGCCAAGGAGAACGGCATAAGGATCATTGGTCCAAACTGCGTCGGTGTTTACGTGCCAGATACAGGAGTTGACACCGTCTTTCTGCCCGAGAGCAAAATGGACAGGCCAAAGAGCGGGCCGATTGCCTTCGTCAGCCAGAGCGGTGCTTTTGCCGCTGCCATGCTCGACTGGGTGGCAATGGCTGGAATAGGCATCGGTAAGATGGTCAGCTACGGCAACAAGCTCGACGTCGACGATGCCGACCTTATGGACTACTTCATCCACGATGACAGCATAAACGTCGTCACCTTCTACATCGAGGGCGTGAAGGATGGGAGGAAGTTCATGGAAGCCGCCAAGAGGATAACCAAGGTCAAGCCGGTCATAGCCCTCAAGAGCGGAAGAACCGAGTACGGTGCCAAGGCAGCTTCATCTCACACCGGTTCCCTGGCTGGAGCGGACACTATCTACGATGCAGTCTTCAAGCAGACGGGTGTAATCCGTGCCGAGGACTTCGAGCACATGTTCGACTTAGCGAAGGCCTTCGCAGCTCTGAAGGACAAGCTTCCGAAAGGCGACAGGATAGGCATAATCACCGACGGCGGTGGAGCAGGAGTCATGGCGAGCGATGCCGTTGCCAAGTTTGGCCTCAGGATGGCCGAGCTGAGCGAGGAAACACTCAAGTTCCTCAAGGAGAACTTTCCACCACACGCCGTTGCTGGCAACCCAACCGATGTCGTCGGCGACACCGATGCCGAGCGTTACAGGATAGCAATTGAGGGATTCATCAACGACCCGAACGTAGATGCGATACTTGTAATAGTCCTCTTCCAGGTTCCGCTCCTTGAGGAGGAGAAGATAATCAACATCTTGGCCGAATACCAGAAGAATAGCGACAAGCCCATCGTTGCTGTAGCCATGGGCGGTAAGAAGACTGACTACTATGCCAAGATGCTCGAAGAAAAGGGCGTCCCCGTCTATTCAACCCCCGAGAGGGGAGTTAGGGCCCTGGCGGGCCTTGTCAAATATGCCAAATACCTCATGAGGGGGGACTGACTCTATTATTCCATTTGCGGTGGTGATATTATGAAGGAAGAGGCCCTGAAGGTTATTGAAGAGGTTTTGAAGTCCAGGAGGACTGCACTCGTTGAGTACGAGGCCAAGCAGGTCCTCAAAGCGTATGGCCTTCCCATTCCTGATGAAAAACTTGCCAGGACCCTCGACGAGGCTCTCAAGTACGCAGAGGAGATCGGCTACCCAGTTGCCATGAAGCTGATGTCGCCGCAGATACTCCACAAGAGCGACGCTAAAGTAGTTCTCCTCAACATAAAGACTCCCGAGGAGCTCAGGGAGAAGTGGGAGCTCATCCACGAGAATGCGAGAAAGTACAGGCTAGATGCTGAGATACTCGGCGTCCTGATTGCTCCGATGCTCAAGCCCGGAAGGGAGATCATTATAGGCGTTACCGAAGACCCGCAGTTCGGCCATGCAATAATGTTCGGCCTTGGTGGAATCTTCGTAGAGGTTCTCAAGGACGTCACCTTCAGGCTGGTGCCGATTACCGAAAATGACGCCAGGAAGATGATCAGGGAAATCAAGAGCTACCCGATTCTCGCCGGGGCGCGCGGAGAAGAACCAGCGGACATTGATGCAATAGTTGACCTCCTCCTCAGGGTCAGCCAGCTCGTGGATGAGCTCAGGGACTACATCAAGGAGATGGACCTCAACCCGGTCTTCGTCTACGAACAGGGTAAGGGTGCAGTTATCGTCGATGCAAGGATAATCGTCAAAGAGCCGGCAGAGAAGAAAGAGTAGACAAGCTCTGAGTACAAGGAGAGGTGCGCCTGAGCCTCAGGCCTTTTCTTTCCCATCTATTTCTTCCCTCGTGACTTCCTGAATGTAGCCCAAAATGTCGTGGAGGGTGAGAAAGCTTATCGTGGCATCAACGGCAGACAAAAGATTGCCAGCGATGAGGAATAGCAGCGCGAAGAAGAACTCTATTGCAGAATAGATGAGGGCAATTTTTATGGTAGTTCTGTTCTCCTTCACGAGGCCATAAGCGAGCCCCATGCTTAAAAGGCCGAAGGCAAGGTAGACAATCGAGCCGAAGGAATAGGCGTAGTACAGAAGCAGAAAGCCGTTGAGAAAAAGAAGATAGGTGGCAAGGGTTAGCCGTTTCATGTAATCCCCAGGTAACTCTCAAAGATCTCCACGTATTTAAACCCATCGTCCGGGAAGACTAGAACGTAGGTTTTCTCCCCGAATTCGCTGGAGATCTTCTCGTACGCCTTGACCACCGCTCCCGAGCTGAGCCCTATCAGGAGCCCGTCCCTGCGGGCCACTCCAATGGCCCCTTCAATGGCCTCGTTCCGGGTTATCTCCACGACCTTGTCTATGTCTACCTGGAAGTACCACTTGGGCTTTGTTTCAAGGCGCTTTATGCCGGGGATTTTCTCACCCTTCGCTGGGACGACGCCCACAACGGTTGTATCGTAGCGCTCCTTGAAGTACTTCGCCAGACCCGCTATGTGGCCCGAGGTGCCTATGCCCGCTATCACAACGTCAGGCTTTTTACCGATGCTCTTCAGCTGCTCGTCTATCTCCCGGGCGGTAAAGCGGTAGTGGGCCTCGAAGTTGTCGTTGTTCTCGAACTGGTTGAGGTTAGCCGCCCAGGCCTTCTTCGCCTCTTCGACGACGTACTGAACCATGGCGGGATCTATGGTCTCGAAGTCCGTCATGACGACATCCGCACCGAGGACTCTGAGCAGAACCTGGGTGGCCTTTGGTGTAGGCTTTGGCAGGTATGCCCTGAACCCCATACCGAGAACGTTGCTGATGGCAGCCAGAGAAATCCCGACGTTGCCGGAAGTTGCCTCAAAAAGCTTCCTGGTGCCGTTGATGTCCCCGCGCTCGATGGCCTTCATAAGCATGTTAAAAACGGCCCTGTCCTTGATGCTCCTGCTGAAGGGGTTAAAGAACTCTAGCTTGGCAAAATACATCCCTCCTCTCAGTGGAAAGCCTAACCAGGGGGGTTGGCTTGTACTTTTCGAACAGTTCCAGTGTGCTGTTAAACACGTTCATTTGCAATCACCATAGAGGGCTCCGATAAAGCCGTTAAAAACTTTCCTAAAACGAACAGTTATACACAAAATTGGGTAATTAATTTGCGTTTTAAATACTTGGACATAACTCCAACAGTTGCGCGTTATTCAACGTGAGTTTTAATTGTCGTATTTCAAAGACAAAAGTGTTATATACAAATTTGAGTAATTACACTTGACAGCCTTGTTAGGGAAGGGCGAATGCGGAATTGGATAATCATCCAAGAGCATGTTAAAAAAGTCCATCCAGTAAGAACTGACGTGACTTGGAATGGCTCATAGCCTACTACCGGCAAGTGGCTGAACTGGCGGTCCAAATCGACATGAGAATGAGAGAATAGACATAGATCCCAGAATTTTGTAGTATGTAATTGGAGAGAGTATGGAACCCAATGTGGATGGGACTGAGTAGTAAGGTGGTAAATGGTGGAGTGTCATGAAGAACGATAAAAAGGTTTTGGCAGGATTTTTAATTTTTTGCTGTTTCTTTTTATTATTAAAAAGATAACTCACTCCCTCCTAATGAGGTGAAGGATTACATTTACAAAATAAGTCCAACATCTCAATAAGTGTCAACGAAACAGGTGATAATAAGATACTTGTTCTGATAGCAACCGATGGGGTTAATTTTGAGGAAGAGACTACTGGTTTCATTCAATGTTTATTGGTAATCCAAGTTAAATCTCAGTACTATCAGAGCGGACTTGAGCATCTCGGGAACTTCACCCCCTTCCTTAACGGAACGCCGAAGGCGAACGTGACCTTAGAAGGTGTGGAAGAAAATTATTTCTGTGTCCCTGAGGGGTAGTCGTGTATTCATACTACCCAGGGGAACGGAGAAGCTCCGTGGCGCTGTTTGACTACAACTCAACCCCCATATGGAAGGAAAAATACCGAACCTTCCCGGAAATGTACCCCAATAGGAGCATAATCCTCGCGGATTTGTTCATTCACTTTGTGAACACCTCTGACGGGAACATAAGCAGTAAGATATGCCCCGACGTCAGGAGGCCGTACATCTCACACATAAGGATTCTGGGTGAGACGGTGTACTATACAATGGGCTACTATGACATTGATCTGTGGAAAACGGGGGCGTTGATATACCTCGTGAGAGCTGAGGAGGTGAAAAAGAGTGAAATCGCCACGATTGAAGGGCACCCCCCTCGGTGTTAGACTGCTGATTGACGCCAACGATGAATATGTGGCGGTGGCTTACTACCTTCGGACGAGCTCAGGAACGAGAAGAACGGAGTCTGTGTGTTTACAGTAGGGAGCTTAAGAAAACTCGCCTGTAAAGAGTTTGAAGACGGAGATAGGCCACTGAACGTCAAACTCGAAGGAAACGTCATATACGTCCAAACAACCAAGGGAGTAAAAGCATACAAAATACCCAGCCCGCGGTGACCAGTGGTGTACTCAGGGATGCCTGTATAAGAACTGCACCTGCATCCTCGATGTGGACCTGAGAGAATCTCATGCGAGGAATAAGATGCTTTAAAGCACCCTCCCCTCACGAGTTTCTCCCTTATCTTCTCGAACTCTCCAAGGGAGCCGCGCACTACCGGATACTTCGGCACGAACGGACAGGACTCTTCAGGTTCTATGCTTATTTCGAACGTGCCCATCTCCTTTGCCATCCTGACTATCTCCCCCTTGTCAAGGCCGATGAGGGGCCTCAAAATAGGCAGAACACTTGCCTGACTTATTATCAGCAGGTTGTCAAGGGTCTGCAATGCCACCTGCCCGAGGGAATCGCCAGTAACTATAGCTTTTGCCCCGACTTCGTGCCCCACCCTGCAGGCCTTCCTCAGCATCGTGTACTTGCAGAAAAGACACGCCCACCTGGCCTTTCCAATCTCGACCGGCTTGGAAAATATCGGCGCCTGTTCCTCGTAAGCATCAACGATTACGGGCTCATTGAGCTTTCAGTACTTACTCAGAATCTCGCAGAGCTCCAGAACTTTTGACTCCTTCTTATCGCTCTGCCTGAAGTGGACTGGCGTTATCTCCATGCCCTTTCTGAGCATAAGGTATATCGCCACTGGGGAATCAATGCCCGAACTGAGCAGTGCAACGGCCTTCATGGGCATTGGTTCTCCCAAGCCCTTAAGAGGGTTTTCTGAACTCAGGGTTTGAAACCCTTCAGCAGGATTCCGAGATAAACGAACCAGGCCAGGATGAAGGCTGCTCCGATGAGCTCCGGAATGGCCAGACCTTTGAAAACCCTTGCCTTGATCAGGTAGAGTATCACGAGGAAGACGAGGACCGAGAGAACCGTCCAGAGGTAGTTAATTGGGTTGGTCCTCCCGAGTTTCGCTCCGACAATTGCAATGTCTGCCAGGGCAAGGATGTAGAAGAGGACCGCAGAGGGTGCGTGGAAAGGCAGCTCCTCCGGAAAGATTCCCACGAGGAAGAGGAAGGCTATCGCGAAGGGCATAAGGTAGGAGAGGCCGTTCCTGAAGGCGACGAGTGAGGGGAACATTGCTATCAATGCAAAAAACATCAGGAAGCTGTTGAAGAGCCAGCGGTTGGGGTTTTTAAGCGAACCCATGTCGCTCAGCGCGTTGTTCGTGAAGGAAAACCAGGGGTTGGCGCTTATCACAATTGCCAAGCCGACGATAAAGATTACCGGGAGAGACAAGGCCAAGTAGGAGGCGAGGCGCTGGGGGACCATTGATTCCACCTCACAGCCTAACACTCCCTCCTCGGCTCTTCACCAAAAACCGCCTTGTGGAGCTTCCTGAACTCCTCCCATGAGCCTCTGATTATTGGGTGCTTGGGGGCGAAAGGCATCTCGTCCTCTGGGAGCGTGGAAAGCTCGAAGGTGCCGATTCTCTTGGCGATCTCAACTATTTCCTCCTTATCCATGCCGATTAGCGGGCGGTAAATCGGCAAATCGCTTGCCTGGCTGACAATGTACATGTTCTCAAGCGTCTGGCTCGCAACCTGCCCGAGGGAGTCGCCCATGACGATGCCTTTCGCCCCAAAGTCCTTCGCTATTTTATCGGCGTACTTCACCATCATGAACTTGCAGAAGACACAGGTGTACTTCTCCTTTCCGAGTTCTCTCAGCTTCTCAAGAATTCTCTCGCGCTCCTTTGGATTGACGACTATCAGCTCGCCCTTGCCGCCGTAGCCGTACTTCTTGAGCTGGTTCCATATCTTCCTAACCTTTTCGAGGGTCTTCTCGCCCATGTAGATGTGCACAGGTATTACCTCGACACCGCGCTTCATCATGAGAAAAGCTGCAACTGGCGAATCTATGCCCCCGCTGAGGAGCACAACTACTTTGCCCTGAGTCCCTATCGGGAGGCCTCCCCAGGCCCTAACCTTGTCGACGAAGATGTAAGCTTTGCCATCCATCAGCTCAACGCCAACCTCTATGTCGTACTCATGAAGATTAACTTCACTCTCCTCGTTCTCAAGGATGTATTCGCCGACCTTGGCCTGGATCTCCGGACTCTTCAGCGGAAACTCCTTGGTGATTCTCCTCGCAGTTACCCTAAACCGGGGCTTTTCTAAGCCGAGCTCTCTTTTCTTTCTCCTGAAGAGCTTAAGGGCAGTCTTGTTAATCTTCTCGAGGTCCGCATCAACCTCCATCGCCGGCGAAAGGGAGACTATGCCGAAGACCCGCTTAAGAACCTCAACGGCCCCTCCAGCCCTGTTCGTCTTCACCAGAATTCTACCGTGCTTGGCCTCGATCTTCTTGAACTCCACACCCTCGCTCACTAGGGCCTCGCGGATGTTGTTCATGAGGATGTTCTCGAACCATCTCCTCGTCTGCCTCGACTTTGTGCCTATCTCACCGTAGCGCACGATGACAACGTTGAACATGTGCATCACCTCACCACGTGGGGGAACTTTATCACTATCTCCACGTACTTCTGGATAACCACGTAGAGAACTATCGAGATGAGGTACGATGACAGCAGTATCAGCTCGTTCATCTCGAAGATATGGGCGGCTATTTCCTTTGCCCTCGGGGTGGCGTCAACTATGGCGCGCATGTATTTGGCCTTGAGCCAGTGATTTATTTGAACGGCCAGGACAAGGAGCAGAACCCCAACTACCCCCCACATCTTACCGAGCGCCAGCATGAGGAACAGGGTGGACGCAACTATTATCCAGCCGCCTATGACCCCGAGGAGTATGACGAACTCTATCATCCTTCCACCAGAAAGGGTTGAGGGGTTGGGAATAAAAAAGTTGCTAAATGAAGCGGGTTATCTCCCCGAGCATACGACGCCTCCCGCGAGGTTTCTGTTCCCGCCGGGGATAACCAATGGGAATCACCCCGACGAGGTAGTAGTTTTCATAGAGTCCGGCGAGTTTTCTGACCTCCTCCGCTATCCCCCGGAAGTTAGTGACGCCTATATAGACCGTCCCGAGTCCCAGCTCTACTGCCTTAAGCATGAGGTTCTGTATGGCCATCGCCACGCTATCAACACTCCAGATGAACTCCAAATAGTCGAATTCGCTCCCCTCGAGGAAGCAAACCCTCTTATCTATGAAGATGGCGATGTAAACTGGGGCTTTGTACATGCCTTCCTTGTACATACTCTCCTGAAGCTTTTTCATCCGGGATATTAACAGCGCGGTAGTACTCCTCCATGCCCCTTGTCATGAGGCGATAGATCTTTTCCCGAGAGTCTTCGCTCTTAAACACGACGAAAGTCCAGTTTTCACGTCCACTGGCAGTGGGGGCCCTTACTGCGGCCTCAATCATACTTCTGATGGCCTCTCCCGGAACGTCCCTCTCGTCAAAATACCTGACAGAGACCCTTTTTGATATAGCCTTCTTGAGCTCCATAACATCATCCCAGAGAACTTCAACGGCAATATTAACCAGCCTTTCCAAAACCAAAGGTTTAAGAAAAAGGACGGATAGTCTCTACAAGGTGAAAGTATGTACGGATGGAGAGGCAGACTGGGTCTTATCGTTCCCTCATCAAACACAACAATGGAGATGGAGTTCCACTCGTCGCTCCCCGATGGGGTCTCGCTCCACACCTCAAGGGTTCCGCTCAGGAACGTTACAGAAGAAGAGCTCATCAAGATGAACGCTTTAGCGGTTGAGAGCGCCAAGCTGCTCCGCGATGCGGGGGTCGAGCTTATACTCTACGGCTGCACGAGTGGTTCATTCATCGGCGGCAAGGACTTCGAGAAGGAGCTCGAGGCGAAGATGGAGAATGAAGTAAACGTCCCCGTTGTCAGCACGAGCACCGCCGTGATCGAGGCACTGCGGATGCTCGACGCCCAGTCGATACTCGTGGTTACTCCCTATACGGACGAAATAAACGAGCGCGAGAGGGAGTTCTTGGAGGCCAACGACTTCGAGGTTCTCGACATAAGGGGCCTCGGTATAGAGGACAACGCCCAGATAGGGAAGCTCGAACCCTATGAGGCCTACCGCCTGGCCAAAGCGACCTTCGTTGATGAGGCGGACGCAATATTCATAAGCTGCACCAACCTCAGGACCTTCGAGATAATCGAGGCACTTGAGGAAGACCTTGGAGTGCCGGTCGTCACCAGCAACCAGGCGTCTCTTTGGCTTGCCCTGAGGGAGCTCGACGTCATGGAGAAGATTCCCTGGCTTGGAAGGCTCTTTGTGGAGTTCTAAGCCCGCCTCCCTCCAACATTTTTATGTCCACCCCTCCGAAACCCTTTTAAGAGGACATGCCTTTTTCTCAAGTGTTAGTCACTAAGGGTGATACATATGGAGCTCCTCAACGCGGCAAGGGAACTCTCGATATACACCGCTTACAACACGAACGTCGATGCCATAGTTTTCCTCAGGGGGAAGACCGTCCAGAGACTCATAGACGAGTTCGGGGCGGAGGCGGTTAGAAGAAGGATGGAGGAGTATCCGAGAGATAAACGGGCCCCTTGACTTCGTTGCGAGGCTCGTCCATGCCCTCAAGACAGGCAAGCCGATGGCCGTTCCGCTCGTGAACGAGGAGCTCCACTCATGGTTCGATTCTCACTTCAAATACGACGTTGAGAGAATGGGCGGTCAGGCTGGGATAATAGCCAACCTACTGGACAACCTCAACTTCAGGCGCGTTATAGTATACACGCCCCATCTGGCTAAAAAGCAGGCCATGATGTTCGTTGATAGGTCCAACCTATTATATCCCGTTGTCGAGGACGGGAGGCTGGCCTTCAAGCACCCGCGCGAGGCCTACCGCGAGGGCGACCCTATAAAGGTTAACCGCATCTTCGAGTTCCGCGCGGGAACTACCTTCAAGCTGAGGAACGAGACGGTAGAGGTTCCATTCTCGGGCAGATTCATAGTCTCGACCCGCTTTGAGCGCATCAAAGTACACACCGAGCCAGAGCTCAGACCGTTCCTCCCGGAGATAGGCATGGAAGTGGATGGTGCCATTCTCTCGGGTTATCAGGGAATAAAGCTCCGCTATTCTGACGGCAAGGACGCCAATTATTATCTCAAAAAGGCCAAGGAGGACATAATGCTCCTCAAGAGAGAAAAACGTCAAGGTTCATCTCGAGTTCGCCTCGATTCAGAACAGGGAGCTCAGAAAGAAGGTCATCTACAATCTATTCCCGCTCGTCGACAGCGTAGGCATGGACGAGTCGGAGATAGCTTACATCCTGAACGCTCTGGGATACTCAAAGCTTTCGGACAGGATATTCACCTACAACCGCATCGAAGATACCGTGCTCGGAGGGAAGATACTCATCGACGAGATGAACCTCGAGATCCTTCAGATTCACACGATTTATTACATCATGCACATCACTTACACGGACAACCCATTAAGTGAAGAAGAACTGAGGAAAAGCCTTGAGCTGGCCACAGCCCTTGCTGCAGCGAGGGCTTCACTCGGCGAGATTAAATCGCCCGAGGACTACAGGGTGGGCCTCAGAGTCCCATACAACGAGCGTGGTGAATACGTCAAGCTTCGTTTTGAGGAGGCAAAAAGAAGACTGAGGACAAAAGAGTACAGAGTGGTCATAATCCCGACGAGGCTCGCGCAGAACCCCGTGTCGACGGTTGGGTTGGGCGACACGATTTCCGCCGGGGCCTTCACGAGCTACTTGGCACTGCTGAAGAAGAAAGGGGAACTCTGAATTTTTATTCTTCCAGAATCGAGTCTATCAGTCTCGCCTTCTCCTGAGCCTTTCTGAGGTGCTCCACGGTGACTTTCGTGTAAATCTGGGTCGTCGAGAGGTTCGAGTGGCCGAGTAGCTCTTGAATCGCCCTTATGTCCACACCGTTCTCGAGCATGTGGGTGGCGAAGCTGTGGCGGAGCATGTGAGGAGTAGCCCTAACGCCCGCCCTCTCACCGTACTTCCTAAGGAGATACCAGATAGTCTTTGGCGAAAGCTTGTCTTTCCTCTCGCGCCTCTCCTCCACGAGGAGGTACTCGCTGTCGTCGTTCCTGCCCCTGAGGTAAGCCCTTATCTCCTCCAGCAAGGAGCGGGAAATCGGGACTATTCTATCCTTCGCACCCTTTCCACCGCGAACGACAAGGAGCGAGCGCTCAAAGTCCACATCGGATTTTTTCAGATTGCACAGCTCACTAACGCGCAGACCAGCTCCGTAGAGAAGAAGAAATATAAGCCTGTCTCTCTTCCTCGTCGGAGGAATCACCGAAAGGAGCCTTCTCACTTCCTCCCTCGTGAGGCTCTTGGGCAGGCTCTTAGGCACTTTGGGAGGTTTGAGCTTCTCGGCCTCCTCATCGTAGCCCTCAAAACGGAAATAGGAGCGGAGCGCTTGAACAACAAGGTTAAGGCTCCTGTTGGAGTAACCCTCCTTTCTCAGCCGGGCAAGAAAACGAAGGGCGGAGCGGGCGCTGAGTTCCCCACCCCATTCAAGGTAACGCCTAACGTAGTAGGAGTACATCCTAATCGTGTTCGGGCTCTTGCCCTCCAAATCAAGGTAGGTCTCGTACTCCTCGATGAGGCCGTTTAGCCCTTCCATATCACAGCCCCTTCAGGAGCCCCTCGATGTCGTCGGACTTAACCTCCGGGTCAGCGGCAACCTCAGGCTCTTCGGATGGCTTCGGTGGTAGTGGCTCATCTTCAGGGGACTCGGGCGGTTTCGGTGGTTCTTCCCGTATGGCGAGGCTGAGGTAAACGGTCTTGAGGAGCTCCTCAACAAGAGCCTTGTCCTCGGCGAAGATGTAGCCCTGACCAACGACAACCCTGCCAGCCAGTCCGAGCTTTTCGACGGCCTTTCCTATATAGGCCTCATCTGGAACCGGCTCAGCCGGGAAGAGGGACTTCCAGGCTTCGTCAATGCGGAAGATGTTCTTGGCGTTCTCAAGAAGGGCCTTCAGCCCCTCATTCTCTTCCCTAAGCCTGTCGTTTTCGGCTTTAGTCTCCTCATAAGCCTTGGTGAGCTTCTTGTACTCCTCGTGGAGCCTCTTATACTCCTCGGCCAGGCCATCGTAACGGCCCTTGAGGTCGAGAAGCTGGTTCCTCAGTGCCATGTACTCCGGGAGAATCTGGAGGCTCTTGAGACCGGCCCTAACCAGTGTGTTCTTAAGTTCCTTCCTGACGAGCTCGACATCTACGTGCTCAAGGTCGTGGCCGAGAGGGAGCTTCATCCTCTCAATGTGGCCGACCATCTCGCTCAGCTCATTAAAAAGCCTCTCAGCAAGGTCTCTTCCAACGCGGTCGGCGTCAGTGGCTATGATAAGCAGGTCAGCCCCAGCTGCGGCGCTCTTTGCAATCTCAACGTTGGTCGTCGGGATTATGGCAGAAATCGTTATGTTGTACTCACTTCCCAAGGCAAGCCCTTGGAGAGCTTTACTTACCACTTCAACGTCGCTCGCACCTTCAACTAAAATTCTAACATCGACTATGGCCATTCCCATCACCTCGCGGGGTCGTTACCCCTTTGAAAATAGGATGGGGTCTTTAAAAATCCTCCCTCAGCTCAATCTCAAGGCTCGGCCTTTCGAGGACCACCCTGCCATCTGGAAGGAGTGAAATGCTCAGCGCGTGGATTTCAACGCCTGTTTTCTTGGCATCACTCAGAAGGTGCGCTATCTCAGGGTCGCCTTCTTTGTAGGGTCTGAACTTTTCAACCCTTGGCATAGCCCCAATGAAGAATATCATCGCCCTCTTTCCAGCCTTCTGCAGCTCTATCAGCTCCCTTATGTGCTTCTGGCCGCGGAGCGTCGGGCAGTCGGGGTACATCGCGTATTCCCCGCTTTCACCACCCCTCAAAACCGCGCTCTTCATCTCAGCGTAAACCTCTCCGCCCGGACACTCAAAGAGGTAATCCAGGCGGGACTTCTCAACGGTTACCTCCTTCCTCTTTATCCTGCAGTCTTTAAGCCAGGGAACCAGGCCAAGCTCCAAGGCTTTCTCAAAGGCTTTAGCTTGAGTTCTCGTGTCTATAACCGCACCCTTCCCGTGAAGGTCTTCAAAGGCCACCAGTATAAAATCCGTCTTCCCCCCGCTCTTGGGAACGCAGAAGGCCTTTCTGCCATCAACCATGAACTCATCCAATCTGCCTGTGTTGGTAACCCATGCCCTTCTTTCCTCTCCGTCAACCTCTACAAGGGCAACAAAGCGGTGGAGCCTTTTGAGGAAAGTGCATGGTACAACGTTGAGCCTGAGCAACTCCATGGATTGACCTCCCCGTCTCGGGATAAAAGCGTTACTCTGGAAATTTATGTCCAGAAACTGGATAATCTCTAGGGGATAAGATTTCCCGCGGTCTGTTCTGAGGCACTTGAGTACAATGAACTCCCGGCCCACCTAAAACCTTAAATATCTCCCGATTGAGCATTTAGATGGAAATCTTAACGAAAGAGGTGGTCGGAATGGTTGACTACGAACTCCTGAAGAAGATAGTCGAAGCCCCAGGCGTTTCTGGGTACGAGTTCTTAGGCGTAAGGGACGTCGTCGTGGAGGCCTTCAAGCCGTACGTTGACGAGATAAAGGTTGACAAGCTCGGCAACGTCATAGCCCATAAAAAGGGCAATGGGCCAAAGGTCATGCTGGCTGCACATATGGATCAGATAGGCCTTATGGTTACTCACATAGAGAAGAACGGCTTCCTTAGGGTTGCTCCAGTTGGAGGTATTGACCCAAGGACCCTCATAGCCCAGCGCTTCAAGGTCTGGATTGGCAAGGACGAGTTCATCTACGGCGTCGGGGGAAGTGTTCCGCCGCACATTCAGAAGCCCGAGGAGAGGACCAAGGCCCCAACCTGGGAGCAGGTCTTCATCGACATAGGCGCCGAGAGCAAAGAGGAAGCCGAGGAGATGGGAGTTAAGATCGGCACCATAATCACCTGGGACGGAAGGCTTGAGAGACTTGGCAAGCACAGACTCGTCAGCATAGCCTTTGACGACAGGATCGCTGTCTACACTCTTGTCAAGGCCGCCCAGGAGCTCGGCGAGACCGATGCGGACATATACTTCGTGGCCACCGTCCAGGAGGAGGTCGGCCTCCGCGGTGCAAAGGTTTCAGCCTTTGGCATTGACCCTGACTACGGCTTCGCCATTGACGTCACCATTGCCGCTGACGTTCCTGGAACACCGGAGCACAAGCAGGTTACCCAGCTCGGCAAGGGAACTGCTATAAAGATCATGGACCGCTCCGTCATCTGCCACCCGACCATCATCAGGTGGATGGAGGAGCTCGCCAAGAAGTACGAGATACCCTACCAGTGGGACATCCTCCTCGGTGGAGGGACCGATGCCGGCGCAATACACCTCAACAAGGCCGGCGTTCCAACGGGAGCGATAAGCGTTCCAGCGAGATACATCCACTCCAACGCGGAAGTTGTGGACGGACGCGACGTCGATGCGGGAGTTAAGCTGATGGCCAAGGTTCTCGAGCACATCACCGAGCTCGAGATCTGACCCTTTTCTTTCGTTTACTTCATCCTTTAACGCCAACTTTAAAAACCGGTCCGGGCACTTCTTAAAGGGACAGTATGCAAAGGTGCTCGGCATGGAGTCAAAGACGGCAAGGGTGCCCTTCTCCGCAGGATGGGAAGCTCTAATAAGCGTCGCGGTGAATCCTGAGGAGCTCTTCCCAACGTTTCCCTATCGAGCAGAGGTCACCAGGAGGAATGAAAGGTCCGTCGCGAGGCTTTCCCTCAGGCGTTTTCCCTGGAAGTTCGAGTTCGAAGGCTTTTTGGAGATGGCATTCAACGAGCCTCACGTCACCTATGTAATGAAAGGCCAAAGGGGCCTCCTGATTCTTTCCTTCATGGCCGGGGACGGAAGCCTTGTGGTGAGGGCTTCGGCGGATATCCCTTGGGAGAAGTTGCTCGGGAAGAAGCTCCAGTTGCTCGCGGAAGGCTCTGGAAAAGCTCTTGCCCGAATGGCTGAGAGCCATTACGTGCTGGCCCCGCTGGTCTTCGGTTCAGGGGAGGAGTTCATCTTAAGGAGATTCGAAGGCTCACTGCTCGCCCATCTGCTCCGCTACGTCCTGCTAAAGACGTCCAAGCGCTCCTTTAGGGTGATAGGGAAAGCTAAGGAAGATGGGTTCATTGCGGATGTCACCGATGGAATAGTGGAGAAAATCGAATACGAGACGTTCTCCGGAACCTCTATACTGGAGATCAAAAAAGACCTCCTCGATGTTTCGGAGGAGGACTTCTCCGAGATGGACTTGAACGGCGAGTATATAATTAAAATCGAGGCGCTGTGAGGGTCAGGACTCTTCGTTCACAGAGGCTTTTTCAAGGCCCTCTTTAGACAGCGGCTCATTCTCGGCAACGACTGGAACCCCAGCAAACCCTGATTCTCTCTTCTCTTTTTCTAAAAGCTCTCTTTCTAATTCCCTCAACTCATACCAGAAGAACAGCGCACCGAGGCCGATGCCCAGCAGGACGAAAGGCCACTTGGATGGGAGCGGCAGACCGCGGTGCCACGTGTAGAGGAGGTAGTTCTGATAGAAGAACAGATAGCCGAGCCAGGCCATCAGCATTGCCTCAATGGTGTATTCAATGAGCCTCTTGTCCTTATCTTCCATCCCTTCCACCTGGGGAAAGGTTAAAAACGAGCCGTTAAAACTCTTTCCCATGAGTGAATACTTCCCCTACAATAAACTCAGACCTCATCAGCAGGAATTCATAAATCTCGTTAATGAAGCTGTCCGAAAGGGTGAAAACGTCATAATCGAAGCCCCAACAGGCTTTGGAAAGACGGTAAGTGTTTTAGCTGGAATTCTGCCCCACGCGATAGAAATGGGCTACAAGGTGATTTACCTGGCCAGAACTCACAAGCAGATGGACCGCGTTATAGATGAGTTGAAGGCCATAAACAGGAAAACACCCGTTTCTGGCGTCGAGCTGAGGAGCAGAAAGGATCTGTGCCTCCACACATACCTTGTGAACTACACCACCGACGCCTACAACGCCATGGTAGTCTGCAAGAATCTCAAGAAGCTCGGAAAGTGCCCCTATTACGAGAACGAGAAGAAGAAGCGAGAGGAGTTCAATGAGGTAGTGAGGTTCTTTCTGCAGGAGCCGAGTCATCCAATGGAGATACTAGACTATGCTCAAACGCTGGAGCTCTGCCCTTACGACATGACGAGAAGGATAGCGGAGAAAGCTAACATCATAGTCGCGAGCTACCTCTATCTGCTCAGCCCAACGATAAGGGAGAACTTCCTCAGCTCGCTCGACATCGAGTATTCGGACTTGATAGTGGTCTTCGACGAGGCCCACAACCTTCCGGACCAGGCCATAAGCGCTCTCAGCGACAGGCTGAGCGTACACACCATCAGCAGGGCCATAAAGGAGGCCGACGAGTACAGGGAGCACGAGATAGCCAACTTCCTGAGCATCTTTGCCAGGGGTCTGGAGATTCTCTACGAGGAGAAGCTCAGGGAGAGGGACGTCCAGGAGGTTCCGATTCAGCCCGAACTAATCTTCGCCCACGTCGTTGATATACTCAACCTCGACGGCCGCTATCTCGTGAAGACCCTCAACGAGATGGTTGAGGTGGGCGATTCCATAAGAGAGGACAGGATAGAGAAGGGCAAACCGCCGAGGAGCTATGTCGGGAGGGTCGGCGAGTTCCTCCTCTTCTGGCTCTCGCTCATCGGGCGGGAAGACTATCTCTTCCTCATGAGCAGGGAGAAGGGCCTCAGCCTTGAGCTGGTCGCCCTCGATCCGGCCAATGCATTGAGCTTCATCAAGAATGTGCAGTCGGCGATATTCATGTCTGGAACATTAACGCCTCTCGAAGCCTTCCACGACGTCATGGGAATCGAGAACGCCAGGCTGAAGAAGTTTCCGCGCATGGTCAAGAGGGAAAACGCGCAGGTTTTAGTTGCGAGGGACGTCTCAACGCGCGGAGACGAGCGCTCGATGGAGTCCTACGGAAAGATGGTGGACTACATAGTCGAGGCGGTTAAGCTCATCCCGAAGAACGTCGGAGTTTTTGTAGCTTCCTACACGGTTCTGCAGGGCCTGCTCTCGGCCAACCTTGAAGTTCGCTTAGAGGATACCGGAAAGGCCATCTTCATCGAAAAGCAGAGCGCGAGCTCGAAGGAGAACGACCTCCTCATTGCCAAGTTCAAGGCCCACTCGAGAGATAGGGGGGCGGTTCTCCTTGGAGTGATGGGAGGTAGGAACAGCGAGGGGCAGGACTACAGCGGTGACGAGATGAACGGAGTCGTTTTAGTTGGCATCCCCTACGCGAGGCCCACGCCAAGGGTTCAGGCACAGATAAGGTATTTCGAGAGGAAGTTCCCGGGCAAGGGCAGATACTACGGTTATTATTTGCCCGCCCACAGAAAGCTCGTCCAGGCCGCGGGGAGGGTGCACCGCTCGACCGAGGAGAAAGGGTCGATAATAGTCCTTGACTACCGCCTGCTGTGGAACAGCATAAAGAAGGACCTACCGGACTGGATGCGGGAGACGATGAGGCCCGTTGACCTGGGAAAAATGAGACTGTATTTGAGGCGGTTCTGGCAGCAACCTTTGCAAGGCAAAGCGACCAAAGAAGGGACTGCTTTTAGATAATCCCTTTTATCAGTGTGCGACTCTCTGGGGTCTTTCTAGAGAGGATTTCTTAAATGAAGAAGCGCTTAACGTGAGTTCCATTTCTTTTTGACGTCCTTCGGGCGCTCACTTGGAGTTGAACACTCTAAAACTGCTCACTGAAGGTGGGCTCACTCTCAAAGGGGACACTTCAAGAAGATGTACAAGCTCCTATCAAACCTTTGCTCGGCAAACAGCCTTTAGGAAAAGGCCGGCGAAAAGTTAGACACTGCAGAAGTGTCGAGTTTAGAGTGCATTCCCAGTTATCCTGAGCATTTAGCAGGGAGTTCACTAATGAGAAAAGCAATTTTAGTCCGAGTCCTTTACTCTAAACTCTCTCAGGGCGTTAGTTTTGGGTGAACTCACTGTTTAAAGGGCCGATTAAAAGGAATTCACCGCAAAATAGAGCTATTATTGTGTCGAATGCAACTTCAAAACAGCCTGTTAGAACAGTCAGAAACTTTTGATGAAACTTTTCCTCAGAAAAGTTTCTTATGGTGCGGGGGCGGGGATTTGAACCCCGGAACCCCTACGGGACGGGACCCTCAATCCCGCGCCTTTGACCAGGCTCGGCAACCCCCGCACAAGCCAAACTATAACGCTCAGGGGGACTTTATAAAGTTTTCTGTGGAGCCCTTCTCGACCCGGACCAAAAAATTTATAAAGCCACCTCCCGTCTATGTCTTCGGGTTGAGGGCCGGTAGCTCAGCATGGTTAGAGCGCGGGACTCTTAATCCCGTGGTCGGGGGTTCGAATCCCCCCCGGCCCGCCAAATCGCGGTTCTTCTCGATGCGTTCGAGTCTTGAAGGAGCGCGTGTTAATCGTTGAAAAGGAGTCAAGAAAAATGAGTTTTGAAAGCTTAGGCTTATCTGAGGCGACGTTAGTTGCCGTTAGAAGGAAGGGCTTCTCACAGCCCACTGACATTCAGAGGGAGGTCATTCCGCGTCTTTTATCTGGCGATGCAGATATAATTGGGCAGTCCCAGACCGGAACCGGAAAGACGGCCGCTTTTGCCTTGCCCATAATCGAGGCAATTGATGAGAATGAAAAGAGCGTTCAAGCAATCGTCCTGACGCCCACGAGGGAGCTCGCCCTTCAGGTGGCGGACGAGATAAAGAGCCTCCGCGGGAGGAAGAGAGTTTACGTTTACGCGGTCTACGGCGGCCAGCCGATTGGTCCGCAGATACGGGCCCTTGAGAGAGGTACTCACGTCGTCGTTGGCACCCCCGGAAGGGTTCTCGACCACATAAGGCGCGGGACCCTTGATCTGAGCGGGGTGAAGTTCTTCATCCTCGACGAGGCCGATAGAATGCTCGACATGGGCTTCATAGACGACATAGAGGCCATTTTCAGGCAGACGCCGAGGAACAAGCGAGTGCTGATGTTCTCAGCAACGATGCCACGCGAAATCCTTAGACTTGCCCAGCGCTATATGGGGAACTATGAAGTCGTGAAGGTAAGCAGCGACGAGCTCGTTCCTGAAATGGTCGAGCAGGAATATGTTGAGGTCGTTCCGGCAAGGAAGTTCACGATGCTGAAGAAAATCCTGAGCGACGACTTCTACGGCATAGTCTTCTGCGCGACGAAGAGGGAAACGAGGGAACTGAACGAGAAGCTCAGAAGGCAGGGCTACAGCGTCGAAGCCCTTAACGGGGACATGAGCCAGAGCGCAAGGGAGAGAACCTTCTGGCGCTTCAAGACCAAGAGGACGAGAATTTTAGTGGCAACTGACGTCGCCGCTAGGGGGCTGGACGTTCAGGACATAAGCCACATCGTAAACTACTCCCTGCCCATGACGGCTGAAGACTACGTCCACAGAATAGGCAGAACCGGAAGGATGGGCAAGCGGGGAAAGGCCGTCACCTTCATAATGCCTGGGGAGTACAGGAGGCTCCGCTACATAGCGAGCGTCGCAGGTGTCGAAATCAAGAAGTCCGAGCTGAGCGAGGAGATACCAAGGGAATACCGTGAAAGGTACGAACGCGAGGAGAAGCAAAGGGAGTACCGGAAAAACGGGAGAAGAAACGACAGGTATCACCGCGGCTATTCAAGGCGCTATTAGCGTTCTCCGAGGTAGAGGGTTACGGCTAGGTCGTTTCCCTCGGCTTTCACCTCAATCCATACTGCGTCGCTCTTCTCAATATTGCCGAAGAGTTCCTCGTCGGAAGTTATCCGCCCAACAAGCCATTCTGCATACTGTTCGTGGAATATTAGGTGGTAGTAATCCGCAAGATTCTGGTAGGTTACAACCCAGGCTTTGCCCGATTTGTATCCCTCGGGAAGCTTTCCGTCGGAGAGCAGCGAGAGGGAGCTGTCAATCGCCAGGTTGAACTCCTCGGAGAGCAGCCTGACCATCCTGTAGGCGAGCGCTGTTGCGTCGTTCTCCGTCATGGTGTAGTCCTGCTTGAGGAAGTCCTTCCCCCTTAAAATACCGAGGGTCTTCACGGAGGCTAAATCGTTGCCCGGCCGAATCTCGTAGAGAGTCGCGTTGATGACCCTACGTCCCTGCCTCTCCCAGTAGCGGTAGTAGGAGCCAAGATCCATCGGAGGCAGGCGCTGGTCGAGGACGAAGAACCAGCCGTCTATCCTAACGAGTGCCGCTGCGTGGCCAAGGTCGGTGAGGTTTATCCCCATCGCGTAAACGGGCGAGTAGTTCATGGCCAAGAGCAGGGCGTCGGTGAGAACCGTGTAGTCAGTGCATATGCCCTTTCCTCGCATAATCGTCTCGTAGGGAGTCTGTATCGTGTTGTTCTGCCCCGTAACTACTTCCTGTCTTCCGTCGGGGTAAATGATAATCTTGGCAAAAGGCTCTTTCGCCTTCTCCCGGTCGTATGTTACCCACTGCCCTTCCCAGTCAAGGACGTTCCAGACGCTCTCTTCGAGAGTCGCGCCCTTCAGCTCAGCGGCGAAGGGCGAGATGACCTCAAGCTCCGGCCCGCTCAGCATGCAGGGAAGGGCGTCCTTGAGTATGTAGCGCCATAGGACGCCGCTGCAGTTCAACTGGGCGTCCTGGCTGGGCAGAAAAACCGTCAGGTTGTTCCACTGAACCTCCGGATTTGTCCAAGTTGCAGGAGGGGTTGTAGTTGTTGTGGTAATTGTAGTCTGTGGTGTTGGGGACGTTGAAGGGTACGTTGAATGGGAAGTAGTGGGTGAAGTTTCAGTTTGCTGAACTACAGTGATACATCCTGAGACGAACACCATGAGCACAATTACCAGCGCGAAGACTGTCCTTCTCATCATGACATTAAAATCGTCAGTGGGAGTTATAAAGGAAACCTCCATGGAGCAACCTTTACACCAGTAAATTTTGCAGGGCAAAGTTTGACCGAAGCTTTCTAACTGCAAGAAGGCAAAGTTTGTTAGAATGTGGTGCCGGGGCGGGGCTTTGAACCCCGGACCTCTCGGTTTCTCAGGCTCCCCCGAAGGGGAGCAGCCCTATGAGCCGAGCGCTCTGACCAGGCTAAGCTACCCCGGCACAAGCGCCCGCGTTATACCTCCCAAAGTCCATTTTTAAACCTTTCGTTCACCAGGCATAGCCATAGGTCATTGCCATGAGCTTTCTTCTGAGCTTCTTGCCATAGTAGAGCCCCAGCAGGATGCCTGTTATAAGCCCGCCGAGGTGGGCGAAGGCGTTCACCCCGGGGAACAGGCTGTTGATAAGGAAGAGGAGGAAAGCGTTTGTGAGGGCCCTTCCAATATTACCCCTGATTATTCCAGAGGTCATTATTAAAAGGCCCACTATCCCAAAGAGGGCACCACTTGCCCCAGCGCTCACGGAGTTAGGCGGAAGGAGGAAGAGCGTGACCAGGTTGCCGACGAGACCAGCAACCAAGTAAGTAAAGACGAGAACCCTGCCACCAAAGAGACGTTCGAGCTGACTGCCGAGCATAAGGAGAAAGTACATGTTGAAGGCTAGGTGGAGTATTCCCACGTGAACGAACATGGCAGTGAGGAGCTGCCACCAGGCGCCGTTTATGACCGCGTAGTTCCACTGACCGAGCCTTGCAAGAACCTCGATGCCTATGTCTATCGGGTTACCGCTCAGTATGGCCTCGAAGATGTAAACGAGCACGTTGATGCCAAAGAGCAGAGTTGTTACCCTACCGTACTTCATTGTGAAGCCTTTAAGGCTCATTGGCCAGCTCCTCCAAGATTAACTCGAGCAGATAGCGTTCATTCACGGCTATGATGTTGGTCTTTTTGGTCGCACTCAACTCGAGCTTGAGCTCCTTCCCCCTCTCGTCCGTGACTATCGCCCCGGCTTCCCTCGCTATTATAACCCCAGCCGCTATGTCCGTGGGGCGGACATAGTTCCTGATGTCAAGCACTCCATCAAGGCGCCCTTGGCGAGATAGGTGAGCTCAACTGCTATAGCCCCGAGGACGCGGACACGCTTTACCTTTTTGATCAGCCCCAAATGTTCTCCCCTCGTGTAGAAGCTCAGCGCTTCTTTCCCGCGCTCGGGCTTCCTGACGTGAATTTGTCTCCCGTTCATGAACGCTCCAGTACCTGGAATTCCCTCGTAGAAGTGTCCCGTGACGAACTCATATATTGCGCCGTAACGGGGCTTTTTACCCTCGAAAACAGCAAAGCTGAAGGCGAAGATGGGTATTCCAGCGGCAAAGTTGTAGGAACCGTCTATCGGATCAATGACCACTGTATAGTCGCTCCCGCTGTCGATGACGCCTATCTCCTCACTGACGATATTAACGCCAAGCGGCTGGAGCCTGCTCAGCACTATCTCCTCAGCCACCTTATCGACGTATTTCGTAACGTCGCCGCTCACGTTGGTTCCAACCGTTTCTCCAGCCTTTGGAGTCCCGAAGAGAGGCATCACAACCTTTTCAACTTCCTTGGCCATCTCTATGGCCACTTCGTTCCATTCCATAGTCAAACCCCCATAAACATTCTCAGTAGGTTCCTCGTCCCGGGAGCAAACCCAAGGAGGAATATCACAAGCTTCACGAACTCCCCCATGTCTCTCTCAGCCTCGTTCTCAACTACATGGTCAATTAGGTAAACGACGAGCAGGAGCATGACGAACTTTAGGATGTACATCGTGGCCGCCGTTCCCGTATGCTCAATGAAAAAGCGGGACAGGACATGCTGCTCCCAGTAGCCCATGAAGTCAACGCCGACGAAGGTCGTTGTCGCGTCGTAGAAGTGGGCGTAGAAAAGCCAGCTGTTATCCGCTATAATCTTGACCTTCTTCGTGAGCAGCCAGATAGAAGTCTCGGCCACTACCAGGGCAGGGATAAAGTACTTCAGAACCTCCCAGTTGAAAGAGACTTTGGAGTAGCTTATCCCAAGCACGAAGACGTTGAAGAGCAGCAGCACTATCCCGAACCCGAAGAACGCCCTCTGCCAGTCACACCCCCTGCAGTGCCTGTGGCTCACGTAGAGGGCGAGCGACGTGAAGGCAGTAACCATGAAATAGATGCCGGGAGTTACTGTTAGATAAGTTCTCGGATAGATGGTCGCGTCGGTCATGGCCCTCATCAACGCGCCAAGTGCTATATACGGGAGGAGCGCCTTGAAGAACTGCCTGTCAGTACTGATTCCAGCTCTCTTCAGTGCCCTGTACACGACCACCACACCTATACCAAGGATTACCGCGTAGGTGAGTGTGTTCACTACGTTGTAGCCCTCGTTGTTCACGATGGGTTCAATGAAGTATCTGTAAAAGAACTCCCAGAGACCCATTTGACCACCATAGACGGTTGTTCCGATAGCCTTAAAGCTTTTCCCACATAATTTCTATGGATGGTGAGGAGGATGCACCTGATGCAACTGCCAAGGGAAGTATTGCTGGGTGAGAACCTTAAGGGAGAAGTCGTTAACGTCGCGAGAAGGCTCAAATTGGGGCGGAGAGTCCTTGTTCTTTATGGGTCCAAGACGAGGGAAATAGCGGGGAAGGACGTAGAGAAGAACCTCCGTGGAGAGTTCAAGGTGGGTGCGCTCACGGTGAAAGAGGCCAGCATGGAGGAAGTCAAGAGGACGCTGGATAGAATAAGGGATGAGGGTATTGACTGGCTCATAGCCGTTGGCGGCGGAAGCATAATAGACGTCGCCAAGCTCGCCTCCTTCAAGGCTGGGATTCCCTTTATCAGCTTTCCGACCACCGCTTCCCACGACGGAATAGCGAGCGCGAACGCATCAATAAAGGACATAGAGACAAAGACGTCCATCAAGGCCGTTCCGCCGGTAGCGGTCATAGCGGACGTGAAGGTCATCAAAACGGCCCCCTACCGCTACCTGGCCGCGGGGGTTGGCGACATAATCTCTAACCTGACCGCGGTGAAAGACTGGCTGCTGGCCCACAGGCTCAGAGGGGAATACTACAGCGAGTATGCGGCGTCTCTCTCTTTGATGAGCGCCAAGATGGTGATAAAAAACGCCAACATAATAAGGCTCGGCAACGAGGAGAGCGTGAGGAAGGTCATAAAGGGTCTAATCTCAAGCGGCGTTGCGATGAGCATAGCGGGCTCCTCAAGGCCGGCAAGCGGTGCCGAGCACCTATTCAGCCACGCGCTCGACATGATAACACCTAAACCAGCACTCCACGGCGAGCAGTGCGGCGTCGGGACGATAATAACGGCCTACCTCCACGGCCTCAAGTGGAAGACAATTAGGGAAACCTTAAAGAAGGTGGGAGCGCCAACTAACGCATACGAGTTGGGAATCGACCCCGAGTATATCATCGAGGCGCTCACGATTGCACACACCATAAGGCCCGAGCGCTACACAATACTCGGAAAAGAGGGTCTTACCAGAGAGGCGGCCGAAAAAGCCGCTAAAATCACTGGAGTCATCTGACGATCATCACTCACGGAGGTGTTTGGAATGGCAATAATCACGTTAGTCGGAGAAAAGCTGGCAAGGCCTGGTGTTGAATTCATATATTACGGCCCAGCAGAACCGTGCAGGACCTGTAAGCTCGCAGGAGTCTGCGTTGGAAACCTTGAGCCAGGAAGGCGCTACAAGATTCTGCGCGTAAGGAGCATGCCCTCGCACTCCTGTCCGCTCCACGAGGGCAAGGTCAGAATCGTTGAAGTGGTGGAACCATCGGTGGAGATAGCGATAGAGCCGAGGCTGGCCATAGCAGGCTCGGTGATAAAGCTCGGCTTCGCCGATTGCGACGACCCAGAAAAGCAGGATCTCTTCAGGCCAGAGGGGCTCTTTGAGGGGGACAGCGTCAAGATAATCGAAGTCTTAGGCGACATCGAGTGCAATGGAAAGCACTACAAGATCGTCAAGGTCATGAGGAAAAAGGACTAACCCTTATTTAATCTTTTTCCACAAAAGCCACTAACTCTTTTCCACCAGCCGAAACTTTGTAGGCCCTTGCCTCTCCTTCAAAGGCCTTCCTGATTGCCTTCATGGTCCTCTCACGTCTCCTCAAGAGCTCCTGTGCCTCCTCAACGCTCACCGCTTTGAACCTCAGCCTCTCACCTGGCCTGCTCTGGGCAACGAGGGGGACATCAACGCGGGCAACCATCCCTATCTTCGCGTAGCCGCCAGTGGTCTGGCAGTCGGCCATCATGATTATCGGCTTTCCGTTTGCTGGAACCTGAATTGAACCGATTGGAACGGCGTCTGTCACAATGTCAGCGCCTTTCTCCGAGTGCTCTATTTGAGGCCCGTCGAGGCGGTAACCCATCCGATCCGATTCGGGCGTTACGGTGTAGGACCCGCTCAGGAAAGTTTCTATTCCCTCATCAGTAAAGTGGTCGAGGTTCGGTCCGGGGATCACTCGGATAACTTTCTCCTTTGCTGAATAATCGGGCTTCAGCTCCCTGGGAAGAACTCTACCTTCCTTACCCGTTAGAAGGGTGTACCCGAGCGTTAGCCTATCGCCTGCCTTTAAAGGCCTGCCAAGGCCTGCCCGCGTATAGGTCGAGCAGCTGCCGAGGAGCCTTTCACACTTAATTCCTCCAGCGAAAGCGATATAGCCGTATAGACCGCTCCTCAGCGTTTCAACTTCCAGAACGTCGCCGCGCTTTGCCCAGTAACTCCTCCAGAGTTCTATGGGAACACCGTTGAGCTTAACCTCCACGTCCCCAGCGACGGCAAAGACGGCTGAGGCGTTGAAGAGGATGGTCGGCCCGGCCAGAAGAAACTCGAGAACCGGGGCGTTATCCGGATTACCAACTATGTAGTTGGCTAACCTCGCACTCACCTCGTCCATGACGCCGCTCGTGGAGACACCGAGCTTCCTATAGCCGAATCTACCAAGATCCTGGATAGTTAGGAGTGATGGGACATTAAGGAGATCAATCATTTATCATCCCTCCACTGTATAGCTCCCAGAACTCCTCCTCACTTATCGGTACGAACTTCACGTAGTCGCCAGGCTGGAGAAGCGTTGGTGAATCTTTCCTCGGATCGAAAAGCTTCAGGGGAGTTCTGCCGATGAGCCGCCAGCCGCCGGGGCTTTCGAGGGGATATATGCCCGTCTGCTTTCCAGCTATGCCCACGCTCCCGGCGGGAACCTTCAGCCTCGGCTTTTCTAGGCGGGGAGTGGCTATCCTCTCGTCCATTCCACCCAGGTAGGCAAAGCCCGGAGTGAAGCCGAGCATGTAGACCCTGTAGAACTGCCTCGAGTGAATCTCGATGACATCATCCACGCTGAGACCATTGTATTGAGCGACGAACTCGATGTCGGGCCCGAAATCACCGCCGTAAACCGTTGGGATCTCGACTATTCTCGACTTCTCATCATCCGGCTCAGCGGAGAGGAAAGGTTTCACTGCCTCAACGACCTCTGTATAGCTCACCATGAGAGGATCGTAGTATACGTAAACGGTTGAGTAGGTCGGGACTACCTCGACGAGCCACTCCGGACTGGCCTTTTCGATGGCTCTCGCCACAACGTGGACTTTTTCGTTTATTTCCTCATCTATAACCTCACCGAAAGAAATAACGAGCGCTGAGTCGCCGGCTGGTTTAAACTCGACCATGCTCTCACCTTATAAATTCACCCATCGGTACTACCTTGACGCCTTCCTCTTCGAGGATGCGCCTGATATAAGCTGCTATCTCCACAGCCTTCGGGTTGTCCCCGTGGACGCAGATTGTGTCGGCTCTGAGCTCAACCCATTCCCCGTTGATGGCCTTAACGCAGCCGTCCTTCACCATAGAGATAACGCGCTCGGCTATGAGCTCTTTGTCGTGTATTACCGCCCCCGGCTTCCCCCTTGGAACAAGCGTGCCGTCTGGATTATAGGCCCTGTCTGCGAAAACCTCATGCGCAACCTTTAGTTTCATCTCCTCAGCTATTTCGGCCGCCCTTGAACCCGAGAGTGTTACGAAGATCAGCCCTTTGTCGAAGTCCGCTATTCCCTCCATAACCGCCCTAGCGAGTTCCTCGTCCTTCACAAGGGCGTTGTAGAGCGCGCCGTGGGGCTTGACGTGCTGGAGTTCCATTCCTTCAGCCTTTGTGAAGGCGTAAAGCGCGCCGATCTGGTACAGAATATAGTTTCTGGCCTCCTCGGGGGTAAGCTTCATGTACCTCCTCCCAAAACCCATGAGATCTGGATAACCCGGATGGGCACCGACGGCGATGCCTTTCTCCTTCGCAAGTCTGACGGTTTTCCTCATGACGATTGGGTCTCCAGCGTGCCAGCCGGTGGCAACGTTGGCGCTGGTTATGCGGTTCATAACCTCCTCGTCGAGGCCGAGTTTATAGCGGCCGAAGCTCTCACCCATGTCCGAGTTAAGGTCGACCCTCATTTCCATCACCGGGTTCATTTCGACAGAAATCTAAAAAAGGGTTTCTCCGAGTTTTGACCATGAAGGTTCAGGTCATCGATGCCGCGATATTCATCCAGGGGATTGACGTCGAAGGTGTAACCACTCCAAAGGTCGTTGAAGAGGTAAAAGACCCCGAGTCGGGACTCTTCTTGGAGGGCCTGATTAACGCGGGGAAGATTAGGGTGCTGATGCCCTCGCGCGAGAGCATCGAGGCAGTTAGGGAAGCGGCCAAAAGAACCGGCGAGCTAGGGGAGCTGAGTGAGGCAGATATGGAAATCCTCGCCTTGGCTTACGAGCTCAAGGCTGTCCTATTCACCGACGACTACAACCTGCAGAACATCGCCAAAACGCTTGGCATCGAGTTCAAAACGCTCAAAAGAGGCATAAAGCGCGTTATAAGATGGAGCTACGTCTGCATCGGCTGCGGGAAGAAGTTTACAAGTGAGCCTCCGGAAGGAATCTGCTCAGACTGCGGAAGCCCCGTGAGGCTCATTCCAAGAAAGCGCCCGAGGAGGCGTCGGCGCTCATAGGGTATATCATCGGTTCTTCTCATCCCGTCTTGGATTCGTCACCCGCCTCCCCGGGCGGCGTCAGGGCCAGTCCTCGTCATCACTAAGCTCGGTGCAATTCGCTGTCATCATCCGCGGTCGTTCATTGGAGGTAATAGGATATAAGCTTTCTCAGCTCGAGGTTGCGCTCTGGCTTGAGCCTCAAAAAGCGCTTGAGCTGGTTGTTCTCGGCGATAAGGCCGAATAGCTCAATTGCCAGGAGTTTATTGTCCTCGCTCACGCCATAAGCCTTAAAGCGCAGTGGAGCGTACTCTTTCTCCAGCTCCCACACCTTCTCCTCAAGCTCCCCGCCCGGTTCCTTAAACTCACCAAGGAGAGCGATTTCAATTACCCTCTCCGGCGGGACAGAGTACCTCTCGCTCAACCCTTCAATCTCACTCCAGAGCTCTTCGCCAAGCTCGAGTTCGATTTTGCCGAAGCCTTTCTCGGGTTTGATGACGAGCTTCACCTTGTCCACACTCCATAAGCGAATCGTTCACGATTTGTGAAATTTCTCCAGTTCTTTCTTTTTCTCTTCAAGCTGCTTCCTCAGCTCCTTGTTCTCCTCTCTCAGCCTGTTTCTCTCGGCCACCATGAACTCCCTATCCCTCAAAGCCTTCCCGTAAAACTCTCTCAGCTCCTCAAGCTCGCTCTCCATCTCGGGGAGCTTCTCCTCCAGCGCTTTAACTTTCTCCCCCAAAATCTCTTCGCGCTCGGCTTTCAACATTTCCTCAACTTTTGGAAGGTGTTCTTTGATAAGGGCTTCAAGGTCTCTGCCCTTCAGAGATTTGAACTTCTCACAGGGCAAGACTATCCGAATTTCGTTCATTTTCTCTTCCACCCCATCTCTGTCTTTCTGTCGTAGTAGAGAACATAGAAAGCCAGCAACCCTTTCCACTTACCGTGCGGTTTGATGAGCTCTCTCGCGTCCTTTTCCTTGACCTCTTTTACCTTCATTCCGAAAATCTTTGCTATCCCCCTTCTCAGTCCCCAGTCACCCGCGGGATATGTGTTCTTCCTCAGCCCATAGGCTAAGAACAACTCGGCGCTCCACCTCCCGATTTCGCGGAACTTCGTGAGGTATTTAATAGCGTCCTCCTCGCTCCAATCCCACAGCTCGAAGTTCAGCTCGCCATTGATGTAGAACTCCAGGAGGGCTCTATGTATCCCGCGCGGTAGCCGAGCTTTGCCTTCTTAAACTCCTATTCACTCATCGACGTTATCTTTTCAGCGCTCAGAAAGGCATAAAGGTCACAGATCCTTTTGTCGCCAGCTGAATGAGGTTCGCTATAGTCCTTTGGGCAAATTCGAAGTTAACCTGCTGCTGGGCTATGACCTCAACCAAGGCCTGGTAAGGGCTCGACGCTGCTGGAACGGTTAGGCCATGACATTCCTCAATGAGAAAGGCGAATTTCGAATCCACTATTTCATTGTAGAAGGAGTCCAAGTCAGTATCAAGGCCGAGGATAAATGTCAGCTTTTTCCTTGCGTCTTTCCGCTCTTTTCTACCCCACTCGTCTGGAAATATGAAGTCATTCCCATCGAAGCCGACCATACCTATCTCTAAGGCCTGCCGAAATACTCCACTTTCGTACTTCCACGTGCCGTTCCTTATCCTCTCGGGGGTTACTTTTTTAAGGTCAACCTCAGCCATCGGTTGAGCCTTACTGGATTCTCCTTTATATCCTTCAGCGTCGAAACGTAGAGCCTCTTGCCGTCGACAGAGCGTTTGATTTTAAGCTCGCCGGATTCTTCCAGAGAGTACATCGCGTCCTTAATTTCCTCGGCGCGGACGTCGAAGGTCTCCCTCAGAAAGTCCCAGTAGGGCTCGTTGTGAGAGTATTTGGCCGCTTCACGGACGAGCGCCCAGGCATTCCTTATTTTCTCCCCGCCTTTGGAGACCTTGTAAAGTTTGACGAGCGTCCTCAGGCTCATGGTCTGAGGTTGGCCTTGAACCTATAAATCACTTTTGGAAGATATGCAAAAGATTTAAACTATGTAGTGGTATTAATAATAGGCGGTTGGCATGAGGTTCAAAACTGCACTGATAGTACTCATCTTGTTTGCAATGCTTCTCCCCACTGCACACGCTCAGGGCAACACGGTTTATGTTGCCAAAATAGACGGCATGATAACCGGCTACACCGTGGATCAGTTCGACAGGTACATCACCGAGGCGGAGAAGGCCAATGCATCGGCGATCATCATCGAGCTCAACACTCCCGGAGGAAGGGCCGACGCCATGCAGGAGATAGTGATGAGGATACAGAATGCCAAAGTTCCAGTTATAATCTACGTCTATCCCTCAGGGGGAATGGCCGCTTCCGCGGGGACGTATATAGCCCTGGGCTCTCACCTGATAGCCATGGCTCCTGGAACCGTCATTGGGGCCTGCAGGCCAATACTCGGCTACGGTGCAAACGGAAGCATAGTAGAGGCACCCCCCAAGATAGTCAACTTCTACATAGCGTACCTGCGCGAGCTGGCCGAGATGAGCGGAAGGAACGCTACCCTTGCAGAACAGTTCATAACTGAAGACAGAAGTGTTACATCGCAAGAAGCACTCAAGTATGGCGTCATAAAGGTCATAGCAACGAACGTTAACGACCTTCTCCAGAAGGCGGATGGAATGGAGACGAAGGTTCCAGTTAAAGGCAGGGAAAAGGTGGTTCTGCACCTCAGGGACGCCCGTGTCGTATACCTGGAGCCGTCCTTCAAGGATACTGTTATCAGATACATAACCGACCCAACGATAGCTTACGTACTGCTGAACCTCGGCTTCATAGGACTAATATTCGGCTTTCTTACTCCAGGATGGCATGTGCCCGAGACCATAGGTGCCATAATGCTGGTGCTTGGGTTGATAGGCCTCGGATACTTCGGCTACAGTAGCGCCGGGCTTCTTCTGATAGCCCTCGCGATAATCTTCTTCATAGCCGAAGCCCTAACGCCAACATTTGGCCTTTTCACTGTGGCAGGGACTATTACGTTCATCCTTGGAGGTACAATGCTCTTTGGCAAAGGAGGGGATGAGTACTTGGTGAGCGACGCCCTTTATGAAACGCTCAGGATAGTCATCATCGTCACGGCAATACTGCTGGGGCTTTTCTTCGCCTTTGGCGTTACTACCGTCATCAAGGACAGAAAGCGGAAGGCCCAGACTGGAAGGGAAGAGATGCTCGGGGAAGTCGGAAGGGTCGTTCAGGAGCTGAACCCAGAGGGAATGGTGAAAATCCGGGGGGAGCTCTGGAAAGCTGAGAGCAAAACCGGGAAACCGATCCGGGTTGGTGAAAGGGTTCGTGTCGTTAATGTCAGGGGTCTAACCCTCATCGTCGTTCGCGAGGGGGAGAACCCCGATGATGAAAGGGAGGTGTGAAGCATGGCAAGTTTGGGAACTATAATTTCGGGAACTGTTTTGCTTTTTGTTTTGATAATACTGACAAGCGCCATAAAGATAGTCAAGGAATACGAGAGGGCAGTGATATTCCGTCTCGGTAGGGTCGTTGGTGCAAGGGGTCCGGGACTGTTCTTCATAATCCCGATCTTCGAAAAGGCCTACATAGTCGACCTGAGGACAAGAGTTCTCGACGTTCCGGTTCAGGAGACTATAACCAGGGACAACGTTCCGGTTAAGGTGAACGCGGTCGTATACTTTAGGGTCGTCGATCCTGTGAAGGCGGTCACACAGGTCGCCAACTACATCGTGGCAACGAGCCAGATAGCCCAGACAACATTGAGGAGCGTCATCGGTCAGGCCCATCTCGATGAACTGCTGAGCGAAAGGGAGAAGCTCAACATGGAGCTCCAGAAGATCATCGATGAGGCAACTGATCCGTGGGGCATTAAGGTCACGACCGTTGAAATCAAGGACGTTGAGCTACCGGCCGGAATGCAGAGAGCCATGGCAAAACAGGCAGAGGCCGAGCGTGAGAGGAGGGCAAGGATAACCCTTGCAGAGGCCGAGAGGCAGGCCGCCGAGAAACTTAGAGAAGCTGCCGAGATAATCTCCGAACATCCGATGGCACTCCAGCTCAGGACGCTCCAGACGATAAGCGACGTCTCCAGTGACAAGAGCAACATAATAGTACTAACGCTGCCAATGGAGATGCTCAAGCTCTTTAGGAGCTTGTCCGATACGGCAGATGCAGTCAAGGCAAAACTCGAAAAAGAAGCTGAGAAAGAGTAAGGGAAGAATGACTTTTTCCATCTTTTTTCCTCAGCTGGATGAACCGCAAAAAATAAAAGTATTGTTATCCTACTCCATACACGCAAAAACTGTACTCCATATAAAATTGGAAACCCAGAAAGGCTTAATAGGAACGGGTATAGTTACTGGTCATACTGGAGGTGTTAACTTTGGAAGGCCGCTCAATTGTTTTTGCGTCAGGAAAGGGTGGAACTGGTAAAACAACGACGGTTGCAAATCTGGGTGTTGCACTGGCCCAGTTCGGGAAGGAGGTCATCCTGCTGGACGCGGATATCACAATGGCAAACCTGAGCTCGTCCTCGGCATGGAGGACATTCCAATAACGCTCCACGATGTCTTGGCCGGAGAGGCGGACCTTAAGGACGCGATATATGAGGGCCCCGCTGGTGTTAAGGTAATTCCCGGCGTCTCAGCCTTGAGAAGATAAAGAAAGCCAAGCCGGAGAGACTCAAGCAGCTTATCAGAGAGATAGGCCAGATGGCGGATTTTGTTCTCATCGATGCTCCTGCAGGACTTGAGATGACATCTGTTACAGCTCTCCTCATAGGTAAGGAGCTCATAATCGTTACTAACCCTGAAATCTCAGCTATCACTGACTCGCTCAAGACAAAACTCATAGCCGAGAAACTCGGAACCCTCCCGCTCGGTGCCATCCTCAACAGGGTTACCAACGAGAAGACGGAGCTCACCCAGGAAGAGATAGAGGCGATCCTCGAGGTTCCAGTGCTGGCCATGATACCAGAGGACCCCGAGGTCAAAAGGGCGAGTGCATATGGCGTCCCGCTCGTTATCAAGAACCCAACCAGCCCAGCGGCAATAGCAATCAAACAGCTCGCAGCAAAGCTTGCTGGTATTAGGTGGCAGGCCCCAGAACCAGAGAGTCCTATTAAGAGGGTGTTCAAAGCACTGTTTGGAGGGAAGGGATGATGGATAATGTTCTCCTCTATGGAGTGGTGGCCATACTCATAGTCCTCAACATTGTGCTGACAATGCTCTACTTCTCCGCCAAGAACAACCCATACTACGTCGTCTACGACGAAGAGACCAAGAACGCCCTCAAGAGACGTGTTACCAGCCTCAAGGAAGACCTCGAAAGCGAGCTCGTTGAATTTGATATCGGAGAGTGGGAAAGAACCCTCGAAGAGTCTATAGACGAAGAAATTCGCAACCTCTGAGCCTTTTTGGTACTTTTGTTATTAAACATTTCTGTGGCGTTAAATTTTAAAAACCCTCTTCTACTAATCCTATAGTGGGGGTGGGGCGCCATGAAGGTTAGGCTCGGCTATTCAGACAGAATAGTCGAGATCGATGATAAAGTAGTTCACGTCTTCAAGGGCAAGCTTGTAAGCGCCCCACTGAGTGAGGTCGTGAACTACTATCTTAAAGGGGAGGGCCTCTTACCTCCAGCCATTAAGGCCCTCGTGCCGGACATCATCAGAGTTCTCCTGAACACTGGGGAATTCCACGGAGAAGTTCCTTCTATTGCAGAGTACGGACATGGCCTCAGCAGCTGACCCCTCTTTTTACATTTGTCTGTTAGATTTATGGGCGACTGAGCACATTTTAACCCATTTTTCGTTGAAAACATTTAAGTACTCTTCTGCCCAATATGGGAAACTCGTGAGCAGACAGGAGGGATAAAAATGAAGGTAAAGGTCAGGATATTGGACATGTACAGCGGTAGATACTCGATCTTTATCAACGAGAAGGAAGCGAAAAAGGCAAAACTCCACCCAGATGACCTCGTCAAGCTTGAAGCCGGAAAGAAGACCGTCTATGGTAGTGTTGTTATCAGCAACCTCATAAAAGAGGGGGAGATAGGAGTCAGCAAGGACATACTTCAGCTCCACAATTTCTCCGATGGTGAGATCGTCACTGTAGTGCCCGGGGGGACCCCGGAGAGTGTTCGCTACATAAAGAAAAAGATGATGGGAGAGAAGCTCAGAAAGGTCGAGATAGATGCAATAATCAAGGACATCGTCGACAGAAAGCTTAGGGACATAGAGATAAGCTCATTTGTTACCTCACTTGAGATAAACGGCCTCGACATGGATGAGATAGCTGCCCTAACAATAGCGATGGCAGAAACCGGAGACATGCTCGACATAGACAGAAAGCCCATCATGGACGTTCACAGCATCGGTGGTGTCCCAGGAAACAAGACCAACATCCTGGTTGTCCCAATAGTGGCAGCAGCAGGCCTGACCATACCAAAGACCTCTTCGAGGGCCATCACCAGCGCTGCAGGAACGGCCGACGTTGTCGAGGTCTTTGCGGAGGTTAGCTTCAGCCTGGATGAGATAAAGAGAATAGTCGAGAAGATAGGAGCTTGCCTTGTCTGGGGAGGAGCTCTGAACCTCGCTCCAGCCGATGACATCACGATAAAGTCCGAGCGCGCGCTCAGCATTGACCCGACTGGCCTCATGCTGGCGAGCATAATGTCAAAGAAATACGCCATGGGCAGCCAGTACGTCCTTATAGACATCCCCACAGGCAAGGGCGTCAAGGTCGGGACCGTTGATGAGGCCCGCTCACTGGCGAGGGACTTCATAGAGCTTGGAAAGAGGCTCGGCCAGTACGTCGAAGTCGCGATAACCTACGGAGGCCAGCCGATAGGCCACACGGTCGGCCCGGCTCTTGAGGCAAGAGAGGCCCTTCAGGCTCTAATGACAGGCAAAGGCCCAGGAAGCCTAATAGAGAAGGCCACCGGGCTTGCAGGAATCCTCCTTGAGATGGGCGGTGTTGCACCAGCGGGAATGGGTAAGAAGATGGCACGTGAGATACTCGAAAGCGGTAAGGCATACCAGAAGATGCGTGAAATCATCGAGGAACAGGGCGGAAACCCTGACATCAAGCCCGACGACATTCTAATCGGTGCCAAGACCTACACCTTTACCGCGCCGACGAGCGGTTATATTACCTCGATAGACAACAAGGCAATAACGGGTATAGCGAGAGCTGCCGGAGCACCGGAGGACAAGGGGGCTGGAATAGAGCTCTATGTCAAGGTCGGCGAGAAAGTCAAGGAAGGAGACCCGCTCTTCACCATCTACGCCGAGAGCGAGGTGAGACTCGACCAGGCGATAGTCTTTGCCAGAAGGGCCGAGCCAATAAGAATTGAGGGAATGGTTCTCCAGCGGATCGGCAATATCTGAGGGCCGCAGAATTTTCGTTTCTTGTTTTTATCACCCCATTTCTGGAGTTTCATGTTTTTAGTCCGTTTTTTGCCAGTTAAGTTCATTAGAGGGCGCTGGAAGTCTCCAGGAGCATTTCGTAACAATCGAACAAAATGTAACAATTTCTTAAAAAAAGTGTAACTAATATTTTTCGAAAATCTGCAAAAGGACCTCTGAATAGGGCTTTAGCGCCGTTCCCCAACAAAAGGGAATATTTGAGGCATTAAATCAGCAGAAAAGCCAGTTTTCAAATTTCAAGACATCACAAGCCGTTGGAAGTCTCATGGACAGGGATGTGCATGAAGTATTTAGAGTCGCAACGTTGGAGAGAACCGGAAATTAACCTACGAACGGTACCCGAATGGAGGCATCTCCACCCCCCGAAACTGCACCATTATCAAAAGACTTATAAGATTCAATGTCGCTTACAGCTTTTAGAGACAAATGAGGGAAAAACCGCCCTGTTGCAATAAGACTCTAGGAGAATTGAAAGAGGGTGGGCCAAATTGGGCCATAGTGGGCCGTTTAAGCGTTGCAATAAGACTCTAGGAGAATTGAAAGCTTTGAGCTTTTAGTGTTCTCAGGAATAAGACTAACCGTTGCAATAAGACTCTAGGAGAATTGAAAGAAATATCTAAGCTTAATACAGCTCCCGGTTGAGTGGGTTGCAATAAGACTCTAGGAGAATTGAAAGTCGCTGTCTTGGTCATCATCTATATAATGAAAGTAGTGTTGCAATAAGACTCTAGGAGAATTGAAAGATGCAGTATTTGATGCTATCGAGCCGACAATCGCAAGTTGCAATAAGACTCTAGGAGAATTGAAAGCTTCAGAGCCGTCCACATACACATGAACGCTCTTATAGTTGCAATAAGACTCTAGGAGAATTGAAAGGTTGATGGGTACGTCAAAGAAATTGAAAATTTAACTCCTGTTGCAATAAGACTCTAGGAGAATTGAAAGTTCAAGGACGAATATATCTTCAAGTTCACCAGCTATACGTTGCAATAAGACTCTAGGAGAATTGAAAGATATCCACCCGTATCACCTCCGTTCTTTTTTTCTTCCGTTGCAATAAGACTCTAGGAGAATTGAAAGAAGGATGACCCAATATCAAATTTTAAGTTTGCTGAAAGTTGCAATAAGACTCTAGGAGAATTGAAAGAGTGGTCGAAGGTCATGTTAGGTATAAGAACGTTCCGTTGCAATAAGACTCTAGGAGAATTGAAAGAAGTCTGGAAGAATTCCTGCCAAGCCTCCTTTATACTGTTGCAATAAGACTCTAGGAGAATTGAAAGCCCGAAGCGCTTTCAGGGAATACCCAGGTCGCAGACGGTTGCAATAAGACTCTAGGAGAATTGAAAGACTGGTAAATGAATGTACACTTCTACTTTGTTCCTCCGTTGCAATAAGACTCTAGGAGAATTGAAAGTAGTCCATTTGTTTGTATATTGTCCTCATTTCTTCGTGTTGCAATAAGACTCTAGGAGAATTGAAAGTTCTGAAGGACAGCCAAGGCAATGAAGTCTGGAGCGATGTTGCAATAAGACTCTAGGAGAATTGAAAGGCAGTAATATAAAGTATCCGCTACCCTTACCAATTTGCGGTTGCAATAAGACTCTAGGAGAATTGAAAGAGACGGCCGCGGTCAAAGGCTGGTTTGGGGCCGTGGAAGGCTACAATAAGGCCCCAGGGAATTAAAAAATCCTTCACTCCCGCTTCCTGTGCCGCTCATACCAGCCCCACTCCTTCTTGGGACCAAAAGCCCTAACGCCCTTCTCGACGAGGGTTATTCTGAGCTCCTTGGCCATCTCGTGGGTTATCTCACCGCGCTCCTCCATCCAATTGATGATTTCGAGCGCTTCCTCGTCAGTCTCGCACCTCCTCAGGAAATCGATGATGGTCGGGTTGTAGCCGATGAAATCCATGAGCTCGTCTTCCTCGATAATGGCTTCCCTTTCGTCGGTTCTGTAAACGTCTATCGGAACGCCTCCCCCCTCAAGCTCTCCATAGAGATTAGGAAAGGTCTCCTTGAATTCCTCCTTATCGTATTCCTGCCAAGCGAACTCGTCAATGGGGCGTTTCTTCTTCTGCTCGTCCATACCAACACCTAACTGGACTACGGGTCGAGGGTTTATAAACCCTGAGTGGGAGTTCCTAACATGAAGGGCTCTTACTTTTTGGTTATATTGCTCGACAAGGATAAGGAAATAGCGACGAAAGGCAGGACGTTTTCTCTGAAGAGGGGCTACTACGTTTACGTCGGCTCAGCCATGAACTCTCTAGAAAAACGCGTTGCGAGGCACTTCAGAAGGGAGAAGAAGCTCCACTGGCACATAGACTTCCTGCTGAAAGAAGCCGAGTTGCTGAGGGCCTACTTGATACCGAGCAATGAGAAACTGGAAGAGAAGCTTTCCGTGGAGGTCTCGCTCAATGGTGAATCCGTTGAGGGCTTCGGTGCTGGAGATGTTAAGGTCAGCACAAACCTCTACCGCTTCGAGGAAGAGCCCGACAAGATTTTGATGGAAATTCTAAGGAAGCTCGGGCTGAAGTGGAAAAGGATTAAAAGTGGGGAGGAGATTATGGAATTTGGTGAGGAAAATGAATCTTAAACTCGGAAAGGTTGAATCTTACATTCACGAAAAGCTTGAGAAGGGAAAGCTCCACTTCGTTCTACTCGATCCAGACGACATTGGTCCAGAAATGGCCGGAAAAATAGCAGAAATGAGCGAGGAAGTTGGAGTCGATGCGATTATGATAGGAGGCTCAACTGGAGCCGAAGGGGATGTCCTCGACAGTGTTGTAAGGGCGATAAAGGAGAGCTCCAGCCTTCCGGTCATACTCTTCCCGGGCTCCCATGGAGGCATAAACAAGTACGCAGATGCTATCTTCTTCATGAGCTTGCTTAACTCGAGGAATCCATTCTTCATAACCGGTGCTCAGGCCCTGGGGGCCTTCCAGGTGAAACGCTACAGAATAGAGCCGATTCCAATGGCTTACCTCATAATCGAGCCTGGAGAAACCGTCGGATGGGTCGGCGATGCAAAGCCTATCCCAAGGCACAAGCCGAAAATAGCCGCGGCTTACGCTTTGGCCGGCCAGTATTTAGGGATGCGTCTCGTTTACCTCGAGGCAGGAAGCGGTGCTCCCGAGCCAGTTCCGCCTGAGATGATAGCCGTCGTCAAGAAGGTTATAGACGTCCCGCTAATAGTCGGAGGGGGAATAAGGAGCGGGGAGCAGGCAAAGACCGCTGTGAAAGCAGGGGCAGATATAATTGTCACCGGAACGGCAATCGAGAAGGCAAACTCTCTGGAAGAGGCCAAAGAAAAACTGGAAGAACTCAATAGGGGAATAAAGGGTTAATACTTTACAGATTCTGTATACTATTTTGCGTAGTGTGTAAAAAAAGTATAAATACTTGTAGATGTAATATTTATGGAAAATTTTTGGATGTGTTACTATGGCAACACTTGGACTGTGGTATCTTATGTGGGACAGACAGAACTTCAGAAATCTTAGTAGAATACCAAGGGAACACCAAGATGCATGATGTCCAGAAAAACATACAAGAGAGCGGAATAAGTCATCTTGTGATACTCAACACTGGAACAGAAGCGCCACATGGGGAGGGTCGAGATATAATATATACTGGGATCCCAAGGATGACGCATATGCACTTTCAGAATTTCTAAGTGGCAACATAATAATGCCGTATTATGCGGGAATCCTGTTTTATAAATACCTGGAGAACTGCAGTTCTCCAAGCTGTACTCTGACGGATAACAGAGGACTAGAATATTGGAAGGGATGGGTCAGATTATTTATGAAGTCTTCCGATCCAAATCTTAAGGAATTCCACTGGAATTACGAGTCTCCAATGATGTTCCCAGTAGATGCAGTGGGAGATTTATGGGGGACAGTAATCTCAAAATTAGTCAGCATAATACATAGGGAAAGCTTTGAGTTCATATGGATACCTATATGCACTACACGTCTGAATCCGAGATAAAGAAGACAAGAGTATTTGATCGTACGAACATCACGCCGCGTATTATTTTAACTGGGTGTTTCTTCAGCCTAATAACTATCAGGGGAGGTTCTTCCCAGCAGAAAGTTCAACATTACAAACTTGAAAAAAGCATGTTGATGATACCGAAAGAGATCTCCATGATTCAAAATGTGTTCTCCTTGGCGTCGATTATGACTACTATGAGGAGGCTGGCCATTTTTCAGAAGGAATCCTTAGACCAATATTGCCTTTGGAGTTACTTCGTCTTCTACGTTAAATAGAGTGGCGGCTATTATGTTAATTTCACAGGGTTTACTGGGTATGAACCTCTATCTTTAACCTTTTACAGAGGATGATTCTACCTTTTTAGTCCTACCAATGTTCACGTGGAGTTTCCTATAAGAGACCCTCTTGTTGCCGATACCCTTCTCATACTCTACCATCACGACGGAATATTCTAGAAGCTTGGAGAAGTGCCATGGCTTGATGAGATAAATATTTCAATGCATTATATCCTGCTCTTCGAGGAGTCAGGTGGAACACGGATTCTTTATAGAAATAGATGACTCGGTTAAGCTTGTTATTGCTGGAGACAACATAACCTTAAAGGGCCAGGTCAACATGACTGGCTTTTCCTTTCATCTTAGAACCTCGCTAAACAAAGTGTGTATTCGCCCGGTAGTCATGGGATTACGTACTCTTTTCCCCCGTCCCACTATAGAATCGCCTTGGAAGAGCTGGAGACAACGTTTGAACCAGTCAATCTCTCCTGCGATATCCTCTTTGGGGTGGCCTTTTGGTAGTCCCCCAAGTATTGGGGGTTGGTTTTGCCAATGACAGCGTGTTGATACAGCCCAACACTAACTACCATACAGGGGTACCAGTAATCGTTCTGCATCCCGATCAGAGACGTTCTCAAAAACCACTAAAGGTTTCTCTATACCTTTACGAGAAAGGACGCATTGAGGAACTACCTCTTTTCCAAGTTTCAGAAGAGGGGGTGAGAGTCTTGACCCCACCCATAAAGTATAGCAGGATAGTTCACAAAGAACGGTACCAGACTCAAACGGGAATATTCTTTATGCTCTTTTTGGTGGTTCTGGTGTTTATGCTCGTGACCTCTATATGCAAGAAAAGGGTAGGATCATGATGAGATCAAGGACCTTACTCCAAATGGCAAAAACTTGGAAAGAATCAAACCTCACTGAGAACTTTAAATAAAACTTTTCCTTCACCCACAATCTTCATGAGATCCTTAACGAGCTTTTTACCGTTATCTGCTTCAATCTCCATCCTGATTTCACTTATACCCTCTGCGTCAGGCGGGAAGAAGTGTATGTCGCGAATCTTGCCCCTAACATTTTCATACAACCGGCCTAAAATTTTTCCCCTGCCCTCATAGGGCAATCTTATGTTAAGTTCAACAATTTGCATACTCATCACCGCTTTATTTTATGAAAGAAGGTCTATATAACCTTTTTCATGAGCGTAGATTATCAAATCTCATCAGGAATATTCTCGGAGGTTATGAAAAGCCACCGCAAGACTTTTCTTTTATCGTTTCGATTTTTATCTTGGTGATGCCCATGCGTGCTTTTATCTCCGTCGATCTTGAGGGGCTCCCCTACATCGTCAGCAGGGAGCACCTCTTCGTTAAAGGGGCCCTCTACAACGAGGCCAGAAGGATAGCGACCGAAATAGTTAAAGTAACCGCAGAAGCCCTCCACAGGAACGGCTTCGATGAGGTCGTAGTTGCCGACAGCCACGGCCCGATGGTAAACGTCATCCAGGGGGAAATGCCCGAGTACGTAGAGCTCGTTAGGGGCTTTCCAAGGCCCCTGAGCATGGTGGCCTTCGCCAAGGGAAGCGATGCAGCGCTCTTCATCGGCTACCACACCAAAGCCGGAACGAGCTACGCAACCTTTGACCACACATACAGCGGGGCTTCGATAGACAGGCTCGAGATAAACGGCGTCGAGGTCAGCGAGTTCCTCCTGAACGCTTACCTCCTCGGGAGCTGGGGAGTTCCCGTAATCCTCGTCGGAGGTGACAGGAGGCTCATCGAGGAGGACGTTAAGAGGTTCGCCCCGTGGGTTGAGGGAGTGGCATTCAAAGAATCGCCCTCACGCTATGCAGCCAAAAGTCCAAGCATGGTGAGGCTCAGAGGGGAGCTCCAGGAGGGGATTGCCAGGGCCGTTGAGAGGCTCAAGAACGGTGAGGCAAAGCCGCTGAAAACGGAGGAGCCAGTGAACGTTAGGGTCCGCTTCCTGAGAAGCGACATGGCAGATACCGCTGAACTTCTCCCGTTCATCAAGAGACTGGACGGAAAGACTGTCGAGTTCGAGGCAGAGACCGTTGAAGAGGCCTACAGGGTCTTTGAGCTGCTGACCCTCGCGGCGGCTGGAGTGAACGCCATCGTCACGAGGTAAAGCTTAAGCTTGGAAGGGAGAAACTCTAAACGCCCCCGGGAAACCGCGGGGAGGAGAGCGCCTCGGCGAGCTGTGACCTCCCTTCGCTCCCAGGGGGCACACTAACAGCCCTTGCCTTCGGCAAGCGCTGGCGGAATGTTGTTGACTGGTTTAATGGATGGTTTTCTTCATAAGCCTATCTGACCTCAACGGGCTTAACAACATCAACTGGCTGAGCTTCCAGCCACCGGCGGAGTGGGAGCTGGTTTACAAGGAGAGCGGTGGGGAATAGAGAATGGCAACCCAATTAAAGTAAGCTTCTCAACCTTTAAGATGAACAACTACCTCGTTTTGGTCTCCAGGACCAATGGGTACATGCCAGCAATGGATGATAGGCCAAAGGTTGCAGTAAGCGTCGGCGGCGAGACTCACAGACCCTGTCCACTTTAATCTTCCTCTACATAAGGTGCCGTTATCACCTTTCTTATCTCCCTCGCCTTCTTCGGCCCGATGCCTTCAACTTCCTGTAGCTCCTCCTCCGTGGCGGTGAAAACCCTCTCGACGTTGCCGAAGTGCTTAAGGAGCCTCTTCGCCAGGGTGGCCGAGATGTTGGGCAGACCCTCGACTATTAGCCGCTGTCTCTCGGCGAGAGTTAGGGCCTTCTTCTCGCTCCTCAGTCTTACTTCCTTCTTCCTCTCCTCCTGCTCGCGCTTGGCTAAGAGATAGACAAACTGGGCAGTTTCTTCCGGTCCAGAGGAGAAGAGTATCGGCACGCCCCAGTCGAGCGTTACGGCCGCTATAGCGCCTCTAATCGCATTGGGATGGACGTTTCTTATGCCGTAGAGCTGCCCCTCGATGATTATCACGGGCTTCTCGTAGGCCCTCTTCAACCTCTCCACCTGGTCAAAGAGGCGGCCATCTATTATGGACTGGATGAAGTCGTTGGCGCTCTTGCGCTCTATTCCAACCTCTTCGCTCACCACGTAATCGGCAACGTCAAGCGTTTTTACCTCAACCTCGCGCCGAGCTCCCTGAGATGCTTTGGCACGCCGCTTCTTAGCTCCCTGCTGTCAACATAAACGACTATCTCCCTTGGCTTTCTAACGAAAATGGGCTTTATCTGGAGCTTCTCGTAGATCTTCTCCTTCGAGGGCTCTGCCTTTTCAGGTTTCTCCACTTTCTCCCCAGAGAGCTTCTCAGCCCCCTCAATTCCCTCGGTTTTTTCTTCAGCCTGCTTCTTCTTGGGCTTTAGAAAAGCATCGAGGGAAGTAATCTTACCCCTCTTCATATCCTCCCTCTCCTTCATCTCGGCCTCAAGCTCACGGGCTATCTTCCTAATCGCCTCAAACATGCCCTTCTCCTTCCGCCTGGAGCTCCAGTAGTAGGCCTCGTCGCGTGTTCCTTTGGCCATGAGGATTACTACCCTTCCGGACCTGTGTCTGCCGGTCCTCCCGCGCCTCTGGATGCTCCTTATAGCAGAAGGTACGGGTTCATAGAATACGACCAAATCCACCTCGGGAACGTCCAGGCCCTCCTCACCGACGCTTGTGGCGGCCAGAACGCTGAACTCCCCGCGTGAGAACCTCTCGAGAACTTCTTTCTGCTGCTTCTGGCTCATTCCTTTGTCGTTGCTCCTGCTTGCCTGGCCTATGAAGCGCTCGGCGCTGATTCCCATGCCCCTCAGCTCTTCCACTATCTTCTTACCCGTGTCCCGGTAGTTCGTGAAGACGATTATCTTAGAGTTCGGCTTTTTGCTCAGCTGCTCCTTGACGAGCTCCTTCAGTTTCTCCATCTTTGGGTGATCTATGCCAAGCTCCTTCGCCTGGACGAGGATGTAGATAATCTTCCTCATGCGGGGGTCATCCATAAGCTCTCTGCTCGATTTCGTTCTCTTGTCCTCGCGGAGCTTTTTGAGGTAGGCCTGCAGAGCCGTCAAACCCTGCGTTTCCAGGAGCTCAATCGCGTGCTGGAGCTTGACTGCTTTAGCCTGGTACATCCTCAGCCTTCCAATCTCGTAGTTGCCCTTTGCTACCTCCGCGTTTATCTTCGAGCCCGCCTGGAGAACCTCTCTCTTCGAGATATCTGGCGAATAAGAACTGACCAGCCCAAACTGGGCGAGGGGCTTTAGGCTCTCCTTAAGCATCTCCCTAAGCAGGGAGCGAACCTCCTTGTAGATGCTAGGGAGCTCTACCTTAACCCACTCAAAGGCCACCCTTTGGACGTAGGGCTTCACGTCGGGCGAGTTCTCAGTTCTAACCTCGACGTGCTCGATGCCGAGGTTTTCGATTATCTCCCTTATCCTTCCCTCGTCGCTTCCAGGTGAGGCCGTTAAGCCAAGGACGAGGGGATTTCTGGCGGTGTTGAGGTATTCCTTAGCTATGAAAACGTAGGCATAGTTGCCCACTGCCCGGTGGGCCTCATCTAAGACGAGCAGGACAACATCCTCAAGAGAAATCCGCCCCGTTAAAACGTCGTTCTCTATCGTTTGCGGAGTTGCCGTGATTACGACGCTCTTCTCCCAGATTTCGGCCCTCTCCTTCGGGGAAAGCTCGCCCGTGAGAACGTTTATCTTATCTGCTGGGAGGTTGAAAAGCTTTCTGAAGCTCTCAGCGTGCTGAACCGCGAGCGGCTTCGTCGGAGCGAGCATAAGGATTTTGCCACTGTATTTGGAGAGGCGGTAGTCTGCTATGAGCATGGCGATGAGAGTCTTTCCCAACCCTGTCGGCAGGACAACGAGGCAGTTCTTTTCCTTACACCGTACGTAGATGACCTCCTGATAAACCCTGGGCTGGATGAGATCCCTGCGGAGATACATATTCCTACCTCCCCGGCGAAGTTTATAAACTCTCGGACGAACTCCAGACATGCTCCTCACCCATCACGCGAAGGAGAGGTTAGCCAAGAGGCTCGCCAAGAGGAGAAGGCTCGAACGGATTTATGAAAAGCTCTGGGACTTCCTCGACCGCTCCAGGAGGATAGAGGTAAACGAGAGGATAGTGATCTTCACAGATGGGAGGAAGTCCCTCATCTGCTCGAGGCTGGACTGCGAGAGGCTCACGCTAGAAGATATAAAGGAGCGCGTGGATGGGATAAGCAGGCCCTACGAGTGCATCTTTCTCGATGACAAGCTCGTGAGGGAAACACTCCCGAGAAAGTTCCTCGAGCTAATTCCTGAGGGTAAATACTGCTTCTACCTCAACAGAGAGAAGCGCTCGCTGTACGTTGGCAGTGAAGAGCCCTTGCTGGCGATAACACTGAGACCTGCGAAGAGAGAAGAGAGGGGAGCGAAGAGCACTTAGGTGATGGGGGCGTAACTTAGTAACGGTGCCATAACTTATACTCCGTGTTCTGAGCCAAACGTCACTATTCTCAAGATCATTACGAAAGGCTACAACCGTTGGAAGCTGATAAAGGACTACGTTGAACGCGGCGGGAAGAGGATTCCCAACCTAAGGTTATAGAAAAATACGAAATTAAAGTCGGTCTAGAGGAGGGAATTAAAAAGCCCGTTATAGGCTCTCCAAATCCAGATAAAGCCATAGAATACATTGAAACGGCAGAAAAAACGCTCGAAGAAGACTTCAACAATCTTAAACTTTTAACATTAACCTGTTGATATTAGCATTGCAAAAATGAATAATTGGGCGGATTTACGTCTATAATTATGAGAGCAAAAATTAGTGGGTGATCTAAGTGAAAGCTTATCTTTTATTAGAAGATGGGACAATTGTAGAAGGAAAAGGCTTTGGAGCTGAGGGAGTCAAGTTCGGAGAGGTAGTCTTTACAACAGCAATGGTCGGTTATCCAGAGTCATTAACGGATCCATCATACAAGGGACAAATTTTGGTCACCACTTATCCACTAATTGGAAACTATGGCGTGCCAGGTAAAGAAATTTAGGGAAAATGGCATTCCCCTTCACTACGAGTCAGATAAAATTCAAGTTGAAGGTTACGTGAGTTCAAAACTCATGCGACCAAGCCACTGGGCAAGCGAAATGAGCCTAAACGAGTGGCTCAAAAAAGAAGGAATTCCAGGGATAGAGGGCGTTGATACAAGAGCGTTAGTTAAGAAGATAAGGGAAAAGGAGTCATGATGGGAGCTTTAGCTGTTGGTGATTATGAGAAGGAAGAGCTTGGAAAGATCATGGAGAAGGTCAGAAAGCTAAGTTATGATGAAGCAAATTTTGTCGATAAGGTGACCCCAAAAGAAATAACAATTCATGGACCTAAAAAAGCAGATAAGACCGTTGTTGTGGTTGATTGTGGAGCTAAGTATGGCATTCTGCGAGAATTCTTAAAGAGAGGCTTTAAGGTCATAAGGATACCTTACACATATGACCTAATAACGGCCTTCGAGGAATTTAACGCCGATGGGATATTCCTAAGCAACGGCCCAGGAAATCCAGCTCTGCTGGAGACGTTGGTGGAGAAGGTTAAAGCTGTAATTGAGTACAATGTGCCTACAATGGGAATATGCTTGGGCAACCAAATACTAGCTTTGGCTGACGGTGCAGAGATTTACAAGCTTAAATACGGTCACAGAGGAATTAATAAACCCGTAAAAGACTTAAAAACAGGAAAAGTCTTTGTAACGACGCAAAACCATGGCTACGCGGTAAAACCCGAGAGCTTGAACGAATTTAAAGTCTGGATGATTAATCTCGACGATAAAAGCGTTGAGGGAATTTATCACCCAAATAAACCGATTATAGCGACTCAGTTCCACCCCGAGGCTTCTCCAGGTCCTTTAGATTCTACTTGGGTCTTTGACCTTTTTGCAAAACTAATCGAAGGTGATGCTCATGGTTTCTAAAGTCTTAGTTTTGGGTTCTGGTGCAATAAAGATTGGTGAGGCTGCTGAATTCGACTACAGCGGAAGTCAGGCATTAAAAGCCCTAAAAGAGGAAGGCATTGAAACTATATTAGTAAATCCGAACGTTGCTACAATCCAGACTAGCCATGAGATGGCTGACAAAGTTTACCTCCTTCCTCTGGATGTCAAATTTGTTGAGGAGATTATAAAGAAAGAGAAAACGGATGGAATTTTGTTAGGCTTTGGCGGGCAAAGCGCCTTATCTTTGGGTGTAGCACTTTATGAAAGCGGAATTTTAGATAAATACGGTGTTAAAGTCCTTGGGACACCCATAGAAGGCATAAAGAAAGCCTTGGATAGAGAAAGGTTTAGGGAGACAATGATAAAAGCCGGTCTTCCAATACCACCAAGCGGAGCGGCTAAAAGCGTTGAAGAAGCAATTGAAATAGCGGAGAAGATTGGCTTCCCTGTCATCGTTAGGGTGAGCTTTAACCTCGGTGGTAGGGGTTCTTTCGTTGCTTGGAACAGGGGGGAGTTTGAAAACTATATCATTAGGGCTTTCGCTCAGAGTGAGGTTGGCGAGGTTTTGGTCGAGAAATACCTCTATCATTGGAAGGAAATAGAGTTTGAAGTTGTGAGGGATAAAAACGGAAATGCCGTTGCCGTTGCATGCTTGGAGAACTTTGACCCGATGGGAGTCCATACTGGAGATTCCATAGTTATTGCTCCTTCTCAAACTCTCACCAACAGAGAGTATCAAATTCTAAGGAGCGCGGCAATAAAGGTCGCTGAAGCAACAGGTTTAGTTGGCGAGTGTAATGTTCAGCTGGCCTTAAATCCAAAATCAGAGGAGTTTTACATAATTGAGACAAATCCAAGAATGAGCCGCTCATCTGCGTTAGCGAGCAAGGTAACGGGTTACCCCTTAGCATATATAGCGGCGAAGCTTGCTTTGGGCTATACCTTAGATGAGCTATTAAACGGTGTGACTGGAGTTACCACAGCGGCTTTTGAACCGAGCTTGGATTATGTTGTCGTTAAGGTTCCGAGATGGGACTTAGAGAAGTTTGAAAACGCAAACAATAGGATAAATTCAGAGATGAAGAGCATTGGAGAAGTTATGGCAATAGGGCGGAACTTACATGAGGCATTCCAAAAAGCAATTAGAATGGTTGATATCGGGGATGAACTGATTGGTGAATATTACGAAAGGGATGAGCCCTTGGAGGAGGTCATGAAGAGAATAAGGAACTATGAGCCTTATGTGCCAATGCATATAGCCAAAGCATTAAAGCTTGGGGCAGGCGTTAATGAGATTTATGAAATCACTGGAATAGACCGCTTTTATCTCTACATAATCGAAGACCTCGTTAGAATGGCGGAAGAATTGAAAAAGAACCCAACTGAAGAGCTCATAAGCGAAGAAGCTCGGCTTCAGCGATAAGCAAATAGAGAGGTTAGTGGGTAAGAAGTTAAAGGAATTCAAGAAGCCAAAAATCTTCGTGAAGCAGATTGACACTCTGGCTGGAGAATTCCCTGCAAAGACAAATTATCTGTACATGACCTATGATGCCCAAGAAAACGACATCCCTCACACGGAAAAGCCAAAAGTTTTGATTTTAGGTGCTGGAGTCTTCAGGATAGGTGTTAGCGTTGAGTTCGATTGGGCAGTTGTGAATTTCGCAAATTCAGCAAAAAAGAGGGGCTATGAGGTTATCGTGCTTAATTATAATCCCGAAACAGTTTCAACAGACTGGGACATTAATGATAAGCTCTATTTCGAGGAGATAACCCTCGAGAGAGTTTTGGACATCTACAAGTTTGAGAAGCCGGAAGGTGTCGTTGCCTTTGCTGGCGGACAGTTAGCTAATTCCTTGGCTAAAAAGCTTGAGCAGAATGGAGTTAGGCTTTTGGGAACGAGGGGAATGAGTGTTGATGTAGCTGAAAACAGGGCCAAGTTCTCCAAACTCCTCGAAGATTTGGGAATAAAGCAGCCACCCTGGACAGCTGCGAAAAGCCTTAGAGAGGTTCTAAAGTTCGCTGAGGAAGTTGGGTATCCGGTTATGATAAGGCCAAGCTACGTTTTGAGCGGAACTGCAATGAAAGTTGCCTACAATGAGAAAGGGCTGAGAGAATACCTCTCCTTAGCGGCGAAGGTATCTCCAGAACATCCTGTGGTAGTTTCAAAATTCTTAGATGCCATGGAAGCTGAGATGGATGCTGTGTCAGATGGAAGAAGAGTTGTCGGTGTTAATTTGGAGCATGTAGAAAAAGCTGGTGTTCACAGTGGAGATGCCACAATGGTTAAACCATACCGCTATCTACAACCCAAGCAAGTTAAAAAGATGCAGGAAATCGCTTTAGAGCTTGCTTTGGCTTTAGGAATTAGGGGGCCGTTCAACATACAGTTCTTGATAAACGAGACGTCTATGTCCTTGAACTAAACTTAAGAACGAGCAGATCACTGCCATTCTCAAGCAAGGCAAGAGGCGTAAATTTAATGGAGTTAGCGGCTCAGGCAGTAGTTGATGGAAAGCTCTCAATTGGTGAGGAGTACAAGTACTATGAAATACCTCTGAAGGCTTTCGCTGTGAAAAGTCCACAGTTCTCGTGGTCTTAGCTCCAAAACGCTTATCCCTTCTTCGGCCCAGAAATGCGTTCCACGGGAGAGGTGGCCGCTCTCGGTAGCGAATTCGAGGATGCACTGCTTAAGAGCTGGCTTTCAGTGAAGCCGAACAGAATGCCCGAAAAGAGTGTATTGATTTATGGCTATGGAAAAGATAAGCTAAGCGAAACAGCTAAGATTCTTGAATCTCTCGGCTACGAAGTATTTACGCTTGAAGATGCTTTAAGCATTGGAAAGCCAATAAGCAAAGAAAAGGCAATAGCGTTAATGAAAAACAGTAAGATCGACTTGGTAATGACCTCTGGCTATGCAAAAGGCAGGGATTACAAGGTAAGGAGAACTGCCGTTGATTTGAACGTCCCAGTTGTTTTAGATGCAAACTTGGCTTATGAGCTTTCAAAGGCATTCGCATGGGCAAAAAAGAACTCTTTTGAGATTAAAGAGCTAAGCGAATATTATGGGATAAAAGTTCCAGTAAACACTTCTTTCCTAAAGGAACCTATCAAAAGTCCCAACATCTAATATCCCACTTATCTTTTTTTATTTTTGGTAGTGTAGAGAGAAAAACCAAAAGACCAAAAACTTAACTTTCTCAATGCCTTCACTACGTTGAGCTTGTTCAGTGCTCTGTTCCTAGGGACAAGGTTAAGCGCTCTCCTCCACCGGCACCACCAGTATCTCCCCAAAGGGTTCATCTTGAATCAGCTCGACCTTGCCCATGTTGGAGAGAAAGAGAAGGTAGAGGAAGGTTCTGGCAACTATTTTCGGACTGGGGTCAAAGACCAGATCCCAGAACCTTATCGGCTCCCCGGTCTCGCTGTAGAGTTTCCGGACTATCTCGTGGAGCCTGTTGACGTGCTTCTCAATGTCAACTCTAAAGTCGTCGACGACGAATATTTCCTCCTCAATCTCGACCTTCTTCTTTTTCCTCGGCTTCCGCTTTTCCGCCTCCTCCAGCGCGTCCATGAGGGCATCCAGCAGGTCATCGAAGGTGTAGTAGCGCTCCACCCTCCTGAGCGGAGGCGCCAGAGGCTCGACCTCGACGCGGATGTGCTCCTCGCGCTTTTCTTTCTCCTCTTTCTCGTCCGTGTACAGCAAAGCTTCGCTCTTCATCCTGACGAGGATTGAAGCAGCTAAGATAGCCCTCGCGGAAACGCGGAGATCGAGCTCCTTCATCTCCCTGAGCCTTTCGATGTACTTTTCTGTAAGGTCGACTATGTCAATGTTCCACGGATCCACCTTTCCCATCTGGACGAGCTGAAGGAGTATATCAACTGGAGTGATTTCCTCTTCCCTGCGGGATTCCATGGTTCTCACCCGCTTAGATGGCCAAACATCTCGGCGTGCTCGGCCTCACTCTTCTTCCTTGCCTCCTCGAGTATCTTCATAGCCTTCTCAAGGCTGAGCGCGACGACCCGGGAAACGCCTTTCCTCATACTCACGCCTATTATCTTCTCTGCGTTGGCCATCATGACGTCTCTGAGAGTTATGACGATGAACTGGCTGTTCTCTGAGGCCTCTTTTATCAGGTCAGCAACGCGCTTGACGTTGGCATCGTCTAGGTGCGCGTCTATCTCATCGAAGAGGTAGAATGGCGCTGGCTTGTAGCGCTGGATTGCAAAGACGAAAGCCAGAGCCGTCAAAGCCTTCTCGCCACCGCTCATGGCTTCAATCCTCTTGACGTCTTTGCCGGCTGGCTTGGCTTCTATCTCCAGTCCACCTGCGAAGGGGTCATCCGGATTTTCGAGGATGAGCCTCGCGCTTCCACCCGGCGAGAGCTTGGCGAAGAGCTCGGAGAAGTTCTTGGCGATCTTGTTGAGTGTCTGCATGAAGACGGTCCTCTTCTGGCCTTCTATCTCCTCGATGAATTCCTCTATGCTCTCCTTCTCTGCGACGACCTGCTCGCGCTTGCTCTTGAGCTCAAGGTATCTGCGCTCAACTACCTCAAAGTCCTCAATGGCTTTCATGTTGACTGGCTCGAGGGAGCGTATTTCCTCCTCCATGCGCTCTATCTCCTCTTTCAAAGCCTCGAGCTCCAGCGGTATCTCCTTGATAGACTTGATGAGCTTGGCGTCGTAGTGCTTGAGCTCCGCCTGCTTCTCATTGAGGGTAGCCTCGTACTGAGCGAGGCGTATCTTCAGCGTGTTGGCTTCTATCCTGAGGTTCTGAAGCTTGTTCATGAGTTCTTCCTTCTCGGCGCGGAGCTCAACTATCTCGTTCCTAAGCGTCTCCCTTCTCTCGCGGAGCTCTTTGAGTTCATCCTTAACGTTCTCCTCAGCTTTCCTGAGCTCCTCAAGCTCATTCTCGAACTCCACTATGGCTTTTTCGTTCTCCGCTACATTGCTCCTGAGGGCGTTTATTCTGTTGATGAGGCCCTCTATCTCCTCCTCGAGGTCAGCCTTCCTTGGAAGGAGTTCCTCATTAATTCTTACTTCAAGGCCCTCAAGCTTTGACTCGACCTTGCTCAGCTCCTCCCTGAGAGAGCTTATCTCGTGCTCGACCTCGCGTATCTTCTGATTGAGCTCCCTCGCCTCAGGATTTTCCAGGGCCTTCTTGAGCTTGTCCTTCTTCTTCTCAAGCCTTTCTACCCTGCCCCTCAGCTTGGCCATCTCGCCCTTGGTGTCGCTTATTCTCTTCTCGAGAACCTCGATGAGCCTCTCGCTCTCCTCGATTTCCTCCTTCAAAGCCTTGTCTTCCGCGAGGAGCCTGTCAAGCTCGCGCTGAATAACCTGCAGATCCTTACTGAGGTCGCTTCTCCTCATGCGCATCTCAAAGAGCTCGTTCTGAAGGCCCTTAATCTCGAGCTTGAGAGCGTTGATTGCAGACTCGAGGGCTTCCCTTTCCCTATCGAGGGCTTTGACCTTTCTCCTAAGCTCGTCGGTGTTGATTGAAAGCTTGCCCCTCGGCCTGTAGTGGCCGCCGGTAATTGCTCCGCTCTTCTCGAGAAGCTCGCCGCCGAGGGTCACCATCCTGACCCTGCCAATACCGATAGTTCTGGCCTCATCCATGTCGTTGACTATCAGCGTGTCACCGAGGGCGTATGCCACTGCGTTTTTGAACCTCGGGTCGTACTGGACGACGTCCATCGCTGGAACTCCAAGGCTTGGTTTTTCCTTCATCGAGCGCGGCTTTATCTTGTTGAGAGGGAGGAAGGTTAGCCTTCCGAGCTTCTTCTCCTTGAGGAGCTTAATGGCCTTCTCGGCCACCTTATCGTCTTCTACCACAACGTTGTCGTAGTTGCCACCGAGAGCGACTTCAACGGCTAAAGCATAATCCTTATCTGCCACCTTAATAAGCTCTCCCAAAGAACCGTAGAGGCCCGGAATGTTCTGGGCCTTGAGGAACTCTATCGCCCGGTTGCCCCTTACCTCCTTCTGGGCCTCGGCCTTTATCAGCTCCTCCCTGGCCTTGCTCAGTTCACTCGTCACCTTACTCAGCTTCTTCGTCTTCTCCTCAAGCTCTTTCTCGGTCTTTCTCAAACGGGACTCGGCCTTCGCCATCTTGTCCTCTATCTCGCCGAGCTCCGAGCGCTTCTCCTCGAGAGAGCGCTTGGCTTCTTCAATTTTGGACTTCAGGACCACTCGCTTGGCGTTATCCTTGGCGATCTTAGTCTTAAGGCGCTCTATTTCCTCCTCGAACTTCTTAACGTCGCCCTCCTTCATGTAAAGTTCCTTCTTAGCATTCTCAAGCTCGTCAACGACCCTGTCAAAGTCCTGCTTGGCTATGGCGAAATTTTTGTCTATCTCTCCCAGTTTGATGACCAGCTCGTTCTTGATAACCTCTTTCTCCTTTATCTCGGCCTTAAGCTTCCCCTTTCTCTTGCTCCAGCGCTGGATCGCGCTTTTGCTCTTCTCTATCTCCTCTGAAACCTTCTTAAGTTCCTCCTTGGCCTTGGAAAGGCGGCGCTGACTGTCCTCTATTTCATTCTGGGCGAGTTCGATGTTCTTTTTGGCCATCTCTATCTTCGACTTAACCTCGCTTATCTTTTTCGTTACTTCAAGGATGCCGTCCTCACTCTTCTCTTCGAGCTCCGTCTCGACCGCGTTCAGCTCCCTCTCTTTGGCGATTATTTCTTTGGCAATATCCTTAAGGCGCTCCTCTATGGCAGCTATTTCCGCTTCTATGCCCTTGTCGCGAACGTGGCTTTCCTCGATAAGGTTTTCGAGTTTTCTGATCTCTCCTAAGAGAAGAGTAACCTTCGCTCTCTCAACACGCTCCTTTAGGTCGAGGTACCTCAAAGCATCGTTGCGCTCCTTCTCAAGCTTATCCAGCTGGGCCTTTACTTCCCTTATGAGCAGATCGACCCTCGCCAAGTTTTCCTCGGCCTGTTTGAGCTCCTTCAAAGCCTTCTCCTTCTTGACGTCGTACTCGGCTATTCCGGAAATCTCATCGATGATCATCCTCCTCTCAGTAGGGCTCATCTTGATGAACTTGGTTATGTCTCCCTGGAGAACGAGGTTGTATCCTTCTGGGGATATCATCGCAGCGCTGAGGACGTCGAGAATATCGCTTCTGCTAGTTCTCTTCCTGTTGAGCCAGTAGGTGCTCCTGCCATCAGGGTAAACGCGGCGCTTGATGACAACTTCATCCTCATCTAGGGGGAAGCCCCTGTCCTCGTTGTTGAAGTACATGGCAACTTCAGCGTACTTAGCTGGGGGCTCAGTCTTCGTGCCGGCGAAGATTAAATCGCTTATCCTCGTCGCGCGCATGGCCTTGGCAGAGAGACCGCCGAGAACGAAGAGAACAGCGTCACCGATGTTGCTCTTTCCAGAACCGTTGGCGCCCACTATCGCTGTAAAGCCCTTAGAAAGCGGAACGACGACCTTTCGGTTACCGTAGGATTTGAAACCTTTCATTTCAATTTTCTCGATGTATGGCATGCTCTACACCTAAGTTAGGGATTGGTGGAGAGGGTTATATAACTTTACTGCTTGAAAACCTCGCCCTTTAGGAAGAAGGTCAGCTATTCAACGATTCTCTTGAGAAGGATGAGAACCTTATTATCGAGCCCATCACTGACGGTCACGTAGAAGTTCGAGTCCATGAGAAGAGCCATGTCGCGGAGCTTGCTAACAAAACGAAGAGTTGGTTCAACACCGTGTTCAATCATGAGATATTCAACAGCATCAAGAATGACATCCACCTTCCCATTTTGGAGATGCTCCCAGACCATCTGCTCTATCACATGCAACTTTGAGGGGTGAACTGCGTTTGAATGGGGCACCTTGGTGAGCCATATCTGATAGATGTTGTTTCCCATGATATCAAAGGGAGGCTTTCGAGTTATGAGGATTTTTGTCCTGGCCGGGTCCCTCTTGAGGACCTCATTGAGATACCGGTAGTTTATTATTCTGGGCCCAGTCTGTATGGCCTTTCCCTTGAAGGGCATAATTATCACTTCGCACGTTTTTATTAAACAGTATTATAGCCTCTTTCCAAATTATCGTCGGCATATGTCCGGTAAGGAACTTATAAGTATTACTGTTCGTTATTAAAAAATTCTGTAATAAATCCTCAAGTTCAATCAAAAGGTGGAGAAACAGCAAATAATTAAAAACTCTTGAAAGTTATAATCGATTACTCTTCATTCCTTTCACATAATTCAAGCAGAACTCCGGTTACTGCTTTGGGGTGGACGAATGCTATTTTTGCACCGCCAGCCCCTAGTCTGGGCTGTTCGTCTATCAGCCTATACCCTGCATCCTTGAGTTTTGCAAGGTGTTCCTCAATGTTATCAACTCCAAGTGCAATGTGGTGTATTCCTTCTCCGCGCTTAGCAATGAACTTAGCTATTGGAGAATCCTCTGCAGTCGGCTCAAGAAGCTCAATCCTGCTCTCTCCAACGTGTATTATGGCGGTTCTAACTTTCTGATCCGGCACTTCTTCAATCTCCTCAACGCTAAGGCCAAGACCCTCCCAGACCTTTATAGCATCCTCAAGGTTTTTCACAGCAATTCCAACGTGGTCGATCTTCTTTATCACACTTTCACCCCCAGGGCTTTTTCGAGAACCAAATCCGCGGCAGAATACGGATCCATCTCACGCCGCACGATTCTATCTATCAGGGCAGTGACCTCATCCTCGGTGAGCCTCTCGCTAATCTTTCTCACTATAGTACCGGAGATTATGGTCTTTATCTCCTCCTCGGCGCGGAACTTTCTCTTGCGTTCTATCTCGCCGCTCTCCTCAAGAAACTCCATGTAGTCTTTTATTGCCTTCCAGAGCTCCCGTATCCCCTTCATCGTCGTCGCAACGGTCTCGATTATGGGCGGTCTCCAGCCTCTTTTTTCCCAGCGCTCCTTCTCGAGGTCGAGCATGAGGTTGAGCTCGAAGTAGGTAGCGTCAGCCCCCTCTTTGTCGGCCTTGTTTATGATGAATATGTCTGCTATCTCCATCAGCCCGGCCTTTATGGCCTGAATGTCGTCCCCGAGGCCAGGAACGGTTACAAGAACTACAGTGTCGGCGGTTTTCACTATGTCAATCTCAATTTGGCCAACGCCAACAGTCTCCACGAAGATGACGTCGCAGCCGTAGGCGTCGAGAACCTTTATGGCGTCGCTCGTGGCCTTAGCCAAACCGCCAAGGGAACCACGTGTAGCCATGCTCCTTATGAAAACGCCCGGATCGGTCGAATGGCGCTGCATCCTTATCCTGTCGCCGAGAAGGGCACCACCGGTGAACGGAGAAGTTGGATCTATGGCGATAACACCGATGAGCTTGCCTTCCTCCCTCGCAACGCGGATAAGCTTGTCGAGGAGGGTCGATTTTCCCGCACCAGGAGGACCAGTGATGCCGACTATGTAGGCGTTGCCCGTGTAGGGATAGATACGCTTGATTATCTCCCGGGCTTTTTCCTCGTCGTTCTCGACGAGGGTTATCAAACGCGCGGTGGCCCTCTTGTCACCATTAAGCATGCGCTCAATTAGTTCGTCTATCATCGTCACCACTCGGACAAATTATCCAAAAAGAAATTATAAACGTTGGGCTCAGTTCTCAGATGAGAACTTCTTGAGCGTTGGAACGTTGTCGTCTATGAACTTTATGATGTCGCCGATTGGACTGCCGGGGCCAAAGACTTTAGCAACGCCCATTTTTTCAAGTTCTTTGGCGTCGTCGGGAGGTATTATTCCGCCGGCAACGACGAGGACGTCTTCGTTGGGCTTTAGTCCCTTTTCCTCCAGGAGCTTGAGTATCTTCGGTATGAGGACCATATGGGCTCCCGAGAGGATGCTTATGCCAAGAACGTCCACGTCCTCCTGGATAACGCTCTCCACTATCTGCTCAGGGGTCTGCCTTATTCCAGTGTATATGACTTCAAAACCCGCATCACGCAAGGCCCTCGCAACGACCTTTGCTCCCCTGTCGTGACCGTCAAGGCCAGGCTTTGCGACGAGAACCCTAACTTTTGAGCGCTCGACCACTTTCACCACCGTCGGGATTTTGTTTCGAGTGGTATTTAAAGGTTGTCAAAGCTCAAGGTTGAACTTTACGTTGGATATTTTGTCCATAATCCTTTTAATCTCTCCTGAGCAGTCAAGACCATGATGGACATGCACACCCACACCAGCTACTCCGACGGAGTGGGGACGATACTAGAAAACCTCGCCGAGGCGGAGCGGAAAGGGCTCAGGCTGCTGGGGATAAGTGACCACATTCACTACTTTACCCCAAAGAGCTTCAACGCGTATCTGCGGGATATCAACACTGCGGGGAAGGACTCTGAAATTGTCCTCTTATCGGGAATCGAAGCCAACATTGAGCCGAACGGGCAAGATATCGTTGAATATTTCGCAGAACGGCTTGATTACATCATAGCAAGCGTCCACAGGTGGGTGGAAACCCCCAGGGAATACATCGAGCTTGTCAAAACCGCCCTGATGGACGATAATGTGGACGTAATCGGCCACTTCGGCGCAAACTTCCCCTACATAGGCTACCCAAGCAGAGATGAGCTGATGGAAATCCTTGAGCTGGCTGAAGCGAATGGGAAGGCCTTCGAGATAAGCTCAAGATATAGGGTTCCCGAGCTGGACTTCGTGAGAGAGTGCATAAAGAGGGGGATAAAGCTGACGTTTGCCAGCGACGCCCACTGGCCGAAGGATGTTGGAAACGTTTCCTGGAGTGAGAAGGTTTTCAGAAAGGCTGGAGGAAGGAAAGAAGACCTCCTCTTCTCGGAGCTGCTATAAAACCTCAAAGCCAAGCTCCCTCAATTTCAGTATTATCTCGATAGGAAAGCCGACTACGTTGTAGTAATCACCCTTAATCCATTCGACCAAAAGCCCGCCCTTCCCCTGAATTCCATACGCTCCAGCCTTGTCCATGGGCTCGCCCGTCCTTATGTAGACCCATATGAGCTCGTTGCTAAGCTCGCGGAACTTCACCTCGGTAACGACCGCCCCGCAGTGCTCTTTCCCTTCATGGATTATGCAGTAGCCTGTTGTAACGCGGTGAATCCTGCCGCTGAGGAGCCTGAGCATTTTGTAGGCCTCTTCCTCGTCCCTGGGCTTGCCAAGTACGTGGCCGTCTATTGAGACTACGGTGTCGGCGCCGATGACTGTGCCACCCGTTTGCCCATAGACCTCCTTCGCCTTCCTACTCGCAAGCTCAACAGCGTAAGCCTTCGGCTCAGTCAGAGAGCACTCCTCGCTCGCATTGCTCGGGACAACCTTGAACTCCTTTATGAACCTGCCAAGTATTTCCCTTCTCCTCGGACTCGCGGAGGCCAGCACTAACATGATTGGGCCTTCGGAAAAGGGTTAAAAAAGCTTCCGAGAACTAAATCCGGCGATGACGACAATTTCGCTAGCTGAGGTGTGATGAGTACCCTTGCAGCTGAGCCTTTCAGGAATTTTCCTCTTCTTTTCCGCTCCTAAAGAGCATCTCAACCGTGCAGAGGATGAGATAGACAAACGCTAGAAAAATAACATCTCCCCGAATAAGGTCACACAAAGGCCACTATGAAGACGAACGGGAAGATGAGCAGAACCAGGCCGAAGAAGTTCTCTGCTCCAGGAATGAAGGGCATGAATATCAGCACAATGAACAGGACAGCCAGCATTAACGCCAGATCCTGAAGGAACCCACAGCAGTGGCCTCCGCGGAGTTTTGTTACCACTAAAGAAAAGAAGAGATTAAATTATAAAAAGTTTTCAAGGCTACGCGGAGGCCCATATCGGAATGCCCGCATCGAGGAGCCTCTTCAGCTCCTTCCCTATCGGCGTGCTCTTGCTTACCTTGACGAGGCCCTTCTTGCTTGGCGTTGCGGTGAAGACATACTGCTCGCCGCCGTAGAACTTGAGCGGCTTTTTGGCGTAGTCCGGCGAAACGCGGAGCACTATCGTTTTCTTTTTTTCCTCGACATCGACGGGTATCTTCTCCTTCGGCTTTGCCGCTTCCCTCTCGGCGAAGCTCTTGACGTCTATGCTTATTCCTATGCGCTTCTCAAGCTCGGTGATGCGCTTGCCCTTCTTGCCTATTATCGCCGGAATGTCAAACTCGTCGGCATAAATAACTGCCTTGTGCGGGCTGACTATCTCGACCTCGGCGTAAACATCAGGCAGGAACTTCTTTATCTCCTGCTTGAGCCTCTTCTCCGCGAGCCGTAAAGCTGGGGCCTTCTCCTCATTCTTTACTGAAACAACGCTTATCTCCTCACCGTAGGTGTATATCTCGTACTCAATCTCGCCCGTCTCAAAGTCGCGAACCTCGATGACAGGCCTGGCCAAGTCCTCCTCTTTCATGCCGCTTGGCACCTTAACGAGGTACTCTAGCGTCAGAACCTTGGCGACCCTTCCTGCCTTGATGAAAATCACAGTGTCGACTATCTGGGGTATCATTCCCAGCTCGACCCTTCCGATGAACCTCTGGATCGCATCGATGGGCTTGGTAGCATGCACGACACCAACCATTCCGACACCTGCAAGTCTCAAATCAGCGTATATTTTGAAGTCGCTAGTCTTTCTCATTTCGTCGAATATTGTGTAATCCGGCCTGACGAGGAGGAGTATGTCCCCCGTCTTTTCCATTCTACCAGCCAGAGCTGTGTACTGGGTTATCTCGTCGCTCACCTGCAGGTCCCTCGGCTTCTCCAGGGTTTTTACTATCTTGCCCATAGAGGCGTAGTACTCAGCCAAAGCCTGGGCAAAGGTCGTCTTTCCTTCTCCAGGTGCACCTGCTATGAGTATTCCCTCCGCCTTATCCACGAGCCTCTCCAGGAGCTTCTCGCTCAAATCGTAGTCCTCTATACTCAGCTTCGTGACGGGTCTAACGGCAGTTATCTCAATCCTGTCGGCAAAGGGCGGCTTGGCGATAACTATACGGTAGTTCCTTAGCTGGACGACGGTCGCTCCCGGCTCGTCGAGTTCTATAAATGATTCTGAGTCACGCCTCGCGCGCTCGACTATGTCATCGGCAATCTCTTCGAGCTCTTCATCGGTCAGAATCTCGTCACGAACGGGAACGAGCTTCCACTCTCCCGGCCTTCCCTTCTTTGCCATCGGCCTTAAGCCAGCTTTCAGGTGAACGCTCATCGTAGTCTCGTCAAAGAAGTCCTCCAAGCGGTGCCTGACTTCTTTCTTGGCCGTCAGGTAAATCACGCCTATACCCTTGGCGATGGCTATGTCCCTCTGCACCTGGTCACCAGTTATGAGCGTGGCGCTCAGCGTCTGGGCAACCTCCCTGACCATGTGGTCTATTTCTCCAGCCTTCGCTCTACTTATCTGCCAGAGCTCGGGCCGCTCGCCGTAGAACTCGAGGAGTATCTTTCCTTTGTCGGACATCTTACGGAGCTTCTTGAGCTCCTCAAGTCCCACATGACCTATAGCCTTCCCTTCATTGGCCTGATGCTCTATCTCGGCAATGACTGCTTCGGGGATGACGACCTTAACTTTGTCCTCAAGCGTTGATAGGAACTGCGTAAGGCGGCCATCAACTATAACACTCGTATCAGCAACGAATAATCTCATTTCTCTCACCTCAGAAGTCCAAAGGACTCCCGTCTGTTTATAAGACTTCCTAACTTGATGTTCTTACTAAAGGTTCATAAAGGTTTAGCCAAAAATACGATGGGTGAGACAATGGGCAGACTCATATCTATCGCTTCCGGCAAAGGAGGCACAGGGAAGACCACAACGGCTGCCAATTTATCAATAGCCCTTGGTAAGATGGGTTACAAGGTCTGTGCAGTCGATGCCGACTTAACTATGGCAAATCTAAGCCTAGTCATGGGTATCGACGATGCGTATACAACTATCCACGATGTTCTCGCTGAAAAGGCAAGCATAACTGATTCGATCTATGCCACTGCGTATGAAAACGTTCATCTCATCCCCGCGGCGATAGATTGGGAGCACGTTATAAGGGCCGACCCCAGAAAGCTTCCCGACACCATAAGGGAACTGAAGAGCCAGTTTGATTACGTCATCATCGACTCCCCAGCGGGGCTCCAGATGGACGCCATGAATGCCATGCTGAGCAGCGAGGAGGTACTTCTCGTAACCAACCCCGAGATTTCGTGCATCACCGACACGATGAAGGTTGGCATAGTTCTTAAGAAGGCCGGTCTGGCGATCCTCGGGTTCGTGCTCAATCGATACGGGAGAAGCGAGAACGATATTCCCCCCGATGTTGCTGAAGAAGTTATGGAGATACCCCTGCTCGCGGTTATTCCGGAGGATCCAGTGGTGAGGGAAGCCACCCTGGAGGGTGTTCCGGTTGTCGAATACAAACCAGACTCCAAGGGTGCCAGGGCCTACATGGAGCTCGCACAGAAGATAGCAAAAATAGCAGGCTTTAAGGCGAAGGTGATGGGATCGTGATATTAACTTTTATGGGAACGGCAGGAAGCGGAAAGACGACCCTAACCAGAGAATTTGGGAGGTATCTCGAAGAAAACGGCCACAGAGTTGCCTATGTGAATCTGGACACGGGGGTTAGACACATCCCATATAATCCAAGTCTCGACGTTAGGGAAAATGTCACGGCCTGGGAAATTATGGAAGAGGGCTACGGACCGAACGGGGCCATAGTTGAGAGCTATGATAAGCTTTTGCCCCACGTGGAGTTCTATATAGATACCATTCTCAGGCTCAACGAGGAAAACGACTACATTCTACTCGACACTCCCGGCCAGATGGAGACCTTCCTATTCCATGAGTTTGGAGTACGGCTGATGGAAAACCTCCCAGAGCCACTCGCGGCGTATCTCTTCAGCCCCGACATTCTCAAGAAACCCTATGACTTCTGCTTCGTCAAGTTCTTCAGCCTGATGATAGATCTGCGCCTCGGAACGACAACCGTTCCCGTCCTGAGCAAGGTAGACACCGTCAGGGACATCGAAAGGTACAGGAGATACCTCGAGGACACAGACTACCTGACCGCGAAGCTGAAGCTCGACCCGTCCACGCAGGGCCTATTGGCATATAAGCTGTGCTCGATGCTCCCGGAACTCACCCCTCCGACAAGGGTTGTCTATGTCTCAGCCAAAACCCGTGATGGATTCGACGAGCTGGAAACACTGGCATACGAGCATTACTGCACCTGCGGAGATTTGACCTAGTTCAGTCCTCGCCTGGGTTTATGGCCATCGTTTCAGCATGGGGAGATCATTTTGAAAACTCCTTCAAGGGATAAGGGGGAAGCCTTTTGGGACTGGGCTTTGAATGGCGTTGGGTGGGAGCATGTGTCTCATAGCGGGTGGGATTGGTAAGAACATAAGAGAACGCTTTATCAGCATGATAATCACTGGAAAACACAGGGGAGAGGATTCTTTCGGTGTGTGGACCGACAGTGGAGTGCTGAAGAGCCACGACTTCTCGGAAGTTAGTGTGATTCCCGATGGAAGGATAGGCCTCCTCCAGTGCAGGCTGGCCATGACCGGCTCGCTTGACCACAACCAGCCCTTCCACAACGACTTCTCCCTCGTCCACAATGGGGAGATATACAACCATCGCCACCTCAGGGCCTATTTGGAAGGAAAGGGCGTTTCTTTTGAGAGCGATGTGGACAGCGAGGCCATCCTGAGGCTCCTCAAATACTTCCTGAGGAAAAAGGGCATAGGAGTGGAAGAAGCCATCAGGAAGGCCATGCTGATGCTTGAGGGCGACTACGCCGTTGCCTTCAGCGACGGCGAGAGGATATACCTGTTCCGTGACCCGATTGGAGTACGGCCGCTCTACTACTCACCGAACGGCTTCTTTGCCTCCGAGAAGAAGGTACTCTGGGCGATAGGGGAAGAAGCCACGCCCGTTCAGCCTGGCGAGCTGGTGGTTCTCTCGCGCGAAGGGGTTTACAGAAGAAGGGTCTTCAACATTCTAGAACTCAAAGGAGGGCCACTCCCGCTGGAGAGGGCAAAGCTCGCCCTCATGAAAACGCTCGTCCATGCAGTTAGGGTCAGAGTTGGAAAGAGGACGGGGGTGCTCTTCTCGGGCGGACTGGACAGTTCACTTATAGCGCTCATAGCGTCTAACTACTCGAAGGTTACGCTCTACACTGCGGGAACCGAAGGAAGCCCCGATCTAGAATGGGCAAGAAAGGTAAGCGACGAGCTGGGCCTTCCACTCAATGAGTACGTTTTCGATTTTGATGATGTTAGGGAGGCCGTTCCGAGGGTAGCATTCGCGATAGAGGATCCGAATCCAATGAACCTGGCCATAGGAATTCCCCTCTACTTTGCCACAAAGCTCGCCCGTAAAGATGGCTGCAAGCTTCTCCTGAGCGGCCAGGGAGCAGACGAGCTCTTCGGCGGCTATGCAAAGTACCTTGAGAGGCCGGAACTCATGGAAAGCGATCTGCTCGATATGGGTGAGAAAAACCTCGCGAGGGATGACAAGATAGCGATGCTCAACTCCGTCGAGGGAAGAGTGCCCTTCCTCGACCTGGCAGTAGTGTCTATATCGCTGAGAACGCCGCTTGAATATAAGATACAGAACGGAGTCCGAAAGGCCATTTTGAGAGAAGTTGCCACTGAACTCGGCTTACCCCTCCAGATAGCGAACAGAGATAAGAAAGCCGCCCAGTACGGGAGCAGGGCTCAGAAGCTGCTAGAAAAGCTGGCCGGGATGGAGAGCATGACCCTCAGGGAATACGCCAAAAAAGCGTTTAACGAGGTCTTTAAAGAGAATAAACGTTTTTAAACGTTTTTTAATCTTTCAAGCATCATGGAGCTTTTTTAAACCTTCCTCGCAAACGGGGCCGAACGGTTTCCGGAAAAACGCTTAAATAGGCCCCTTCACAATTAGAAAGTAGGTGAAAAGCCGTGATCCTAAGAAAAGGCCTTGCATTGCTCATGGGGGTACTGATCATATTAAGTTCTACACTCACAGTTCATGCCACTCAAGTCAGCATGAACCTAGTCATCCTCGTCAGCGACAACGAGGCGGACATGGCCGTGGCCAAGAACGTAGCGGGGATTCTCGGTGCCCGAGTTGTAGTAAGCCCCTGGGGAACCTACAATCCCGTGGCAAGCGCCGAGATACTGACGATAAATCCAGACAGGGTGATAATAATCGGCGGCCCGGTGGCAGTCCCAGAGGAGTACCCCAAAGACCTCGAGAGCTTTGGGATACCTTACGAAAGATGGTACGGTGAGACGAGGTACGAAACCAACCTAGCAGTCATAAAGATGCTGAAGGAGGAGTTCCGCGAGGCTTTCGAGGAGATAAAGTACGCCATCATAGTAAACGGCAGGGATGCAATCGCCATAGAGGCCTACTCCACAAGGCTTCTCAGCGAGTTCTTCAGCGATGGGACTGACGGAAAGAGCATACTAATTCTAACCGATGTTGAAAAGGCCGATGAGACAATCCAGGCCCTAGACGAACTTAACTCTCTCGTAGAAGTGAAATATGCCGCCACATATTCAGGAACAATTAATTTGAAGCCGATGTTCCCTCTTAACGATGATCTCATAAGTTCATACCTGAAAAAGCGCTTTGGCAGTGAGTATTACCCCTCCATGGACATGCTCGCCCCTTACTCAACAGCAGTATATCATCTGCTGGTCAATGTCCAGAACAAGACCAACCGGGCTGAGAAGCTCCTTGACGGCCTCCAGATTCCCGACGCTAGGAAGAAGTTAGAAGAGGCGAAGAAGTTTATGACACTGGCATGGGCTCAATACAAAGAGGGCAATTACGCAATGGCCTACGAGCTGGCAATGAAGGCCAATTTCGACGCCGATTTCGTCATATCCCGTTCGTACAGCGAGATTAACACCATCTATCAGGGCTCTGCCAAACTGCAGATGACTAGGGAGATACTCCAGCTTGAGATTATGGTGAATGTCCTCCAGAAGAAGGGCTACGATGTGACTGAAATCAAAGCACTCATAGAGCAGGCCAAGGAAGCCCTTAACAAGGGAGATTACACTACCCTCCTGAAAGAGCTCATTCCAAGGATAAAGACGGAGATAGCCCAGCTGACCCTCGGGCGACCCATTCCGAGAGTGCCGGGTGGAAAGGACAGGGGAAGACCATAAGGCTTTTTAACGCCTTTTCTCCATTCTTTCCTGGTCAAGATGAGGATTCTAATGGTCGGGCACTATCCGCCGCACGGGGGAGGCGTTGCAAACCACCTTGATAACCTCGTCAGGGAGTTGAGAAACCGCCATGAGGTTCATGTTCTAACTTACGGGCCCGTTAAGCCGAGGGAGCACGAGAGGGAGTTTGTGCATCAGGTGATGGTGCCCCCAATCTATGGCCTCAGAGGGACGAGCTTCGCTCTCCTCGGTGCTAGGAAGATTGTCCACCTTAATAGGGAGCTTGGATTCGACCTGATACACGCCCACTTCGTCGGGACGACGAGCTATGCGGGTGTCCTAGCAAAGGAGAGGTTGGGACTCCCACTGGTCGTCACCGCCCACGGCAGCGACCTCGAGCACACGGCGAAGCTAACTCTCGGAAGGTTCTACGTCAAAAAAACGCTCTCTTCGGCCGATGCAATTATCACCGTGAGCCACAGCCTCGCCAAGAAGGCGCTCTCTCTGGGGGCAGAGGGTGTCCACGTAATCCCAAACGGTGTCAGGCCCCTGGAAGAGAAACCATGGAAGGGCAAATACATCACGTTTATAGGGGCACTGAGGGACTACAAAAGCCCCGAGACGTTCATTGAACTGGCGAGAGTCTTCCCAGAGCTTGAGTTCCTCGTAGTTGGCGACGGCTCGCTTAGGCGGAATCTTGAGATGGAAGCACCGGAGAACGTCAGGTTCCTCGGATACAGGCAGGATATCGATAGAGTCCTCTCCAAAAGCCTCATGCTCGTGCTTCCTTCCAAGAGGGAAGGCTTTGGGCTGGTAATTCTTGAGGCGAACAGCCTCGGTGTTCCCGCTGTTGGGAGGAACGTGGGGGGAATAGCCGAGCTTATAAGGAACGGAAAGAACGGTCTGCTCTTCGACGACTTCGACGGTCTCGTGAATGCCGTAAAATCTCTCTTGAAGCCCAAGACGAACAGAAAAGCCGGAGAAATCGGAAGAAGGATAGCGGCGCTCTATTCCTGGAGCGTTGTTGCCGAGGAGGTCGATGGGGTTTACCTCAAAGTCCTTGGGCAACGTTTTTAACAAGCTTTTTTTCGGTAAACGTTGGGTGAGAGGATGACGGTAGTAATCAACATTCGAGAAGGTCTCGATGAGAGAAAGATTAGGATAGCCGCGAGGTTCATATTGGAGGGAAAGCTGGTTGCCTTTCCAACTGAGACGGTCTACGGTCTTGGCGCCGATGCCCTCAATGAGAAAGCCGTTAAGAGAATCTTTAAGGCCAAAGGAAGACCAGCTGACAACCCGCTCATCGTTCACATAGCCGACTTCAAAGACCTGAATAAACTCGCAAGGGAAATCCCAGAGGAGGCAAAACTGTTAGCTGAGAGGTTCTGGCCGGGCCCCTTAACGATTGTTCTCCCTAAGAAGGATGAAGTCCCGAAGGTCACCACGGGCGGCCTCGATACTGTCGCGGTCAGAATGCCTTCTCACCCAATAGCCCTCGCGCTCATAAGGGCCAGCACCCCGATAGCAGCCCCATCAGCCAACGTAAGTGGTAGACCAAGCCCCACCCTGGCCGAGCACGTCATAGACGACTTCTACGGGAAGATAGAGTGTGTAATCGATGGCGGGGAGACTAAAATCGGCGTGGAGTCCACAGTCATTGACCTGAGCGATGAAAAACCAACCCTGCTAAGACCCGGCGGACTGCCACTCGAGGAGATTGAGATGGTCATCGGCGAGGTTGAGATACATCCCGCGGTCAGGGGCAAGCTCGTCGATGTTGCCCGCTCGCCGGGGATGAAATATAAGCACTACTCTCCCGAGGCCCAGATCATCGTAGTGGAAGGCCCAATGGAGCGTGTCAGAGAGAAGATAAAAGAGCTCGTTAAGGAGTATCAGGGGCAGGGGCTCCGCGTGGGAGTGATGGCGACGGAGCCCTACGAGTGCGATGAGTTCTTCCACTTCGGGGACACTGAGGAAGAATTCGCCAGAAACCTCTTCAAAGCTCTGAGGGAGCTTGATAAGAGGGGAGTGGATATAATAATCGCCGAAGGGATCGAGGAGAGAGGACTTGGATTCGCCGTGATGAACAGGCTCAGAAAAGCGGCTGGATACAGGATAGTATGGGCGTAGACAATACTTAAATATTTAAAACTTTAAATATAATCAAAATAACCTTCTGACTTAAATCATGTGAGGTGAGGAATTTGGCAACCACCATTGGACTTGAGGGGCCAGAAGAGCTGGAGCAGCTTGCCTTCAAGAAGATCAACGAGGGAAAGATTAAGGACGGGCTTAAATTAATTCTTCGCGCTGCGAGAGGTTATGAGAAGGAGGAAAGGAAAGAAGATGCCGCAAGGCTCTATAAGTACCTCGGCTTTGTTCTGCGTGAAAAGGCAGGTTTAATAGAGAAAGCCCGCCCCTTCCTTCTGAAGAGCGCTTACCTCTACATAGACCTCATCGAGGAGGAAATAACCCGTCTTGAGGTAGATATAGATACCCTCGACGGGTACTGCTCCAATGTTTTAGAGATTTTCTTGACCCTAAAGGACGAGAGAAACCTCCGGAAATACGCAGAGGAATTCGCGGCTATATACGAGGATCTCGGCAAGTCGTACCAGGACAACGACGACATATCAATGGCAATTCGGGCGTATGAATCAGCGTACAGGTACTATGAGATAACTGACGACATTGAATCATACAAGAGAATCGCAGAAACGTTGATAGCCCTGTACGGACAGGCTGCAGAGGAGCGGCTCAAGAAGGGCGACTCGAGGGGCGCGGCGGAAGCTTTCTATAAGCTCGCGAGCTTCATCAGGGCAATATTCGGCTACGACATTCACTTCATTGAAATGATGGACACCGCCGGCAAGAACTTCGAGAAGGCGAGCAAGGTAGCATACTCCAATGGCGACCTTGATGAAACGACTACTTGCCTCGTAAAGGCTCAGTATGCTTACCTCCTCGCCAAGAACTACAACAGGTCTAAGCTGATAGGCATAAACACCATAAGGATGCTCTACCAGATAATAAGCTCCCACCGATCGCGCGGAGATGATGAAAAAGCTGCCGAGAAGCTTGTAGAGCTTGCAGAGGCTCTTATTGGTGTCAGAAAAATTGAGGAAGCCATGCAGGCCTACAAGAGCGCCCTAGAAATCAAAAGCGATCTGTGCTTCAGGGTCAAGATCCGTCTGGCCATCCTCAAACAGTTCGCAGCTTCAAAGGGAGATGAGAATATCCTCGAGGAGGTCGAAAAAGTGGAATACTATGCCAGCAAGAAAAACTATATGAAGGCTCTTGAGTTAGCAGAGAACACCCTTCAAAAGATGTCAGAGCTCGAGGAAATCCGGAACATGCTCTACGAAGCGGAGGGCATTTATCAGTAAAAACAGGAAAAAGTGAACGGTCAGGACTTAACCTCGACCCTCGGAAGCGGTATGTGGTATGGAAGACGCATCTCCTTGGCGAGGAGCATTATTATCGGGGAAACTTCCTTGGTTATGAAGTTGACTACCTCGGCGAAGGTGATGGGGTCCATCTTCTTTTCATCTTCCCAGAGGTTCAGTATCTCGTCCATCTTGTCCTTCTGGGGCGGGACGTACAGGATAATACCCTCAATGGCGCCCTGGGCGACCTTGGGGTTGTAATCGATCTCATACCTGAAGAGAATCTCGATACCGTTCATCTTCCCAGTTGGTGTGCGTATCTCCCCGAGACGCATATCCTTAACCTTCGGTGAGAGCCTGACCTCAATCTGACCAGAAGGCACTACAATGGTCTTCTTCTCCATTTCAATCTTAGTTATGTTAAATCCGAGCACTGGCATTTTTCACCACCCCGAAGTCATTTCAACTACATATAAAACACTATCGGTAGACCTTTAAACGTTTGGGTTCTAAAAAAAACGATGCCGGGGAAAAAAGTTGTTAGAGTCTGGGACGAGAGAGAAGTTGTCTACTCCCCCAAACGCTGGCGCTACCTGTGGGAGAAGCGTGAGAGGGCGTTGAGCATAATAGAGCGCCTTGAGCAGTTTGACCCACGTCTCTATGGAAGTGTCGCGAGGGGAGACGTAAAGAAGAACAGCGACATAGACATATTCATCCCCTACAAGGTTCCGAGCTATCTAATCGAACTCGCCCTTGAGGGACTCGTGAGCAGGAGAAAGATAGTCATGGCAACTCCGTGGCACATCATAAAGGGTGTCATCGAGATAGACGAGGAAACCACCGTCACCTTTCCGCTGATAGAACCGACCGACAGGGAGCTGGAGTTCTACCGCTGGGGCGGGGCCATAGACTTGTGGGGTGTGAAGACTAAGCAGAGAGTTTCAGGGGTGAACAAAAAGCTCATCCTCATAATTCCAACCGAGAAGGGCCACATCGAGAGTGAAGTGGTCGGAAGGGAGAGCGAGGTGGCGAAAATTCTAGGGGTGAGCATCGACATCGTAACCGAGCGCGTTCACGTCTTGACGAGGAGGGACGCTATAGGGAGGACCGGAATATACATCAACGAGGAAGTGCCAGACTGGATGAGCTTTGAGGAGGCACTGAAGCTCATAGCGGACAGGGACCCGAACGTTAGGAGAAAAGTGAGGGAAAGGGGAGGGGTTTAATTCAGTACTTTGGACTTCCTTTTATACATATCTCACAGATTCTTGATTATAATTGTGAATGATTTGTATGTAAATCATGTTCAAATTTTCACAAACTTTGTTTATAATTACCTAATCCGAGTCTAATAATATAAACCTAAATGCCTATTCTCACAGAACTCTAGAACTTTAATACATCCCCTATGACAATACTATTCTAACGTCCAGCCCTTATGCAAACCTAATGTTTGCCTATAATCTCTTAAGAACTTGTGTAATGCAACCAAAGAGATTATAACATCTTCTTGTAGTGCTTTATTATGTCATCTCCAAGATATTTGTAATCACACGGATTCTCCGTACCATAAAATCATTCCAAATAGTTATTCTATCAATGGGCAATATAGTAAACCCTATAAACTTTTCGATGATTCAACTATTAATAGAAAGATCAAGGAAAGATTAGGACCTTTGTTCACACCTTACAGCACTTCTCCTTCATGTGCGCCGGGAGAATCTCCTTGAAGCTAGTGTACTTCCAAAGGGCCTTTGGAAGCTTAACGACGCCCTCCTCAGTCTGGTGGTTCTCCAGGATGGCAACTATTGCCCTCGATGTAGCTATAGCGGTGGAGTTGAGAGTGTGGACGAAGCGCGGCTTTTCGTGGGTCTTGTCGCGGTAGCGGATGTTCAACCTTCTAGCCTGCCACTCCGTACAGTTGCTCGCCGAAACGACCTCCCTGAACTTGCCCTGGCCGGCCATCCAGGCCTCGATGTCGTACTTCTTAGCGGCAACGTAGCCCAAATCTCCAGTACAGATGTTCACAACCCTGTAGGGAATCTCAAGCTCTTGGAATATCTCCTCGGCGTTCTGGATGAGCTTCTCGTGCCACTCCCAGCTCTCCTCCGGCTTTGCATAGACGAACTGCTCGACCTTGTGGAACTGGTGAACACGGAAGATTCCCTTCGTGTCCTTTCCAGCGGTTCCGGCCTCCTTTCTGAAGCACGGACTCACACCAACGTAGAGGAGTGGTAAATCCTTGCCCTCGAGTATCTCGTTGGCGTGCATTCCAGCGAGTGGGTGCTCAGCTGTTGGAATGAGGTATAAATCCTCCTCCTCGACCTTGTAGATAACGTCCTCGAAGTCATCGAAGCTCGTGACGCCTTCCTCGACGTAGCGTCTGACCATGTAGGGCGGAATCACAGGGGTAAAGCCCTTCTCGATAAGCTTGTCGATGGTGAAGCGGATTAAGGCAAGGTCAAGTATGACGAGCTCGTTGAGGAGGTAGTAAAAGCGCGAGCCGCTTACCTTCGCGGCCCTCTCCAGGTCAGCGCCATGAAGGAGCTCCAGCATATCCACGTGGAGCTTAGGCCTCCAGCTCAGAACCTCATAGTCCATCTTTCCGAGGCTCTGCTCCTTGAAGGACTCGAGGAAGCCTTCCCAAACTTTAGCCTTCCCCCAGAACCTTATGGGGACGTTCTCAGTGTCGTCTTTACCAATCGGAACGCTCTCGTGGGTAATGTTCGGAAGCCTCCAGAGGTAGTAGTCAATCTTCGCTCTTATCTCCTCGATTTCCTTCTCGAGGGCCTCTATCTGGGCGACTATCTCCTTGCTCTTGGCTAAAAGATCATCAACGGGCTCGTCAGCCTTCTTCCTCTTGCCTATCTCGACGGCTATCCTGTTCCTGTCGCGCCTGAGATGGTTTATCTTCCTGAGGTTTTCGCGCCACTTGGCGTCAAGCTCGAGGATCTCGTCTATCCACTTGAGCTTCTCAATTTCCCCGCGCTTGATTAGGTCCCCCTTGACCAGATCGGGGTTTTCACGGATGAGCTTTATATCGAGCATAGCCTTCACCTGGGAAATGAACGGCGCGGGAGTTTAAAAAGGATTTGATGGGGATTTTGACGTTCTGGCAAGAACCCGGGTCGTGTCAAGTTAACGACCAACGGCCGCGGTTACCCGGATGGGCAAGGAAAAGAGAAAAAGAACTCATCCAAAAAACGTAACTTCGACTTCCTCTCCCCCATCCAGTATCTCAACGTTCTCATGCACCTCTATAAAGCCGTCAGCATCAATGAAGCTCGTCACCGCTCCACTGCCCTTGAGTATCGGAACGGCATTTTCTCCCTCGACTTTTACGGGCAGGAACTGCATCCTGCCCTTTACCGAGAAGACCTTGTGGGCGAGCCTTTTCTTGACCTTTCTGACCTCGCTTTCCCTTCCCAGGAGTTTCCTCAGGAGTGGAGCGACCAGCAGGGTGAAGTTCGTGAGGCAAGACGTCGGATAACCCGGCAGACCGAATATCGGCTTTCCGTCAATGAGACCGATTATCGTCGGCTTCCCCGGCTGTATCGCTATGCCGTGGATGTAAACCTTACCGAGCTCACCGATTATCGATGACGTTAGGTCCCTTATTCCCCCGCTCGCGCCGCCGCTGAGGATTATGATGTCGCAGCACTCAACGCCTTTGAGGATGAGCTCCTTTAAGCTGTCTTTGTCATCCTTTGCTATGCCAAGGAAAACGGCTTCTCCCCCAAGTTCCCTAACGGCGTCGGCTATCGCTCTGCCGTTGATATCATATATCTGGCCGTATCTAAGCTCAGTCCCAGGCAGAACCACCTCATTGCCCGTGCTTATCACCGCCACCCTCGGCTTCCTGAAGACCTTAACCTCCGAAAAGCCAATCGCTGAGAGCAGAGCAGTCTCCTTGAAGCCAAGCCGCGTCCCAGCCCTTAGGAGAAGCTTTCCACTTGGAATGTCGGTGCCCCTCTTCATAACCCCAAGGCCAGGATAGGCAGGCTTGTAGATGATTACTTCGTCTCCTTCCCTGTCCACGTCTTCGAACTGTATCACAGCGTCGGCGTTCTTTGGAAGGGGGGCGCCAGTGGATATGTAGACGCTCTCGCCCGGCTTGAGTTCCACCGTCGGCGTATCTCCGGCGTTTATCTCGCCGATGACCTTCAGTTTCACAGGCTCGCTCTCGCTTGCCATGAATGTGTCTTCAGCCCTAACCGCGTAGCCGTCCACCGTCGCCCTGTCAAAGGGGGGAACGTCTATGGGGCTCACCACGTCCTCCGCGAGAACCCTTCCGAGCGTCTCCTCGAGCGGGACCTTCTCGACCCTTCTCTCCAGTGGAAAGGATTCTATGACCTCGAGTGCTTCCTCCAGTGGAACTACCTTCAGGAACGCCATTCTATCACCAAGAAAAAATAGGGGCGTTGCTATAAATGGGTTACGTAAAAGAAAGCGTTTAACTCACCACTCATCGTCCTCTTCCCAGTCCTCCTCCCAATCTTCTTCCCAGTCCTCGTCCTCCCACTCTTCATCTTCCAGGTCCCACTCATCCTCTTCGAGAAACTCTTCTTCCTCGAACTCCTCGACCTTCTTCTTTTTCTTTGGAGGTTGCATACCCATCCCCGTCCCTACTTGCTAATAATGGCTTATAAATTTTTTCTGGTAAATTGGGGTTTTTCGGGGCCAAAATTATTGATTAGGACGGTTAGAAAGGTTTTTAATTGTAAAGACCTACTAACGACCATGAGAGTGGCCATCATAACTAGCGATGCTCGTGTTTACTACACCGCGACCAAGGTGCTGAAGGAGTACAATATACCCTTCCACAGCCTCCGCATGGGAGATACGATTCCCTTCGACGTTGAGGTCGTGCTGACTGGCGAAAAGGATTACGATAAAATCGACTTCCCTGTTAAAGTCATAGTCGGGAACGAGAACTTCATCGACGAGCTGCTCGCAAAGCTTGAAGGAAGGGAGCGTTTTAAAAAGGTCTACATTGCCATAGACCCCGGAGAGAGACCCGGTCTTAGTGTCGTCGCGGACAACCGCGTGGTAGAAGTTCACCACCTGAAGAGCCCGCGCGACGTCGGGATAATCATCGATCTGCTCGAGAAGTACCCAGCAGCTAAAATCAAAATCGGACACGGCGCAAAGAGGCAGAGGATACTGATGTTGAAGGCGCTTGGAGATCTGCTCGGCTGCGATTATCCAGTCATCGTGGTGAACGAGTCGAGGACAACGCCAAAGGTGGGTGGAATAGAGGTTTCGCAGGTACAAGATATCGTGGCAGCCATAAACATAGGACTACGCGATGGCCGACAGGTTCCGATAGGTGAGCTCATAGAAGTCAAAGAGCCAACCAAACGTGAGATCGAAGATATAAAACGGCGGAGCCGCGAGTTAAGCGGGATGATAACCATCTCATCCAAGCTGGCCCGTGAAGTTGCACTTGGAAACATGACCTTGGAGGAGGCCATTGAAAAGCAGAAAAGGAGGAGGTCAAGATGATCTTCGGTAAGGATGAGGGGAGGTATGAGAAAATAAAGCTCCGCGTGGCGGAGGCTCTCAAAAGGGACGTCGGAAGGGGCATCGTACGCTTTGATAAAAAATACCAGCGCCAGCTCGGGGTTGGGCCGGGCGACATCGTCGAGCTGATTGGAGAACGCTCAACGGCTGCGATAGTGGCAAACCCTCACCCCGACGACAAAAACCTGGACATCATAAGGATGGATGGTTACATAAGGAGAAACGCCGGGGTAAGTATAGGAGACTACGTCACCGTTGCAAGGGCGGAGGTTCAGGAGGCCAAGAAAGTCGTCCTTGCTCCAGCCCAGAAGGGAGTTTTCATCCAGATACCCGGCGATATGGTCAAGCAGAATCTCCTAGGCAGGCCAGTCGTTAAGGGAGACCTCATCGTCGCCAGCGGGCGGAGCGAGACGGGTTACTATACTGGATCGCCCTTCGATGAGTTACTCAGGGGGTTCTTTGAGGCCATGCCCCTCGGCTTCGGTGAGCTGAAATTCGTCGTCGTCAACACCAACCCCAAGGGCATAGTCCAGATAACCTACAACACAGAGGTTGAGGTTCTCCCGCAGGCAGTTGAAGTCCGTGAGGAAACCATCCCAGAGGTAACCTACGAGGACATAGGCGGTCTCAGCGATGCGATTCAAAAGATTCGTGAGATGGTCGAGCTTCCGCTCAAACACCCAGAGCTCTTCGAGCGCCTTGGAATAGACCCCCCGAAGGGTGTGCTCCTCTACGGTCCACCTGGAACTGGAAAGACGCTCCTCGCTAAGGCCGTCGCCAACGAGGCTAACGCCCACTTCATAGCCATCAACGGGCCAGAGATAATGAGCAAATTCTACGGTGAGAGTGAAGAGCGCTTAAGGGAGATATTTAAAGACGCGGAGGAAAACGCACCAAGCATAATTTTCATCGACGAAATCGATGCTATTGCACCCAAAAGGGAAGAGGTTGTTGGAGAAGTCGAGAAGAGGGTCGTCTCGCAGTTGCTTACCCTGATGGATGGCCTCAAGAGCCGCGGAAAGGTCATAGTCATTGCCGCCACCAACAGGCCCGATGCGATAGATCCGGCCCTCAGAAGGCCAGGAAGGTTCGACCGCGAGCTCGAGGTAGGCGTGCCAGACAAGCAAGGCAGAAAAGAGATACTCCAGATACACACCAGAGGGATGCCTCTTGAGCCGGACTACGACAAGCAGACTGTCCTCAAGGTCGTGGGAGATCTCCTGAGGAAGGAGACTTTCGAGGAGGAGAGGCTCAAGAAGATAATGGAAAAGGTTGAAAATGCCAAGAACGAGGAGGAAGTCAAGGAAATCCTAAAGGACGACGGAGAGATCTACGCGGAGGTCAGGTTGAGGCTCATCGACAAGATGCTTGATGAACTGGCCGAGAAGACCCACGGCTTCGTTGGAGCTGATCTGGCAGCGCTGGCAAGAGAGGCAGCAATGGTCGTCCTCAGGAGGCTCATCAAAGAGGGCAAGATAAGCCCCGAGCAGGAAAGGATTCCGCCCGAGGTTCTTCAGGAGCTGCGCGTCAAGAAAGCTGACTTTTACGAGGCTCTGAAGATGGTGGATCCCTCGGCGCTGAGGGAAGTCCTCATCGAGATGCCCAACGTCCGCTGGGAAGATGTCGGAGGCTTGGAGGAAGTCAAGCAGAAACTCCGTGAAGCCGTCGAGTGGCCGCTCAAGTACCCAAAAGCCTTCCAGAGGCTCGGAATCGACCCACCGAGGGGTATACTGCTCTACGGTCCACCTGGAACTGGTAAGACCCTCCTCGCCAAGGCCGTCGCTACGGAAAGTGAAGCCAATTTTATTGGCATCCGTGGGCCAGAGGTTCTCTCAAAATGGGTCGGTGAGAGCGAGAAGCGCATAAGGGAAATCTTCCGCAAAGCTAGACAGGCCGCCCCGACTGTCATATTTATCGACGAGATCGACGCAATAGCGCCAGCAAGGGGTAGCGACATGAACCGCGTCACGGACAGGCTGATCAATCAGCTCCTGACAGAGATGGACGGAATCGAGAAGAACAGCGGTGTAATGGTTATAGCAGCCACCAACAGGCCGGACATTCTCGATCCAGCCCTGCTCAGGCCAGGAAGGTTCGACAGGATGATACTCGTGCCAGCGCCGGACGAGAAGGCCAGACTGGAGATACTCAAAGTCCACACCAGGCGTGTTCCTCTCGCAGGGGATGTCAACCTCAAAGAGCTGGCAAAGAGGACTGAAGGCTACAGCGGTGCCGACCTGGAAGCCCTCGTGAGGGAGGCGGCGCTTATGGCGATGCGCAGAATAATGTCCAAGCTTCCGAGGGAAGTCGTAGCGGAGCAGAGTGAAGAGTTCCTCGAGCAGCTGAAGGTATCAAAGAGGGACTTCGAGGAGGCACTAAAGACGGTCAGACCGAGCATAACGCCCTACATGATAGAGTACTACAGAAACTTCGAGGAGACCAGAAAGACCCAGGAGGAAAAAGCGGGGAAGATGGACTACTTCACCTTCTGATTTTCATTTCTATTTTGGAAAAAGTTTTATACGTTGGTGTCCAACCGTTTACACGATTAAACCAAGGGGTGGATGAGATGGTCAGGATAATAGCTTCCAAGCTTAGGGACGTCGAGCTGATAACTGACACAGGAATAAGGCTCGGCTGGGTTTACGATCTTAGCTTCGATGAGGAAACAGGCAATATTCTCGTTATCGTAGCCGAGCCCGACGAGGACCTCGACACGAGCGAGTTCGTTACGGATCACGAGGGGCTTCTGCTAATTCCAATAAGCGCCGTCAAGAGTATCGGCGAGGTTATCATCATAGACTCCAGCAAGCTCGCCGTCAAGTCCAAGCTCAGGAGGATCGGCTCAGTAAATAAGACAGAAGCAACCGAGGGGTGAGTCTACTCCCTTTTAATACCCATCGTAGAGCCTTTCCGCCAAAAACCTTGGAAGATCAGCTTTGATTATCTTTCTGACCGCTTCCTGGACATCATATTCTACACGATGGAACTCGATTTTTTGAGTCTCAGTATCGATAAGGGCATAGCTCGCCCTCCAGTCGCCGTCCCTCGGCTGGCCGACGCTGCCGGGGTTGATTATCCTCCTGCCAGCTATCTCCTTGAGCATTGGAACGTGCGTGTGGCCGACGAGGAGGTCGTCCTGCTTAACGTAGCTCAGAACGGCCTTGAACTCGCTATCAGGAAGCCAGGGAAAGAGATATTCATCCAGCGGTGCCCTCGGCGAGCCGTGAATTAAGAGGTAGCTCCTCCCAGCCTCATCGATGAACAGTTGCCTTACGGGCAGTTTCCTCAAGAACTCGAGATTCTCGGTGCTCATAACGCGCTGGTGCCACCTAACGGCCTGTCTCGCGTAGGGGTTGAAGCCCCACTCGGTGCCAAAGGCTATCGCGTTGTCATGGTTTCCCCTGACACAGAGTATTTTTCTCCGCTCCATCTGCTCCCTGAAGAACTCCACAACCTCGTTTGGTGAGGCACCGTAGCCGACCAGATCCCCCATGCAGAGGATTACGTCAGCGTCTTTAACCTCATCCCACACCGCCTGGAGAGCTTCCCAGTTGGAGTGAACATCGCTTATTAAGGAGATGAACATAGCGTTCCCCATCCAATGTTCACAGAAGGATATTAAAAACCTAGGCACACGCCTGAAGCCAAGAATATTAAGTCAACGAACCATTATGACAAAGCTAAAATCCATAAAAGGCCCAGAGAAAGCCATGATGGCAAAACCCAAAAATATAAGGTAGAAGGGGCTCACTCCCTCCTCTGTATCTTCTTCCAGCGGCTCCAGCGGTAGAGGGCAGCGAGCGCCTTTATCGCCCTCTCCGGCTCTGGGTAGGCTGGAATGCCCTCCTCGTTGAGCATGTCTATGGCTTCCTTGGCTTCTATGCCGCCGACGATGGCAACGACAAGTGGCTTCTTCCTGCCGCTCTCGTTGTACTCGCGGATGACTATCTTGGCGAGATCCCTCGGATCAAGCACGGCCGTCTGGCAGTAGAGCACAGCAATGCTGTGCATGTTCGGGTTCGCCAGGGCGTCCCTTATGGAACCCTCATAGGCCTCCGCGCCGGCCATACCGGTCAGATCAACGGGGTTCTTGTAGGAACCGAAGGGCGGCATGTGGTTGGCGAAGACCTTCAGGTCTTCCAGGTTGTCGTAGAGGTGCAGACCCTCTTCCTCAGCGGCGTCGGTGGCCATAACTCCAATTCCACCGCCGTTGGTGAGTATGATGAGGTTCTCGCCCTCTGGCTCCGGCAGGTTGCTCAGCGTTCTCGCCCAGTCAAAGGCCTCACCGATGGTTAAGGCCCTCAGAATACCGCTCTGCTTGAAGGCGGCCTCGTAAATCTTGTCGGCACCGGCGAGCGAGCCAGTGTGGGAGGCTGCAGCTTTAGCACCGCGCTCGCTTCTTCCGGCCTTGATGATGATAATCGGCTTCTCCAAGCTGACCTCCTTGGCAACCTCCATGAAGCGCCTTCCGTCCTTGACGCCCTCCATGTAAATGAGTATAGCATTGGTGTTGTCGTCGGTCTTGAAGAACTCAAGCAGATCGGCGTCATCGATGTCGCTTTTGTTTCCAACGCTGACAACAGCTGAGAGACCGACCTTCTCGAGGATGGTCCATCCCATGAGAGCTATTCCAAGAGCACCGCTCTGGCTGATGAGGGCGAGGTTACCTGGCATGACGTCGGTTGGGCCAAAGGTGGCATTCATCTTGGCTGGAGTGTAGACGACGCCGAAGATGTTCGGGCCAAGGATTCTCATACCATACTTGTTGGCGATCTCCACGAGTTGCCTCTCGATCTTCTTGCCCTCCTCGCCGAGCTCGCCAAAGCCAGAGCTTATGATGGGAAGAACTTTAACGCCCTTCTTGCCGCACTCCTCGACGACCTGCGAGACAAACTTGGCGGGAACAACTACAACCGCCATATCGACGTCATCAGGAATATCGAGGATGCTCTTGTATGACTTAAACTTCCTGCCATTCATCTCGATTTCAACGCCCTTAACGTTAACTGGGTAGATTTTTCCCTCGTAGCCATAATCAATAAGGTTCTTCATAATTGCGTATCCTATCTTGCCCGGCTTCTCCGAGGCCCCAATGATGGCGATGCTTTTTGGTCTGAAAAGTGCCTCCAAACTCATCTCCTTCACCCCTGGTGATATTTACAGTTTTCACGTCAGTAAAATAAGTTATAACTTTTCTCTTCACGTTTTGACGATAACCGAATCGGCATCCGTCAAAGGAACCCCTGGTTTCCAACCTTTAGAAAAAAGCATTTAAAATCTGCCACCCAAACTTCCGAGTGATGATTCTTCCCTCGCCCGAACGGTAATGAACCTACGGTAGGCTGATGAAGATGACGAGGATTGAAAACGAGAATACGGCCCAGTACACACAGGTGCACAAGCTCTTCAGAAAGGTGCTGGAGATTAGCTTCGACTTCGTGGTGATGATGTTCCTCTTTTTCATACTGTACCTCACCGTGTACTCCATATATCTCAACTTCAAGCTGACTTACAGGGTGACCGAACCGAAGCTTCTGATAGCCAACGTCCTGGTCACCATAATCCTGATAGAGACCTACCGTATCCTCATAATCTACCTCAGACAGCACCGTGTGAGTCTAACCCACATCCTCGAGGTCGGTATAGTTGCCCTGATTCAGAAGCTCATCGTGGCGTCAGATTTCGAGCACCTGGATTCGTTTAAGCTATTATCCATAGCAGCCCTGCTGTTCGTTTTGGGCTATTTCTACATCAAGGTAGGTGAGGACTGATGGGAGTACAGATCGGTGAGCTCCTTCCAAGGAAAGAAATCGAGCTGGAGAGCCTCTACGGGAGAAAGGTAGCCATCGATGCCTTCAACGCGCTTTACCAGTTCCTCTCAACCATTCGCCAGAGGGATGGGACCCCGCTGATGGATTCCCAGGGCAGAATAACCTCCCACCTGTCGGGACTCTTCTACCGCACGATAAACCTCATGGAAGCGGGGATAAAGCCTGCCTACGTCTTCGACGGGAAGCCACCGGACTTCAAAAGGAAGGAGCTCGAGAAGAGAAGGGAAGCGAGAGAAGAGGCAGAGGAGAAGTGGCACGAGGCCCTCGAGAGAGGCGACCTCGAAGAGGCCAAGAAGTACGCCCAGAGGGCAACGCGCGTCAATGAGGGGTTGATAAACGACGCCAAGAAGCTTCTCGAACTGATGGGCATCCCAGTAGTTCAGGCCCCAAGCGAAGGCGAAGCTCAAGCGGCCTACATGGCGGCGAAGAAGAAGGTCTACGCCTCCGCTAGTCAGGACTACGACTCTCTCCTCTTTGGCGCGCCCAAGCTCGTGAGGAACCTCACAATAACGGGAAGGAGAAAGCTCCCGGGGAAAAACGTTTACGTGGAGGTCACGCCCGAACTGATCGTTCTTGAGGGGGTCTTGAAGGAGCTTGGCATCGACAGGGAAAAGCTGATTGAGATGGCAATCCTCGTCGGAACCGACTACAATCCTGGCGGAATCAAGGGTATAGGACCCAAAAAAGCCCTGACTATAGTCAAACGCACCAAAGATCCGCTCAAGACTTACCAGAAGGAAAGCGAGATTGACCTCTACGCAATAAAGGAGTTCTTCCTCAATCCGCCTGTTACCGACGAGTTAAAGTTAGAGTGGAGAATGCCCGACGAGGAGGGCATCTTAAAGTTCCTCTGCGACGAGCACGACTTCAGCGAGGAGCGCGTTAAGAACGGCCTAGAGAGATTGAAAAAAGCAATAAAAGCGGGGAAGCAGTCCACGCTCGAGAGCTGGTTCGGGAGGAGGTGACTCCTCCCGATTTAATTACCATAAATCAAACCGGAATCTTCAGGTTCAGCTTCTCGACGAGCTCCTTGTAGCGGTTCCTAACGGTGACCTCCGTAACGCGGGCTACCTCGGCCACTTCCCTCTGGGTTCTCTTCTCATCCTCTAGCAGGCCAGCGATATATAGCGCCGCCGCGACCAGTCCAGCGGGGCTCTTTCCGCTCGTGAGGCCCCTATCATAGGCTTCCTCGAGTATGGCTATGGCCCTCCTCCTGATCCTCTCGCTCAGACCCAGTTCATCGGCGAACTTGTTAACGTAGTCAGTGGGCTTGACAAAGAGCTTTTTAGGAGTCAAGTTGAGGTTCCTCGCTATAAAACGGAAGCTCCTGCCTATCTCCTTCTTGTCGACGCGGGAGATGTCCGCTATCTCGTCGAGCGTCCTGGGGACCTTAAGCAACCTGCAGGCGGCGTAAACACACGCTGCTATAACGCTCTCAATCGAACGGCCCCTTATGAGACCCTTTCTCACCGCCTCACGGTAGAGTCTTGCGGCCTCCTCCTCGACATGTCTTGGAAGTTTAAGCTGGGAGGCTATCCTGTCGAGCTCACTCAGGGCAAAAGCCAAGTTACGCTCGGCAGCATCGCTAACCCTCAGCCTGGACTGCCACTTCCTCAGGCGGTACATCTTCTCACGCATAAGACCCGAGAGGTTCCTGTCGACACCTATGTCAGTGGAAAGGCCTTTATCGTGGAGGAGAATGCTCTCGGGAGCACCAACGCGAGCCCTCTTCTCCCTCTGAGATGCATCAAAAGCGCGCCACTCTGGACCCATATCGATGACGTTTTCTTCAATAACGTAACCGCAAACCTTACAAATGACCTCGCCCCTACCCGGGTCGTAGATGAACTCCATCGAACCGCAGACCGGGCAGATCCTATGCTTGCTCACTCCAACACCCCCACTGGGGCGGCTTTTTTATAAAGTGTTTATAAATCTTCGCCTTTTTTCTTGGCAACATAGCGGAGAAGCCATGCCAAGTCTTCCCGCTTGAACGTAATCCTCTCCAAAACCCTGACGTCCCAGTCATCCTCTACAACGTTCGCATAAATCCAGAGAAAGACTGGATCGTCATCAGTGCCCACATGGAGATTCTTGTAAAGAATATCAACTGTCCCATCTACATTCTTCTTAACGGAAACGGCCTTCCATGTTTCCAGACTGACCTCTCCCTTTTCGTCGAGTATCCTGATTATCTCCTTAACGTCCATGGGGGCACCTTCCAAGCTCACCACTTAATCCTGTAGTCTTTTCTTGTTCTTGCATCCACCTGGGCAAGGATTCTCTTCAGCTTGGCGTCGTCTATTGGCTCGCGTATCTGTCCAGCCTGATACAGCTGGACGAGAACGAGCTCCACCTGGCGGGCCAGCTCGGGCCTTACCAGCTTGACCCTTCCAACCCTCTCCCTCGCCTCGGGGGTAAGTATGTGCCTCATTATGGCGTTGAGCTGAGCCTCAAGCTCCATCTCCTGCCTTATAGCCTCCTCCTGGGCCTTCTGCTGTTCAAGGTACCTCTTCTGCAGTTCGAGGAGCTTCCTCTTTCTAATCTCCTCTATGTCCTCGGCCATTCTCTCACCTCCAGTTCAAACTGCACGGGAAGGTTAAAAAGGTTCTCTATTGGAAGGAAAGTAGAAGAGGTGAGCTCAGTACTTCTTGAGCTCCGGAATCTGCTCCTCAAGCTCCTTCTTGAGCTCGGTGGCAATCTTGTCGAGGAAGCTCTGTCCCTGTGGGGTAACGACCCTTCCCTCACCCGGAACCTTCTGGATGAAGCCAGCCTGCTCGAGCTGCTGGAGGGCCTTCCTGATGATGCTTCCACTTGCCTTGTAGAAGTGCTCCGGGGCGTGGCCGCGGTTCTTCCTGCTGCCATACCAGGTCCTGAGCCTCTCGATTCCGACCGGCCCGTTGATGTATACCTTCCTGAAGACTGAAGCAACCCTGTAGTACCACCAGTCCTCCTGCTCTGGAAGGCGCTCCTTGTGTCTGCTGGTCTTGACGAACGGAGCCCACTCAGGCGGCTTTATGGCCTCTATCTCCTTGAGCTTCTGAGCAACCCTCTCAACGAGCAAATCACCGGGAACGTCATAAACTGTAGCCATCCTTCAATCCCTCCCCTTCTTGAATTTCCTCCTGAATTGAGCGATGTCAAGCTTGACTTTCTTAACGGGCTTCTCTTCCCGCTTTTCCTTCGAAAGCTCCTTTCTCTGGAGCTTCCTTAAATACTTTTCCCACCCCTCTCTCGGCTTGAACAATATAAACCTTTTGCCCCTGACTTCGATGAGCTCGCTGTCGGTCAGCTCGGCCACCTTCTCTGCCAGCTCTTTCCGCTCCATACCTGTGCTGATAAGTGCGCCCTTCCGGATCTCGACCTTGAGTATACCGTCCTTCTCGAGCTGGGTGTTTATCTCGCTGATGACGCCTTCATCTAACCCCCTCTTACCTATCCAAGCTTTGGGTTCGATATCGTAATATTTAGCGCGAATGGCTCGCCTCACTTTTCCGGGTAAGCGTTTCTCCATCTCTCTCACCTCTCGCCCTCCGGCTGAAGGCTTTATAAAAGTTTGGCTTTTAAAGGTTGCCTAAGGGGTGATGGCATGGAAGTCTACCACCTCTACTCCGGCGGAAAAGACTCAAGCTTGGCCGCGTGGATTTTGGAGAGGATGGGTTATGACGTAAAGCTTGTAACGATTAGCTTCGGTCTGCTCGACAACTGGCGCCATGCCAAGGAAACCGCCGAAAGGCTTGGCTTTGAGCATCAAGTGCTCTACTTACCAAGGGACACGCTGAAAAAGGCTGCGGAGATGTGTATACAGGACGGCCATCCAAACAACGCCATCCAGTTCATCCATGAGAGGGCCCTGGAGGCTGTGGCAAAGATTGCCGACCGGATTAGTGACGGCACTAGGAGAGACGATAGGGTTCCATTCCTCGACCTGCCCAAGACCCGCTCGCTGGAGGATCGGTTTAGCGTCGCCTACATCCGCCCGCTTCTCGGTCTGGGCTACAAGACAATAAGAGAACTCACCGAGATGCTGTTCATCGTTAAAATCAGGGAGAGCGAGGAACTCCAAAAGGCCGACTACGAAGTCGAGCTCAGGTATTTGCTCAGGGAGAAGGGAATAGATCCTCTGGGGATTTTTCCTAGGAGGCACTATCAGTCGAGGGTTCTGGGCTGGAAGACCGAAGAAACAAGATAAAAGGAAATCAGAGCTCGAGGCTGAGCTTCCTGACGACTGGATCTTCGGCCTCTTCTGGCTGTATTTCCTCGATGCTTTCGATCCATATCTTGGACCTGGGAACCCTGTGCTTGCTGCCTATCTCCGAGTAGACGAGCTCGGCAACATGCTCCGGCTTTAAAGCCCTGTACTCCTTGGTGAACGGCTGCTTCTTTCCGAGCCTCTCGAACACACCCTTAACGCGGAAGACCTTAACGTCCATTCATCACACCTCCATTAGTCGAGGAATCCCAAAGCCTCTTCAATCTTAACTATCTCGGGTCCAGTGGTGAGGTGTCCAACCACTACACCGTGAGAGTTCGCCAGCATGCATGAACCGACGAATGGAACGCCCATGTTGGTAGTTCCAACGTAGATGTCAACCTTAAACAGGTCGCGGAGCCACTCAAGCTCCTCATCGGTTGCCTCTGGATGGACGAGGCCGCCCCTGTTGGTGACGACACCCACACTGCCAACCGCGTGGTAGTCACCTATAATTCCCCTCTCGACCTCAACGCCGAGGATGTCCTCCAGCTTCTTGGCATCTTCCCTGGTAAACTTCGCGCTGACCAACGCGGCCCTGTCGTTGACCAGGATGAGGTTTCCAAAGGCAGTCAGAGTGCTCTGGAAGGGTTCTATAATCATGTCTATGCCGTACTCCTTGAGCTCGTTCTGGATGTGCTCAAGCTCTGAATCCCAGACGTAGTAGGGAACCACTATGGCGTTGGAGTTGCCAACGGCGAATATTCCGATAATCCTGGACTTCATTATGCTGGTCTCGATGAGCGGAACCTTGAGGACCTCTCTAAGCACTTCGAGCTTTTTCTCTCCAAGGCCCTCCCTAATCAGGACTACCCTATCGGTCGCAACACCGTAGACGCCGAGATACGGAGAGTTCTCAAAATCGAGCTTTTCGATGTGCATCTCGTCACCTCTTTTATGAATTAAAAGGGAAAGGGACTCACCGGGCGAGGTTCACGAAGGCGACCCTAACGCCGTCCTTCTCCTCAACCTTGACCTTAATGCGGAGCTTGTTGGGTGGCTTCTCCGCTCCGCGCTCCCAGATCTTCTCGTTGACCTCAGGGGCGATGATGACCTCCTCGGCCTTGGCGTGCCTCGCTACCCACTCCTTAACGAACTTAGCTGCCCTTGGAGCCCTCTTCCAGCGCGGGACCCTCTTCTTAACCTTCCTAATCGGAACGGTGAATATGACCTCGTCTCCCGGATTAATCGGCATTTACACCACCTCACTCCTTAAGCTTGGTCCTTCTCCACATTCTTCTCTTCGGGTGTGTCATGACCTTCCTGTTGGTCTTAACGATGACCCAGACCGGAACACGCCTGTTCTGCTTGGCGGCCTTAGCAAGACGGAGCTTCTTTGCAAGCGGCTTGTTTCTCGCCATTCATAATCCCTCCTGAGGTTATCGTGATGTCTAACGTTGCTTGACCTATCCTTTTTTAAGCTTTTTTGTGGGCCTAAGTGCTTCTCGAATCAGCTCATTGACTCCTTCTTTTCCGCATACGTATCCCAGCTTTCTCATTCTAGAGTAGCCAATAACTGTATCTTTGCCCCTGTAAAATACAACGTCTGCGTCAAAAGGATACTTTTTGAAGCCCTGAAGGCCATCTTCGGATATTTCGCCCCTGAAAATGATGCATTTGCCGTCTTTGCACTCAAGAACCCTAACGTCCTCCGGCCAAAGAAGGTTGAGCCTCAATGCGTAATCCAGCACTTCCTCCTGGAGTTCAAGAGTGGAAAGATTGCCTTTCGACCTGTTGTGGTCGAGTATCATCATCAGAGCCTTCGTGAGGGCACATAGTGGAGGGTCATTATGCTCGTAGTCTCCCCCCAAGTTAATGTACGGGTTGGCATACAGGAACTCCGGAATTCTGCGCTTCCACATCATGAACTCGGCTGTTCTCGTCAGGCGAATTATCCTGTTAGAGATAACCCTGTAATCCTCGTACCACCTTATATCGTTGCCCCACTTGAGGTTCACACGTTTGAGCTTTCCAAGCCAGATATCCTTGCTGAGCTTCGTCTTAAACAAGTTGTTTTCTTTTGCAAATTCGTAGGCCTGGAGGAAAAGTTCGTAGGCTTCCTTGACAAGCTTAAACCTTCTGAGGGCAAAGTTGTAAACCACAGCCTCACTCAAGTCCCATATGATGTTCTGGATAGAGCCTGTTGGATCTTCAGCTTTTCCACTCTTCACTAACTCCCATTCTTTTTTCGCCTCCTCATGAAACTTCCTACCCTTTTCGTCGAATTCTTTCAGTGTTTTCTGGTATTCTTCCCAATAGTTTCTTTCCTTTGGCTTGGGGAAACTCTCTAAGGTCTTCATGAGCTCCTTCGGGACTTCAAAGTTGTGGGATTCAAGGTAGTCCTTGATGCGGAGAAGAGCCTTCCTCCTGAGCGGAGATCTCTCTCTAGAAAGAATGGAAAGAGCTCGGGACAAAGTGTCCTTTGGAATCGGCATGGACTTCTCCATGAACGACCAGAGTTCGTGGAGTACCTCAGCCGTCTGAAGAGGATGATAAACGTCTGAATCTCTTGTCAGACTTAGAGAACGCTCCCTGCTCAGTTTTTTGAGCTTTTCAAGGAATTCCCACGTTTCCCTTATGCCTTTTTCTTCTCCTGTTGCGAAGAATAGTTCAAAGGCACGAGAAAAGTTTCTTGTTAAGAGAAGGATGTAATAACCCACACTTGCTTCATCTATTCCTCCAGAAAAGAGGGTTTTTGCCCATATTCTTGCCGTTGTAAACTCAGCGTTGATGGTCGCAATCTGTTCGTCAAGGGTCACGCTATGGACTACGCTGGGCTTAGAAACGGAAGGGATATTTAGTTCTTTCAAAGCATCCTCTGGCACTCTGCCCTTTAGGTGTTTTTGGAGGGTTGTGAATGCCTCCCTTACAATGTCCAAAGCAACAAGATAATTACCCTTAGATAGCGCTCCTAACCTCTCTAAATCCTTCTCAGAGATTTTTTCGTCCCCTCTGATTCCCTGAAGTATCTTGCACAGGAGTTTCGCAAGTTCCAGATAGGGCTCTAAATGTGGCTCTATGTAGTCCCGGAGGTTTTTCCCATTCTTTATTAAATGCTCTTCAAGGAGTCTGAGGTAGGAGCATGCCTCTGAACACAGTTCCCACTCTTCAGAACCAAAGAATCCTATGACAGCGTAGAGGATGTCCTGGATGATGCCCGGCAAGGGGTGTTCACCCTCATCTTTGAGGAACTTTTCAATATAGGGCTTTGATGATATGTAATTAGCTAACACTGCCTGCATGCGTAGAGTGTCCATGTGCATTTTTATCCCCCCTATGCGTGTATGAACGCCACGTAAAAGTTTGACTTATACATCCTGTAAACGGAAACTATACCCGGCTGGCCTTCCAGATTGCGATAGTACCCGTCCCTTATCAATGAGGTAACTCTGAAAACTGTGGTTCCCTTTGCCTCCCATTTCGTCAAATCTGAAGGGATTTTTGTGCTTTTTACATAAACAAAGTCAGGCCCCTTTGCGTTTGACCTTGGTGTTATGTCAACAGTAGAAGGGCCATATGCTTCGGGTTTTATTATTGCAAGATATGCTACTGCCTCACCTGTTGCTCCAATAATGAACCTAATCCCTTTTAAAGCCGCCAGCTCCCAGTTGCCTTCCTTTAAATTCTTTACAGTAGCGTTAAGAGCAAGTTTGCCTGAAGGAACCTCAGCAATAACACCAACCAGTTCCCCAACGGTAACTCTAAAATCTGTTTTATGAACAAATTCCTTTACGTAGATTCTTTTAGGAAGACCACCATAAAAGCCCTTTTCGTATATGTGAATTGTCTTTTCATCTTTCTTTCTCTCTTCTATGTAGTTGTAGAAGTACTGGTAAGCGCTATTGAGCTTTTCATGAATTTCATCACTGTATTCGTAAATGGCCTCGGCAACTTCGATGGAAAACATTACTACCGCCATTGCAAGGAGTGCATAAAGTGCGGTTAAAACCCATTTACCTACTACAAAAATTGGGATGGACATGACAGCCATAGCCGATGGGACGAACACACTAGTACCCGTGGACATCGCGGTTCCCATTGATTTCATCGAAAGCAGTAATGGATGTTCGTTTGACCAACCCTGCGTGGATGTGGCAGATTTAACGTTAATGGCAGAACCGTCCACGAACTCTTCAGGAGAAATACGACTCTCAATAAATGCCTTAACTTCCTCCGGTGTGTTCAAACTGGAGTTATCGGCTATAACGAGCTTCACTGGGACCCCATAAATCTCGATTTCATACACCCTTATTCCCGCGGTTGTCTGCTGAATCGCATCCTTGGTGGCGAGTGCGGGCTGTAGAACTAACCCGAATACTAAGATTGAAATAAGCAGTCCAACAACCCTTCTCACTCACATCACCGAGAAAAATCTAACGACAAATTTATAAATTTTACTCGGCAGAAATGAAAATCTAACCAAACACTTGAAAGAAAGATAGAAAGCTCAGAATATCAGTGGCGCTCTGTACTCGCCCCAGACCTCACGAAGGACGTCAGTGACCTCTCCAAGCGTCGCGAGGTGCCTGTGGGCCTCGATTATGTAAGGCATGAGGTTCTCGTCCTCCTTTTCTGCCGCGTTCCTGAGCTTGTCAAGAGCCTCTTCAACCTTCTTGCTGTCCCTCTCGGAGCGGAGCTTCTTAAGGCGTTCAATCTGCTTCTCCCTGATGCTCGGGTCGACCTTGAGTATCTCGACTTCAAGAGGCTCGTCCACGATGAACTCGTTGACACCAACGATGATGCGCTTCTTCTCCTCGACCTCCTTCTGGACCTTGTAGGCGCTCTCCGCTATCTCCTTCTGGATGTAGCCCCTCTCGATGGCCCTCATCATTCCGCCCATCTTCTGAATCTTTTCGATGTACTTCAAAGCTTCCTCGTAGATGTGATCGGTGAGCCATTCGATGTAATATGAACCTCCAAGCGGGTCTATCGTATCAACAACGCCGCTTTCGTAGGCGATAATCTGCTGGGTTCTCAATGCAATCCTAACGCTCTTCTCCGTCGGAAGGCTCAGAGCCTCATCGTAGGAGTTGGTGTGCAGGGACTGGGTTCCTCCGAGAACCGCTGCCAGGGCCTGAATTGCGACCCTAACAATGTTGTTCTCGGGCTGCTGAGCTGTAAGAGTTGAACCTGCCGTCTGGGTATGGAAGCGCAGGAGCATCGACTTCGGGTTCTTGGCGTTGAACCACTCCTTCATTATGTAGGCCCAGAGCCTTCTGGCAGCTCTAAATTTAGCTATCTCCTCGAGGAAGTTGTTGTGGGCGTTGAAGAAGAAGCTCAATCTTGGGGCGAACTTATCAACGTCCATTCCTCTCTCTATAACAGCTTTAACGTACTCTATTCCATCGGCGAGCGTGAAGGCGACCTCCTGAACGGCGTTCGCTCCAGCCTCCCTTATGTGGTAGCCGCTTATTGAAATTGGGTTCCACTTTGGAACATGCTCAGCGCAGTACATGATGATGTCAGTGGTGAGCCTCATGCTCGGCTGCGGTGGGAAGATGTAGGTACCGCGAGCGATGTACTCCTTGAGGATGTCGTTCTGAACGGTTCCGCGGAGCTGTTCAGGCTTAACGCCCTGCTCCTCGGCAACGAGGATATACATGGCGAGAAGGTTGGCAGCGGTCGAGTTGATGGTCATCGAGGTCGAGACCTTATCGAGCGGTATTCCGTCGAAGAGAATCCTCATGTCCCAGAGAGAATCTATGGCAACGCCGACCTTTCCGACCTCACCCTCACTCATCGGGTGGTCGGAGTCGTAGCCTATCTGCGTGGGCAAGTCAAAGGCGACGCTCAAACCCGTCTGTCCCTGGCTGAGAAGATACTTATAGCGTTTGTTGCTCTCCTCAGCCGTTCCAAAACCTGCGTACTGTCTCATGGTCCAGAAACGGCCGCGGTACATGGTTGCATAAACGCCCCTCGTGAAGGGGTATTCACCAGGGAAACCGAGCTTCTCGAGGTAGTCCCAGTCCTCGCTGAGGTCAGCGGGGGTGTAAACGCGCTTTATTTCAAAGCCATCGTCCGTCATAAACTTCTCTTTTCTTTCAGGCCTCTTCGCGATGAGGGGCTTAACAACGTTTTCCTCCCACTTCCCCTCGGCCTGCTTTATGGCCTTGAGCTTCTCCTTATCGAACGTCATCCGTACCACCTGCCCTTATTTTGACAGGCGACTATAAAAAGCTTTTACATAGTGAAAGGTGAGGCTTGATAATGGATAAAATATCCATCACTCAAGCCGCCCCTCCAGATAGATAACCGCCCCCGGGAGGGCCAGTAGTCCTGCGATGATAAGGTAGCCCGTGTACTGCATCAGCTCCCTCGCCTGCTCCATGGCGTCCTCTTTTTTCATCCTCAAGAGGCGCCCCATGTAAATGAGGAACTCAAAGATCGCCATGTCCTCGTAGGCTATCGGCACCTCAGGCATGTAGCCGACCCGCTTCATTATCTCGACTCTCTAGCGTGGCATCTCAAGACCGAAAATCATTATCTCGCCGTAGGTCGACTTGAGCGCATCGGTCAGCATCTTTATGGTGGTAGTCTTTCCGGCGCCGTTAGGTCCGAGAAAGCTGTACACCACGCCCCCAGGACGCTCAGGTCGAGAAGGTAGACTACGTTCTGCTTGCCGAAGAACTTGGTGCAATGACATATTCGTCGCTCATCTCAACACTAAGAGATATATAGAAACGAAGTTCCTAAAAGAGTTTTGATGAAGAACTAATTGATGATACTCCGAAACCTCGGCCTCGACAGTTCCACCAGGATAGCCTTCCAGAGCCACGCCCACACCGACCACTTCGTTAGCGGTGAGGTTATTTACGCGACAAGAGCCACGAAGTTCCTCAGCCACCTGAGAAAGGGTGGATTTTACAAGGAGATCGAGTTCGGCAAAACCTTTTACCTCGACGATTACAGGGCAAAGCTCTATCCGGCCGGTCACATGCTCGGCTCCGCCGGGATAAAGCTGTGGCTGGACACGGGGACGGTTTTCTACACCGGCGACACTAAGTGGTTCAAGCTAAGAACCGCTGAGAAGAGCCGCTTCCCGAGGGCTGACTTTTTGATAATCGAGGCAACCTTTGGCGTTCCAGCGTTCACTTTTCCCTCGCCGAGGGAGGCTGAGAAAAAGATGATTGCCTTCGTGGAGGAGGCCTTGGACAGGGGACAAAGGCCAACTCTCTACGTCAATCAGATGGGAAAGGCCCAAGAGGTCATGAAGATACTCGACGTCCACGGCTACACGGTCAGGCCGTCGCGGGAGATGCTAAAGGTGGCGAGGGTCTACACGAAGTTTGGAGTGGAGTTTGGAAACGTTGACGCCAACGGCGATGTAGTTCTGCGCTCCTACCGCTCTCCCAAAGTAGAGAACTCTCTCTCACCCTGGGAGCTGACGGTTTCTGGCTTCGGAAGGTTAAAGCTTAGTAACCACGCGGATTTCTGGGAGCTGATTCGGATAGTGGAGAGGGTAAAGCCCGAGAGGGTCTTCACGGTTTATGGGTTTGCGGGGGAGTTCGCGAGGATTCTGCGGGGACTGGGTTACCCAGCGGAGGCTGTTGAGCCAAACGCCGTCCTAGAACTTTAACCTTAAAAGGTGTGCGACGAATAAAAGGAGAGAGATGTCTTATGGATCTTGGGAGGCTAATTTATGCACTCCTCATAATCGCGGCCGGATCGTTAATTTCAAAGCTTGTAGGGCTCGGCATAAGAAAATCGATGACCAAGTTTAACCTGCGCGACATCATCCTCGACTTCCTCGAGTACTTTGTCGTCGTTGTGGGAGTCATGTTCTCAATCTTCTCCGCCCTAAGCTACCTCGGCTATCGGATAGAGGGGCTGACGATAAGCGTCACCGCCTTCATCGGCATCCTCATGGGCTTTGGACTGCACGACATGCTGAACAACATAGCAGCTGGGGCGTGGATCTCGGCGGTCAGACCTTTCGAGATAGGTGGCTATGTGAACCTGTGAACCTGAAGGACTACAAGGGCGTCGTCAAGGAAATAAACGCCACAAACATTGTTCTAATCGGGAACGACAGAGAGACCGTCACCATTCCCACCAAACTCGTCTGGAACGCGCCCATCGTGAGGTTCGAAGAAAAGAAGACCAAAGAATGAAGCAGGTTTTATTCACCGATGTACACTAAAAGACACAAAACTTTATAAACTCATCTTTTTTAGTTACTACTGGTAACCAAAAGGTGAAGGGGTGGTGCCGGTGGTCTGGAGGAGGGACCGCCCTTACTGGGACCCGTTCGACATAATGAGAGAAATCCAGGAGGAGATTGACGCAATATTCAGGGACTTCATGCGCGGACCAAGGCTCTGGAGCAACCGCGAGGGGCCAGCTTACGAAGAGCTTACCAGCGAGGTCTGGAGGGAGCCATTCGTTGACATCTTCGACAGTGGCGACGAGTTCGTCATCACTGCCGAGCTTCCAGGAGTCAGAAAGGAGGACATCAAGGTCAGGGTTACTGACGACACGGTTTACATCGAGGCTCAGGTCAGGCGCAAGAAGGAGCTTGAGCGCGAGGGAGCCATAAAGATCGAGCGCTACTACAGCGGCTACAGGAGAGTCATCAGGCTCCCGGAGGAGGTCATCCCGGAGAAGACCAAGGCCAAGTACAACAACGGCGTCCTTGAAATCAGGATTCCAAAGAAGCACCCGACCAAGAAGGAAGGAGAGGGCTTCGAGGTTAAGATTGAGTGACGCTTTCGTTTTAAGGGAAGACAGGGGGCACCCCCTTATCTTCCTCTACCATCAAACCCCGTGGTGGGGCTTCGCCCCCTGCAACCCCAGATAAAATCAAACTGCAAAAATCAAGATCATTGGTCATGAAAAAGTTTGGAGGTGGTGAGAAATGATCGAAAAGAGAGAAGTTAAGCTGAAGGTCGCGTCTGCATATCAGCGCGACGTTGGAAGAGGGATAGTTAGGATAGACAGAAAAGCCATGCGCGAGATTGACGTCCAGCCGGGTGATATCATCGAGATCATCGGAACCAAGAACACCGCCGCGGTCGTTTGGCCAGCTTACCCAGAGGATGAGGGACTTAACATCATTAGGATGGATGGAACCATCAGGAAGAACGCTGGAGTTGGACTTGGCGACGAGGTTACGGTCAGAAAGGCAGAGGTCAAGGAAGCCAAAAAGGTCATAGTTGCCCCGACCGAGCCGATACGCTTTGGGCACGACTTCATTGAGTGGCTCCACAGCAGGCTCGTCGGTAGGCCAGTCGTCAGGGGAGACTACATCAAGGTAGGCATACTAGGTCAGGAGCTTACCTTCGTCGTCACCACGACAACTCCAGCTGGTATAGTCCAGATAACTGAGTTTACCGACTTCACCGTCAGCGAGAAGCCCGTCAAGGAGGTCAGCAAGACGGCAGCACTCGGCGTCACATACGAGGACATAGGTGGCCTCAAGGACGTCATCCAGAAGATCAGGGAGATGATAGAGCTCCCGCTCAAGCATCCGGAGATATTCGAGAAGCTCGGCATCGAGCCGCCGAAGGGTGTGCTCCTCTACGGTCCACCTGGAACTGGAAAGACGCTCCTCGCTAAGGCCGTCGCCAACGAGGCTAACGCCCACTTCATAGCCATCAACGGGCCAGAGATAATGAGCAAATTCTACGGTGAGAGCGAGGAAAGGCTCAGAGAGGTATTCAATGAGGCAGAGGAGAACGCCCCAGCGATAATCTTCATAGACGAGATTGACGCAATTGCTCCCAAGAGGGAAGAGACCCACGGCGAAGTCGAGAAGAGGGTCGTCTCGCAGTTGCTTACCCTGATGGATGGCCTCAAGAGCCGCGGAAAGGTCATAGTCATTGCCGCCACCAACAGGCCCGATGCGATAGATCCGGCCCTCAGAAGGCCAGGAAGGTTCGACCGCGAGCTCGAGGTAGGCGTGCCAGACAAGCAAGGCAGAAAAGAGATACTCCAGATACACACCAGAGGGATGCCAATCGAGCCAGAGTTCATGGTCAGCAAGGTCAAGAAGATACTCGAAAACCTTCGTGGCGACGAGCGCTTCAGGGATGTCATCGACAGGGCCATAGAGAAGGTGGAAAGGGCCAAGACCGAGGAGGAAATCAAGGAGATACTCATGGAGCTCGATGAGAGGCTCTACGATGAGGTCAAGGTCAAGCTCATCGACGACCTGCTGGAGGAGCTGGCCGAGAAGACCCACGGCTTCGTTGGAGCTGATCTGGCAGCGCTGGCAAGAGAGGCAGCAATGGCCGCTCTGAGGAGGCTCATCAAGGAGGGCAAGATAGACTTCGAGGCTGAGCACATACCGAAGGAGGTCTTGGAGGAGCTCAAGGTCACCAAGAGGGACTTCTACGAGGCCCTCAAGATGGTCGAGCCGTCAGCGCTCAGGGAGGTGCTCCTCGAGGTTCCGAACGTCCGCTGGGACGACATCGGTGGCCTTGAAGATGTTAAGCAGGAGCTCAAAGAGGCCGTCGAGTGGCCGCTCAAGTACCCGGAGGCCTTCCTTGGACTGGGCATAACCCCACCGAAGGGAATACTCCTCTACGGTCCACCGGGAACCGGTAAGACGCTATTAGCCAAGGCAGTGGCCACGGAGAGCGAAGCCAACTTCATCGCCATAAGGGGGCCAGAGGTGCTCAGCAAGTGGGTCGGTGAAAGCGAGAAGAACATCCGCGAGATATTCCGCAAGGCCAGGCAGGCTGCCCCGACGGTGATATTCATCGATGAGATTGACGCCATAGCATCGCGTAGGGGAACCGACGTTAACAGGGTCACCGACAGGCTCATCAATCAGCTGCTCACCGAGATGGACGGCATAGCAGAGAACAGCGGTGTAGTGGTTATAGCAGCTACCAACAGGCCAGACATCATAGATCCAGCCCTGCTGAGGCCTGGACGCTTTGACAGAATGATACTCGTGCCAGCGCCGGACGAGAAGGCCAGACTGGAGATACTCAAAGTCCACACCAGGAACGTGCCGCTCGCTGGGGACATCAGCCTCGAGGAGCTCGCCAAGAGAACGGAGGGTTACACCGGAGCTGACATAGCGGCAGTGGTCAGGGAGGCTGCCATGCTAGCCATGAGGAAGGCCCTCCAGGAGGGCATCATCAAGCCTGGAATGAAGGCCGATGAGATACGCAGGAAAGTCAAGGTCACGATGAAGGACTTCGAGGAGGCACTGGAGAAGATAGGCCCGAGCGTGAGCAAGGAGACCATGGAGTACTACAAGAGAATCCAGGAGCAGTTCAAGCAGTCACGCGGAGCGTGAGCCAGTGAACGATAGTTCACGCGGGACGAGGGGCTGATGGCCAAGTCTCTAACCTTTTAACCTTTTGAGCGCATCTTTTCTGGGTGATGCTATGGAAGTAGTAAGGAAGCTCCAGGGGGTCTATGGGCTAACGCTGGTTCTCATGATGTACCTCTACCCCCTCACTATAGTGGGCCTGCTCCTTCTTAGGAGAGTGCTCGAAAAGCTCGGCAGAGAAGAGCTCGGCCACGCGGTTAGGCTTTCGACAGTTGCCTTTCTCCTCTCGATGCCACTCTACGTGGCGAAGATATTCCTCGGCATATCTGGCTGGGCGAAAGTGCTCGGAATAACTCCAATTGAAACGAGCCCGCTCGTTTACAACGGCGTTCACGTGGTCTTCCTGTTTCTGCAGGCGCTCTCACTCTACTACATTTACAAGACCCTCGACGTGCTTGCCGGGATGACCGAACAGACGATACTGAGAACCGCTGGACTGATTTTGATACTCTCAATCCCGATGCACTTCGTCAGCATCAACGTCTACTTTGCCGCGACGCTAACTGGACTGGTGCTCATCCTGTTCGGTTTAGAAAATGCCAAGGACGTAGTTGCATGGTAGCGTGCTGCTGAGCATACCGAAAGACGGTCTCCAGATATAAGGATGAGGCGAGGAAGGCCATGGGCTATGGCATAGCGAGGGGCGAGCATTACAAAGGCGACGTCGCCCTTATGGCGCGCCCGCCCGAAGGGATGGCCAAGAGGTGGCTAACACGATTGTCATCGCTAAGTTGTGGTGTAATGGAGAAGAAAGAGAGCCAGAGAAATCACTCAAGTTTCTCAAGCTCAAAAACCCTTGCGTCCTTCTTTTTCATTTCCCTGACGGCCATCATCCTGGCCTCGTCGGCGGTCTCGGCGTGGAAAACAACCCTTTCATCCGAGTTCCTCCCACCGTGAAGGATGAGGGCCCATTTCATTTTACCACCGCCGAAATTCTGTCACTCGTCCAAAATTTATAAGCTTAACGGGTATATTCTCAAACATGAAGTTAATGATTCGACAAGGAAATCTAAAGCAGATTATCGAGACGGCAAGGAAATCCGAAATCGAAATATGCGGCTTCCTATTTGGAAGGAAGAAAGAAGGGGAGGCTATTGTTGAAAAAATTCGCTTCATCACCAATCGCCTGAACTCATCCACAGGGTTTGAAATGGAGCCCCTTGAAATGGTGCAGACCATAGATGAGGCAGAGGAAAGGGGACTTGAAGTTGTCGGCATCTTCCACTCCCACCTAAAGTGCCCACCGAGGCCGAGCGGGAATGATCTGCCTGGTATGATGCTCTGGCCAGTTGTGTGGCTGATAGTTGATGATAATGGAAACTACAGAGCTTTTGTGCTTGAGGGAGAGAAAGTTCTGGAAGTTCCTGTTGAAATCGTGAGTAGCATTACGGACCGATGGCAAAGAGGGTCAAAAAAGGGAGAATGTTGATGGAAAAGGATTGAAAGTGTTGGATTTAGGGACTTCGAAAGACTCAATAATCCCTTATGATTATTTCTATCTTCCTCCCACCCCTGTAACCCTTCATTGCCGAGAGCATACCCTTAATCGTCTTCTCGACGAGCTCCTGTACCCAGTCCTTCATTGGAAGAACTTGGCCGTCTATCCTGACGGTGACCTTCGGCTTTGAGCTGAGAACCCTACAGTCGTTGAGCGTTTTCTCGCCTTTGACAATCATCCTCGCCATCTCGGCGCACTTGTACCCACACATCCTGCAGTCTATGTTGGGCAGCATGAAGGCGCGCTTCTCTATAAGGTCTGCGAGCCTCTCGGGCTCGGTGAGGGCGTTTATAACCGGCAATCCGTCAACCTCGTCAATCCCACTTTCGGCTATGATCCCACTCACCGCTATCGCTAGACCCTTGTTGAGCTCGAGGATGTCCTTGGCATCTCTCGCACAGATGACCCTGGGCAAGTGTTGCACCGATTTAAAGCCCTCCAACAGAAGAAAATCGGCGTTGACCATCGAAAAGAGGGCATTTATGTCCTTGGCCCTGAAGAGGAGCGCATCAGTGTCGTGGGCCTTCACGATGACAGCATCGGCAATCTTTGAGAAGCGCCAAGTGTCGCTGTTCTCTCTGTCGAAGTCTGCATGCATGCTCTTGGCTATCGCAACTCTGTAACCGCGCTCTTTCAGAACTCTTGCGACTGCTTCAAGGGTCGCTGTTTTCCCGCTCTTTTTATAACCAACAAAGGATATGGCCTTCATATTATCACCTCAGAGGAGCATTATCCAGTTAAGGTCATCGATTTTAACTATCAGAGCCTTGGCCTTGTTGCCGACTATGTCCACGACGTCCTTCAGGAGAATAACCTCCTCGTCGAAGCCCTCGAGTATTCCAGTGAAAGAATGTTCGCTGCTAACGGCTAACGCTACCCTCTTTCCCTTCCAAGTTTCGAGCGTCTTGTCGAGGAGGTACTGCTTCCCCTCGCTCATCGTCTCACCTCTAAAACCAAAAACCTATAAGGCTTTTAACCGTTTCCCGTTCGGTGATAGAATGAGGTTCGTCACAAAGAACGAGGCAATCAGGAGAGCCTTCCTCGCGGATTTGAAGAGGGAAGGAATCAAGTTCGAGCTTCACGAGAGGTTGAGCTACGAAAGCTTTGCTGGCTACCTTCTAGAGGGTACGTTGGAGGAAATCGGCGCGAAGATAGAGGTTCTCAACGGCGCCGATAGGGAGGCCCTGAAAGAGGGCTTCCTGTCATTCAAGGAGAGCCTAAATCACCTACTCGAGCACATCAAGGTGGGCGAGCACATCGAGAGCCTGATCCAAGAAGGGCCGTGGATGGCCGAGCTCCTCGACCAGCTCATGAAGAACGGGGCGATAGACTACAGCGACGGAGTGGTGAAGCTTAAAGAAGACGTTGACATTATGAGCCTGAAGTTCGAGTTCAAATTCCCCTTCAACCTTGTCCACAATCCAGAGGGAGTCGAGAAGGTAGCCAAGCAGTTCGCCCTCACCGACCTCGTCCCGGAGTATGAGTTCGAGATACTAGAGCTTGACATAGCCAAGATAAACACCCTCGGAAAGCTCGCGAGCAGGTACTTCCCGGAGGACTACCTTCTGAGGGTCTACTTTGCACTCATTGGAAGGGCTATAGTTGCTACCGAAGTTCTGAAGGCCATCGGAAAGGAGAAGGTGCCTGAAGAAGACCTCATAAACGCATTCCTGAAGACCTCACCGATGGAGATCCCAACGGAGAAGGGAATGCTCGTCATAAACTTTACCAGAAAGGCCCTGGAAGAAACTCTAAGGCTCCTGAAGAAGTTTGGCTACATAGAAACAAAGGCCGGGAAGGTAAAGAAACTGAAGAACCTCTTTTGAGGTTTCTTTTTATTTTCAACACCCCTGACAGTCCGTGGGTCCTTTGGATTCCAACGCCTCCGATGGCTTTGAAGGAAGTAATATCAAGCCAATTGGCATCAGGATTCCACTGATTGTGCTGAAGAAAATCAGCGAGAGCACCATCGGAATTATGAGTTTGTCCTTGGCTTTTTTGTAGTCACCCATATCAACGAGCTCAATCACTTCAATGGAGCGTTTGTAAATCCACCATACGAGTATGAAGGCCAGAACCGCGAGAATTATCCCGATTATGATTATCAGGAGTGCCAGCCCTCAAGAACACCGGCTATGAGCGAGATTATTCCTCCAATCTTTATCAGCAGTTTCGCAATCTCAGCGTCGCCATGGAATCACCTAAACGTTAGTATGCGGAGAAACGATATAAAAAGTTACCCCTATAAGTCTAAAGCCGAAAACCACGTGACTTTAGCGCTCCCATTCCCCTCCAGCCATTTTAACAGTTCCTGGGCGAAGACAAACTTCTTCCTCTTGCTCTCCCAGACGGGGGAGTGCTCCCTCAGGCTGGGTTTGCTCCACTTTCCGACGGTTTCCCCGAAGTCGAAGCCGACAAGAACTATCTCCCTCGCCCCGAGGGCCTCTGCAAGAAAAGCGGCCCTATCTCCGTCGGTGAAACCTCCAAAGTTGTAAACAATGTCAAGAGGCTCCGTCTGGCACGTCCCGAGAATTCGCTGGAAGATGGGTACATAAACATTCATTTTCTCGATGTTGTCGCCGTGGGCGTGGATTACCAAGAAAGACCCTCTATCGTTGGCTATTTTCAGATCAGGAATTCTGCCGTCCAAGTCGGTGACTACTATATCGGGAACCAATCCAAACTCAAGTAAGGCTGACGTTGCCCCATCAGCCGCTATGAGAGTCCCGTCAGAGAAGTCAAACTTTTCCAGGGCCTTTTCCAGACTTGGACCCGCACCAAAAACGTAGATCTTCCTCTCGATAACCGCCCCAAGCTCCTCCTTCAGGATATACTCATCACCTTCCAACAGAAGTGCTCGCAGTATTTGGGCAGCTTCGCGGTCTTTCTCAATGGAATAACCCATCTCCCGGACGATCCTGAGGTAGAATGGCTCCCATTCCTTCCACTCCATCGGCTCACCAACCAGACTTCGGGTGGAAGTTTTTAAATCCTCCTCAGCCTCTTGTCGATTTTGAGCATCTCCCTCCACTGCCTTCCTGGCCAGTATATCTGCTCGCAGTTCCCGCAGACGTAGAACTCGTCGTAGCGTTCATAAACACTCTGTGGAACTTTCCCTTTAATCTCTTCTTTCTTAACAGGCCTTATCGGACCGTTGCACTTTGGACACCTCGCATTGGCCGGAAAGAGCTCCCTGAACTCCAAGCTGTACTTTTTGAGCTCCTCAACCTGTTCTTCAAGGAAGTTCGAGGAGAGGTGGATTACCTCAGCCCCGAGCTTTTTTGCCCTTTCAGCCAAGCCAGAGTCCCTCGTGAGTATTACTCTCCCCTCGGCGAGTGCAACTTGAATTATCCCCTCGTCGTCCGTGATGCCGTAGAGAGTATCGTAGCCGTAAAGGCGGAGCCATCTTGCCAAACGACCCAGCATCATGTCAGCGATGAATTTCATGGAAAAACTTGGGAACAATCCTTATAAAGGAAATATTTCACAGCTATAAAACAGGGGATGGCATGATAGTCTACTTCATTGGCACGGGCGGCAGCGAGGGCATTCCATCCCACCTATGCACCTGTCCCTCATGCAGCGAAGCGAGAAACTTCGGCTTTGCTCAGAGAAAGCCTTCAACGCTGGCGGTAATCACGGAAAATAGAAAAGCTGTTATCTTCGACGTTGGGACGGACATAAGGGACCACCTTAACGTACCCCTTAAGGCGATTTTTCTTACACATTGGCATCACGACCACCTCTACGGCCTCTAGAGACCCGAGGTAATAAAGCCCGGCGATACAGTGAAGGTTGACACGCTGAGGATTATCGCCCTCAGGCTTAACCACCAGGTTGAAACCCTCGGCTACCTCATAGAAGAAGACGGAAGGGCTAGCTCTGCTCTACGATACCAAGGAACTGCCCGAGGAGACCCGGGAGATTCTCAGGAAAAGGCCCCTCTGAGACTGGCGATAGTCGATGCCACTTATCCTTCCGGATTCAGCGATCCATACCACAACAACGTTGATGAGGCCGCTGAGAGTGGGCTTGAAATTGCAGAGAGAACAGTGCTGAGCCACATATCCCATAAAAACCTGCCCTTCCTGGAGTTCACCAAACACGTACGTAAAAGGTGGGGCAACAAAGTTCTGGTCGCATACGATGGGATGGTCTTCTACGTCTGAGTTAATGTTTTATTCTCCGCTTTCTAACTTCCACGGTGGTTGCATGAGGGTTCTCAAGCTGGCAAAGCGGAGAAAGACTGTAAGGCAGTTCCTCTCCCCTAAGCCTCCGATGGATGCAATTATGAGAGCAATAGAAGCCGCAAAGAAGCCCCCTCAGGGATGAACGCGCAGCCGTGGCACTTCGTCGTAATCGATGACGAGTGGCTCAAGAGCAGGATAAGAAAGCTTTGCGAAGATACCGAGAGGAGGTTCTACGAGAAGGTTGAAGGAGATCTCGGTGAGTGGCTTCAGGAAAAAGGGTTCTCACCAGAGAGGCCCTTCCTGAGCGATGCACCCCCCGGATACTCGTCTTCGGCAACACCAAAGCGCCCTACTGACTCCAGTCGGTCTGGATAGCGGTTGGCTACCTCCTCCTCGCGCTGGAGGAAGAAGTGCTCGGCACGGTTACGTACACGCCACCGAATCCGAGGCTGGTAGAAGAGCTTTTGAACGCTCCAAAGGACTACAAGCTCCAGATCATCCTCCCCGTTGGATATCCTGCTGATCTGAAGCCAAAGTACGAGAGGAAAAGGCTGGAGGAAGTCATGAGCCCCAACGGGTTTTAGACCTTTTTTGAGAGTATCTTCGACTTTTTGGTCGCCGCGTCTATGGCATTCATCACCGCCGTCCTCACCCTTCCTTCTTCGAGCCCAAAGACGCCGTCTATCATAGTCCCACAGGGGGCTATCACCCCCCACCCCGGCCAGATGTCTGTCCGTCTCCATGAGGCGCTTCGTCGTCCCGAGGAGGGTCTGGAGGGCGGCGAGCCAGGCAATTTCTCTCGGCAGACCGACCCTTAAGCGGCCGTAGACCATCGCCTCAAGGAACACCGTCACGTAGGCAGGTCCGGAACCGCTGAGTCCCGTTATGGCGTCCATGTGCTCCTCCTCAACCTTTATGTACTTTCCAAAGGCTGAAAAGAAATTTTCAACGGTTTTCAGGTCGTCATCATTTAGGTCAGTGACATATGCCGTAAAAGACTCCTTGACGAGAACGGCTATGTTGGGCATCGCCCTGACCACTTTAGCCTTCGGAACTTTTCTCTCTATGTATTCGAGCCCTATGCCAGCGGCCAGCGATATTAGCAGCTTTCCGTCGAGCTTTTCCCTATCTCGTACAGCACTGCCCAACTTTGTTCGGCTTGACCGCGAGAAAACAACATCAGCCCATTCCGCCGCCTTCACGTTGTCCCGCGTGAGCTTTACGCCATGCTCCTCAAGCCATTTGACCTTCTCAATGTTTCTCCAGGTAGCGATGACCTCATGGCCAGCCTCGCTCAGGGCTTTGGCAACTGCACTTTCCGTAGTTCCAGCGCCGATAACGGCAACCCTCATCCCATCACTGGCGGAAGTTCGTTCCTGTCCAGATAACGTTTTGGGCAGTTGGGGGTCATGGTGACAAGATGTTCCCGTATATGGGGAACTACTGGCGGAAATGGATGGTTGGAGTTTATCCAGTTGGTACAACGGCCAGCCTTCCTGTCCAAGGGTTTAAACAGGGGCAACGTTCCCCATAATCCCAGTGGTCGTCATGGCAGAACCGAAGGTGATGCCCCACCAATATTGGTAACCCCCTTCGGGGATGAGGGGATTAGGAAACTTGTTCTCAGGGCACTGAACGAGAACCAGCGGCTGATCTGAGGAGCGTTAACGGAAGACAACGCTCCCTCAACGCCCTCATTGAGGAGCTCAGCAGGAAAAGGAAGAAGCCTATATCAACCCTCAAACTGAACGCCAAGATACTAAATGATCTCGGCCTCATAGACTACTGAACCAGGGACGACCTCAACCCGGTCTGCCTTACCGAGCACGGGTTCTTTGTTCTTAATCTTCAGGAGGTTGATGAAAATGAGTGAAGCCGTTTTCAGGCTCTGCAACATGGTCGAGAGGGTCAACAGCTTCCACCTGAGCCCCTCCGAGACCTGTCTGGATATACCCTCGGCAGTACTCGAAAGGACGGGCGAGGAAGACGTGGTGATGCTCAGCAAGGGCCACTCCGCACCCGCTTTTTACGTAACCCTCCACGAGATGAGCCTCACAACATGGGAAGAGCTACTGACGTTCGCCGACATAGACGGCCTGCCGAGCCATGTTGCGAGGGGATTGCCCTTCATTGAGGTCTCCAGTGGCTCCCCCGGGTAGGGTCTGTCAGTGGCAAACGGCATAGCACTGGCCAAGAGGGCGGACGGAAGGGGTGGAAAGGTTTACGTCATCCTCGGCAACGGCGAGCTCGATGAGGGTCAGGTGTGGGAGGCATCCATGACCGCTTCCCATTACAGCCTCAACAACGTGATAGCGATCGTTGACAGGAACTACTTCCAGCTCACCGGCGGAACCGAGGAGACGCTGAGGAAGGAACCCCTGGCAGACAAGTGGCGCGTCTTCGGCTGGACGGTCATAGAAGTTCCTAACGAGAGGAGCACGATAGAGACGACTCTGGACTACGCCGAGAGAATCAATGGCAGGCCCAAGGTCATAATAGCGAGTGGGAGAAGTGATAGAGAGCTTCCGTGAAGCCTTTGGACGGGCCCTCGGGGAGATTGAAAGGGAAGAACTGAAGCTGGTAGTTCTCGATGCAGACGTGAAGAACTCAACGAGGACGTCACACTTTGAGAAGGCCTTCCCAAACAGGTTCTTTCAGGTGGGGATAAGCGAGCAGGACATGGTATCGATGGCAGCTGGCTTTGCAATAGCCGGGAAGATACCCCTGGCCTCGGCCTTCGCCTCGTTCCTCATGAGGGGTGGGAGCAGATAAGGAACACCGTCGCGAGGGACAACCTGAACGTCAAGCTCGTCTCGACCCACTCTGGCTTCTCTGACTACCTCGACGGCTCCTTCCACCAGTGTCTGGAGGACGTTGCCCTCATGAGAGTGCTCCCCAACGTGAGGGTTATCATACCCGCGGACGCACCCTCTGTTGAGGTTCTCCTCAGGGAGGCCGAGGCGAGGGGATGCCTTACGGTAGACGACCTCTGGATGCTCGTCTATCATGGGCTGAAAGCTTCCGCCTCTGGACGGGAGTGAGTCCCGACGTTGATTTCATGAGGAGGGTTGCGCTTGAAGGGCTCAGCAAGCGTGGCTGCCACGGTGGTTAACACCTTCGCAACCGGAAAGGAGGCGGCAATCGGGATTGATATGTGGACAAGTGCGAGGGTTAAAGTAACCTCTGGGGGGTGGAGAGGAAAATACTTGTGAGGGAAAAAGAGGTTAAGGACTGTAGGTTCGTCCGGGCGGTGGTAGGCCTCCTCAGGGAGCTCACGGGCGGGGACTTCGGAATCAGGTTTAAGATAACCTCTGAAATACCAGTAGGAAAGGGCCTGAAGAGTAGCTCCGCCGCGGCCAACGCCCTCACGGAGGCACTCGTCAAGGCACTGAAGCTCGACATTGAGCCCTTACAGGTCGTCAGGCTTGGTGTGGAAGCCGCGAAGCGGGCCGGCGTTACGCTCACGGGGGCCTTCGACGACGCCTGCGCTTCCTACTTCGGCGGCCTCTGCATAACGGACAACACAGAAAACGAGCTACTCGGGAGGAGGGAAGTGGAAGGTGAAACCGTTGTGCTCATGCCCGGGGAGAGCCTTATGACGGAGAGCCTGAGGGGGCTAGACTTTTCCGTGTTGAGGCCGTACGTTGAGGAAGCATTCAGGCTTGCGCTGGCCCGGGGAGTGGAGAAAGGCGGCGGTGATAAACGGGTTAATATCCGGGACGTTCCTCGGCCACGATACGAAGCCCTTCAGAGTGGCCATGAGTATGGGCGCCGTTCCGGGCCTCAGTAGGAAGGGACCGGCGGTCTTCGCCATTACCGACGAGCCCGAAAGGCTGGCCGAGGCTTGGGAGCCCTTTGGGGAGGTTGAAATAAGAAATCTAAGGTGATCTGGAGTGGGAGCGATAATAAGGCCAGTTGGTGAAGTGACCGGCGAGATGGAGGCACCGCCCTCGAAGAGCTACACCCACAGGGCGTACTTCCTAGCCCTCCTCGCCGAGGGAAGGAGCGTCCTGAGGGCGAGGCAGCTCAGGTTCAAGGAGAGCGACAGGGTAAGGGCGATGGCCGTCAACCTCTCAAGAATGGGGATACGGGTAAGGGAGCTTCCGGACGGGCTGGAGATAGAGGGGGAAGGCCTAAGGGAGGGCAGTTTGAGACCTTCAACGACCACAGGATAGCCATGGCCATGGTCGTGGCGGCGCTGGGGGCGAGGGGAGAAAGCGTTATCCCTGAAACGGGGAGAGTTTCCAAATCCCCCCTTGCTTCTTAAACGACCTTAGGAGGCTGGTGAGATGAGGTTGCTCGGCTACACCCTCTTCGGCGAGAGCCATGGAAAAGCCATTGGGGTTGTCATCATGGAAGTGCCCCCCGGGATCGAGGTTCGAGAAGGAGAGCTCACGGCAGAGCTCGAAAGAAGGAAGGGGATAAGGAGGTTCGCAACGAAGAGGAAGGAGGGGGAACAGACCCGGTATACTCTCGGGAGTCTTCAGGGGACACACCACGGGGACGCCAATAGCCCTCATCGTGGAGAACCTGGACGTTGAGTCATCCTACTACGAGGAGATAAAGGACACTCCAAGACCAGGACACGGGGACTACCCGGCCAGAATAACATACTTCGGCTACAACGACTACAGGGGAAGGGCACCTGTCAGGCAGGCTCACGGTCGGGATCGTGGTGGCTGGATACTTCGCCAAAAAGATACTGGAGAGGTTTTGGGATCGAGGTCAGGGCTTACATAGAGAGGATAGACCCCGTTGAGGCTAGGGAGTTGAGCGTCGAGGAGGTGTTCTCATCGGAGAACCTGTACTGCCCCGACGAAGAGGCCTTCCGGGAGATGCGAGAGGTTATGGAAGACGCTAGGAAGAGCAGGGACAGCGTTGGAGGGATCATGGAAGCTGTGGCAAGGAACGTTCCGCAGGGCTGGGCGGCCCCTATGAGGAGGACATAGAGGCGGATCTGGCATCGGCTTCCTTCAGGATACCGGCGGTCAGGGGGTGGAGTTCGGTTTGGGCTTCAGGTTTGGGGAGCTCAAGGGAAGCGAGGCCAACGACCCCTTCATCATAAGGAACGGTAAGGTCGTTACTGAGACGAACAACCACGGGGGTTTTCTCGGTGGAATGACGACGGGCATGCCAACAGTGGCTAGGGTTGTCGTAAAGCCCACCCCGTCGATATATCTTCCCCAGAGAACGGTGAACCTCTGGGGATGAAAGAGGAGTGGGTAAGGCTCAGGGGGCGCTTTGACTCGTGCATCGTCCCCAAGGCCCTGCCCGTCGTTGAGGGGGGCGATGGCCATAGTCTTGGCGGATCATCTGCTCAGGAGAATGGCCTGGGTGGGATTTGAAAATGCAAGATAGGGTTCTTAAAATAAAGGAGCTCAGGGCGAGATCGACAGGATAGATGAGGAGATAATTAGACTGCTCGAGAAGAGGCTCGAAGTTGCTAGGGAGATAGGGACGCTAAAGGCCGCGGCGGGCCTACCCATTATAGACAATGAGCGGGAGAGGGAGGTTTTAGAAAGGGCCAAAAAGTTCAGGAGAGTTTTTGAAGCAATAATATCGGTGAGCAGGAATGTTCAACATCTATGAGTTCTTCAACAGGATAAACGAGCTCGACCCTAAAATAAGGCTAGACGCCGGCCAACCAGACATCCCTGTTGATGGAGAAATAATAGCTGAAACTGTGAGGGCGCTTCGAGCCGGAGAAACCGGTTACACCTCAACGGCCGGGATAGGAGAGCTCAGGGAAGCCATAGAGAACCTCGAGGGGATTTCCCCGGAGGAGGTCGTGGTGGGTCTGGGTGCGAAGATATTCATCTCGGCGGTGATAGCGAGAGCAAGGAGGATCGCAGTCGTTTCCCCACTGGAACGCTTACACGCTCATAGCCAAGAGGTTCAAAAAAGATGTCGAGGTGATAAAGACCTAGCTTAAGGATGGATGGCTCCCCCAGGTTGAGGAGATAAACGCCGACCTGCTCATACTGAACTATCCGAACAACCTGACGGGGAGGGTTCCCTCGAGAGAAAAGCTTAAAAGAATTCTTGAAGCTGCTGAGGAAAGGGGCATCAAGGTTCTTTCGGATGAAGTCTACGCTGAGTTGAGCTTCAATGAGCACACCCCAGGTAGGGAGCTCTACGAGAACGCCATAACTGTGAAGAGCTTCTTAAAGCTCTATTCCATGACGGGCTTCCGCCTCGGCTATGCAATAGCCCAAGAAGAGGACGCCAAAAAGTTGAGAGGGTTCATCGAGGTGACCGCCACTTGCGTGCCTCCCTTTGTCCAGAGGGCTGGGATAAAGGCCCTCGAGCTCAGGGACAGGATCAAGAAGAGGGTTAGGAACGAGTACAGGATGAGAGTGAAAAGGGCGGTCAGGATACTCAATGGTCTGGAGTTTTATCCCCCAGAAGGGGCGTTTTATGTCTTTCTGCACGTCCCAGGGGATGGTCTCTCCTTTGCGGAGCGGCTTCTTAACCGGGGAGTAGCTGTCTTTCCAGGAGTTGCTTTTGGTGACTATAGGGACTTCATTAGGATATCCTTTACCTGGAAGGGGTTTGAAGAGGGACTCAAGATAATAAGGGAGGAGGTAGAATGGGCATCGAAATCGTCGGCTACGGAAAAATGGGAAGGTTCTTTAGGGAATGTCTTGGCGAGGAGCACGAGGTGAGGGTGTACTCGCAGCACGAGCGAATGGACTTCGACTCGCTGAGTGAGCTTTACTCGTGGGCAGAACCTGTAATCCTTGCCTCATTCATCTCCGCACTTCCACACCAGCTTAAGGAGCTCTCCGCACTTTCAAAGGAACTCGGAGGGGCAAAGGTAATCTTTGACATAGCAACGTTCAAAGCAGACATCGTTGGTCTTTACAGGCACTTTCCGAGGGAGGTTAAGGTCGCCAGTATCCACCTAACGTTTGGGTCTGGGACGGCTTCCTACGAAGCATAAAGTTCATAGTGGTTCCAGTGCCAGGGAGGGAGGAGGATTCTAAGGTCGTTGGGGAGTTAATAAAATCCCTTGGCGGAAAAGTGGAGTTCCTTGAGGCCAGAACCTACGATAGGATCATGGGCTTCGTCATAGGCGTTCCCTACTTTCTGGGACTCTCCTATCTGGCGCTCTCAATGGAGGGAGGGCTGGGAAGGTTCGGGGGCACCTCCCACGCTTTCTTAGAGACTTACGGAAAGGCCGTTCTCAACGACTCGCAGGACTTCGTCGAGGAGGTTCTTAAACGCTCAAGGGGGAGATAGAGGAGTCCCCGCAGTTTCTGCGAGAAGGGAAGCCGAACCCGAGCAAGCCTAGAAAGAGGCTTAGTGAGAAGGAGATAAAAAAGCCTACAAAAGGTTCTACAGGGCTTTAGAGTGATAAAATACTCCTTACCGCTTCGTTGACGTCAGTCACGCCCCTGCCGACCATCAGGAAATCGAAATCGCCGTATTCCCTCCAGTAGTTTTCCACTAGGAGCTCATCGTTGTGGGTGTGGCCGATGTAAACGCCGTATTCTCCCCTAATGAGCTCTCAGAGGACGCAGGGGTCGGGCTTCACGTAGAGCTCCCTTGTCACGGCGTTCTTGAAGCGGTAGCCACGAATTTCACAATAAAAACCGTCATTTTTTCAAAAATTTTTCTAACATCTTTAAAACGTTCAGCTGGTCGGGTGTCTCGACGGCAGTTGGTCTGAGCGAGCGGACGCGGTAGAGCGCCTCTCTCAGCGACAATCCTTTGGAGTACATCAGCCATGCAACCGCCACAGTCCCACTCCTCCCTGAGCCGCCGAGACAGTGTATCAGAACCCGCTTGCCTTCCCTCGTTTTCTCCCCGATCCACCGGAGTATTTCAAGGAGCGCTTCAAGGCTTGGAGCAGTAAAGTCAGGAATCGGGCTGTGGAGAACTTCCGGGCCGAGTTCTTTCAGCTTTTCGAGGCCATAGAAGAGCTCATGATCCTCGACCAGTACAACGAAGGCCCCGAACTCCTCAGCAAGTCTTGGAATGTCCTCAGGATAGGGCATTGAAGAGAAGGCAACGTTCTCGGATATGAACCTCGGGTTTATCATCACCACCCCTAAGAGGGTATGACCACGCGAAGATAAGCCTTACTTCAGCACTAACCCAGTGGTTACAACCAAAACCTATTTAGGAGCCATCAAATAAATATCACCGTGCAAATTCCGGGGAGCAATCCCTGGCGGGGTGATAGTTATGAAAAAGATTTACGAATTTTTCCTGGTTGGGATTCTGCTCCTAAGCGTTCTCGCGGCTGGATGCATTAGCAACACAGAGACCTCCATAACTCCCACGGAAACTTCGACGCCCACCGATACGATTCCGCTAGTTGCTGATTCAAATGGAAACATCGACACGCAAAACCTGCAGTCATACATTGACTCCCTTCCAGCCGCACCTCTAACGGAAGAGGAAAAGAATGGTCTGCTCTACATGGTCGAGGAGGAAAAACTTGCCCACGACGTTTACGTTAAGCTCTACGACAAGTGGGGGCTTCAGATATTCAACAACATAGCCCAGAGTGAGACAACCCACATCGACACCGTTAGAATGCTCCTCCAGAAGTACAACCTCACAGACCCAACGATAAACGAAGGAGTAGGTGAATTCCAGAACCCACACCTCCAGGAGCTCTACAACCAGCTTATCGAGATGGGAATGCAGAGCGAAGTTGACGCCCTTAAGGTTGGAGCTCTGATAGAAGAGCTAGACATAGTAGACCTCCAGGAGAGAATAGCCCAGACGAACAAGGTTGACATAATAACCGTCTACGAGAACCTCATGATGGGTTCGAGGAACCACCTCAGGTCCTTCGTGAGCACCCTTAAGAACAGGGGAGTTACCTACGAGCCCCAGATTCTCAGCAAGGAGGAGTACGAGGAGATCATCAGCAGCCCGATGGAGACCGGGGGACAGGGCGGACCGCAGGGATACGGCAACAACGGATGAACTGTTTCTTTTCTATCTTTTTCCAAGTTCGTAGATCAGAATCTCTTCCCCACGGCTCTGAGCCAAGAGTTCTCCATTCGCCTCAAAGACCCACGCCCCACCAGGCGGATGAGCGTTAACGATAAATGTCCTAACCCCAAAAGCCTAACACGTTCAGACATCGCTTCGATGTCCTCTACGGCGATTTCTCCACCCCTCTGGGGAGTACTCCATAGGCACGAATAGGTAGTCCGGTCTTTTTCTTCGAATCCACTTCGCTATCCTCCTGTTGTAGAGGTCGCCGCAGATGATTATCGCGAGCTTCCCGAACTCCATCCTTGCTGTCCTCACGGTGTTGCCGGTGCAGAACCTCATGGGCTCCTGGAACTTGCGGTGCTTCAAGACAATCTCGCCCTCGCGGTCTATAAGGAGCGCCGAGTTGTAGGTGCAGTTCTTGTAGGGCTCAAGGAGGCCAAGTATAACGTAAATCGAGTCCTCCCTCGCCAGGCGGCTCACCTGTGAGACTACCTCGTCGTAGAGGACTGCCCGACTGAAGTCCCACTTCTCAAATCCCATGAGGCAGTACTCCGGGAAGACCAAGATGTCCGGGCCGTGTTGGAGGGCCTCCACAAAGCGCTGCTCGAACTCACGCCAGTTGGCCTCAAAGTCATGACTTTAACCTTCATGGGATTAGAACAAGTCTCAAGGTCATCACCCGCACACTTTCGTTCTTACTACCAGTCTCCTTTTAAATCCATCACGCCAAATGCACGAAACGGCCTCCCACTACAGCCCGCCATATTCAGTGCACAGCGCCGATGATTGAGGTAATGTCCCTCGTCCCTTTCATCTCCAGCCACTCCCCACTTCTCTAACCCGAAAGATTTATAAAGTTGCTATCATATGTAACATTAAAATTACATATGGGAAAAGGTGATAAAAATGCCTGGTAAGAAGCTTTACGGGCTCCTGATCATAGGGGTTATATTCTTCGGGGTTTTCAGCGCAGGATGCATAACCACGGAGGAAGACGCTACGACCACAGAGTCCTCAATTCCCACTGTGACTCAGGGTTACGGTCCCGAGGCAGCCCCGCACGGACCATCCAGCAACGTGACGGCTGGCGGCTTTGCTGACATCACGTACAACGTGGACTACGTTTATTCACTCCCAACCGAGGACTTAAGCTTGGAAGAGATTCAGGCGGTCCTCTACATGCGCGAGGAGGAGAAGCTCGCGAGGGACGTTTACCTGACTCTCTACGAGAAGTGGGGTGAACCAATATTCAACAACATAGCCCAGAGCGAGCAGGCCCACATGGACATGGTGCTGGCACTCATCGAGAAGTACAACCTGACCGACCCAGCCGCAGGCAAGGACATTGGCGAGTTCGAGAACCCCGAGCTTCAAAAGCTCTATGACCAGCTCATTGAGCAGGGAATGCAGAGTGAAGTTGCGGCCCTCGAAGTGGGAGCACTCATAGAGGAGGTTGACATCAAGGACCTTGAAGAGTGGCTGGCCAAGACCGACAACGAGGACATTAAGTACGTCTTCGAGAACCTCATGATGGGCTCAAGGAACCACCTCAGGGCATTTACCAACGTGCTCTCAAGGCAGTACGGGATAACCTACGAGCCCCAGATACTACCGCAGGATGAGTACGAGGCCATAGTAAACTCCCCAATGGAGAGGGGAATGCCGACTGGCTGAAGATTTCTTTCTTTTCTCCCTCTACTCGGCCAGAGGGGCAACGCCCCGAAGCAGATCTGATGGGCGGAAGTAACTATTTAAAACTCTTTTGCGTTGTAAGTTTGGTGGGTACGATGTTCCAGAACTTGCTACACAGCCGTCCCCTCTATGAAAAACCTGAGAGGAGTACGATATTGAGAGGGATGAAACCATAAAACCTGCTCCTTCGGCGTTGAGACTGTTCCTGTTGCCCTCGCCGGAGATTTAATTGTTGGAAGTGTCCACGACGGGAAGAACTACAGGACAATACTAGCAAAGCTATGCGGTGAGGAAATAAAGACAGTGAAATTCCTCTCAGGCAAGAACAACTGGGAGGGGCACTGCGTAGCAAAGCTCGACGACGGCTACCTCCTCGGAGGAGCGGTTGAAGGAATTACCCCTCCAGAAGGCGGGAGCGGCTGGAAATCCTACGTGACAAGGCTCGACGGTAGCTTAAACGTCCTCTGGGAGTGGAAGATTAGGATTAGGGGCAACGAAGCGGTTTATTCAATTCTCCCCGCGGAAGGGTCAATCTTCATAGCCAGTGAGACCGGAAAGCCCGAGAATAAAGGGTTCTTCATAGGGAAGCTCTCGATGGACGGCGAGCTCCTCTGGCTGAGGGACTTCGGGAACTGGGAGAAGCAGTAATAGGTTCGCTTGTTCCTGGAGAGAGGCCAAAGCTCGTCGGGAGCGTAAAAGAGGGACGCTGGGAGGTTAGAGCCTTTGACTTTGACTCCCAAGGGGAGCTTCTCGGAGAGGAAGCCCTTGCGGAAGGAATAGCCTTTACCGCGACGCTCTGGGAGGGGAAGCTCCTCCTTGCTGGATGTGGGGACAAAAACCTCTGGGTTCGTCTCGGAGGGAAGATATTGAGCTCGGCAATGGAGCGACCACATCTCTGCTCCCGATGAATGGAGAGCTCCTCGTCGGGGGCGAGCTCGGAGGGAATGCAGTGGTCGTCAAAATATCCAAGAAAGGAGATATAGTCGTTAGGGAGCTCTGGGAGAACGGCGGGGTTGAGGTTTTGGGAGAGAACGTTGCTCTCGGTGTGAGAGAACGGGAAAGAAAAACGGAAATGGTCGTCACTTCCTTCTCAGGGTTCTGACTCTGATATAAACGACCGCGAGCATTGTTAAACCCATTGTTACGCCAATAACGAGGCCGTAAACCGAGAAGGTTTCGGCAATGTAGTTCAGAATTCCCTCTGTGCTGTTCATAAGAACGACCGGTGAGAGCAGGAGCAGAAGGATTCCGGCCAGTATCATCTTCCTCGCGCGCTCGTGTTTTATATACAGGTATTAGGTCTACAAGCCAGTGGACTGCCATGACAACGAGCAGGCTTTTTGTGTAGAGGTAACCAAGCCCCAGCACGAGACCGGTTAGGGTGTTTGACAGCAGTACCTTCCAGATCCTGTCGGGATGAGAGAACTTGTGGGATATCCCAAAGAACAGGGAAACGGCAATCAGTTCCACAAAGGGGTTCCAGAGCGATAGCAAGCCCAAAAAGATGTAGCGGAAGACCAGCTCCTCGGGCAGGGCCACGCTTATCACCTGCAAGAGAGCCAGCTGGCCGAAGCTCGCTCTGCGAATTAGCTCGACCATTTCCCTGTCCTCTTCCGATTCTGGCTTAAGGAAGCGCCGGAACTCGCCCACAGCCGGCAGGAAGCTGAGGACTGCGAGGGCGGGAAGAACCAAGAAGTCTCCCACCGGGAAGCTCCACCTAATGAAGTAAACCCCCGGACAGAGGAGCGTTATGAAACCCGCCAGCAGGACGTCAAAGGCGGAAACGACGAGCCAATAAGCGGCGATTTCGCCGAGCTTGTCCTTCAACCTGACACTCAGTCTCGGAAAGTAGAGGGGGCTCGTTATCCAGATGAAGAAGGCGATGGCAAAGACCGCAAGCGGGTTCATGGAACCACCTCACTCCGGACGTTCTCCATTTCTTCGGCAGGGCCGACACTCAGTCCCAAACCCCTGGACTACCTCTCCATGAGCATAACTGGATTAAGCTTCATAGATAAATATTTTAAAATCCTTCTAGGTTGTAATGTTGGTGGTCGCATGAGGCCCGTAATCCTGAAGGGGGAGAAGGTTCCCTGGCGATACTCCTCCGCGAGGACTTAAGGAAGAGCTGGAAGTGGTTCAACGACAGGAGCACGGTCAGAGGTATGTTCCACTCGGCTTACTCCACACTACCCGAGGAGGAATAGGAGTTTTATGCGGATTTGAAGAAGAACAAGGACAAAGCACCCACCTTTGCCGTTATCGAGAACGAGAGCGGAGGCTCATAAGAATAGCAGGCTTTAACTGGATAAACTGACAGGCAAGATGGAGAGAAATCTTTTACTATCTCGCGCCGGAGGAGAGGAGTAAAGGTTACGGGAGCGAGACCGTCAGATTGCTCTGTGAGTACGCCTTCAGGCACCGGAACCTACACAAGGTATGGGCGAAGGTTCACGCGGACAACGTTCCCTCAATCCGGGTTCTGGAGAAGAACGGCTTCGTGCTGGCTGGCAGGTTGAGGGATCACGTTTGGAACGACGGGAGATACGTTGATGAGCTCATCTACGAGCGCTTCAGGGGTGAAGGAGGTTGATTGAGAGGTTCGACCTTGAGCTGGTCCTCGACATTGAGAACGGCACGCTACACGGAAAAGCCGTTGAAGCCCTCGCCGGAAAAAGCGATACGTTCCTCCTCAACAGGGGTTTGTGGTAGGAAGGGCTTCAACCGGTTTCTCCCAGGAGGTAACGGGCCTCAGGGGCCTTGAGGTTTTCAGGGTGAACGCCGTAAGGCGCAAAAAGCCAGTTGGGAAGGTTGAGATTTCCTACTCGGGCGAACTGGAGAGCTAGGGGGAGGTATTCCCCTACCTCAAGAACTCAATTAACCGAGACTACAGCCTCCTGAGGACGGATTCGCTCTTCTACCCGATTCCGGCGGAGCCGAGCTTTGAAGACCTCGTTGAGTACGTTGTAAGCTCGAACTTTGACACCGAAATAACGGCTGAGGGCGTTCTTGAGGATTTAACGATAGCCTTTGGTGGAGAAATAAAGGGAAATAAGCTGAGAATCGAAGGGATAAACAGGCTTGACATAGCGGTGGCGCCTTTCAAAGTCATCGAGGAGAGGCCTATCCGCCTGTTCGTCCTGAGCGAGGAAGGAACCGAGAGAACCATTGAGCTACTCGGGAAGACCAACGACTTCTACTCTTCGCTTTTCGGGAGAAAAAGCACACCTACACCATCATCGAGACGCCCGAAAACTACGGCGGACAGGCTGGGGAGAGCTACGCCCTCATCCCCGGAAGCTCCCTAAGGGCAGAAAATCCCTCGGGCATCTATCACGAACTCACTCATCGCTGGAACCCCAGGCAACGCCGGAGGCTCACATGAGCAGGTTTTTCGACGAGGCTTTCGCTAACTATCTGACGGCTCTTACGATAGGGGAAATCCATGGGAAGAAGTGTTCCGGGACTTCTTGGCCAGGCTGGAGGAAAGATATGCGGAAATTGCCAAGAAGCATCCGGAGATTAGAACCCTTAGCTACAACGTCACCGAAAGGGAAGTAGATATCCCCTCACCGCCGGGAAGCCTCGCGAGCTTTACCGGAACGGCAAACGGCATAGAGTTCGGTCGCCTCGTTTATCCCAACTCGACAGCGGTTGCGAAGGCCCAGGAATACGTCGTGGACCTGCTAAGGGAAAACGGCTTCCAGCAGGATGCCGGAGGGAAGGCATTCTGGGAAAGGGAAAACGTAACGTATGCGGTTTACGGAACCTACAGGGACTATTATTACGTCCTGTTCATCGCGAGAGTCCGGGGCGGGAGCGTGAACGAAGGATAGAACGTCTCTCTCAATTCTTCTGGACCATCGCTGTCATTGGCCCCTCGCCGGGCAAGGTTCTAGGCCTCTTCCTGCTAGTAGAGATTGTGGAGAGGACTTCAACATCACGGCCGACTTCATAAACATCCCCGAAGTTAGCGTGGCCGACTGGTGCACCGGCAGAGCCGGGGACGTTGAGTTCATGCTCTGGTTTATCCGAACGTTAGCGCATATTTCGAAGCGAGGGACGAGCTGACCGAAAAGCTTCTCGCAGACGGCTGGAAAAGGACAGACGACGGGAGAGACCCCTACTACCGGAGCTTTGCCCGCAGCGAGGATACCCTCGTCGTCTACGCCCAGTACCGCTACACGTACTACATCGCCATCGCCCTCAAGAAGCCCAGATACTCAACCAGCGACCTCGTCTGGCACGTGATCGGCACGGGCGGAGCGAGTCCCGAAACCATGCTATCCTTCGGGGAGCTGAAAGGGGACCTCCGTTCGGAGAACTGGACGGATCAGGTCGGTCTGAAGGTTGAGGGGTACGTTTACAGCCTGGAGGGCAACATGGCCGAAAGCGACGCAAAGGCACTGGTACTGTTCTACCCAGAGCGGCTCGTCCACGAGGTCTACCTGAGACTCAAAAAGACCCTGCTCGATAACGGGTGGGCCGAGAGGGACTGCGTCGAGCTTCCGTCCCACGACGGAATGAGGCACCTCCTGGCAAACGACCTCTTCGAGAGCTCCGGGAAGGCCACGTACATCGAGGTCTTAAGGTACGGGGACATGGACGTCATGATCATTATCTACGGAGAAAAGCTCAGCGTCAAAGGTGCCGCAAAGGCCATATGGAGAAAATAAGTTCAACGCCGCCTGGAACTGAAGGCGTCCTTTAAAGGCGCAGACGGATCAAAGTCCTCAACCAGCTCATCGACGACCTCGCCCGGAAGGCCTTCGCGCAGAAGCTCCCCCCTGAACCGCCGCTTCGCCCGGTTAGTCACCCTAATCAAACCAACGACCTTGAACGCTATGGCGGGCAGTCGAAGAAAAAAGCGGAAAAATGGGAGCATCATCCCTCACTCCCCCTTTTTCCCTCCCTCTTCGGAGTTCTGCGGACCGCCGTGAATCGTTATGTTGCCAAAACCGCCCTTTCCAAAGTTGGCCAGTATCTCCATGAGCTTCTTGCCGGGGTTTATCGCGTCCATGTACTCCCTCGTCAGCTCAAGGGCAGCATCTTTATCCATTCCGGCCTCGGTGAGGTTCTTGTAGAACTCTGCCACGCTCCTGCCCATCGCCTGAATCCTCTCCGGGCTGTAAAGCTCGTTGAGGAGCTCCTTGAGCGGCTGGAGGATATCTTCAATCATGTCGCCGACCCTCTCCATGATGGCGGGTATCTTGTCGAGGTCTTTGTCGCCCCCGTAGGCCTCGATAAGGATTTCGAGAACACGTTCTGGTTCCCGTTCTACCGCTCGTGGCAGTTCTCGCTGATTCCGAAGGAGCGGGCCAGCGAGTTCCACGCGGCGATATCGAGCTACAACAGGCTGATTGGCCTCGTCACGCCATTCAGTGCCGGCGCACTGGCGAGCGTACATGCGACGCTTCCTTACGCGGCGAGCTTGGGGCTGTTCCTCTTAGCTGGGGTACTTTTCGTTAGAGGGGAAGCCTTTAGAAAGGCGAAGGTAAGAAGCAGCCCCCAGTGAGGAGATGGAAAATGAAGAAGGTCGCGGTAATAGACATCGAGGGAACTTTAACAGACTTCGAGTTCTGGAGGGAGATGGCCAGAATAACCGAAAAACGGGAGATAAAGGAGCTTCTTGAAAAGGGCCTCTCCGGAGAGGTGGAGTGGCTGGATTCCCCCTCAAACGGGTGGGGCTCATAAGAGGTATCGACGAGGGACGTTCCTCAGACGAGGGAGAAGGTAAACGTGAGTCCTGAGGCGAGAGAGCTCGTTGAAACGCTCAAGGAGAAGGGCTTTAAGGTGGTTCTCATCAGCGGTTCCTTTGAGGAGGTTCTTGAGTCCTTTAAGGAACTCGGAGATGAGTTCATGGCCAATCGGGCAATCTTTGAGGATGGGAAGTTCCAGGGAATAAGGCTAAGATTCCGGGATAAAGTGGAGTTCCTCAAAAGATTCAGGGATGGGTTTATCCTCGCTATGGGAGATGGTTACGCGGACGCCAAGATGTTCGAGAGGGCTGACATGGGGATAGCCGTCGGCAGGGAGATACCCGGGGCGGATCTTCTGGTAAAAGACCTGAAAGAGCTGGTGGATTTCATAAAGAATCTAAAGCCTTAGTTCTCAGCCGCCAGCCATCAATGTCAAAACTGCCCATTCTATCGAAGACGTGAGTTATCACTTCCTCCAAGTTTTTGGCCTCGCGCCTCTCAAGAGCCTTCAGAAACAGCTTCACGAACTCCCCATCGGGAAACTCTTCAAATATATATGCTTTTCTGAACCCCTCGTCGCTGAAGAGCCTGTAAACTTTGCTCGCTGGAGGAATTTCAACACCCCAGAACTTCGAATAAACCTCAAGGGCTCTTCCGAGAGCCAGGTGGTAGAGGTAGCCAGAGCTGGGATCGTTCCTGTCTTCAGCGTCCTTCATACTGTCGAGCATGTCCCAGAGGGAGTACTTAGCTACTTCCATCCAGGTCTCGTCGGGCCGTTCAAAGGGTCTCTTCATGTATTCCAGCGCTTCCGCTTTGAGAACCTCGGCTATTCCAGTCCTGTCAAAGAGCACTTTCCCACTTACTATAATCCTCGCTGTGGCCCGGCTGTTCTGGGCAAACTCCTTCTCAAAGTAGTGCCTGATCTGCCTCGCTGGATTTGCGAAGTACTCGATTAAAGTCCCATTTATAACGACGTTTCCCCTCTCCCTCCATTCCACGTCATCGGAGAGCACGATGTAAACGTCTACATCGGAGTATCTGGTCTGTAGCCCAACTGCATAGCTTCCAGTTAGCAGAGCGGCCTCAACGAAGTCCTTCTCCTTCCAGGGTTCAGGGAACTTTCTGAGGGCAGAGTCCTAGCTCTGCACTTTAGCACCCCTTAAGCGTTTGTTTTAGACGTTTTCCACATGGTGAAAAATCGGCATACATTGCCCCAAGCAATAAAAACACAGGAAGCATGATAGCAAAGCTCCCCTCGATTCCAAGAGCGTTCACGATATTTCCAATCAGGGCATAGAGAGCCACACCAACAGAAGCAGAGATGCTCATCCGCGTAGAGAGAATAGTGCTCCGGTACTCACTCGGTATGACTTCGTTGATAAGCAGGGTGTAAGTCGTGAAATAAATTGCCTCTCCTAATGAGTAAATAGACAGTGCTATCACCCCAATAGCCACTGCTGAGGCTCCAGCAAATAAAGCATACGAGAGGAACATTCCGCCTATTGACACTAGGGACAACCGAAAGTAATTCCTATCCGTCCCTCTTTCAATTCTGACGGACTTAAGGAGTACAATCCCAGCCACAATTCCCATTATGGACTTTAGAGAGTACAATATTCCTAAAGTGTCCGTATCCATCCCAGCAGGACCCGTGAAGTACAGTTGCCAGGAGTAGATAAAATGAAGATGAACAATCGAGAAAATTACATCTGTAAAAATCAGATAAAGGATCCGTTTGTCTTTCAATGACAATTTTACCCCTCTATGACTATGGCCAGCACGTTTTTCTTCTTGTCTCCCCAGTTCTCGGGGAGTAGCAACAAAGCTAATAAAGCTGCAAGAAGGTTCAAAACTGCAGCAGCATAAAACACACTCCTCATACCAAGATATGCAATTATCACACTGTTCACCAGACCAATAACAAGAGAGCCCGCACTGTTAATGGACTTTAGAAGTCCAAAAGCGTTTTTGGCTTCTTCTCTCGCCATGTTTTGTTTCTCGACTTCTGTGAAATACCAGGCCCGAAGGGTACCCGAGATTAGAGAGGAGCCTACGGCGGCCAAGGCATAAGCGAACACACAAAAGGCAAAACCCTTGGAAAGACTGATTAAGAACATACTCACTCCGTAGAAAATCAAGCCAAGCACCAATGTTCTTCTCCTTCCGTATTTATCAGCAATCCCACCCGTGAAAATATCAGTAGCAAACATGACGAAAAGGTACAATGAATATAAGTATCCAACTTGCGAATAGCTAAGCTTAATGACATCTTTAAAATAAACCGTCAAAACAGGCGTTACAATATTCCTGCCGTAGAATATTGCAACACTAACCAGAATCATATTGAGAGATACTTTACTAAGCGAGACAAATGATTTAAAAATTAAATCACCCCCTATTTTTTGAGCAAACAATAAGAATATTCGGGACGTACTGGTGGAAAACTCCCAGATGCAAATGGGCATTTTGTCAAATCCCGCCTATTAAGGGCATTTCTCCAGATAGTTTCAAGAGATTCTTTCCTGAGATCTCCAAGAAAAATATCCCAAACACTACTGCACTGGATTATTTTTCCATCATATCTAATCCTCAAATCCATTGTACCAGTAGGACAGTTATCATAATTAAACTCTGGTGTTAGTGCTGGAGTGTATATAGATAGGAAAGACCTGTAATCTACGGTAATTTCCAGCTCATTGTTGGCCCTATTTATCGTGTTAAAGAACTGAACCAGCATATCCGAATTCAACATGGAAGGTCCTTTGTTGATGGCCCCTTTTCCAATAGGCAGATAATGAAGCAATGTAACATGAGACACCCCCAATGAATCTAGAAAAGTCAAATGTTCCCACAGGATCTGAATATTAACTGTACTTATAACAGACTTAACATGAACATCAATATTTTCTCTTTTAAGCAACTTAATGTTATGTATACTCCTCCTGAATATGTTTACAGCAACATCTTGAGGGACATTTAAATATTTTTGCATAGTCCACTGCATTTCCATGAAGGCTTACTGCAATAGGCATGGGGGGCAAAAGTTTTAAAGCATTCAGTTGCCTGTGGACTAAATATCTGTTTGTTATGACAGTCGCATAGAGGCCATGGTCCCTTATAGTCCCAATGATATTATAAAGGTCTTTTCTAGTTAATGGCTCGCCACCCAGCAATACAAAATAAAAGACTCCAAGGTCACTCGCCTGATTTATGACATCTTTAATCTCCTCAAACGTCATTTCGTTCCCAATATGTTTATCCCCATGCGCATAACAAAAATTACAGGAAAAATTGCATTTTTTAGTTATCTCCCATATCAATCTTATTGGGGCACTAAGGGGGGACATGCCCTTATGGTAAATGTTAGGGTTTCCAATCTTCGGATACTCTTTTGTTTGCGCTTTCAACATTTTTAGATTAATGTTAACTTGGTATTTTCCATATTCACCTAGCGCCGCCTTAATTGAATCGAGAAAAGAATCCAATTCTTTTCTGGATATCCCGGCTTTATTCAGAGCATTCACGACAGTAAGATACTCCAAATTTCTTGCTTTTTTATAGACCACGGAAATCTGTTGGGCAGCGCTAGTCCTTTATCTGCCACAAGAAGTGGTGCTCTCAATCTAGGAAGAAAAATTAATCCCCCATATCTTTCTTTTCGTATAAGCATTCCTTCTAGATATGTTATAAATCTATCATTCGATAAAGAAATAAGAGAAGAGGGTTTCATGGGAAAACTCACCTCTCAATTCTCAATCTTAACCTGCGGGAGCTGTACAAAGATCCTCGAATCTTCATAGTGGTGTGCACACGCCCCAACCTTAACGGCTTTCTCTAGAACCCCCACTACATATTGGGAGTTATCATTCTTCCTCTTCATCGTAAATCCCCAATCTTCAAGAATAACTTAAAGTGTTTAAGTTTATAATTTTCTTAACCTCCCCTGTTTTAAACCTATAGTTTTAGACGTAAAGTGTTACAATTTGCAGTTCAAAACTCCGGAATCCTTATCGGCGCCTGAAGTTCCTTCTCCGAGCTTTCGAGGTTTGTGGCGAGCATCTTTATCCTTTCAACACCCTTGATTTCCTTTATGAACTCGGCAACGCTCTTCGGCACGAGCTCCTCCCAGGGTTCTCCTTCCACCATACGCTTCCTTATTTCGGTTGCAGAGAGGATGTCCTTCCTGAACATGGGTTGTACTATGACCTCGTATCCCCGCTCACGGAAGAGCTGAGCGACAAGAGAGTTTCCAGTGAAGACAACATCAAATCTTGGAACCATGCTCTGGACGTAGGTTGACCAGATGGCGTTGAAGTTGATGTCTGGTAGCGGAATCAGGTAGTAGCGCTTCTCCAGACCCGCCTCGTCCAGAGCCCTTATGAGCATCTCCATCCTTTCGCTCGTCATGAAGGGATTCTTGAGCGTGTGGCTGGCCTGGGCGCTGCCGATGCCTATTATTACCTCGTCCACCTGCGAGAAAACAAACTCAAGGGCCTTTATGTGCCCGTTGTGAACCGGCTGGAAACGGCCGACGAACAGACCGCGCTTCGGCATTTTAATCACCTCTCATTGAACCAACCTCACCCTCACCTCATCCCCAACCTTGAGCCCGAGCCTTTCAGCACCAGAACCCTGATTGACCGCTATCTCGAGGTAATCATGGCTGCCAGGCAAAGCGAGCATCTCACCAGGCTTTACACGGCCGTAGGCATCGAGGTATGGAATAGTAAGGCCGAAGCCGGGAAACTCAACTGCCCTTGGCCTTCCGTAGTTCTCAAGGTTCAGGATAACGTTGCCGAAGTCGTCGATGTAGATGACCTTCAGCTTCCAAACATCTCCTTCCCTTTTCGGCTCCACCTCGAGCCTGACGAGCGAATCCAGATCAATCTCCCTGCCGAACTCCTCAGGAGAATGCCCAGCATCGAGTAACGCTCCAACGGGGCCGAATATGTCCCTGCCATGGAAGGTGGAGCTTATCCTCCAGCCCGTGAAGCGTTTGACCCTGTCGAAGTCTATCTCGTAAGCCTTTCTGGGCTTTATGTGTTTCAACGGGAGAGTGACCAGACCGTTATCTGGAACGACTAAAAACTGTTCGCCCTCGATTATTACCGCCCTCCTCGAGGTGCCAACGCCCGGATCGATGACACCGACGTGAACCGTTCCCCTGGGGGAATACGTGACCACCTGCTCCATGACGAAGGAGCCTTCTAAAATCGAATGCCTCGTTACCGAGTGGGTAACGTCTACCAGCACCGCGCTGGGGTTGACCCTCAGCATGGCGACCTTCATCTCGCCAACGTAGGGGCCCCTCAAGCCGAAGTCTGTCGTCACCGTTATCATGACACCACCCAAACTTTATTAACGTTAGTGCTTAAGAGGCTTTGGAAGATGGTCATGAGGAAGACGCTTGTTCCGGTTGTGTTCATTTCCGTGGTACTGGTCTTCGGCTGCCTCTTCAAGCCTCCGGCCGAGGTTAGGTTCTCGGTTGATAAAACTCTGGTCAGGCCAGGCGGCACTCTTCACGTGATGGTCTTCGTCAACAACACAGGAAAGGTTGGTCTCACGGGTGCGACGCTCATCCTTGGCGACGACAACTTTCAAATCCTGCAGGAGCCCAAGTTTCCTGATCTGCTGAAAGTTGGCGACAGCGTTCAACTCGTGTGGATCCTGAGGGCGCCCCTAAAACCGGGGGTCTACAACTTAAAGCTCTCCCTCGAGCTAACGGACGAGCTTAAGCGCTCCTGGACCGGTTTCTACGGGCAGTTTAGAATCACTGTATCAGACGAGGCAGGCCCTCCAGATGAGTTGAAGCTTAATGTGGAAGCTCCATCCACACTAACAGGCGGAAAAACTGCGCAGATAAACGTCACCATCGAAAACACGCTGGAGGTTCCAGTGGACCTCCGAGACATAAGTTTCAACCTTATGGATGGGATGAAGCTCCTCAGTGCCGACGCCCTTCCGGATACCCTGGATGCCCACAAGAAGATCGAACTAAGCTACACCATCAAGGCCCCCTATGCCTACAGAGACGGTTACATCTCGGTCATAGTCAAATACTCCCTCAGCGGCGCCGAGAGCAGCATAGTAAAAAGCGTGCCGCTCAAAGTCGTGTGGAGGCCCTGGGAGGAGGATGACGAGACCCTGCAAACGGCCTATGGGCTCAGGTATCACTGGATAACCGACGAGTACATAGTGGATGGCTACTGGATGGAGCGCTACAACTCGACATCGGCATTTAATGGGACTGATCTGAGGAACCTAACGCTCAAGGTAATCGGCAACGCAGAATCAGAGTTCCAGGCTGCTCAGGCCATCTACGACTGGATGATGAGGACATACTCCTTCGGGGACACCACTTCAACCCTCGAGCCCTCAAAGATCCTCCTGCAGGACAGGATAAGTTATGCCGAAGCCCAGATACTTATGACCGCGATGCTGCGCTCAGTGAACGTTCCCGCCAGGATAGTTACGCTCTTCAACGGAACCAACTGCACCCTCTGGCCGATGACCGAGTTCTACACCGCAGATAGCTGGTACGTAGCTGACATCAAGCACGGCTTTGTTGGCTCACTGGACGAGTACTTGGCCAGTCCCTACTTCCCCAAGCTGTATCAGCTCGTAACGCGCGACGGATACAGGGTCGTTGCTCAGTCCCCCTCAAGCCTCAACGGGCACGGGCACGTGGACGTCACGGGAGATTTCCTGGCTGATCTCGAGGACAGGCTCCTTAGAATAGTAACCGAGAGGCTCAAGCCAGAGCTGCGCTCCAAGCTCATGATAGTAATGAACAACCTCGATGAGAACCAGAGGCTCTACGCCCTCTTCCTGTTCTCGGCCCCAAACAAGGAGGACCTCAACAGAGTGCTCTCCACCTACAGCACACGCAAAATAGAGCAAGACGTAAAAACCATGTACGAGTTCTACAGGACGATGACATGGAGCGACGACTTCACAAGATACTGGAAAATATTCGCGGGTGAGGTTGGATGATTGTAGTGCTTCGCCTTGGACACAGGCCTGAGAGAGACAAAAGAATAACGACACACGTAGCCTTGACTGCGAGAGCCTTCGGCGCGGATAAAATAATAATCGCGGCAGAGGCTGACGAGCACGTAAAGAAGAGCGTTGAGGACATGGTTAAGCGATGGGGGGGTCCCTTTGAAATAACCTTCAATCCGAGCTGGAAAAGGATAATGCGCAAGTGGAAAGGGGTGGGCGGAATAATAGCCCACCTGACCATGTACGGCATTCACATCGACGATGCGGTTCCAAAGATTAAGGAAGAGCTGAAATCGGGAAGGGACATCATGGTGGTCGTTGGAGCGGAAAAGGTGCCAAAAGAAGTTTACGAGATGGCCGACTACAACGTGGCCGTCGGAAACCAGCCCCACAGCGAGGTTGCCGCTTTAGCGGTCTTTCTCGACAGGCTGCTCGATGGTGAAGGACTCAAGAAAGAGTTCAGGAAAGCCAGGCTCAAGATAATCCCACAGGAAAAAGGCAAGAAGGTCGTCGAGCTAGAGGAGGAATGAGAATGGCCCTAAACAGATACCGCCCGGCGGTCAAAGGCTACCTTGAGGCAATAGTGCGGCCATTAGCAAAGACCGGCCTGAGTCCAAACCACCTGACGGTCATCGGACTTATGATAAGCCTCGCCGGTGCCTATCTCTTCTACCGCGGCGAACAGTTTACCGCCGCCTTGGTACTCCTCTTCGGCTCTCTCGTGGATGCCCTCGACGGAACGCTCGCCAGGCTGACTGGGAAGACAAGCCGCTTTGGCGCCTTTCTCGACTCCACCTTCGATAGAATAAGCGACGGGGCTGTACTTTTTGGGATAGCCCTCGGTAACCTGGTAGACTGGAAGGTGGCGTTTATAGCCTTCATGGGGAGCTACCTCGTCAGCTACGAACGCTGCCGAGCGGAGCTGGCCGGCTCAGGAACCCTGGCGGTAGGAATATCCGAAAGGGCTGAGCGACTTCTCATCCTGATAATCACCGCACTCGTTAGACACGTTGATTACGGTGTTTATATCGTTGCCGTGCTCGCTTGGATAACCGTCTTCCAGAGGATGTGGGCTGCTTACCAGAGGCTGAGGTGAAGCAATAGGGGATGACGAAAATTTCGCTAGCTGAAACCGCGCTTCGCGCTGGATGATGAGCCCTGCCGTTACCGACCCCTCGCCGCGACCTCTTTTTATCCCTCAAGAAAAGAGAGAGGTTTTCAATCCTCCTGCAGGCCCTTCACGATATCAACTACCTCGCTCAGCTGTGAGACCACAAAGTCGCAGTTCACCCAGAGCTCGCGCTTGGCCCCGCTCGGATCGAGGAGGACGCTGAAGATACCAACGTTCTTGGCTCCAACGCAGTCTTTAGCCGGATTGTCGCCGATGTATACTGCCTCTTCTGGCCTAACGCCCGCCTTCTGAAGAGCCAGCTCGAAGGGTCTCGGATGTGGCTTGTAAAAACCCGCATCCTCACTGGTGGTTATTGAATCGAAGAGGTCGTAAATACCGAGGGCCTTCAGATGGGCCTCGATGTAATCGTTGTCGGAATCCGTGATTATTCCAACGTGGAGGCGGAGTTCTTTGAGGGCCCTGATTGTTTCGACGGCATCGTCGAAGAGCCTTCCATAGCGCTCGTGCATGGCTATGCTTATCTCCCAGAAGTCCTCCGGAATGGTGAAGTCGTAACGCTGGGCGACAGTTTCAATTGCCCCTGTGTCAACGTCCCTTATTCTGACGTAAGGCTTTCCTGCGAGCTCCTTAAAGAGGGCAGAGCTCTCAGCCTCATACTCCTTCCAGATTCTGATAACATCGAGGTCATCCCTGCCTGCCCTCTTGAGAACCTCCTCGACTATATGCTGGTGGGTGACGTTCTCACCCTCCTTCGTTATGAGCGTGCCCACGAAGTCAAAGAACACCGCCTTCAGCATCGTTATCACCGTAAAAACTCCGGGGATGACGTTAAAACGCTTCCTTTGGCACAACGACAACTTTATACAGAAGGAATTTCGAAGATTTGCCTATATGACAGAAAAACTTTGGAAAAGCTTTTATCAGTGTTGGAACCACGGGGAGAAAAACATGGGGGTGAGGGAAATCGAAGCGATACTCCTCGTCTGGGGCGTCCGAGACGAGGTTTTGGAAAAGCTCCCCGTGAAGGGATACTGGCTCTACGGGGAGTACGACTTCATTGCGAAGGTGGAGTTCATAAGCGAGAAGGAAGCCGAGGAGTTCGTGAGAGAACTTAGAAGGCTCATTCATGGGGGCACTTTCAAGCTCATCCCGGTCAAGCTTTCTGCCGTTAAGAACATCAATCGAAGCGAGGCAAAGGTAAGCGTGCTCGAAAGCATCAAAGTCTCGGCCCTATGAGCCCTTTCTTTTTCAACTCCTCGTAGGCCCTTTTCAGGGCGTCCCGTATTAAGTATCTCTTGTTCAGACCCCCAAGCTTATAGGCGGCCTTCCTAAGGCTCCCAGACTTCAGAAAGAGCTCAAGTAGCTTTCTATCCTCCTCGGGGAGGTCAAGGTGATTGAGGGCCATCTCCGCTATCTCAGTTGGCAGGTTCCCCTCGTAGGCATAGTCTGAGGATGTGACGGGTTTATCGAACTTTTCAACGAGCCTGAAAACGACCACGTGGGCCTTTGAGTCATCTGTAACGTGATGGTAGTGCTCTTTCAGAGCCTCAATCAGCTCCTCTCTGCTTGAGAACCCATCAAGAAACGCGTCCTCATCGGTAAGCTCCCCAACGGTTTTGCTTTCGACACTCTCGATTACGGCCTTTGCTATAGCGTAGCCACCTGAGTGGATGAGCACTTCGTCGCCGAACTGGAGGTTTGGTCTTCTGCCCAACCTCACTGTGGCTCTTTTCTTGCCCTTGAGGATTAAATCGGCGTATTTACCGTCGAACTCGAGGTGCTTCATGACTTACACCTCGCCGATCAGCTTGAACTTTATGACCATGATCCCATACCTGTTCTCCTTCCACTTGGGGTACATGTTGTGGAACCGCTTCACGGCCCTCTCAAAGCTCGGCTCGTCGGGGAAGATCTTCTTAATTGGCTCCTCGCGCAGAACCTGCCTGAACGTCTCGTAGCGTTTGACACCAGTAACAACTGCCGGAACCTCGTTGTTGAAGAGTATCTTGTCGCCGGGCTTTATGTTCCTCAGCTGGGGGTAAGCTACCCTGACCTCTATCCTCTTTTCCCCGGACTTTATCATCTCGAGGTACTCGTCTTTCACGTACAGCCTGTAGACCTTCATCTTCACCACGTTTCCCTTTTTCACTCCACTTAAAAGTTTAGCCAATGGAAACTTTTAAATCCTTTAGCGCCGCAGATAGTTTAGGTGTAAGGAATGAAAAGAAACGCCCAGGGCGCGATAGAGTACCTCTTTATGCTGGCCGCGGTGCTTGTGCTTGTGCTTATGGCAGCGAGAGTGGTGCTCAACGGCACGAAGAATCTCAACGAGGCAATATCTAATTACATCACTCAGGTTAGAAAGCAGATTCTCGAAGACCTTTGAGGTGGGATTATGGACTACGTTCCACTCATTCTGGGGCTGGTTATGGGCGTAGCTACCTCGTACACTGACATGAAGACTGGCTTTATCGACGACCTCCATGTATTTCCGATAGCTGGTCTGAGTATAGTTTATCACCTCTACAGAGGTTTCTTCGTTGAGCACAACACCATGCTTGCGCTCTCAGGGCTTATCGGTTTCTTCATCGGGCTTGTCCTGGGCCTTGTTCTATACTTCCTCGGCGCTTGGGCGAGCGGAGACGTTGTAATACTGGCGGGTTTCTCCGCCCTGCTGCCATATCCCCCATCAACGGCCTCCCTAATCCCGCCATATGCCTTGAACTATCCGCTCTATCCCATCTCCATACTCCTCAACAGCATCATCGCGATATTCCCCTTTATATTCCTCTACTCGTTTGGGGTACTCATAGCCAGGAAAAAGTTCAGCGAGCTGAAAGAGATACTCACCAGCGGTGTCAGGCTCACCGTTGAGGTTGTGCTCTGGATAACCGCGGCACTGGGGCTGCAGATAGCCCTCTACAACACGACTGGAACCGTGTTCGGTGGTCTTCTTGGATGGGTATTCACGTTCATTGTAGTGGTGGCACTTGGAAGGGCCAGGAAGTTCGGTGATGCATTTGGACTTCTCGTGCTCGGTTACCTGCTTTACCTCGACCCCAGAATGGCTCTCTGGATATTCGCCAGGCTGCTCGCGGTGATATACCTCCTCAAGGTCTTCTTCTCGACCGTCAAGTTCATGCGCACCGAGGTTCTCATGGAAGAGGTGCCCCTTGAAGAGCTTGAGGAATGGGACATTCTCGGCGAGACGATATTCGAGAAGAACGGCCAGATAGGGAGAGACAGAACAGATTCCTTTGTCCGCCTGAAGATCTCCCTCCTAACGGCCAATCTCGAAGTCCTAAGGCCAAACTACGGCAGGGTCATAGCGTCCCCCACAGCAGAAGGGCTAAAGAAGGAGCAGATCGAGGAACTCAAGCGCCTTGTTGAGGAGGGAAAGCTTGAAAACCGCTTTTTGAGGAAGAAGGCTATGCCCTTTGCCCCTGCGCTCTTCATCGGCTTCCTAATAGCATACTTCTGGGGCGACATCTTCTGGTGGATACAGCTCAAAATAGCCGGCCTCTGAGCAAGGCTTTTTAACCCCTCTTCCAATCCCTCAACGGCCCGGCTTCCCGCCCTCTCCGCGGAGAAGTGAAGCGGGGGTTCCGGTCGGGCCGACAGGGGGATGACGAGCTTTTGCTTTGCTGAAACCGCGCTTCGCGCGGCGTCGTGATGAACACGCCCTTCACCGACCCCGAAGAAGAAAGGAATCACTCGAGGAGCCCCTCGATTATCTCCATGACCTCGTGCAGGCTCTCGACGTTGTGATCGCCCTCAACTCCCTCGTGCGGATTTATAGCAATGCTGACATCGGCAACACGGAACATGCTAAGGTCGTTGTAGCCGTCGCCGACCGCAACAGTCAGCTCCGGGTTGAACTCCTTCTTTAGCTCCTCCAAAATCCTCCCCTTGCTCTCGAAATCCACTACAGACTTTACCTTTCCGGTGACGAAGCCATTCTCATCAAAAATCAGCTCGTTGGCGAAGACGTAATCAACGCCGAGCTCTCTGGCTATCCTTCCCGCGAGGCACATCAGTCCGCTGCTCAGTATCACTATTTTGAAGTCGTTCTCCTTTAGAAATTCGATGAGCTCCCATGCACCATCCATGTACTCCACAGAGTTAGCCCATTCCATTATCTCCTCCCTTGTATGACCCCTCCAGAGCAAAGCGTCGAGCTCTGCCCACGTTGCGTAGTCAAACTCCCCAGCGAAGAAGCGCTCAGCGTATTCCTTTCCCTTCTCCCACGTTCCGAACTTCTTATGAAGCTCCACCCAGCTGGAGACGGATTTAACAAGCGTTCCCTCAAGGTCAAAGGCAATCAGTCTCACCATAATCCCACCAGAAGAAAAGCTCATCACGACTTAAAAGCCTACCCCTCCCAGCCGTGCTCGCCTATAAGGGGAACGAAAGCCACCCCACCGTGCCTTGTGGTCTTTACGCTTCCGTCCTCGAGCCTTGTAACTTCATAAAGCTCCTGCCATAGGTGGTATTTCCCAACTGGAATTATGAGCTTCCCTCCCGGCTTGAGCTGTTCTATCAGCGGCTCAGGGACTTTAGGCGCCCCCGCTGTAACGATTATCCTGTCGTAGGGTGCTTTGGGAGGAAAGCCTTTCGTACCGTCGCCAATAATGATGTGGACTTTATCGGCGTAGCCGGCCTTCTCAAGGTTCTTTCTGGCAAACTCCGCGAGTTCGGGGATCCTCTCAACGGTGTAAACATCGGTCTTAATGATCTCAGCTATTAAAGCCGTGTTCCAGCCGCTTCCGGTGCCTATCTCAAGGACGTTCATGCCCTCCTCAAGCTGGGCAAGCTCAAGCATTATGGCAACCATGTGCGGAGCGCTGATGGTCTGCCCTGCTGGAATGGGAAGGGGCTCATCAACGTGGGCCCACTTGGAGTGCCCAGGAAGAACAAAGAAGTACCTCGGGACCTTCAGAAAAGCCTGTCTGACCTTTTCGCTCCGGATTATGCCTTCCCTCTTAAGTTTTTCCACCGTATGATACCAAAGAACATCAGCATCCTCCATCAACATCACCGGAGAGAAAATATGAGAAATGGCGTATCAACCTTGCCCTTCATCTTCAGACTTTCTTGGCTTGGTACCAAGCAAGGGCTATGATGACAAGGGCACCCAGGACAAAGCCCAAGACACCCCACATAGCCTTTGCAGACGTCGGAGTGTAAGGAACGGTCTGAACGTTGGTAACCGTAGTCTCAAAAGTCTGGGTTTCCGTTGTGGTGTACGTCTCTGTTACAGTCACAGTGCCATTGGAAGGAACTGCAGTGGTTTCGATTACATCAGCTGTGGTCTCGTTTCCCGGGGAAACAGTTACATCGAGATTAAGAACTGTTGAGTCCATGATCCCAAATGGGGTCTCAATCCGAAGGATGAATTCCTTTGTCCCCTCGGTGTACGGGATTGCCTTCAAGCTGAGGGTAACGTTCTCGCCCGAAAGGAGGGAGAGGGGGGCGATCATAATGTCTCCCCTAGAAGAGAACGCATCATCTAGCCCAACGGCAACACCCTGAGGCAGAGCTACTGTGAGGTTTGCAGGAACCGAAACGTCCCCCGTGTTGGTAACTGTAACCATAATTAGGGCAGGGTGGTATATAGGAACCTGGTTGGGGGCCTCAACACTAAGCTCATACGAAATGTTGGACGGTTCGATACTAACCCGGAGGTCATTTGAGCGGAAATTCAGAACTGTGTATCCCCCACAAGCCAATTCGGAAGGGGCAACTGCTTCAGCCTCAACGTGTCCCAGGGTGAGGCTGCCGGAGCGATGGGGGAGAAGTTTGACCTCAAAGGTCTTTTTCTCACTGGGTCTGATCCTCTGAAGGAACAATTCTTTCCCCGATAGTATCTCGACGTCACCCTCTGGGACAAATTTCAGGGAAACGTTTGAGAGATCCACAGTACCAGTGTTCTGAACTGTCACCATTGCAGTCATGGGGACGTACTGCTTGCCGCCATCAGAGGAGACGCTTATCAACAGGTTCGCAACCTTGTCTACGCTAGGTATCTTGGTCTCATCCACCATGGCAAAGAAAGTCGCGGTTCCGTTGCTGGCTATACTCTCAAGGCCAACGGCGGCGCCACCATAATAGAGGAGAGATGAGATCGGATCTGCCGAAAGCTTGGCAATTCTTAGTACTTCACCACATGAGTTGCGGAGTGACACAGTGGCGCCACCGAAGTAATAGTCGTAGCTGATTATGTAGGGCCCGACTTTCTGGGTCTGACCTGGGGAAAGCATGAATGTTAAATCAGGAACCGTTTCAACGTCAATAGATGCACCGATGAAGTTAACCACGACCTTCACATAATCAACACCCACGAGTTCCTCAACTTTAACGTGGAAGACCCCTACATTAGCCTCTTTTCCAACCTCAATGGGATATGTATTGTTTTTATAAGTGAAAAAAACAGTCTCAATGAATCCACCGGTTGTGTTCTCAACGGTGGCGTTTGAGAACGTTAGGATATGGCCATAAGCACTGACGTTCTGACCCCGCTTCAGGTATCCCTCAAAAATCTTGGGGTACGCAGACACCTTAACGCGGATATTCCCAAAGGTGAAGTCAGAGGATGTGAACTCCTTCGACTCGTTGCCTTTACTCACCCTCAGCTTTGCTCCCGAGCTGTCTACGGACAGTACTGAGATCGTGTAGTCTCCAAAGGTGACGTTCTGGCCCGGGAAAACATGGGAGAAGTTAACTTTGATGAGCACAAGCGACTCACTGTTTGCAAGGACACGGAAATACGTGAGCCTAGTCTGGCCAAAGGTGAGACTCTCCCCAAGTTTAACAATGAAAGTATGTGACGTGCTACCATTCAGCAGAACCACCATCAGCGAACCGTCATCAAAGGAGACGTCCCTCAGCTCTATGATGGTGTCCCCGAGAGTTATAACACCGGGAACACCCATCCAGCCTGTGAAGGAGGAAGCACCTACTCTCCCTATCAGTGGAAAAAGGAGGATTATCACCGCAGCAATGGCCATAAACTTCCTCACGGTATCACCCCCAAGAGGTGAAAGGCGATCTGGGCAGTTTCCCCACCAGAGCTTATCCCCATCATCCTCGCCATAAGGGTCTGGCCGAGGTACATTCCCACGGCAAATATCCATGAAAGTATTACAAAGTACCTCACAGTACCGAGGATGTGACCCCCGTCGGCCAGCTTAATGACCAAGCCCGAGAGGAGAGAGTGGAGCACCATCATAACGAGCATCAAGTACACGAGGAACCTCATTCCTGAAGGTGGGATGACATGGATTATATCGCCTATGTACTCCGTTGGCACCTCCATCTGAGAAAACATCTGGCTTATCGAGACCGCCACCTGGAAGGAGGCCGCCAGTGCGAAGGCAAAGGCGCCTGTGAGACCGTAGATTATACCTACAAAGCTCGCTATGCTCTGCTGCCTCTTTCTTCTTAGACGAACGAGTCTCTCAAAGTTCCTGCTTATGATCAGACCAACGTAGTCGGGCTCGGCACCCATCCGGAGGCTCTCACGGAATATCTCGGAGAAAATTCCGATGAGCCAGCTTCCGGTCCCTGCTATGAAGAAGTCCCATGCTCTGTCCCTGTCCACGCGGACGGCAAGGCGTCTGTAGAGAGCCCGGATATCCTGTGTAAGGGAACCAAAGTCGTGGGCGCTGAGGTACTTAAGGACGAGGACAAGGGAAGCACCGCTTGCAGCGAGGGATGAACCCAGGCTCCTAATAAAGGCTGCGAAGTTCTCATCCTTCCTGAATATCGACCCTTCTTCCCTATTGACGACGTGGCCCAGGTAGAAAAACGGAGTTAACACTCCGGCGAGGATGAAGGGTTCCGGAATTGAGTAGCGCGGCCTTAGAACCGCCAAGTAAAGCAGAGCCACAATGATACTGCCTAAAACAGAATAAATCGCCGCCATTTTTATCCTCTTCCGGCGCGGGTCTTCTATTCCCCTGCGGTCTGCCCATATTGGGTCATCAGGCATTCTGAACTTAACGACGAGGAGTATACCGACCTCAGCCGCAAGGATCATCACGACCGCGTAGAGTCCCATGGTGGTAATATCCATGCCGGTGATTATAGGGCCGATGATGACAAAAGAGGCTATAAACACAACCGAGATAATTATGGACTCATATATCTCCTTAAAGACGTCAAGGTCGTAAAGCGCGCCCTCATAAAAGGTTTGATAGTCGTCCATAACCGTCTGCTGCTCCTGAAAGAGGTAATCCTTCAAGTCAACACCACTGTCAAGGGAATAGGCTAGCCTGTCAAGAAAGTCAGCGAACATCGTGCTCGGAGTTCTCCTCGCGAGGAAACGGAAGGCTTCAGGCATAGAGAGGTGGAGCCTGTTAACTATTGTATGAACCTTCTTCAGCTCGTCCGCTATGGCGCCGAGCTTGGGGTCGTGGGAGAGTACCGCAATGAGGTCGGCACGGCTCATCTCGCTCGTAGATAGAACCGCGAAGTAGGTGATGAAGTACGGCATTTTTGAGTTTATTGATATCCTCTTTGAATCGGCCACGATGTAAGGATAAGCAGCAGCGTAAACGAGGAGGACAACTGGTATTAGGAACATGAGAACCTTAAGGGCAGTGGGCATGTAGAGGAAGGTCGTTATAACTCCAACGGCGAGAAAAATGGTTGCCGAGATGGCCATGTAGGGTATGAGCACTTTCCGTAGGTATGTCCTCATGTCAAGGTCTGCCTTGGTGAAGATGCTGATTTTCCCGTCACTCATAACCCTCACCTCGTCAGATTCTAAAGCTCAGTCCCTCAATACCGCGCTGGTAGAATGCCTTGATCTCCCTGTAGACGTCCCAGTAGTTTGTTATACCCAGTTCGACCATCCTCTGAAGGATCTTCGCACGTAGGAATAGCTCATTGTAAATCTCCTTTGGGTCCTCGTAGCCCGCTATTTCGGCTATCTTCCTCTCTAAGATGTAAGAGTTGTTGAAACCACGGAAGATGTGCCTGTCTGATACTGGATCCCACTCGAAGACGTTCCTTGTGGCCACACCGCCGAGCTCCTCGTAGTAGCCCTCGATCTCGACGACGTTGATGGTCCTCCTAAGGAACTTACCCTTGACATAGACCGCCTGCTGGAAGACTGCTATGTTAAGGTTGTCAATGAATGTTATCGGGACGTTGATTGGATGCCCAGTGAAACGCTGTATCATCTTCTTAATGTCACCCGCGTGGAAGGTGCTCATGACAGGATGGCCTGTCTGCATGGCCTGGAACGCGATGGCACCCTCAGCGCCACGGATCTCACCGACGATTATGTAGTTCGGCCTTGAACGGAGTGCCGCCTTTAGGAGGTCAAAGAGCGTAACCCTGCTTTCCTCAGGACCGCGCTCACGGGTTATAAGGCGCTGCCACACCGGATGCGGAACCTGAACCTCCGGCGTATCCTCGGCGGTATATATCTTTGAGCCAGGTTTGATAAAGGGAATAATCGAGTTCAAAAGCGTAGTCTTACCTGAAGCTGTTTCACCACAGACAAAGACACTCATACCGTATTCGATGGCTATCCAAAGGTATGCGGCAACCTCGGCGCTTAGCGTTCCCCAGGCTATCAGCTGAACAATGCTTATCGGAGTTGCCGAGAACTTACGGATGGTTGCGCTTGGGCCCCTGATGGATATGTCCGGTGAGTAGATTATGTTGATACGGGAACCGTCTGGGAGAGCACCGTCAACAATGGGCGTTCTATCACTTACAGGCCTTCCGATGCGCTCAGATATGTTCTTGAAGTAGTCGGCTAGCTTGACGTTGTCGCCGAAGGTTATGTTGGTCTGCATCATCTCGAATATTTTATGGACAAGAGAGACATTGTTGGCACCGATGATATGGATGTCCTCAATATAGGGGTCCCTAGCTATCGGCTCGAGGGGGCCAATTCCGATGATATCGCGCTTGATGAGGTAGCGGAACTTCTCCATCTCGTCCTTGGTGATCGTGAAGTGCTGTCCTCTGCTGAAGAGGCCGCCCTTGCTCGACTTGATGAGGGCCAACACCGCCTCGTCGAAGAGAGCATCAAGAAAGCGCTCGAACTCCTCCTGCTCCTCCGGTATCTCCCTCGATGGGGCCAGCTCCAGTATCTTGTCACGGATCATGCTGTACTTTTGCTCCTCTTCCCTGCTTTCGATACGGGGCTCTATGACGATGTACTTCTTTTCGGCAGTGGCAGGGTCGCCGTAGATGTGGATGAATATCGGATCACCGACGGGGTAGAGTATGTTGGGGTAGAGGATTTCTTTCATGTCCCTGCTGAGCTGGGCGTGAAACTCAGGCAACTTACCGTACTTACGCCTGAACTGGTCAACATACTTTCTGAGATGCGGGTTCCTCGCCATCGCTTCCTCAAAGGTGTCGCTGAACGCCTGCGCCATATTACACCACCGCCGCAATTTCTACTATCAGTCCAACCTTCGGCTCCACACGGAACGGGATAATCTTCTGAAATATGCCCTTGGCGTTGTTGTACTTGACTATAGTTGCCGAGTTTTTGAGATCACCACCGAAGACCTTAACGCTGAGCCTTACCAGCATGGTGGAGGCTTCCTCAAGGACGAAGAGAGAATCCCTGTCGACTTCCTCGATATTGGCGGTGAGTATTATCACCTTGCCGAGGGAGGCCATCTTCTTGACGTAGAGGAGGAAGTCGCGGACAGCGCTTGGGTCCTGCTCGCGGGAGAAGAGGGAGGAGAATGAATCAATGATCATGATGTCCGGCTCCCAGAGGCGGGGCTCCCCGAAGAGTCTGCTAAAGAACTTTCTCTTCTCACTCACACCAGTAAGTAGCGGGTAAAGAGAGACGAAAATGAGCTTCTTCCTGATTATAAAGGGGATTATATCATAACCAAGGGACTCCATCTGCTTTATGTACTCAACGGTAGTGTACTGACTTGAAATGTAACTGGCAGTGTAGCCGTTCATGAGAAAGCCATAGAGAAGGCGCTGAACAAATATAGACTTACCGCTACCCCTATCACCCTCGACGAGCATGATGGTGCCCGCGGGAATGCCCCCGCCGAGACGCCTGTGGAGCTCATCGCCCTTAAGCTCAATCTTGAGGAGTTCCTCGACCAAGATGACCACCACCGTCTCGCGTTATTTTACCCGAGGATGATAAAGGCCGCCGACGTCATGGGGCCTTGAAGACCAGGCTGCGTCTCTTGCCGTTTTCAAGAACCACCATGATGGTGTAGTACTGTCCGGATGTAAGGAGACTACCTTTGGTGACTTTTATCACGCCGACCTCGTAGGGGCCGAGAGTAGTTATTGTATTCCCATAGACATCGGTGAAAGTGAGGTTCGCAGGGGGCACCATATCCCCGTCAATAAACACCTGAACTGCATCGGCAGTGAATGGAAAGGGTTCCTTCCCTATGTTCTTGATGTAAAACGTATACGTGTAGGGCCCAGTTCCACTTACTGGTATGTTGTTCGGGTCATTTATGATGGAGAAGTCAGTCCTGAGCTGATCTGCCAGCATTGCCCCTCTATCGTTCATGCCGTGGGCTATGTCGTTGGTGATATAAGCTAATCCGCCGGCAACGCTACCGGCAACGATCACAGCCACAATGAACATAATCAACTCGCTCGCTGGCCCTCCTGCGGCCATCAGCTCACCCCCATTGGACACTGGGTCGAGTAGCTGTTCACAATATAGGCCAATTTGGCTGAGTCATAATAATACTCAACCAGCAGCATACATCCGTTGTCAAATCCAAACGTGGCATAGTTAATGGCACCGCTGATATCAGCTCCCCCAGTGACCGTAATGGTGTAATAATTGTTTGGTATCAAATAGCCAAGATTAACGGACGACACGTAGGTTCCGTTATGAAGTACAACAACGGTTCCACTAATGGTCTGACCCAAATACTTGAAAGACACACTCACATCAGAGGAACCGGACGCAGTAATGCTTACATCACCAACATCGAAATGAACCTGAGAAAGCCTGAGCTCGTACCAGTCCTCGCGGGCGGCCTGGACGTTGGAGTAGCTGTTTTCCCACGCGGTGTAAAGGGTGCTGGCGGCTATTAAAAAAGAAATAAAGATTATGGCCGTACTCGCTGATACGCTGAATCCCATAGGCCGCCCCCCTCTCCCTGAAGTCCTGCACCTCAGATACCGTAAAACTCGTCGAGGGTCTTTTCGAGCATCTTGATTTCGCGCTCAAGCTTGTCTAGGACGTTCCTGTTTATCCTGAGTCCTCTGAGCCTCTCGATGAAGAGCAAGCTTATGAGGTGATCCTGGACGGTGAGCTTCTCGGCCGGCTTCCACTCGGGGTCCCTGTGGTGCGGCCTGGTACCCTTGGCATAGCGCAGGAGCTGGTTGAGCACTTCCTCACTTATCCAGCCTATCTCATAGTAAAACTCAAGCACTCTCTCAAGGTTCTGGATACCAACCCTGTCGATAAGGAATCCAAGCCACTTAAGGGCTATCATGGTGGAAACGATGTCCTCGTGGAGCTTTTCAAGGCGTGCCTTCTTTGGCTCCTCCTCAAAGAGCAGGCTTGCGATGTCCTCCGGGATCTGGATCTTCTCAGCCATCTCAACACCACCTTCCTCCCTTTTGATTTCCTCAGGTTTAACCTCATGAGCGGGAACCTCTTCAATCGAAACTTCCTCGGCTACCTCGGGGACGGCCTCAACTTCCCCAACAATTCCTTCCTGCGGAGCCTCTTCGGGAAGTTCCTCCACGTTTCCAGTCTCTTCCGGAAGCACCTCGACTTCTTCCACCCCTGGGACTTCCTCAGTCCCTTCAACTTCCTCAGGGGCAGTCTCTTCAGTGGGAGCCTCTACCTCCTCAACACCCATTATTTCTTCCACCGGGGCTTCCTCTGCTGCAGCTTGGGCCTCGGCAACCGCCTGTTCGGCGACCGCAAGCTCCTCCTCACTGATCTCTTCGCCGGCCTCTATCTTGGCCTGAAGCTCCTCCAGCTTCTCCTGGGCTTCTTCAAGTTTCTCGGCTGCCGTCTGAACCTCGACCTTCTCGGCAATCTCATCGACCTTTCTGTGGAGCTCCTCGAGCTTCTCGGTGAGTTCCTCAGGAACTTCCTCTTTCTCCTCCCCCTCGAGGAGTTCCTCAAGCTTCCCAATCTTCTTGTGGACTTCGTCGACTTTCTGGGAGACCTTCTCAGCCTTCTTCTCTTGAACATCGAACTTCGCAGATTCGAGAGTCTCAACGAGCCTGCCCAACTGAAGGCTCAGATCGGTGAGCCTCTTGCCTAGTTCATCAACGCGTTTGCTAAGCTGTTCGTACTTTGTAGCTTGACTTCCATAGGTGTCAAGGACTTTCTGGATTATCTTCTCAAGCTGGTCGTAAGTGAGGTTGTCCTTACGTGCTATGAGCTTCTCGCGGAGGTCGTTGATGACGACTGTTGGAACCTTGCCCTTGAGCTCCGCGAGCTTGGCGTTGATGTCGGCCTCTGTAACGAGCCTGCCAATCTCCACGCGTCACACCTCCGCAAGCACCTCGTAGATTATCGAATCGAGGTCAACCCCATATCCCGCAAGCACCTTGATGTCGTTTTTTATCTGAGCGATCTCAAGCTTTAGGTCTTCCAGTTCTTTCCTGAGATCCTGTATCTCATTGGTGAGCGGGTTCTCCTGTCCCATCTGGTCCTTAAATGGATTTACCTCCTGGCTAATAACCTCATAGAGCATCATGACGTCCTTAATGGTCTTGTCAAGCCTGTCGATGTCGTCGCGGAGTTCCTGCATCTGCTTCTTTATCGTGTCTATGCTTATCTTTATCCTTGGGATGTCGTTCTCGATCTCATTGATGCGCTCCATGAGTTGTCTTATCTGCTCGTTTTCCTCCCTGTCTTCGACACGCTCTTCTAGTTCCTCTTCAAAGATGGGCTCCTCCGGAGGGGTGGCCTCTTCCTTTGGCTTCTTCTTGAACAAAGACGAGAGGAAGTCCAGCGCCATGGAAGCCACCCCCTCATTGCAGCTCCATCAGGTTGTCCGTGTATGTGCTTGGTGTTGTGAAGTCTATCACACCACCAGCACCGTTCTCGGGTATGACCTTACCGGTGACCTTGGTGCCTGGACCAAGACCGTAGCCGGTAGTCGGGTCACCATCATCATCAAACGGTATCGTCCAGAGGGCTATTGCCACTATGTCACCCCAGCTGAGGGTCGGGTGCGCGGGGCTTCCGCTGAGGCTCTGGTCGCTGTCGCTGACGACGATGATACCAAAGAGCATCCTTTGGCCATTACCGTCTGCATTTGTATTGTAGTAGTACAAGTTCTTCCAGAGGGTTGATATGTTGCTGGCCGGGGTTGGAGTATATGTGCTGACATTAACAGCCCCTGTTGTCGGGTCTTCACCAACATCGGCGAACACGTTGCTCACGTCACCGGAGTAGATGAAGTAGTTTGCCTGAAGGTCCGGATCCTCGTTCGGATCGTAATACCTGTAGACGGCCATTCTCTTGCCGTCGCTGAGGACAACCCTGACGTGGGCAAGGTCTATGCCGCCAGAACCGGCGTTGGGGGAGACATAGAGCACCATCCTGGTTATATTACCGCTCCCGGCCGGGTCGGCGGGGGTGTAGCCGTAGACGTTCATCACCTTGATGCCGCTCGCCACCTCCTGGGTCGTTTGCCTGCCGGTGGCCATCGCCTTCTGCTGGAGATAGCCAGAAGTGCTTATGAGCACACCAGCGGCAACTGCAGCTACAAGCACCATTGCGATGAAGACGATGAGAGTGCCAATACCAATGGCTCCGCGTCTCATGGCAATCACCTCACTGAAGCACCATCACATTGTAATTATAAGTCGCGGGGGTGGTGAAGTCTATAACTCCCGCAGCGCCGACTTCGGGTATGACTTTACCAACCATCTTGGTCGCTGGACCTATTCCCTTCTCCCCATTCTCGGCGCTGAACACAGTGGTCTTTATGAGGAGCGCTACCAGGTCACCCCACTCGAGGTTCGGGTGGTTGGCGTCCATCTCACTGGCGCGTCGTGGATGACGACTATTGCGAAGTTGGTGTCTGAAAAGCTGGAGTTGTCCCATATCTTGCTGCTTATCTCCGTGCCGTTGAAGAGATCGTCCACAACACCCTTATAAAGTATCCCACTGTAGTTGTAGACGACGAGCTTTATTCCGTCGCTAAGGACTATCTTGACGTTGCTCAGATCGATGCCCTCGCTGCCGGAGTTGGGGGCGATGAACACCGCCATCCTGCTTATGGTACCCTTGCTCGGCGGGGTAGCGTTGGTGTAGCCATATATGTTGAGGACTTTGATGCCGCTTGCTACCTCTTGGGTGGTCTCTCTTCCAGCGGCTTGAGCTTTCTGCTGGAGGTAGCCCGCTGTGCCTATGATTACTCCCGCCGCTACTGCAGCTACAAGCACCATTGCGATGAACACGATGAGAGTGCCAATGCCTATTGCTCCCCTACGCATAGCACCACCTCCTAAAAATTTTCAAAAAACGAAAGATAGAGAGAAGCGGTGGAGTTACTGAAGCTCTATAACGCTCTGGGTGTAGGTGCTTGGTGTGGTGAAGTCGATGACGCCCGGTGCACCGAACTCCGGAATGACCTGACCAGTAATGTGAGTCCTAACCGGAATTCCTCCGAACACCTTGTAAGTGTTAACTCCAAGTATGACCATGTCGCCCTTGTTGAGTGTCGGAGCGTTCTGTTGGACGGAGGAGTCATAATCCTGAACAACGATGATACCAAAGTCGGTTGGACCCATGGCGCTCCAGTTGAAGTTGGCAGTGTCGGCGAAGATGTCGGAGGTTAGAGTGTTGAGGTAGTAACTGGAGTTGTACTGCATTATGGCCTGGACGTTTCCGTTGCTGAGGATTATCTTAGTGTTCTTGAGGTCAATGCCGGTGCTTCCAGCGTTCGGAGTGACGTAAATGGCAAGCTTTGAGACACCGCTCTCATTAACCCATCCAATGACGCTGGCGACCTGTATTCCGCTGGCGACCTGTTCAGTGCTTTCCCTACCTGTGCTGGAGGCCTTCTGCTGGAGGTAGCCGCTGGTGTTGATGAGTACTGCTGCTGCTACTGCAGCCACTAAAACCATGGCTATAAAAACTATAAGGGTACCGATACCCACGGCACCCTTCCTCTTCTTAAGGAACCTCATCACATCTCACCCCCTCACTGCAAGTCAACAATGGTGCTGGTGTAGGTGCTTGGTGTGGTGAAGTCGATGACGCCCGGTGCACCGAACTCAGGAACGACCTGACCAGTAATGTGAGTCCTAACTGGTATTGGTGATCCAAACAGCTGATCTGCCCTAATGGTCAGTATAACGATGTCCCCCTGGTTGAGTGTCGGAGCGTCCTGCTGGACGGAGGAGTCATAATCCTGAACAACGATGATACCAAAGGTCGTGCTGGTTAATGCACTCCAGTTGTAAACAGTGGGATCAGTAGTGAAGATGTCACTAAGCGGACCCTGGACATAGGTTTTGAGGGTTCCTCCAGAATACTCGAGAATGCCCTGGACGTTTCCGTTGCTGAGGATTATCTTAGTGTTCTTGAGGTCAATGCCGGTGCTTCCAGCGTTCGGAGTGACGTAAATGGCAAGCTTGTCTATTCCTGAGGTTCCATCGTAGTGTCCGGAAACCTTCATAACCTGTATTCCGCTGGCGACCTGTTCAGTGCTTTCCCTACCTGTGCTGGAGGCCTTCTGCTGGAGGTAGCCGCTGGTGTTGATGAGTACTGCTGCTGCTACTGCAGCCACTAAAACCATGGCTATAAAAACTATAAGGGTACCGATACCCACGGCACCTCTCCTTGTCCTGGCCTTCATTCTACACGCACCCCCTAGGGTTGTCTGCGTCGTTAATTACGCTATGTAAATATAAAGGCCTTTTTTGTCCTTAGTAGTGTAGGTGGTTGTGTAGGTGCATATGTAGGTACCTGAAAGGACATCCAAAACTCAGTGGGGGATATGCCAGAAACAACAAGAACAAAAACATTAATTAAGGATGGTACAAAGTATTAAAAAAGCAGAGACTATGGAATTACATCTTCTTAACGACCAGCATGCTCCTCGCTGGCTGGCTTATCTCAACGTCAAAGCCCTCATTCAGGATGGCATCTTTCACATCCCGGGTGGACGGGAAGCCAATGAAGTCCTTGTTGAGGCCCTCGAAGAACTCCAGGGCCTGGACATACTTGAAGGTGTCTCTGAAGGGCTCAAGGATTACCATCCTACCACCAGAATTGAGGGCCTCCATGGCGCGCTTGAGTACTATGGGAAAGTCATCGATGTACTCAAGGACGAAACTGAGGAAAACAGAGTCGTACTCGTTCACAGGCCTTATGAGCTTTGCGTCCATCTCCTTGAGCTCCACCGGCAGGCTCTTACCTTCGATACGGGCGCGAGCTATCTCAATGAGCGCCGGGGAGTAGTCGATGCCGAGGTAGAAGCCGTTGTATCCTATCATCTCCCCGAACTGGAGCGGGGAATATGAGCCACAGCCAATGTCAAGAACATGCATCCCCTGTCTAAGGCCGGCCACCTGGGCCATCGCCTCGCGGTAGATGCTGGAGAACCTTGTGCTCATACGTATGTCCCAGAAGTCAGCGTCCTTGTCGAAGTCCATGAGAACGTGGGGGTGAATGGGAGTTATGAATACATAATCCACCATGCGGTAGATCTCCTCCTGAATGGGAATCCAGTCCGGGACGAGAAGGTCGTACTTCTCATCTGGTACGTTGATGGTATATGAGAAACCATTGAGGTACAGCCTGCCGTTTTTCTCCTGGACTATCTTCAGGCTCTCGAGGGTCTCTATGAAACCGAGTAGAAGGCGCCTGTTGGGAAGATCCACTTCATCTATCAGCTCCTGAATCGTTGGCCCCCTTGCAAGAAGTGGAAACACACCATGCTTGGTTCCAAGGCTGATTATTTCAAGCACCGAGAACTTAATCATCTGCTCGATGTTGGTATCGACAGCATCGAGGGGATTCATGTTATCACCTCACATGAACCTCCTGTAATAGCGATAATATTCCTTGAGGTAGTCCACAACCTTCTTCCCGTAGTTTGTCAGGCGGTAGTATTTGAAGCCGTTATTAGAAACCTCCTCCACGAGGCCAAGGTACACAAGAGAGCTCTCACCGTTGTAGCGGTTGCCGAGGCCAACCAGGGCACCTCTGACATTCGATGGATCAGAACCGACCACCCTTGCTATCTCCGAGAGGTACGTCGCAGAAGGATATATTTCGCTCAAGTACATCAGTATCTTCTTCCGCAGTTCGCTGCGGTGGATGGAACGCAACACCTGTGGATCAACGATCACTGTGTTCATCCTTCCTCCCCCCGAAGTTCATGGTCAGCTTCGGCGTCCCTGATTATAGCCGCTGAATGGTCACTAAGGATAATGGACACACCACTCCAGTACATAACATTGTCGTTTGTAGAATATATAACGTTTTTGGTTAGCCATGGGAATAACTCATCAATGATAATCTTTGATTGTAGAATTTTCATTCAGAAGTTGAACAAAATTGGTATCAAGAACAATCATCCAATGATATGGATAATTTCCAATTCACTGTTTGGTTCTCTGTGGCATATATCGACTAAATACGGTAGAAGGGCATAAAATCTAAATACCATAACGCCGCAGATTACACGGCTGAAGCCAGGTGGTATGGAGATGATAATCGAGCTCGCCGTTACCGTGGGAGTTGCCATTGTTCTGGCGTACTACGTCAGGGACGTGACGGACAAAGTCCTGGCCAGACACTTTGAGCTCAAAGAGGAGCTCGGCGAGCTTGAGTCCAAGCTCTCAAAAGTGAGGGACGAACTAGAATCAAAGATAAGGGACGTCAGGTCGAGTGTTTCTTCAGGGGAAGCTGGGGTCAAGGAAGAGGTCAGCCAGATGCTCAGGGCGGTAGAAGAGAAGCTCAGGAGATTAGAGGATTCCCTTAAAGAGCTCCAAAAGTTCGAAACAAAGGTTGACTATGAGCTCGGTAATTTAAGGTTTGAATTAAAAAAGACAAGCCAGCATATTGAATCCCTTGAAGAGGAGCTGAAAAAGACTGAGAGTACGTTAAGGGAAGAACTTAAGAGAGAGCTCCTTTCTGAGCTACAGGAAGAGATAGAACATCTTGAGGAAACCATAGAGCGGAGAAAACGGACGGAAGTTGAAGAGTTTTTGGATGTCATCAAGGCTGCCATAACCCTACAGCCGGAAAAATTGAGTGCTGGTATGGCCGAGGCTAAAAGGGCCTTGCTGTCACTTAGGGACATAGCTAAAATTTACGTCCTTACCGGACAGGGACAAAAGGAATTCAGGGAACTCAAAGAGAACCTTTTGCAGCTCCTAAAGAATCTGCGTAAATTGGCCATAGTGTCCCTTCCAGATGAGAAAGTCTATGCCATTTTCAACGATATAATCGTCAGGGTAAAAAGGCTCGATCTGCCGATGAAAGTGAACAAGGACGGAAAGGAAAAGGAGCTCAACCCTGAGAAGAGCTTCATTCAGATACACAAGATGGTTTACGAGCTTGCAGGTGAACTTGATAAGATAGCCGAAGAACTTCAGGAGCCCATACCTGTTACACCTGTTGAAAAGGAGTTCTACGAAAAGCTGCGGCACCAGTTTGAGGAACTTAGAAAGCTTGAAGAGCAGGTGCAAAGGCTCATGCTAAAACTAACCGACAAAGGGGAAAACATGGAAAAGACCGGGGACAAAAGCGTAGAGGAGATACTCAAGGAACTTGACCTTATCTAAAACTCTTCCCCAAGGAGTTTGTCTAGGTCAAGCATTAAGAGGAGCCTTTCTCCGTTGTTTATTTTGGCTATGCCCTTGATGTAGCGGATGTCAACCCTGCTGCTTAAGGTCTTTGGTGGCTGGTCTATCTGATCCTCGGTTAGGGTTATGACATCCGAGACAGAATCCACGATTATGCCTATTATCTCATCCCTGACCTCCGCAAGTATTATCTTTTTCTTCGAGAGGTCTTCATCGGAATCATAGTAACCGAGGAGTTTTTTGAGATTGACAACAGTAGTTATCTGCCCACGAAGATTTATAACCCCCTCAACGAAATCCGGAGAATTGGGGACTCTGGTTATTGGCATCATCTCTTTTATTTCCCTAACCTTTGAGATATCCAAACAAAACTCCTCCTTTCCAACCATAAAGGCCACTACCTGAATCTCGGTCATATAATCACCTCCTCGTGACCTTAACCTTTTCAAGAAGTTCCTTTGATTTGGTTATGGACTGTTCAATATCTTCAAGGCCACTTCGTATCTCATTTAACCTAGATTGCATCTCGGTGAAGGATTCAACAATAGGAATTATGTTATTAGACACTTCATCCTGGAGGGATTGAACATTGTTTATGTTGTCCATGAGCATCTGGACGGATTGAGCCTGGCTATCTATGCTGTCGGAGAGCTCTTTTATCATGTTGGCAGTTTCATTAGCTCGCCTAGCTATGTCATCAAAAGCTGCTATAAGCTCTTGGACAGCGTCTTTTATCTCCTCTGTTACCTTGAACCCCTGTTTGATTGAGTTTACAACAGTTTCAATGCTCTCCTGCATGTTCCTAATAAGCTCAGCTATCTGGTCCGTGGACCTTTTTGACTGATCAGCCAGCTCACGGATGTTCTCTGCAACAACGGCAAAGCCCCTACCATGCTCACCGCTTCTTGCAGCCTCAATAGCAGCGTTTAGGGCGAGCAAATTGGTCTGCTCCGCTATGCTTCCGATAACCTCAACTATTTCCCCTATCCTCTTGGAGTGCCTTACAAGTATGGAAACCGCTTTCTCCATGTTCTGGTTGACCTCATTGATGCTCGCAACGTTAAGGGCAACGTTGTCCGAAATGCGCCTCCCTGTTTCGGCCATGTTGGCGGTTTCTAGGGCATAATCGGTGAGAGCTTGGGCCTGGGTGTTCATCTCCTCTATACCCGCCGTTAAAGTTTGGATGTAGTCCCCAAGCTCTGCAATTGCAGAGCGTTCCCTATCGAGAACGTTGGTAATCTCATCGTATTCCACATTGCTCTCAACGTCAAGACTTGACAGGGTGGAGGACAACTTTTCTTTTACCTCCTCAAGATTTTGAAGAGCAGTACTGATCTCGAGTGGGATTGAATCCCGGTGGGTTTCAACTTTTTTTCTGCTCAGGATATTTATCCTCTCACCGATGACATTTAATCTGGTTGCAATCTCTGCCCTAAACTTTAAGAGGTCAACCCTCTCTCCTTTTAGCATAGCCTCAATGGCATCCAGAATTTTACTTGTCTCATCACCTATCCGCGAGAGGTAAACGGAAACCGCAATAGTGGAGGCAACGCCTATAACAAGCCCTACTACAGGGGACACCAGGGTTCCGGCAAGTGTGAGAAGTGACACTGAGCCTACCGCAACTATGGTTGTTCCTCGGCTCACGGGTAATCCCCCCACACCGCTATTTGTTTAATATCGCCTAAAGAATAAAAGATTTTCGCATGTAGGTAATAACTTTTAATACTCGTTAATATAATAATAAATCCTGACGTAATCGCCTACCTATGTACCTACACAACTACATACAAACAAAGATTTTTTATGTAGTTATGAGATAATAAAACTTTGAAAAGTCTGCAACAGCTAACCAAAAGTATCGGATAATCCCCTATGGGTGCGTGGCTTGAAATGGTGGATGTAAATGATTCCGGCTATCAGATGGTTAAGAAGGAACTTTTCAGGCACCTAAAGGTAAATAGTGACGCCTACAAGGATACATACCTCATAAGACGCATAAGGGCAAGGATGAGAAGGCTTGGCATAAGCAGTTATATGGAATACTACCGCATAATAAAGACGAACAAGCAGGAACTTGATGAGCTACTACTAACAATCGCAATAAACGTCACAGAGTTCTTCAGGGACCCAGTGGTCTGGAGAACCTTTGAAAAAAAAGTTATTCCAGAGCTTGTCAGTTATAAGGAAAAGCATCATACACACACCATTAAGATATGGAGCGCCGCATGCTCCACAGGACAAGAGCCCTATTCAATAGCCATGACCCTCTATGAAGCCTTAGGCGAAAATCTCGGTGGATTTAGGGTTCGGATACTAGCAACTGACATAGACAGAGAAGCCCTTACAACGGCCATAAGAGGGGAGTATCCCGCAGACGTTGTGGAGAAACAGGTGCCGAGGCACATGATACCCAAGTACTTCACCAGAATAAGCCAAGAGCGCTATAGGATTTCCCCAAAGATAAAGCGTCTCGTCAAGTTCCAGCAGTTCAACTTATTCAGTCCAACGTACCCCAAGGGTTTTGATGTGATATTCATCCGAAACGTGCTGATCTACATAAAAAAGGACGCCCAGGAGGAAATATTTGAAAAGCTGTATGACTCCCTTGAAGATCATGGCTATTTAATCCTTGGTAAAACTGAAACCATACTTGGTAATGCCGCCAAGTTGTTTAAATTGTATGATCTCCCCGCAAGAATATATCGCAAGAACCTGGAGGTGAAAGGCCATGGCACGGGTTTTGGTCGTAGATGATGCAGCATTTATGCGCATGCTGCTGAAGAAGATACTAACCCAGGGAGGCCACCAGGTCGTTGGAGAAGCTGCAAACGGAAAGGAGGCTGTTCAGAAGTACCAAGAACTCAAGCCCGACATTGTAACTATGGACATAGTTATGCCCGAAATGGATGGGATTACCGCTGTGAAGGAGATAAAAAAGGTCGATCCAAATGCCAAGATAATCATGATTACCGCCGTTGGACAAGAGGGAAAGGTTATGGAAGCGTTAAAAGCAGGAGCCTCTGGTTACATCGTCAAGCCGTTCCAAGCCCCTAAGGTGCTGGAAGAGATAAATCGTGTGCTGTCAGGCTAAGGGTGAAGTCCAATGCCACTGAGCCCATCCACCAAGAAAATCAGAGTGCTGGTTGTGGATGATTCAGCATTTATGAGAAAGATACTCAGGGATATAATAAATTCCGACCCCGAGCTTGAGGTCTGTTGTGAGGCGAGGGACGGGGTAGAAGCCATTGAGATGGCCAAGCTGCACAGGCCCGATGTTATAACACTTGACATAGAGATGCCTCGAATGAACGGGCTTGATGCCCTGAGGGTAATAATGAAACAAACCCCCACCCCAGTTATAATGATAAGTGCCCTAACCCAAGAGGGTACTGAAGCAACTATAAAAGCCCTCGAATATGGTGCCATAGACTTCATACCCAAGCCGAGCTCATCCATTTCCATAAACATGAAGGAGATGAAAGATGAGATTATAGCAAAGATTAAGGAAGCTGCAAAAGTCCCAAGGCGATTCCTTGAGCTCAAAAGAATGAGAATTCTCAGGATCCAGAAAAGAAAGGTCAAAAAGCCCAGTGTGTCCGCCAGAACTGTTGTGGCCATGGCAGCATCAACCGGTGGCCCGCAGTCCCTCCTCAAAGTGTTTCCGAAGTTTCCAGACAATTTAAAGGCCGCGGTGCTTCTGGTGCAACACATGCCCCCGGGATTCACCAGATCATTCGCTAAGAGGCTTGATAGCGTTAGTAAGATAGATGTAAAGGAGGCTGAAGACGGTGATCCCATCGAGGAGGGAAAAGGCTACGTTGCTCCGGGGGATTATCACATGGAAGTAAAGATGAGGGGAGGGAAGCCTGTAATAGAGCTGAACAAAAAACCAAAGATTCATGGGGTAAGGCCAGCCGCAGATCCCATGATGATAACCGCGGCGGATGTATTTGGCAGAAGAACCGTCGGGGTGGTAATGACGGGCATGGGTCGCGATGGTGCTCAGGGGATAGTTGCAATTAAGAAAAAAGGGGGAATAACAATAGCCCAGGACAAAGAAACATCGATAATCTTCGGAATGCCCAAAGCGGCTATTGAAACCGGCATGGTTGATTATGTGGCCCCCCTTGATAAAATCGCCGAGACTGTGGTAATGGCAGTAAACAAAATTAACCGGGGTGGTGCCAGTGGAGGATCTCTCTCAGTATTTAGATGAGTTTCTTGCCGATGCGAGAGACAGGATAGACAGCCTCAGCAACGCCATATTAGCTCTGGAAAAGATAGTTAAAGAGGGGGGTGGCGAGGAGGAGAAGAAAGCATTAATAGACCAGATATTTAGAGATGCTCATACACTCAAAGGCACAGCCGCAACGATGGGATTTATGAGGCTCAGTGAAGTTGCCCATAAAATGGAGAACCTCTTTGACCTCGTCAGGAGTGGAAAGATCGAGCCAACTCCAGAGCTTATAGATGTTCTTTTGGAATTTCTTGATGTACTAGAGGGAATGGTGGACAACATAGAGGAGAGCGGAAGCGAAGGGGATTTTGACATTGACGAGCTATTTAAAAAGGCCCAGAAGTTCTTTGAGGAGGCGGGACAGGTAGAGACGGCTCCTCCAAGCCCTCAACCTGGAAAGGTGGAAGAGAAGGGTGAAGAAGTTTCCAGAGAAGCAGAAATCAAGGAAACTGAGGCAATAAAGTATCGAATCAGGGTTTATTTCCACAAAGATGCCCAGCTCAGGGGTGTAAGGGCATTTCTAATACTCTCTGATTTGGAGGAACTTGGAGAGATAATTGAAACAATGCCAAGTAGAGAGATTATAGAGGATGGAAAGGCCGATGTTGATGTTCTGGAATTTTTGATAGCTACTGAAGAGAGTCCCGAAAAGATAAAGAATGTGATAATAAGACACCCTGAGGTTGAAAGGGTTGAGATTGAGGAATACCGTCCACCTGCTAAACAGGAGGGCAAAACTTATACCGTTACCGTTTACCTGCAGAAGGATGCCCCCCTAAAGGGAGTTCGCTCTTACCTGATCCTCCAGGATCTCCAAAAACTTGGGAATATCACGAAAACCATGCCGGATGTTATGGCAATTCAAAACGGCAACATAATCGATGGGTACTACTTCAAGGTGTTGATTGCATCAAGTGCATCACCCGAGGATATTATTAACATTGTACGCAAGCATCCGGATGTGGAGGATGTAAAGGTTGAAGAAGGCGACCATATCGAACCGGAAACTGCTGAAGGTGAAGGAAAACCCTCAGGTTCCAAACAGAAAACTGAGGGGAAGGCCAAGGACAAACCCAAAAAACCCAAACCCGTGCCAACTCCAAAGATCAAGGTGTCAAAGATTATAAAGGTCGATGTTTCACACCTTGATAGGCTTATGAACCTTGTCGGTGAGCTCGTTATTAACAAAGGGCGTCTGGAGCAGATAACCGAAAGACTGGGCGACAGGGAGCTTCTAGAAACGCTCTCAACGCTCTCAAGACTTCTCACTGAACTCCAGGACGAGATAATGGAAATGCGCCTCACACCTGTGGCTGAAGTATTCAACAAGTTCCCTCGTATGGTTCGTGAGCTGGCAAGGAAGATGGGCAAAGAGGTTGAATTTATCATTGAGGGCGCGGACATTGAAGTTGACAGGACGATACTTGATAAGCTGGGCGATGTCCTTGTACATCTTCTGAGGAACGCCATAGATCACGGAATTGAGCCTCCGGAAGAGAGAGAAAAACTTGGAAAGCCACGTGCGGGTAGATTGGAGCTAATAGCAAGACGTGAGAGAAGCCACGTGGAGATAATAGTTCGTGATGATGGTAGAGGAATTGATCCTGAGAAGATAAAACGCAAAGCCATTGAGAAGGGTATCATAACCCCCGAGCAAGCAGCAGAGATGAGTGATGAGGAGGCCATAAATCTGATCTTCGTTCCGGGATTCAGCACCAAGGATGAAGTCACCGATGTCTCTGGAAGGGGCGTCGGGATGGACGTCGTGAGGGATGTGGTGAAGAGTCTGAACGGCACAATATCAGTTCAAAGCGAGGTCGGTAAGGGTACTACCTTTATCTTGAAACTGCCCGTTAGTATGGCCATTATCCAGGCTCTTCTCATAGAGGTGCAGAGCGAGGTTTATGCAGTGCCAATAAACAACATCCTTGAAAGCATCGAAATAAAACGTGAAAACCTGAAGAGCATTGGCGGAAAGGATGTCATAGTGCTCCGAGGAGAGATAATACCGGTGATAATGCTCCATGAGCTGTTTGGCCTTCCTATAGTTGAAAGGGATGAATTCCCTGCCATAGTGGTTGACCTGGGTTCTCAAAAAGTGGCAATTGGCGTTGATCAGCTTCTCCACAAGAAGGACATAGTCATCAAGAGCCTTGGCAAGATGCTCTCCAACATCAATGGCTTTGCAGGAGCAACAATACTGGGTGATGGTAGTGTTGTTTTGATCATAGAGATAAATGGACTGCTTGGTGGTGGTACGAGTGGAATATGAAAAATATCTTAAAAATCTCGACGAGTTCGCAAAGAGCGCGCTGGTTGAGACCTTCAACATAGGCGCTTCAAGAGCGGCGGACACCCTCAGCAGGATGACCGGTCTAACAGTCAACGTAACGGTTCCGGGAATGGAAATCACGTCAATCAAAAATCTGCCAGAAAAGGTTGGCGAGGATGTAAAGGCGGCTGTGTACATACAGCTGAGCAAGGGCTTCAGTGGTCATGCGTTCTTCATTATGGATCTAAATAATGCCCTCACGATGTCTGACCTTATGATGGGAATGCCCCCTGGAAGCACAACGGAGCTTGATGAAATGGCAAAGTCCGCGGTGATGGAGGCGGGTAATATACTGATATCCTCCTTCGCAAACGCACTCAGTGAGTTCCTCGGGACGGAGATAGAGCAAACTCCACCCAATCTGGTCATTGATTTTCTCCCCGCCATACTTGATCTTGCACTCGCCGATATAGGTCAGTATTGCGACTATACCCTACTCCTGAAAACTCAGATGAAAATTGAAGGTATTGAGTTCAAAGAGCACTTCATAATACTCCCTCATCCTTCCTCTATGAAGAAGATTATAGATACCCTGCTGGGGGGATTGGTATGAGCGGGCACAAGAGCTGGTTTTCTGAGTGGTATCAGGACATATTTCGTGAAGCTTCCAACATAGCAATGAGCCACGCATTGACCGCACTCTCAAACATGATAGGCGAGATTGAAATGGAGCCTCCGGAAGTTGAGGTCATACCGCGGGCAAAGTTTCTGGCCACCATCATCAGAAAAGGAATAAGCAACAGTTTTGTCGTGATGTTTGATATAACCGAAGGACTTACAGGGCTCGCCATTCTGCAGTTTCCAAAGAAGAGTGCCCAAGCGCTCGTGGCACTGCTTCTTGGCACAGAGACCAGTGATGATGAAATAGACGATATTGGGAGATCAGCCATAATGGAAGTGGGTAACATACTCATCTCGGTCTACACCGATATACTGGCCAAGCTCATTGATGAACCCGTCTCGCTTAGTCCACCAAAGCATGTCACAAGTCCATACGATATAGAGAAGGAACTTACCAGACCGGACCTAAGGGATGTTCAGGAGGTTATAATTTTCAGAACGCGCTTTTATCAGTCCAACACAGGTATCGAGAGCCTGTTCTATCTCATTCCAACCAAAGATTCATTTGACAAACTGGTTGGAAAACTTGAGGCTCAAGTCAAGGACGTTGAGCCAACGATACAATCTAATGAAGGCTCAAATCAGGGTTAGCAACCCTTTGTGAATGGAAATCAGCGAGGGTTGAGACTTGCAGGAGATAAAGGTCGGAATCGGCGACTATGCTGTCGGAAAGAAGGCCGGGATAATAAGCACCTATGGGTTAGGCAGCTGTGTCGGTATAACCCTCTACGATAGACTCACAAAGGTAGGTGGCCTGCTCCATGCCCTCCTGCCGGAAGCGGCATACTATGGAAACAGGGGCAATCCTGCCAAATACGTTGATACAGGCTTACAGCTCCTCATAAGGGACTTCCAAAAACTTGGGGGTAATCCGAGAAGGGCTGAGGCAAAACTTTTCGGGGGGGCGCACATGTTCACCAACATAACCAGCGAGCAGCTCATGATAGGGAAGAGGAACGTAGAGACAGCCAAACGGGAACTTAAAAGGTTTGGAATCAGGCTCGTGGCCGAGGATACCGGGGGGAAGGGAGGAAGAACCATCTACTTTGACCTCTCAACTGGTAAAGTCAGGATGAGGAAGGTATCCAATGGAAAGGTTATCGAGAAGATTTACTAACCCGTAAATTTAAGTTCCCATGGGGGTGATGTGTTATGGAGTTTAAGAAGAAAATCCTGGCAATCGTAATACTCGGGTTGGTGCTTGTTACAGCAGTGGCCAGTGGAATGATGATATACGCAGGTAAAAGCATGGAAAAAACCATTGAGGCAAAGATGTCTCCGATAATCGAGAATCAAGCAAAAGATGTCGTTAAAGCACAAGCTGAAGCAACCGCAAACGAGTTTGAAGCATTCTTCAGGGAAATAGAAACCCATGGAACGATGGCGAAAGAGGTAACAATAGTGTCTCTCAATGCAGTGAAGGAAAAGGGCTACAACTTCGGCGATCCTGGCTATGCCGATGAACTCAGGCCCATCATCTTGGAGCATTTTGCCGCTATCAGCAAGTCAGAACCAAAAATAAGCGCAGTCTATTTTGGCGATGTCAACGGCAACATGTTCATCTATCCGGAACAGGAACTTCCCAAAGACTATGATCCACGCGTCAGACCGTGGTATAAGAAGGCCCTTGAGGTAAACGGTCCTACTTGGAGTGAGCCCTATAAAGATGCATCCACCGGTAAGTGGGTGGTAACCTATGCAGTGCCGGTTTACTATGAAGGCAAACTCATCGGGGTTGTTGGCGTGGATGTTTACATTGACACCCTTATTGAAAAGATTGACAGGATCAAAGTGGGCCAGACGGGATATGTATACGTTGTTGGCCCCGACGGAATGATATATCTGCATCCCAAGCACGAGTACATGATGAACCTCAACGTCTTCCAACAGGAATCCCTCAAGCCAGTAGCCGACATAATACGCAGCGGTAAAGATGAGGGGGTTGTAATGTACACAGGAGAAGGGACTGAAATCGTTGTCGCCGGTGCTAAAATACCAAGCACAGGCTGGTACGTTTTTGCTAAAGTTCCAGTGAGTGAGGTAACTGGATCAATCACGACAGTTGTAAATGACTTAAAGGAGAGCACAGCAAAGGACGCCGTTAAGCTCATTATCATACTAGCCATACTCTCAATTGTGATAGCCCTTGTGGCCTATAGATTAATATCCTCCTCTATTAAACCACTCGAGGCCCTTAGGGACGTCGCACTGTCCCTCGCTGAAGGAAGGTTGAGTGAGGTAAGCAGAAAGCTCAAGCAGATTCACTACATTGAGAACGATGAAATTGGGGCTCTCCTTAGAGCTTTTGAGGCCATCGGGAAAGAGCTCGTCGGAACTTTGGACACTATAGCGAGTAAACTTGAGCGTTTGGCCGAAGGTGATCTGAGCAACGGTCTAACAGTCGAAGCCAAGGGCGAACTTAGAAGGATCCTTGAGGATCTAAGAAACACCACCCAAAAACTCAAGGGTCTTATAGGTGAAATCGTTCACATTACAGATGAACTTGAAAAGCGTGCCAACGTGCTTGCCGAGATTTCCAGTAGCGTTACCGAGGCCATTAATCAGGTTAACGAGGCAGTTCAGCAGGTTAGTATTGAGGCCCAGCGTCAGCAGGAGAACATCAACGAGATAACAGAAGGAATGCGCTTTGTAGCAGAGGTCAGCTCCGAGAGCGTTAGAGTAATGGAAGAGTTTGAAGAGGCTGTCAACGAGGTCGTTAACATCGCCAGTGAAGGCAGGGAGAAAGGTGAAGCCTCAGCCCAGCAGATCGAGAGTATCCAGGAGACAATGAGGGACATCGAAAACGCTGTAACCAAGGTGGCGGAGATGAGTAGGAACATTGAAGAAATAACCAACGTGATTACCAACATTGCAGAGCAGACGAATTTACTCGCTCTAAACGCCGCCATTGAAGCCGCAAGGGCTGGCGAAGCTGGTAGAGGTTTTGCAGTCGTTGCTCAGGAGATCCGTAAGCTGGCCGAGGAAAGCAAACAGGCAGCGGACAACATCAAGAACATCATTGATCAAATTACGGCCGAGATCAGAGACGCCGTGGAGAGCACGAGACGGGGTGTCACCGTGGTTGGGGAGAGTGCTGAAACTCTCAGGGAGACTACCAACTATTTGACAAACATTGCTGACCTCCTCCAGGATACCAAGGATAGGATGAGCAGTGTAAAAGAGCAAATCCTCCGCACTCAAGACGAGGTCGATAAGGCCCTGAGGGCGTTGGAGAATCTGGCAGCCAGTGCTGAAGAAACCACGGCTTCTGCGGAAGAGGTTAGCTCCGCCGTCCAGGAGCAGACCGCTTCAATTGAAGAGTTACAGCGTGCCGCCAACGACCTAAGGGACATCGTTCAAAACCTCAGAGAAATGATAAGCAGATTCAAGCTCTAAAACCTTTCATTATTTCATTTTATCCGGGAGGTGAGACCCATGGACTGGATGATGATAGGGATTGTATCCCTTGTAGTGTTGGTGGGGGCAATCATATCTGCATACATCATATCAAACACCATCAGCAACCAGATGAGCGAGCTTTACGTGATGCTCATGGAAAGAGAGCTGAAAGGAGGTGGAAAACCAGCCACACCTCCGTCAAAGACCAAAAAAGAGGACACCAGTGTTGTGGAGCAAGAAACGGTAAAGGTTTCCGGTATCAATGAGGAGGAACTCATTAAAAAGCTCAGGCAGGTTATTGACGAGAAAGTGGAAAAGGTTCTTGATGAGGCCAAGCATAAAAAGGAAAAACTTCTCATGCTCCTGGATGTGGCAAGGGGTTACACCCTTGGATATATCACGGAAGATGAATACAATGCCTTTCTTATGAAAATACTCTCTGAGCTTGAGGAATTCAAGCGTCTCTGGCTGGCTCGCTTTCCAAGTCAAAAGGATAGAGAAAAACTCAATCTCATGATGAATTACATAGCCAAGACTAAGTTGCCTATAGTCCTTAAGAGTAAGGATGGTAAAGAAACCATAGCCCTCCCTCCAGAGGAAGCGTTGATAAAAATCACAAACAATATAAACAGTGCACTGAATATACTTGACGAGCTCATAAGTAGCAGGGGAGAAAATCCTGCCGTTACCCCACTGGAGATAAAACTCTTTCAGGAGTGTGAAAAACTCCGTTCAAAGATTGAAAAATTGGAGAGACAGCTTGAGGAGTATAGCACTTTAACTTAGAGGCATAGAGGGGAGGATCATGGCAGTAACGGAGACCAGGGTAAAGGTGGCTATAGTTTCATCTTGGAGAGGCTCGAGAGAGGTGAAATGGAAAGACGCAATTGGGGTTATCCAGAACGATGGAATAACCCTTAAATACCTCCGCATGGGAGAGGTCATAGGAGAGGACACTTTCTCATTCTCATCGCTCTCCGACTTAAGTGTAAACGTTCCCGATAACTACAAGCTCAACCCCGAGAAAGAGCACTTCGGTATGAAATTTTACATTCCTGGAAGAGGGGAATTGATGTTGATACTCACCATTGGGGACAACCTGCTGATATATGATGAAAAGAAGTTTAGAGAGTTCATTCATACAATATTCGAAGTGCTCATTAACGGCAAGGCGGTGAAGCTACTGCTGGCCAGGATTAAAGGAGGGGCAATAAACATGGAGTCCAAGTGGGAGGACGGATCGCTCAGGATAGTCTCCATAAAGTCAGCCAAGAAGGGAACAACCGAGAGGAATATCGTGGTTCTTGACTCAACCAAGAAGCCGATACCCATATTTTCTGATGTTGAGGATATGGATGTTGAAGAGATCGACATGGATGGTAAAAAGGTGGAGGCATGGAAAATAAAACACTTCTACGTGAATGAGACCATCACCTCCTACCTATACATACCAGAGAAGAAAACCAGATTATATGTGCTCCGCTATTTGATCAGATACATACCTGGCTACTTTGAGTTCGTGAGGAAACTGTCGAAGGAATTTCCCGTGCTTCAGGCAGAGTTTAAAGAGGTCATAGAGAAGGAACTAAAGGAACTGGAGAGCCTTGATGAGATGGAGAAACAAATTCTCATGGCACTCTATTCAGGTCTTAACCCGCTGGAGGTTCATCAGTTCCTCGGCCTCGATGAGAGAGAAATAGAGGAGATATACGACAGGATGATAGACAAGGGGCTCCTAAAAATAGTCATGATAAGGAAAGTTGTGGATCTCACACGGGAGGGCAGAAAGATAGTAAACAAACTGATAGAATATGGCCTTGTGGCGATGTAAAAAGGGTTAGTGCTTTCTGCGTAATAGGGGTATTATGACCAGCCCCACGAGGACAGCTGGACCGCAGATGCCCCGATTTTTCTTCCCGGCGAGTTTTCCGATGTCCACCACGTAGAAGTATGAACTTGCTGTTCCCACTATGGCCACGTTTCCTTCAACCGCGATGCTCCTGACGTAGCCGATGTCAGTGACGGCACCTAATATTTTCCCGGTCTTTGCATCAAGCGCGTAGAGGGAGCCGTAGGTGTAGATTATAGTGGTTCCATTCTCCTGCCTGCTCTCGAACTTGCCAACACCGACCAAGAGGGTGCCATTTACGTATTTGACAACCTTGACTCTGAACGGAAAGGTCTGGTTCCACAACATGTTCCCTGTTTCCGGATCGATCGCTGCGAGAACACCATTGCCGTTACCCATTCCACCAACGTAAATTCTTCCATCAGCTATTTCGATGTCCTCCGTATAAAAAAGCCTCCTCTTCCAGACCACGTTTCCAGACGGATCAATACGATAGAGGTAACCCTCAGAGGTCCCTTTGCCTGTTCCCGCGATGACGTCGTTCCCAAAAAGCTCCATATCCCTAACCCACTGTCCAGTCTCGACGGTCCAGGAGAGCGTTCCATTGGGAAGAACACCGTAAACGAAGCCAAACTGCCTTGGCCCCACGTAACCCGACGGAAAACCCGCTCCAATGTAGATTATTCCCTCCCCTACGCGAACCCTGCTCACGAGGCTCGTGAAGTTAACGATCCAGCTGTTTAGGACGACGCTATCGTTGATTATCTCTCCCCTATATAGGTGCCCCACATATGTAACGCTATCGTTCTCAAGGAAGAAGTCTCCATCAACAGCGTAAACAGTGTTGTCCAGGATTTGGAAATCGTAAAGCTTGTTAATGGTTAGATTCCTTGAGAGGAACTTGCCGTTCTCGTCAAATGTTACGAAGCCGCCGATGGTTCCAACGATAACTTTTCCACTGGAAAGAGGATACAGCTCTACAACATAGCCTGAGTCGTTCTGCCAAAGAAAAGTTCCGTTGAACGAGTAAGCAACCAGTTGACCGAGATAATATATACCTATCATTCCGCTCGAGTTAACCAGCTGTCTGTATGAGCAACCGGCGTACACCCTACCGTCATTGATCGCAACAGCCTCTATGCTCTTCTGATACTGGACATCATCACAGACCGTGCCCTTCCAAAGTATCGGATTGTCATCCGCGGTCACGGTCCCCAGCACTGAAAGAGCTAATATTAACACCAGAATCACTGGAACTCCCTGTTTCATGGCCTATCCCCCTAACGGTTAAGTGAAAAGCTTATATAAACCTTTGCAGTATCTCAAAACGGTGGTTGGATGGAAAAAGAGCTGGACATCAGGGAGGCACTGGCCACAGGGAAACACATCAATGAGATTATCATACAAGCCACTCTTAACAAAGAATTCCTGAAGGAAGTACTTCACTACCTCGACGACGACCTATGGATCGTGCAGAAGAATGCCCTTAGGGTAGTTGTTGAGGCAATACGAGAGATGCCTGATCTCCATGAGTCCCTCATAACTAAACTCCTGGTGATGCTCAGAAAGAGCGAGGCAATACCTCTGACTCAGGAGATAGCGAGGGCCTTCGGTGTACTCGTGGAGATTAACCCAGAAAAGGTTGCAAAAGTTGTTCCAGCGATATTCGCCAACTACAGGGTAGGTGACCCAAAGATAAAGGTCAACATGGCGTACGTCCTTGAGGAGATAATGCGTGTGAATCCCAGCCTTCTCGGCAATGTATTTAGAGACATAGGTTACATGCTCACCTCAAAAGACACGACGGACAAACTTACTGCGCTTAATTTTATCTCGGCACTTGGAGAGAACGGTCTCAGATACATCAGCCCCTTCCTGCCGAAGCTCTTTACACTACTCTACGACAAAGATGAGATAGTTCGAGCAAGCACCGTTGAAACGCTCATTCACATAGTCGAGCTCAATCCAAAGCTCAGGAAAATAATTCGCTCAAAACTTGAGGAAATGGACGACAGAAGTGACCTAGTTACAAAGAAGGTTAAAGAAGGACTAACCAGGCTTATTATCATCGAAAGAGGAAGATGAAGTTTCCTCAGACTCGCTCCCTACTGACTCTTCAAGCCTCTCCTGGAAAAGAGTCTTCAGGACCCCCTTCAACTTCTCGTTTTCGATCCTTAGCCTAGCGTTTTCTTGGCGTATCTCCTCAATCTCGCTGAGAATGCCCTTGACCTCGCGTAGAGTGCTCTCAAACTTTGACTTTGGAATAAACTGGGTTTTGAGTATGTTAAGGGCCTCGTCGACATCTCTCGTCCCCGTGAGGACAGCGAGTTCCTTCTGGATACGGCTCATCTCGGCTAGCTTTGCCTCGTAGTCGGAGAGTCTCTTGCTCAGAGTATTGACGCGCTTCGACATCTCTCTAAGGACTGCCAATTTGCGCTTAAGCTCCTCAATCTCGCGTTCTTTCTCAGCCAGTGCTCTCTTTAGCTCCTCCCTCTCCTTGACGACGGAACGAAGGCGTACATTCTCAGCAACAAGTTCCTCATAGTGTTGCTGTATCCTGAGAAGGGTTTCCGATAGGTTCACACTCACACCAAATATACTCCTCTTAAGCTCTCCCTCGAAGCTCTTAAGGCGCTCCTCAATATACGTTCTAATGAAATCGTCCATTCTCTTACTGTAATGCTCCTCAACCCGTCTGAGTATCTCTGCGGAGAGCCTCTCCATACGTTCGTCAATCTCGTTGAGTCTTGGAACCAGCATCTCAACGCTGTCAAGGAAGAGAGTCCGCTGTTCAAGCTCAGCTAGCTGGTCTTCAAGCTCCTTAATACGTTTTTCCAGCGAATGAGTGCTTTCCTTATGGGAAGAGCTTAACTCTTCGAACTTTCTGTTAAGGATCTCAATTCGCTCTGCAAGCATCTCTCTGTCGATTCTGAGCTCGCGGATTGTGGCTGCCACTGCTTCTAGAGCTAGGACAGAATAGTCCCGGATGGCCTCTGACTCGGGAATAGCTGACTTAACGCTGTCCCAATCACGGAGGGTCTTGAGTTCATCAACGACTTCGGGATGTCGCTCCTTAATGTAATCCCAGCCAATTCCCTGCTTCTTTGACCTCTTGAGCATGAGCATCGACCGTAAAAAAATCCCCGGAGGAATTTAAATAGCTTTTGTGTAGGTAATTACTCCAAAAGGGATAATATAGTGGCCGGCGGCGTCCCCGGTTTCCCGCCCCCTCTCGGAGGGCAGTACACCCGGGATCGCTGGCGGGCTTAACTTCCGGGGTCGAAACGAGACCGGGTGTAACCCCACCGCTATGACCGCCGTACCGATATATACCTCCCGCGGTGCATTTATAAATCTTACGGTCGATGAAGACGAATGATGGAGAAGGAGATACTCGAACTACTGAGACTGGAGCGGATGAGGGAGCCGCTGAGCCCTAGCAGAAGGGTTAGGGAGTTCCAGATGAGACTTCAAAGAATAAAAAACGGCGAAGAGACAGAGGTAGCAGGTTTCCTGCTCGCGAGAAAACCTCCCAACGCCCCAAGGGATGCCGCCTATTACCTCCTCTCCCCGCTCTCTCCATCGGAGCTGGCAGGTCTGGAGAAGGACGAGTTCAGGACGTACCTAATCGTTCGAGCCACAGAGAACACTCGGGTGAGCGGGGAAGTCAGGCCCGGGAGCTACGTGCTTGTCAGAGGCGTCATGGACGCGTATCCCCTAGGCAACATGAGGATGATGCACGCAGAGAGCATAGCAGGAAGGGACTACTCCGAATACTGGCTCGATTACAAGGACTTCGCCCTGAGCAGGAGGGAAGTAATTGACCTATTCGAGCGAACCGTTTACCTGCGCGACGACATGAGGAGGGCCCTCATATACTCGCTCTACGGTGTCCCCTACATGCCCTGGGGAAGCAACGCTCCCAGGTGGGGCGAGGGGTTTGACTACACCGTTTACAAGCACGGAGAGGACCTGGGGCTGCTTGCACTCTGGAAGGCCCTCAAGTACCTCTATTCAAACCTGCCCTGGGAGACTCGCCTTGGGAAGGAAACGGCGCTTGAGATTGATGACCCGCTGCTCGGCATTGACTTCCGGGTAGGAAATCCTAACAAAACCGATATGATGTACTACACACCGCTATCAAAGAAAAGCCTGGTAAAGCTCCCGAAGTGGGCTGAGAGGTTCGTTATAAACAAAAACGCCATAGGCCTGCTTCCCCACAACGTTGAACCGAACCCAATGGATATCTTGGCCAAGATCTCCGAGACGCCCTTCGTCCTCGCCCCCTGGGAGGAGAAGCCCTACTTCGAGGAGAGCCGGGAGTTTAAACAGCTGCTCCCGAACCTGCTGGTCACAGTATTCATGCAGAGGGAGCGGTTCAGATCAATGAGCCCCCTGAAACTGGAGGAGCTTAAAAAGGAGCACCTGAAGTGGAGGCAGTGGGGAAGGAGGGAGTACGGTGAGACCTTTGGAAAACTGACAACCTCGGAAGGAGTTCTACACCTAGGCATGCGCTACTACCTCGATACAAGGCTCTTTGGAGCGATAACCCGGTTCAGGGGGAAGATAACAAAAAAAGCCGCAAAAGAGGTAAGGGAAATAAACGAGTCAATACTCAACGACTGGAACGTGGTTATCAACGACCTCAAAAGAACCCATCCGGAGATTGTAATGAGACTCACCCGGGAGTACGAGCGCTACGTCCCGGGGGATGTCAGGGCACAGAAAGCCGTTGAGATATTCCACGACCTCGCATCGACAAGTCTAACGGGAGAGATAACCCGTGAAGAGTTCCTAGCGGGGCTCACAGAGTACGGTTTCTCCGCGTCCGATGCATCTGAGCTGATTGAAAAACTCATCGCGACCGGCTACATTTACAAGCCATTTCCCGGAAAGCTGAGGCTGGTACGGTGATATCATGTCGAAAAAGAAGTTCATACGCCAAAGAGAGCAGCGGGAGAAGAAGAGAATAGCAAGGGAGAGAGTGAATATTCTGTTCACGCTCGCCGAGCGCGTCTTTCCCTACGAGCCTGAATTAGCCAACCGCTACGTCGAAATAGCCCTCGCCGTTCAGCAGAAGGCCAAGATAAGGATGCCAAAGAAATGGAAGAGGCACTACTGCAAGAAATGTCACTCGTTCCTCGTTCCCGGCGTGAACGCCAGGGTTAGGCTGAGGAACAAAAGGATGCCCCACGTGGTAATCAAGTGCCTCAACTGCGGGCATGTAATGAGGTATCCGTACTTAAAGGAGCAGAAGAAGAGGCGCAGAATGCAAGCCGAGGAGAAAGATAAAAAGAATGTCTGATGTTACTCAGCGAGAGGAAGGAAATAGAGTAGATCACGGCCTTCGAGGCCTCTCCTTCGGGACGTTTCTTATGACCTCCCTGTTGTTCTTGTAGGCTTCTTGAATCATGCTCTTTATCTGGTCCATCAGCTGCCTGGCAACGTCGTACTGACTGTTCTTGATGGCGATTTTGAACTGCTCCATAAGCTGGTTAAGCTGGGCCATGTCGAGACCGGCTTTTTCCATAACTTTTATCTGGGCCTCAAGCTTTGCCAGCTCCCTCTCGAGGGCCACCTTCTCGCTGTTCTTTATCGCTATTCTCATCTCGCCGTTCGCCGCCTTGAGGCTGAATTGAGTCTGAACTTGGAGCTCAAGCATAAGTTGGTAGGCGTAGGTGTAGTTGCCGGCCTGAAGGGCCTGGTTGGCCTTCTCCATGGCCATCTCCATGACGCGAACCTGCTCCATGAGCTGGGTTGTATTGGTGGCGTTGGCTATTTTCTCGATCGCCAGTAGCCTCTCCCTGACCTGAATCATTAGCTGAAGCACGGTCTCCTTGGTAACGTTGACCTGGACTTCCTCTGCGGTGCAGTTGCACTCCTTCAGCTGCTTCCTAACCAGCTCCATGGTCATTTCAGAGGCATTGGTGTGAACCATAGTCATGTTCCTTATCTGGAACCTCTCCATCAGCAGGGTGATGTTCGTGGTCTTGTTAATATAGAGTATTATGGCTCTGTTCTGAACTGCTATCCTGATGGCGTTCTGAATTGCCATGCTGTCGTTTCCAGCGACCATAACGCTTCCGTTGAACTTGAGTCCAAACTTGACAGGGGCCTGGGTCATGGCTATGAGGTTGGTCTCGTACCTGTTCTCTCCACCCCAGCGTTCGACCGAGATGCCGAGCTCTTGGAGGTCTGTAACGTACTCTTCAACTACAGCGTCAGGACCGCCGATTATTATGACCTCATCGGGAGCGTAACTCATAATCTCAGCGGTAACGTTCGGATCGTAGACACCCCATGTGGTTGTCACGATAACCGCGCCGGTCACGTTGGCGAGGTACTCTGCTATGCCCTTGTCCGCGGCGTTATCGCTGACAAGGATGACTATGTTGCTCGTCGCCGCGCTGACACCGGTAAAACTCACTGACATTGCTACCATAAGCAATCCGAACAGGATTGCCAGAGCTTTCTTTACCATCATGGCACTTCACCTCAGTTATCCTTATGAAAAAGGACATATTTAAGCTTTTTTCAGGAAATCGTCCAGCTGTGTTACCCATTGTTTAGAAAAAAGCGTTGAGATGCGGTTTTTATCCAGCAACTGTTAACAAAGGTTTCTCAATGTTTAGTTGCGTTTAAAAATTGAGGATTCACCGCTAAATCTAGAAAACGGCTGGGATGTGGAATGCCAAACAGATATCAGCACAGACTTATTCGGTTATAGCAACTGCTCGGACTGGACTACCCGAACCCATCCTAACTTTCAGTGGAAATGCTATGAATGTGAACTCTTTCCCCACCAAAAGCTCGAGGTTGGTAAGGTTCTCAAAAATCGGTACCTCCCCACTGAGGAGTATCCTGTGCACGGCATCATCCCCTATGCTCATGGCGTCTGTTCCAACAGCTCTGGCTCCCTCCGCGACAAGGAACAGGGCAATCTCTGGTGATAGCTCCCTTCCTCCAGTGAGGAACAGAACAACCCTCCCCAGGAATCCAAAGTCAGGCACCTCCTCAAGCCCTACCAGTCCTTCACCACTCCGGACATCGATAACGAGGCCGGGACCCATAAACTTCTCAAGGGGAAGCTCATCAACTGTTTTCCCCCCAGGTATGAAGTGCGCCGGCGCATCGACATGGGTCCCGCTGTGCTCACCCAGCTTTAAGACGTTCATGTAGTAGCCGTCACGTTCTATAACCGTCCAGGGCTTTATCCGTACCTCAGGGTCTCCAGGATAAACCCGGGTCTCCTCGGAGAGGGAAAGGGAGAGGTCGATTATCATGGAACCACCAATGGACTTTTAACGTTAAAGGATTAAAACCCTGCGGTGATAATGATGGACTGCACGAAGAATTACTGCGTTAAGGACATAAGGCTCGCCCCAAGCGGCGAGAAGAAGATCGACTGGGTGTCAAGATTCATGCCGGTTTTGCAGAGCATAAGGGAGGACTTTGAGGAGAAAAAGCCCTTCAAGGGGGTTAAGATAGCCGCCACGCTCCACCTCGAGATGAAGACAGCTTTTCTGCTTCTCACGCTGAAAGCTGGAGGAGCAGAGGTTTCAGCCACTGCCAGCAACCCGCTGAGCACTCAGGATGACGTGGTTGCGGCTTTAGCTAAGGCAGGCGTTAGGGTTTATGCTGTAAGGGGCGAGAGCAGGGAGGGATACTACGAGAACATGCACAGGGCTTTGGATATAGAACCGAATATAATAATAGACGACGGTGCCGACATGATAAGCGTCGTCCACCGGGAGAGAACCGAGTTTATCGATAACATCTGGGGGGCGAGTGAAGAAACGACGACCGGCGTCATAAGGCTCCGCACCATGGAGAAGGACAGGGTTTTGAAGTTCCCAATCATAGCGGTCAACGACAGCTATACCAAGTACCTCTTCGACAACCGCTACAGAACGGGCCAGTCTACATGGGACGGCATAATAAGGACGACGAACCTTCTCGTTGCCGGCAAGAACGTCGTTGTCGTCGGCTACGGCTGGTGCGGAAGGGGAATAGCGATGCGCGCAAGAGGTTTTGGAGCGACCGTCATAGTCGCTGAGGTGGACCCAATAAGGTCATTGGAGGCCAGGATGGACGGCTTCTTAGTGATGCCAATGACTGAAGCGGCGAAGGTTGGAGACATCTTTATCACGGCAACCGGAGACATCAACTGCATAAGGAGAGAGCACTTCGAGCTCATGAAGGACGGCGTCATTTTGGCCAACGCAGGCCACTTCGACGTTGAGATAAGCAAGCCCGACTTAGAGGCATTAGCCGTTGAGATAAACCAGCCGAGGCCGAACATAACCGAGTACAAGATGAAAGACGGCAGAAGGCTCTATCTCCTCGCGGAGGGCAGACTCGTTAATCTGGCTGCAGCGGATGGTCATCCCGCCGAAATCATGGACATGAGCTTCGCGTTACAGGCGAAGGCGGCCGAGTACATCAGGAACAACCACGATACGCTTGAGCCTAAGGTCTACGTGCTCCCGAGGGAGATAGACGAGATGGTGGCGAGGATAAAACTGAAAGCCATGGGCATTGAAATCGAGCAGCTCACCGAGGAGCAGAGGAAATATCTCAAGAGCTGGGAGCACGGGACATAAGGAAAGCGTTGATTTTGTCCGCAAAATAATGCAAAGGTTTTCCAATTTTTATTCACTTTTGAGAACTCTTTCATTGCTACTTGTAACGATAAGGTCTTCCTTCAAGCACAATTTAAAGAAAATTTTTTATGCATAAATCCATACCCAGTTACGGTTATCCACATGAAGAAACTTTCAGCCATATTTATGGTGTTAGTAGTTCTATTAAGTCTACCAATGGTCGCCTCTGTTCAGCAGAGATACGACATAGACTCCTCCAAGCCCCTGTATGCAGAGGACGTGAAGATAGGACACAAGATAAGTGTGGACTACATTCCAAAGGCAGGAGGATTCCGCGGCGGAAGGGACAGGGGAACGAGCACCACAACCGCGGCAATGGGTATTCTCGGCCCCAGTCGAAGGAGAGAAGTACGCAATAGTCATCGGGATAGCAGATTACCCCGGCACGTCGAGCGATCTGCAATACACCGATGATGATGCCCAGCTGGTTTATGACACCCTGATTAACGTCTATGGATTCAAGCCGGAGAACATAATCTTCCTCCTCAACATGGACGCGAGCTTCTACAACATATACGACGCGGTTATGGAGCTCAAATCGAAGGTTCAGCCGGGTGATGAGGTTGTCTTCTACTTCAGCGGGCACGGTTCAACAGGAAGGGCCGATGATGGAGACAGTGAGGTAATAGACGAGGCAATAGTCACCCACGACGGCAACCCGGATGGCAGCTTCATCCTTATATGGGACGGACAGCTAAAGGCCTGGTTCGATGACTTCCCGACTGACAGGATAATATTCATCTTCGACAGCTGCTACTCCGGAGGAATGACCGATTTGGCTGCCGAGGGCAGGATAGTGGTTATGGCCTCTGGAGAGAGGGAATTCTCGCTTGAGAGCTCCGAGTGGGGACACGGTCAGTTCACGTACTACTTCTTCCTTGAGGGCATCAACGCGGGCTACGCCGATGTCTACGACCACGATGGAGACCCCGCCACTCCGGACGTCACTGTAGAGGAGGCCTTTGACTACACCCTGGCCAACTGCGAGCAGCAAACGCCTGTTATATCAGATGGCTTCACCAACGATTTACTGCCGTAAAGCGTTTAACTCTCCCTTCTTTTCTTCTTCTGGTGATGGTATGGACTGTGAGCCTTTCAAGATTATTCCCGTTGGCATGGTCAGGAAAGAAAACGAGAAAACTTGGCTTGAAATCTATCCGGAGTTCAGCGAGGCAGTAGAGGGGCTTGGGAAGGAGGACTGGATAAAGCTCATCCTTTGGTTCCATGAAAGCGACACGCCCGAACGAAGGAGCGTCTTGAAAGTTCATCCCTACAACAACCCTAAAAATCCCCTCACGGGCGTCTTCGCCACGCGCTCTCCAGTTAGACCAAACCCCCTCGCGATCTACACCGTCAGGATTCACCGCATCGAAGGGAGCAGGCTGTACATAGACTGGATAGACGCCCACGATGGGACGCCGGTAGCGGACATCAAGATACTCGTGGAGAGACTCGACTGTCCGAGGGATACTCCAATCGAGGAGTGGAAGCTCGACATCGGGAAATCGCGGCAGGTGGGGGAGATAAACCTGATTCCGAGGAAAGACGAGCACCTCGACGAGCTGGAGGAAGTTTCTCCAGATAAATACAACGCCCTGGTGGTCGAAATCGGACCGAAGACGACGGTTCTAACTGCAAAAGAACTCGTGGACCTCATTGAAGTGTTAGAGGAGTTCTACGACAAACTGCCCGTGGAGATAAAGGACAGATTCAGAAGACGTGAAGGGCACTCGCCTTGAAGCTCACGTAGACTTCCTTTCCTTTCCCTATTCCTATCTCGAGCATGGATGAGCGGGTTATAAAGGCGCTCAGCTCCAGTCCCCTAGCCCTGAGCCTCACCCTGACGAGAGGTCCAAGCTCCTCAACGGCTTCAACGGTGGCTTTGAACTCATTCCTCGCGGAGGTTCTTATGGGCTCAAGCGACAGGATTATGTCCTCCGGTCTTAGACCAACGCGAACCTTGCCATGCACCTCAACCGGGAGTTCTATCTCAAGACCGTTAGTTCTAAGCTTTCTCCCCTTGGCAAAGCCCTCGATGATGTTCTCGAAGCCGAGGAAGCGGGCGACCTCCTCGTTAGCTGGCCTTGAGAAGACCTCCCTAATGCTTCCCACCTGCACGAGTCTCCCCGAAAGCATCACTCCAACTCTATCACCCAGACTGACGGCTTCTTCAAAGGAGTGGGTAACGTGTAGGGCCGTGAAGCCGAGCTCTTTACGCCAGCGCTTCATCTCTCCTATGAGCCTGGCCCTCGTCTGGACGTCGAGGTTGGCGAAGGGCTCGTCGAGGAGGAGAAGCTTCGGTTCAATCACCAAGGCCCTCGCTATGGCGACGCGCTGGCTCTCTCCGCCGCTCAGCGTTTTCGGCTTTCTGTGGAGAAGGTGGTCTATGCCGAGGACCTCAGCTATGTCTCTCACTTTCCTTTTAATCTCCTCCTTAGGAAGCCTTCTTAACTTCAGGCCAAAGGCTATGTTGTCGTAAACGCTCATGTGGGGAAAGAGGGCATAGTTCTGTGGGATATAAGCTAAACTCCTCCTTTCAGGGGGCCAGCCTGTCACATCCTTCCCGTCGAGGATCACCTTTCCGGAATCGGGCTCCAGTATGCCCGTTATAATTTCCAGCAGAACGGTCTTTCCAGCCCCGCTTGGGCCGAGTATTATGAAGTACTCACCCGCCTTCACGCCGAAGGTTATCTCTCTAAGCTTGAACTCCTTCCAGTCCTTGGAGATTGATTTAACTTCCAGCATTTGCCCTCCTCCCCACGAGCCATCTAAGTACCACAAATATAGTGAGGCTCATGCCTATGAGTATCACCGAAATGGGCCTCGATGCCCTCAGCCCATAGTTGTTGAAGTATTCCATGACCAGAACCTGGGCAGTCTTGGGGTAGTAGGCGACTATCAAAATCGCTCCGACCTCGCTTATGGCCCTGGCCCAGGTCATTATCGCGCCGCTCGCTATGGCTGGAAACGCCATTGGGAGGGCTATTGAGAAGAAGGCCCTAAGCCTCGAAGCGCCGAGGGTTCTGGCGACGTGCTCAAGCTCTTCATCCACTGCCAAAAACCCGTCGCGCGCGGCGTTTATCGCGAAGGGAGCTGAAACGAAGAGCATCGCCGCTATTATTCCGGCGTAGCTGTCAAGAATGGCGCTCGAGAAGGTTACCAGGAGCATTATACCGACAACAGAATGGGGAATAACGATTGGAACATCAACTATGGCCTGAACGAGGCTTTTACCTTTGAAGTCCTTTCTAGCCAAGACGTAGCCGAGTGGAACGCCGAAGAGGAGTGATATTAACGCGGTCGCGGTTGCCGTTAGCAGGGAGTTCTTGAGGGCCTTTATGACGAGTTCGTCGTGGAGCGTCTTTACGAGCATCCCCCAGTCGGAGGCCTGCTTAAGGAAAATCACGATTAGGGGAATTGCAATGTAGAGCACTATGAAGCTCCCCATAATGGCAAAGAACGCCACCGTGTAGTCGCGCTTCATTTTCGCCCCCCAGAAAATTTTGAAGAGGGAAATAAAAATATCATCCCTCAACCGTGACCATGTCCTTGATTTCGTCAGGCACGTTGCCGAAAGCTACCGGCAGCCATATGAAGTCCTGATAGTTCTTCTGGAATATCTCTTTACCCTTCTCACTCAGGAGGTACTTGAGGAACTCCATCGCCAGCTCCCTGTTGGGTGCATCCTTGGGGACAGTGACGCCGTAAACGATGGGATTTGCCCGGATAACTTTCTCTGTTGAGCCGATGTAAATTTGAACCTTGCCGTAGTAGTCTGCCATCTTGAAGTCCTTGAGGTTTATCTCGTTGGGGAGCTCGATGTACTTGAGGCCGTGCTGCTCGGCCACGCTCTTGTAGATGAAGTAGTAATCAAGGGAGCCGCTCTCAACCAGTGCTGTGAGGTCTGTCTCCTTAGGCCTTATGACGACGCGGTCGTTCTTAATCTGAATCTCTTTCGGGGCCACGATGTGGGTACCGTTGAAGTAAATGTTGGTGTTCTTCTCGACGAGGGTCTCAAAGATTGGCTTGCCATAGTAGTAATCGGCGAGCTTCATGACCATAACGCTCCTGTAACCGCAGGGGTCCTGGTTAGGGTCGCTGAAGCCGAAGGAAACGTCGTCCCTTGAGAGAATTTCATACCAGTTGTCGGAGTTTATCTCGTCAGCGTACTTGCTCTTGTCGGTGAAGGCTATGACTATCTCATTGGTGGCAAAGATAACGTAGAAGTCTGTGTAGTTGGGTATCATCAACTGGGGTATGAGGGTATAGTCGGCGACGGCGACTATGTCGGCCTTCTTACCGAGGTCCGTGACCTTCCTGACGGCCGCAACACTTCCGCTGGCCTCATCCTGGAAAGTTATCTTATATCCGAGGTTCTCCTCTGCGTACTTTGCGAACTCTTCCTCTAACTGCTGGAACGGAACGCTGAGCGAGCCGGCGTGGAAGACTATCAGCGTCGCCTCCTTAGGTCCAGAGGTCGAAGTCTCAGAGCCATCGCCGCTTATACATCCTGCGGCGACCACCGAAAGGATGAGAACAGCCATTAAGAGAATGCCCTTCCACCTCATTGGAACCACCGAACTAATACCCAGAAGCGGGTATTTAAGCGTTTTGAGAAAACAAACATGTTTAATTTAACATTTCTGTTTACGTAGAGCGGCGAGTCCCTCAACCAGATCCTGGAAATGTTCGTAGAACTCGCTTTTTCTGAGGTCATCCAAGGTACTCCAGAATTCGTCGAGGTTTCTGAAGCCGGCCTCCTCGTACTCAAGCGCCTGGATCAGCATCTCGAGTTTATCGGCGAACTTAACTAACCTGCCCTCCAAGCTAAGGCCCTCCTCGTACTCCCTGAAAAGCTCGAAGTAGTCTCTGGCCTTAGGGCCGGCCTTGATGAAAATCTCCAGCGCGGCCCTCGTCTCGGCCCTCTTCTTGTCGAGGTAGTACTGGGCAGTCAGGGGTATGTCCGTTATCCTCGCCTCGGCAAGGTCGTGGAGGATCGCTATCTTAAGGGCCCGCTCAACGTCTATGTCCACTCCCCTCTCCCTCAGCGAGTCGGCGAGAAAGAGGGTTATCAGAACGGCCCGATAGCTGTGGTCGGCTATGCTTTCGGGATTCGAAACTCCCCGAAGGAGCCACCCGGTTCTGGGGAGCCTCTTCAGGTTGCCGGCCTCAAAAAACAGATCGAGCATCTTCAATCCTCCGTAGTGAAAACCGCTTTTTCGGTCTCTATCGCACTCGCTATTATGCAGTCACCCAAGAACCTTCCATAAACCCTCACCCACTCACCCTTGCCCAAGCAGGGGCTTCCGGAGAACTCTATCCTGATGCCAGAAACTTTGAACGTGGTTCTGTATCCCGGAAGTTCCATAGGAAGGAACTCAATTAGAGGTTTGTCCTCGATGGTGCCCTCTATAACAACGTTCTTACCCCTGAAACCACCGGCATGGAGCTCATCAACGGTAACGATGTAATAGTAATGGTGACCCAGCTTGACCCGTTTGGACATGTTCATCACCTTTATAGCCCCATGTCGCCTATTATGTGTGGGGTGAGGGTATGATAAAGGTTGCGATTATCGGTGCCGAGAATGTTGGCAAGTCAACACTCATGAACGCGCTTATCGGTGGTAAAATATCTGAGGTCGAGAACCTTCCAGGAACAACGAAGGGCATAATAAGGCGCCGCTTCGGCAAGCTGAAGATACCAAAGAGCATGAAAAACCCGCTCGGGGGTGCGGATGAGTTCGTTTTGATAGACACCGCAGGACTCTTCGACCCCCAGAGGGAGTTCAGGGGGAAGGTCCTCAGCGAGGAGAAATTCAGGGAGATTTTGAATGAAATCCTATCTTCCGATGTCGTCATCCACATGGTGGATGCCCAGTACGGCCTTCACAGGGGCATGGAGAAGCTCCACCACCTCCTTAAGATGCGTCACGAGAAGCCAATAATAGCCGTCATCAACAAAATCGACCTCGTTCCAGCCGAGAGAGTTGAAGAGCTGAGGAAGATAATAAAGAAGCGCCTCGAGCAGGATGCCATTCCGCTCTCGCTTGTAACCTACGAGGGCTTCAACGACCTGCTGAAGGCATTGGCCTATTACGCCCAATACGTCAGATGAATCAGCACTTGCATATCTTAACGAGCACCTTCCTACGCCTCGGGCCGTCGAGCTCGACGAAGAGAATCCTCTGCCAAGTTCCAAGGAGGAGCTCCCCTTCGTCTATAGGCACTACAACCTCAGGGCTCAGGAAAAGGCTTGCCCTGATGTGGGAGTGGGCGTTGCTGTCGATGGTATCGTGACCGTAGCCAGTGCCTTTAGGAACAAGCTCCTTCATCTTTGCCTTTATGTCCTGAAGAAGCCTCTCCTCGTTTTCATTGATTAACAGGCCCGTGGTGGTGTGCTTTGTGAAAACCACCACTATGCCGCTCGTCACATCACTCCTCCATACTACGTGCTGAATTTCCCGGGTTATGTCTATTATCTGAAACCTCCCCTTAGTAGGAACCTCAATCTCGAAGAGCATCTACCTCACCACCCCCGGGGTTTTTCTGAATCTCTATGCGGATCTCCTCAGGATTTTTAACCCCCACGACATTCCCGAAGAGAACCTCGTCTGAGTAAACCTCCTTGTTCGCCAGGAGCAGGTAGATGAGGTCTCCTATAAACTCCACCCTGCCTACCTTCTGTTCCATCAGCGCCCAGGGCCATTCCATGGCCACCCTCCCCGCAAGCTCACGTTCGAGTGCTTTGAGGAGAATCTCGGAGACGAGTATCTCTTTAATCAGCATGAAATTCACCTGCAAGAGTAAATTCTACATAAGACTCAAGCTTTAATCTAGGTGCGCGCTTAATCTTATTAAACCTAACCTTCGGAATAGTTTTAAGAGCCGGACAGAAGGGAGGAACCATGTATGCGGTAATATTTGGTAAGAATCCCCACCTCAGCGAGGCAGAATTTTACGCCTTCGCGAGAAGGTTTAACCTAAAGGTCAGGGTAGTTGGGACTGGGCAAGACTGGCTGGTGTTTGAATCAAGCTCAAACGTTGAACGCTATTTTAGATGGCTCGGAGGCTCGCTAAAGCTGGTGAAGATTTTTGGTGAGGGCGAAGAGACTATAGGCGAGTTTGAATACTCCAAGCTCTTCACCGTGAGCCTCTACGGGAAGAGCGACTGGAAGCTCTGGCGGAAGCTTGGGAGCAAGATAAAACGGGAGTTCAAAGCCGAAGGACCTTCCAAGTTCTTCAAGCCAGCCAAAGTTTACGCCATGCCAGCCGAGCTCATCCTCAAGGGATTTCCAGAAACTAAAGACTTCGTATTCCTCTTCGGCGAGAGCCCCTGGGTCGGGGAGACGGTGAAGGTTGCAGATCCCTTCGAGCTCAAGAAGCTCGACGTGGAGAGGCCGGTTCAGAGGCCAATACTCTCTATCCCCCCACGGCTCGCGCGCATAATGGTGAACCTCACTGAGGTCAGGAAGGGTAACTTCCTCGACCCATTTTGTGGCAGAGGGACTATAGTCCAAGAATTCGTTCTCCAAGGATTAAACGCCCACGGGAGCGACAGAGACGAGAAGGCAATACGCGATGCCAAGAAAAACCTCACCTGGCTAAGGAAGGAGTTCAGGCTTAAAAACTCAGCTCACCTGGAAGTCTGCGACGCGAGAAAGCTGAAGAAGTGCTTCAGGACGCGCTTTGATGCAATAGTTACCGAGCCCTACCTCGGCAAGCCCCTCAAGAGGAACCCGAGCAGAGGAGAGGCGATAAAGCTTGCCAACGAGCTTGATAGGTTTTACTACCAGGTCTTTGAGAGCTTTGCCGACGTCCTTAAAAGAAACGGAAGGGTAGTATTCGTCTTTCCAGCCTACAGGCTCTCCGGCGGCGGAATATATAGAAAAAATAGGAAGTGGCTCGGGAAACTCGGCTTCGAGGTTCTGGGAGGGTACACTGACTACGAGGAGAGGCACAGGCTCGTAAGGGACATCCACGTGATGAGGTACAGGGGTTAATCCCCTATCAGCCTCTCGTGCTCCTGCTTCATGCAGCGGTAGGCAACTGCTATAAGTCCCGCTTCCTTCGCTTTTTTGAAGGCATCCCTGTTGTAGGTTCTGAACTGGAACCAGACGACCTTGGCACCCTTATTTATCGCCTGCTCGACGAGTCCATCGTGAACTCCGGTCTAACGGCGATGTCAACGATTTCCATCTCGTCTGGAATGCCTAGAACGCTCGAGTAGCACTTTCTCCCCAAAACTCCCTCGTAGTGGGGTTTTACTGGATAGACCTCGTAGCCGTGCTCGATAAGGCATCTCATAACCTTGTTGGCGTCCCTTTCGGGCTTTGGTGATTCGCCCACGAGGGTGATTTTCCTGTACTTGGTCAGAATTTCCTTAACGTCTTCATCCGTTAGCCTGTCGACGGGTATTATCCTTACCATGTTATCACAATATCCATTTCTTAGCCAACGTTTATAACATCTTTTGCCAAACATGCTCTATGAAGAAACCGTGATAAGCAGGATGTTTCAGCTCTTAATGACTATCCCTCTGGCGGCAATGCTCTGGGGGACGTATCAGGCCTAAAGAACAGGGGAAGGCATTGAGGTCATGCTCCCAGCCACTGTAGTGGTCTTAGTCCTTCTACTGGACATCATTGCGATGAGGATAGAGATAGACGACCGTAAGATAAGGATACGGGGAACCTTAGGACTAATAATGAGGAAGACAATTCCCCTGGAGAACATCGCCAGCTTCAAGGTTGGCGATAGCTGGATGAAGTGTTACGGGAGGGTGCACTTCGCATTGCCCGCCAGGTGTTATGTGGTGATAATTCCGCGGAAGGGCTGGAGCGTCTCATTCTCCACCAACCGGCCCGAGGAGATAGCAAAGATTCTCTCTATTCTGGGCATTCCACGAGAACCTTAGTCCCCCTGACGGCCACTATCCTGACTTCTTGGTCAATCTTCGCGGTTCCTTTGAGGCACTCGGCGCGCCAGAGCTCGCCATCGAGCTTAATCAGTCCTTCAGAAGCCAGATCTTCAACAACCACGGCGGTTCTCCCAATCAACGCCTCCACTCCAACCTCAACCTTCCTGTCGAAGGTTCCGAGGAGAAATGGAGCCACTGCGATGTCCTTAGCGAGCAGCACCCCCAGAACTATCATAATTCCACGTATAGGGACGTTTATCCTCATTGAAGGCAGAATAAAGAGCAATAATCCAGCCACAATCAGCTCATCCGTCATCAGGGCGAGCAACTTTAGGAAATCTTCCTTTTTCATTCCCTCCCCTCCAGCCAGCGCCAGTATCGGTTCAGCTCAACCACGCGCCACCAGTGTTTGAGCTCCATTCTGGCGGTTTTGTAGTCAGGATAAGACCTTCCGACGAGCTCCCAGAAGGCCTTGAAGTGGTTAAGATGCTTTAAATGAGCAAGCTCGTGAACAACAACGTATCGCCTCAGATTTTCCGGAACGACTATGAGACGAAGATTGAAGCTCAGGTTTTTCCTCGATGAGCAGCTTCCCCACTTGCTCCTGCCGAGCCTCACGTAGACCTTCCCGGGCTCGACGTCCATCTTCCGGGAGTACTCACCTATAAGCTCGTGGAGTTCCTTCCTGAGGCGCTCCCTGAGGAGCGAGACCATCGGTTCGGGAATCGGAGGGAGGACGACCGTCTCGAACCGGTCGTGTATCTTCGGCTTTCTACCATGGATGACGTGGTAGAATCTGCCGTCGAGGGGAAACCCAGTTCGGCCTCGTTCTTAGCCTTCTCTACCTCGGCAATCTTTTTCTCTAGCCACTCCCTGTGCTTCTCGATGAAGGAATCAACGTCGAAGCCCGATGGAGCAGTAACGACTACCCTCCCATCCAGCCTGACCTCAAGCCGGGCGTACTTCACCGGCCTCACGCAGAGCTCGTAGTCCATCCCGCTCACCTTTTAAGGAAAAGTAAGAAGCTGAGCTTATGAAAGTTGAGGTCCTCAAGAGAAAAGCCAAAAGCCTCTACACCCGCTCGAAGATTCCGGGAGTTAACTGGACAGTTAACCAGTACGTCGGCTGTGCCTTTTCCTGCAGGTACTGCTACGCCAAGTTCCTGTGCCGGTGGAGGGATCACGGCGAGTGGGGAAGCTAGGTGGAGGTGAAGACCAACGCACAGGAGCTAGCCAGGAAGCGGGTGCGAGGGAGCGTTGTGATGTCAACCGTCAGCGACCCCTACCAACCGATAGAGGCCAAACTGAAGCTGACGCGGCGGGTTCTCCGCTGCATGGACAAGAGAAACGAGCTGTTTATACTGACGAGGTCGCCGCTGGTCACCCGTGACATAGACTTATTCCGGGAGTTCCGCTCGATAGAGGTCGGCCTGACTATTAACGGCTTTGATGGGAGGGGAAAGAGGCTCTTTGAACGCTGGCACCCGTTCAGAAGGCCCGATCACCGCGCTCCAGAGGCTTTACGATGAGAGCATAAGAACCTACGTCTTCGTGAGCCCCACAATCCCAGGAGTTACCGATTCAGAACCATCGTAGAGGAGACCCAGGGCTTTGTGGACCACTACTTTTTCGAGGTGCTGAACCTCAGGACCTCCGGAAAGGAGTTCCAATGGGTTTTGCGGGAGAACTATCCAGAGAGCTACATGATTCTAACGGACGACGAGAAGTTCACGCGCTTCATTTCGAAGCTGAGGGAAGAAATTAAAGGGCTCGACATAAAAACTGAGGGGGTGGAGACCCACAGGGAGGGGTGGGAGTTCGTCCCGCTCTGGTCACCACGTCACACCAAGCAGTTCTCCACCATAAGCGAGCCACAGAAGAAGGGCAGTCGAAAAGGGGACGGTAAACTCGTCGTAGGCCGACGGGATGGGAAGGCTCTCCAAGAGTACCGCAGCCAAGGCTACCAGTGCCAGGAACGGAAGAGAATACTGCATACCAAGGACTCTGTGGGCAAAAACCAGCATGGCCAGAGATACCACAAACATAGTAACGCTCCCAACGAGGGTCTTTCTCCCGTTCCACGGGATTCTCGGCCCGCCCACTGTCTGGCCCACTATCGCATTGAAGCAGTCACCGAAGGTCGAGACCCACAGCGCCGAGAGGGCAGCTATCTTTGGAAAGACTGAGCATACCATCGCCATCGTAACCCAGAAGAGGAAGCTCCCCAGGTAGTTGTCGGCCTCGTCCTCCCTCGCCATCTGGCGGTAGCTCAGGTCTGCTACAGGTACTGTGAAGCGCCAGCCCCTCCTGAGCTTGAGATGCTGGAGAGTGTAGAGGAATGCGAAACCCCACACCACCAAGAGCGTTACCCACTTTGGCGTGAAGACGATTATCGGAGCCCCCAGTATTCCGGGCAGAACGTGCCAGCCCTTTCTGACAAGTTCCCTTCTAGGTATCCCTTTCATAATTTCATCTCCCCTTAGATTTCAGCGAAGATGTTTATATCCCCTACTACGGAATCACGGCTACTATCAGCGAGTTGACGTTCGTCACCGTCGGGCCGGTTCTAAGGAGCGCACCTACTTTTTTGAGGGCCCTGTAGGCGTCGTGTTTCCTAAGGACTTCCTCCACATCTATTCCAGCCCCGTTGAGCTTTTTAATAGTGGATCCGTCAACAATTCCTCCGGCTGCATCGGTGGGACCGTCGGTTCCGTCGGTGTCAAGGGCCAGAACTCCGGCGTTTAAGCCGGCTATCTTCCTCGCTATGCTCAGCGCGAACTCCTGGTTCGGGCCGCCGAGACCAGTTTCCCCCTCAATCGTGACTGTCCACTCACCGCCGGCTATCAGAACGGCGGGCCTCTCAAAGGGCCAGTTTCTCGAAGCTATCTCCTGAATCAGCGAGCCGATTGCGAGTGCTACCTCCCTTGCCTCGCCTTCAAGAGTGGTCGTCAGGATGTGGGCATTAAAACCTAGCTCTCCGGCATTTCTCTTCGCGGCCCCACACGCTATAGCCCCACCCCACACTATGAAGTTGTGAACGTTGGGCAGATTTTCTTTGAGGTCTCCTCTACTTCCCCCCGGAGGCCTTTTTCTATGTGCTCCCTAACACTCTCCGGGAGCTTGTCCCACACGCCGTAGAGCCTCAGAACCCTGTGGGCATCTTCAAAAGTCGTGGGATCGCTCACAGTTGGTCCAGAGGCGGTGGCCTCCAAGGGGTCACCGACGACATCCGAGAGGATTAAACTTACAACCGTCCCCTTCACGAGCTTTGCCAGTTTTCCGCCCTTCACCTTTGAGATGTGCTTCCTGACGGTGTTTATCTCACAAATCTTCGCCCCGCTCTTCAAAAGAAGCCTTGTCGTCGAGGCTTATGCCGTCCTCGGGGAGAGTAAAGAGAGCTGAACCTCCACCTGAAATCAGGACGAGAAGTAAATCGTCTTCTCCAACTTTTTCCGCAAGCTCAACGCCAGCCAGCGCGTCCCTTATAGAGTTCTCATCGGGGACTGGGTGGCCCGCCCCGATTATCGTGATTTTCGGGTCGTCCACGCAGTTTGCAGCGTATCCGTATTTTGTGACGATGAGGCCTTCCGGAGACGAAGTAGGCCCTCTCGCCCTCTATGGTTCCGAGGTGAAGGTCGTAGCCCCATGCCCTTAAGTCCTTGAACTTGAACCTCCTCCCAGCAGGGACGACTCCCGAGTTCTCGATTATGTAATACCCCTCGAGCATTTTCATCACCAAAGATTAATAAAATGGGTAAGTATTTAGAGGTTTAGTTACACATCTCAACAAAGGTATATTGCAAAAACAGCGGTTGAAAGAGCGCTCAATCAAGAATAATCAGCTCTATCTCCGCCATGGTTTCGGGGTTCTTCAGGAGCTCAACGATGCGCCTGTCTATGTCTTTAGCGGCTTTGTTCGCTTTTATCGCAAGCGTTCTCCCATCCACATATGTGCTCTTCCGTATCACCATGGAGTACTCATGGTTCAGAATCAGCTCTGGACTGCCACAGGCTAAGACCTCGTCCACGAGCTCCCCCACCTTAATGCGGATTAGAAGCCTCTTCCCTTCTTTCAGCGCCCGCTTAAACTCCCCACTAAGGTCGTTTATTCCTTTGTCAGCTTCAATACAGAGTATGCAATCTCCCTTCGGCGTGAGGTAATCCTCCTTTGTAAACTCAAGCGTGGACTTGTGCGTGGCCCTAACGTTCTCGTGGCCCCGGCAGTGGATGATTTCCTTGAGCATGGTTCCAGTTTTGAAGGTGGGCTTATAAGCCTAAGCCAGGGAAAAGTTTTAAAACGGCTTTCGAGATTGGGCATATGGTTGTCAAACTCAAGCTAATGGGGGGATTGATGATGGGAAACATCAAGCAGACGTTCATTAAGAGGGTTGCAAGGGAGCTCTTTGACCGCTATCCAGACCAGTTCACCAGGGACTTCGAGCACAACAAGAAGAAGGTCGAGGAGCTGACCAACGTCACCAGCAAGACCATCAGAAACAGGATAGCCGGCTACATCACCAGGCTCGCGAGAATGAAGGAAGAGGGCAAGATACTCTGATGCCCTATCCATCGTTTTTCTGAGCTTTAACTTTCTCCTTCTCAATGCGCTTTCTAAAAGTCATCGAGGTCTTCCGATATCTTCTTGGGGAGCCTTGGGCCAAACTCGCGCATGAGCCTCTCGAATTCGCGCTCGTTCTCCAGGGCTATTCTCCGCAGGAGGTTCTCGATGTAGGTCTCCGTTAGGAGGCGAACCTCTTCAAGCTCCTGCTTTGTCCTTATGAGTTCCTCTATTCTCTCCTGAATCTCAGAGAGAAACATCACGAGCTCTCTGATCTTGTCCTCGGTCGGCTCGGTGGACTTTATAAGCTCTCTCGCCTGGGCGTACTCACGGGTGGGCCTTGGTGCTTTGGGCTCGTACATCTCGGTTCCAAAGGTGTAAGGTGTCAGGAGAACCTCCAAACGGAAGCCGCGCTTTATCATGTAGTACTTCCTCGGCCTGCCGCGCGGGATCTTCTCTACCCTGCCCTCTACCAGTCCGGCACTCTCAAGTATCCTGAGGTGCTCCAAAACGGCCTTCTGGCCAACTCCAAGCTCCTGGCTAAGCTCGCTCACGAAGTATGGTCTCCTAGTGAGCAGGATGAGTATCCTACGCCTCGTCTCGTTTCCCAGTATGTCAAGCAACCGTCCCATGTTCTTATTTAACTCCATGCTCTCACCCCCCATCTTTACCTAACTTAATGTAAGAAAATACCACTTTAAGCTTTTCGGTTTGGATGCCCAACTTTAAAAGGCATCGAAAGAATTACCAGCGGTGATCCCAATGTTCGCAGTGAAGCTGGTCTGCACAAAGTGCGGTGAGGAATACTCCCTAGCATGTGGAGTTTATAAGTGCACCAAATGTGGTTCACCCCTAGATGTTCGCTATCATTACGACGATATAGCAGACCTCATCCAGGATAACGACCCCTGGTTCAGGGAGCATCCGCACGTCTGGAAGTACTGGATGTTCCTTCCAGTCTCCAATCTTAAAAAAGCGGTTACGCTCAATGAAGGCGGTACAAGACTTTACAGGGCAAAAAGGCTTGAGGAAAAAATAGGCATCTCAAAGCTGTACATCAAGAACGAAGGCGAGAACCCAACTGGGGCTTTTAAAGACAGAGGCTCAAGTGTCGAAATTACAAAAGCCCTCGAGTTTCACGCGCAGAAAGTGATAGTAGCTTCAACCGGCAACATGGCGGCGTCAATAAGTGCATACGGGGCAAAAGCTGGCCTCAAAGTCACTATAATAGTTCCTGAGGGAACCCCAGAGGGCAAGCTCGTCCAGGCCAAGATGTATGGAGCAAACGTGGAGGTTTTCGGAAAGACGTACGATGAAGCGCTGGCAGAGGCAGAGAGAAGGGCGCTTGAGGATGGCTACTATCTGACCGGCAACTACCACTACCGTGTCGAGGGACAGAAGACGACGGGATTTGAAATCATCGATCAGCTCCACTTCAACGTTCCCGACTGGATAGTAGTGCCCATAGGAGCCGGAACACACCTCCGGGCAATCTGGAAGGGCCTAAAAGAGTTTTACCGGATTGGCCTCATCAGTGAGCTTCCAAGGATAGCAGGCGTCCAAATTGAGGGCTATGACTCAATAGTTAGAGCTTGGAAGACCGGCAAACCCATTGAAAAGATAACAAAAAAAGTCCTAACAATCGCCAGTGCAATAGCCGTCAAGGCCCCAGTCGATGGAGAGAACGTTCTCAAGGCGGTAAAGGAGAGCAATGGATACCTCGATACAGTTGCCAATGAAGAAACAGCCGCTGCTGGCCTTCTCCTCGGAAGGGAAGGACTCTTTGTTGAGCCCTCCTCCGCAACCTCCCTGGCCCTTGCTCAGAAAATGAGGGAAGAGGGAATAATAGACAAAGGCGAAAGTGTAGTTATCATCGCAACCGGCCACGGACTCAAAGACATCAACACCTGGAGCAAAGTGCTGACGAGCTAAGGCACCTCGTGATGGAGCCTGCATCTAGCCTCGTAGCTCTCCCTTCCCCCAACTAAGATTACCGGGGAATCCCTGGGAGCAGGCTTTCCATCGATAAGCCTCTGACTTCGGGTCGCAGGCCTCCCACAGACAGTGCAGACCGCGGTTAGGTAGACTATGTTGTCAGCCCTGACAAGAAGTTCCCTAGTTACAGGGAACGGATCTCCCTTGAAGTCGAGATTCAGACCACTCGCTATGACGTAAACACCATCATCGGCAAGCCTGTCGAGTGTTTCAACGATACTCATCGGAAAGAACTGCACCTCGTCAATTCCTATGACCTCAAAGTTCTCTCTCTTGGTTATTTCTCCTATCGTTCTCACACCCTCTTCATCCGTCGGTATGACAAAAGCTTCATAGCGCAGCCCGTTGTGGGCAACGATCTCATCTTCGCTGTACCTGTTGTCTATGGCAGGTTTGAAGAGCGCTGCCTTTCTTTTTGCAAACATCTGGCGTTCTATGCGCTTAATCAGCTCCGTTGTTTTACCCGCAAACATTGGGCCCGTAATGACTTCCAAGAACCCTCCCGGATGCATGGTCTCACCGAAGAACCAAGAACCTTGGGGTTAAAATTACCTGCGGAAGAAAAGTTGAACGGAAGACGAAAATGGGAAGAAAAAGCCGTCAGAGCGGTCAGATTGGGGTGACGTGGCCCCACTTCTCCAATGCCCTTGCGAGCTCCTTGTGGGTCTTGGCGTACTCGTCGAGTGGTATACCCTGGACGAGGGCATCGATAGCCTGCCTCACTGCTCTCGCTCCAGCGGCAGGCCCGTCCGGATGGCCGAGGGTTCCACCGCCAAGCTGGATGACTATGTCGGTTCCAAGGGCGTCTATGACTATCGGCAGGTTGCCCGGGTGCAGGCCGCCTGAGCTGGTCGGGAAGGCTGGCTTTATGCTGTAGAACTTCTGCTCCAGGTGGAAGACGTCGTTCTCGTCGGGCTTGTAGTGGTCCTCCCTCAGGATTCTGGCGTTCTGTATGACGTCCCACTTGCCACCCTCAAGCTTGCCAGCTCCAGCAGTTCCAACATGGAGCTGGTCGATACCGATGAGCCTGTAGAGCTTCGCCAGGACGAACATCGAGATGCCATGGTAGGGGTTCCTGGTGAAGGTCGCGTGCATTGCCCTGTGGCCGTGAATGGCCAGACCGTAGTCTGCCGCGAGGTCGCGGATGTATTCAAGGGCTCCCCAACCGGTTATGACGACGTCAACCATCGCGTGCTTGAGGCCGAGGTCAGCCAATATTTCCAGCCTGCGCTCCATCTCCCTAACGTCAGCTGTTATGTTGGCGAACCAAGTCTTCTTCTCGCCGTCTCGCTCTCGACCCTCTCGATGATTTTGGCGATGGTCTCAGCCCTCTCCTCAAAGCGATTGTACCATGGACTGGTGAGGTTCTCGTCATCCTTCATGTAGTCGGCCCCGTTGAGAAGAAGCTCATAGGAAAGCTTCTCAAACTCCTCCGGAGAATAGCCGACCTTTGGCTTGGGAACGACACCGTAGATGGGCCGGTCCTTGATCTCAAGCATCTTCCTGACGCCCTTGATACCAAAAGCCGGACCGCTGAACTCTCTGATGAGCTTCTCCGGAAAGTACATGTCCTCAAGGCGTAGCCCCTTGGCACGCCTCATTCCAAAGACGTTTCCGGCTATGCTGGCGAGAAGTCCCGGAAGGTTAGCCTCCTCGAAGGCGTGGAACGGATAAGCGATCTTAACTATCCATGAGCCGTCACCCATGTCAATGAAGTCATAGGCCTTAGCTGAAAGGTCGGCCCAGCGCTCCTCCTCGTACCAGTTGTAGAGTGTTGTCCAAGTTCCCGTAGAGCTTTCGGCGGCCACACCTCCGGCCACCTGCTCGATGGTATATCCCTCAGCAGGGGTTATGCGGAATACGGCTATGATGTCCCTCTTCTTGTAGGGTTCGTAGCTCTTGTCCACGTAGTAGTCATATATCTTGTCAAACTTCTCTACCATCCTTTCACCTCCTTGGTAACCTAAAGGTTGCATAAATCCCTATAAAAATGCTATGGTTCAATTTTGGGACATTGATGCCTCTATGTGCGTATTAAGGGCGCTTTTCCTTCGCCAGCGACCCAAACTCCCATCCCCTTTTGGGAAATCAGAACAACAAGCAGTAAGTAAACCTGATTTAAATGCCCAAAATCGACTTTCGAAACTTCGCCCTGAAGTTAGTATTGAGCCGTTTATAAGTCACAGACCCAATGATGCCCAATTTCTCAATACCCCACTGAAAAATGGCCGAGTATTGCCTCCAGAGTGCCCCATTTCCGAAAAGTTTATATAGCTCCTTGTTCTTAGAATAGAACGCAGATGCCTGCAAAACAACGTTTAGGAGGTTGGGAAAATGGCTGAGTTGCCGATTGCCCCAGTTGACAGGTTGATAAGGAAGGCTGGCGCTGCCCGCGTCAGCGAGGACGCTGCCAAGCTCCTCGCCGAGCACCTTGAGGAGAAGGCTATTGAGATCGCCAAGAAGGCGGTTGACCTTGCCCACCACGCCGGCAGGAAGACCGTCAAGGCCGAGGACATCAAGCTCGCTATCAAGGCCTGAAAGCCTTTCTTTTCTCTTGATTTTCCACTGTCCTACCAGAAATTAATGCGCTCGACTGAGATGTTTGTACTGTCCACTTTTAGAAAAGCAAATCCCGCGGAGTCCATCCTCGGAAAGGTCGGCGAGCCCGGGTTAAGAAGAACAACCCTCTGGCCATGAAAGGAGTATGTGTCGTAGTAATACCTATGAGTATGGCCAAAAACGAGAACGTCAACGCCCATGTCGAGGGCCTTGTAGGTGAGTGTCTGGGCGTTCATGATCACGAACTGGTGACCGTGAAGTACGCCAATTTTGAGGCCTTCGACCTCGATAACCTGCTCTTCAGGCAGGTGCAGGTGGTCTACGTTGCCTCTGACCACCACTACCGGGGCAAACTCTTCGAGCCTCTCAAGGAGCTCCGGAGAGGTAATATCTCCGGCGTGTAATATAAGGCCTGGGCGTTTCTTTTCAAGATGCTGAAAAAGAAGGGAAGGGAGGTTTTTTGTTTTATTGCCGTAATGTGTGTCGCTAATCACTGCCACGAGCATGATTATCCCTCAGATGGGGACGTTTATGCCGAGCTTCTCTACGAGCTCCTTGTAGCGGTTCCTAACGGTGACCTCCGTGACGTGAGCAACCTCCGCCACTTCTCGCTGAGTCCTCTTCTCTCCCTCCAGCAGGGAGGCGACATATAAAGCAGCCGCTGCCAAACCTGTTGGCCCCTTTCCGCTGGTTATGCCCCTCCTGATGGCTTCCTGGAGTATCTCCTTGGCGCGCTTTTTGGTTCTCTGGCTCACGCCGAGGGCATCGCCGAAGCGGTCGACGTACTCTACGGGACTAGTTGGCCTGAGGTTCAGGCTGAGGCCTCTCGCGAGGAAGCGGTAGCTCCTGCCTATTTCCTTCTTTGTAACCTTGGAAACGGCCGCTATCTCATCGAGCGTCCTCGGAATGTCCTCTATCCTGCAGGCGGCGTAGAGGGCAGCCGAGACCATTCCCTCGATTGACCTTCCGCGGATGAGCTTCTTCATGACGGCTTTCCTGTAGAGCGAGGCGGCGACCTCCTTAACGTGCCTCGGCAGCATCATCTGGGCCGCCATCCTGTCGAGCTCGCTCAGGGCGAATGCCAAGTTACGCTCGGCGGCGTCGTTTATCCTCATCCTGCGCTGCCACATCCTCAGCCGGCGCATCTTGGTGCGGTACATTCCCGTAATCTGGTTGCCGTGAATGTCCCTGTCGCGCCAGTCTATATCGGTAGAGAGGCCCTTATCGTGGATCATCAACGTCATGGGCGCACCGGTCCTAGCGCGCTTCGCCCTCTGGTCTGGGTCAAAGGCGCGCCATTCGGGGCCCTCATCGATGATGTTCTGCTGAATGACGTAACCGCAGACAGAACAGACGATTTCGCCTCTCCGCGGATCGTAGAACAGCTTATCGGAGCCACAAATGGGACAAACATTCTTATCAGCCAAAAGCTCTCACCCCCTACTTCCTGGGGGCAGGGCGCCTTTTCTTCCCAACCTTGGAGGGCTTTCTTGTCTTTCCGTGATTCGCCTTAGCCTTCTTGCGTTTGGTGTCGACATAGAGTAGAGCCCCGACGTAGTTCTCGGGGTTCCTGACACGAGGTTTAACAGCTACGTAGGGCTTCTCAACAGGCCCAAAAACATCCTTCACTACCCCAACCACCGTAAGCTTCTTATCCACCACGAGCTCGTTGAGCGAGGGAACCCAGTCAGTGCGCAGAATTAAAAACCCCTGCTTTGCGTAGTGAGAAACCTTGCCTAGGCGCTTCATAGCCCCACCCCAAAAGGAACATCCTTTTAAGCTTTTCGCTTTTAGGTTTATAAACTTTTCGGCGAATTTCCAAAAGGTTTTTATTTAAGGCGCTCTCTATATTTGAAGTTAGGCGGGGTCAAATGAAGTGCCTTCTCGTGGGTTATCTCACAGCTGACATCATAGCCAAGGGTTCAACCAACGAACGGCGAATCGGGGGCGGTGCCTATTACTCCGCGCTCGCGCTGGCAAAGTTCTGCGAGGTCGAGATACTAACCAGTGTGGGCAGAGATTTTCCGGGAGAATGGCTGGACGGCCTCAGGGAGAGGGGGATAAAAGTAAAGGCCATTCCCTCAGAGAAAAGCACCACCTACGAGCTCCGCTATTCGGACGGGAACACGAGGACGCTGAGGCTCCTCGGTAGGGCCGAGCCGATAACCGAAGTTTCTCCCAACCGCTATGACATCGTAGTACTCAATCCCGTTGCCAACGAGATTCCTCCAGAAACCGTTGAAGCTTTCAAGGAAAGGACGGACTTCCTAGTAGCAGACGTCCAGGGGTTCATAAGGGCTCCCCAAATCGGGGAGGTCAAGCTCATTTCCATTGATGCCTCTTTCCTCAAAGGCATTAAGGTGCTCCACGCGGACATATCTGAGATTCCCTACCTGAAGAGTCTCCAGCCAAAAGACGTTGAGGTCCTGTTGGCTTCCAACGGACCAGAGCCCGGAAGGGCCTACCTGAGAGGTAAAGAATACATCTACAGACCGGCTAAGTTTGACGTGGAGGAATCCACTGGGGCAGGGGATGTCTTCCTCGCTTCCTTCAGCTACTTCTACAAGAGCTGCCCCTTCATCCAGGCTCTCAAGAGAGCAAACGCTTTCACGGGACTGTTCCTGGAGAGAAGGAGCTTTGATTTCTCCATGGAAGAGGTGGACGAGCTGGCGAGGAGGGTAAAAGTCGAGAAAAGTGAGGGTGTTTCTCAACATTGAAAACTATAAAAGCCCCACGGGAACTATTCTCTACCGATGATGGAACGTCAGCGTGCTGAAGATGATGAGAAGGGACTTAACTGAGGTGGTGATATGGACAGGTACGTTCTCCTCGTAAAGGCCCCCAAGGGGCTGGACATGGAATCCATAAGGGAAGAGCTCAAGGCTTTTCTCGGAGAAAAACATCCAGAGCTAACGATTGGGCTCCACAGATGTATAGGCCTGACCATTGATCTCGTCATCCTATACCGCGAGGGCATTGTTCTCGTGAAGAGAAAGAACGAGCCCTTCAAGGACCACCTGGCCCTGCCGGGGGGCTTCGTCGAGTACGGCGAAACGGTAGAGGAAGCCGCGGTAAGGGAGGCGAAGGAAGAGACCGGTCTCGACGTAAAGCTCCTCCGCCTTGTCGGGATATACTCAGACCCGAACAGGGATCCAAGGGGACACACTGTGACGGTGGCCTTTTTGGCCTTCGGCAGGGGGGAGCTCAAGGCAGGGGACGATGCAAAGGAAGTCATGGTTGTCCCAATCGATGGAGTTAAGGAAGTCCCCCTCGCCTTCGACCACGCGAGGATTATAGAAGACGCCCTGCCACTGAGGTGATGACATGATCGAGATTCCAGAGTTTGGAAGGATAATCGTGGACGGGAAGGAATACACGTATGATATAGTGGTCTACCCCAGCGGCAGGGTGGAGCGCAGGAAGAAGGAGATAAGCAAGAAAAAGCACGGCACGAGCCACAAGCTCGACCCGGAGGAGCTAAGGGAGTACCTCACAGAGGACTTTGACGTTCTCGTCGTTGGGACCGGCCTCTGGGGTATGCTCTCCATTCTACCGGAGAGTAGGGAGCTGGTCAAGGACAAAGAAATCATTGAGAGCCCAACGCCAGAGGTGGCCGAGCTCTTCGAAAAGCTGAGAAAAGAGAAGAGAGCCCTTGGGATATTCCACATCACGTGCTGACGGCCTTCAGAAAAACGACAACTCCAGCAAGGGCCAAGGCCAGTGTGTACCAGTAGCCGAAGAGGAACCAGACGACACTGACTGTTCCAAGGGCTATTCCGTTGAGTATCATGAGGACTATAACGTCGCCAACGTTCGTCTCTGGCAGGGAGAGCTCTTTCTCACCGCGGTAGAAGTAGAGCATGGCCAGCGAAGACGTCATGAGGGGCAGAACTACAGCCGCCGGGAGGAGCCTCACGAGGGATGGCTTAAGGTAAGCAGCCATCGCAACCAGAAGAAAACCTGCCGAGACCGGAACGGCGTTCATCGTTATCAGCTTTCCCCTGACAAACTGGCTGGGAGTTATGGGCAGGCTTTGAAGAACCTCAAAGGCCAGTCCGTCTATCTTAAGCACCGTATCGACTCCGATGGAGCCCATCCAGGCTATCATGAAGAGAACCGGCATGATGGCATGCTCACTCGTTCCGCCCTCGCTCAGCACGCTCAAAGCCGTGGGGAGGACTATGAAAATAGGAAGTATTAGTCCGACGAGGAGAGCGCTCTTCCGGAAGACTATTTTAAAGTCCTTCACAGCAATCGCCACCGCAGGGAGTAGCGTTTTAGCCTTAAAGACTGTACTGCCACCCTGCGACACGATCCTGCCCTCGCCCATTCCCTCCCAGAGCTTTCCAATCACCGCAAGATAAACGGGAACGAGCACCGCAACGTAGCAGAGGAGCATTAGAACCGAGGTAGGAGGTTCCAGTATAGACGTCACGGAGAACGGGTAGGCTATGGCGTAACGGGAAAACAGACCCGCCAGCTCCTCGTAGTGCTCAGAAACATAGGCCTGAAGATAGTTTATCGCGTAGAACATACCGATGAAGAGCAAAATCCCAATCGCCCTGGCGAGAGTTTTGAGGCCCGAGAACCTTCCGCCGATACTCGTGCGGAGGCCGAAGAGCGAGAAGATTACAAGCCCCAGGGTGTGGCCCAGGAACGCGCCGACGACAACCCAGAGCAGGCCCAGAAAGCCAACAATGCCGTAGCTGAGCGTGAGGAAAGCCACCGCTGGGAGCATAGCCACCAAAGCCGGGACGTTGTCAACCATGAGGAGCAGGCTGAGATACTTCGCGCCAGTTTTGATGGGGAGTGGTTTCAACGGCTCGAAGATGCACATAGAGGTTGCGTAGGAAGCGTTGACGGCTGTCGTGTATAGGGCCATCACGAAGGGGAGCATCGCGTAGGTGGAGAACACCACTACCGCCTTGAACTCATCATTGGTGGAGTTAACCGCCATCCCGATCATAAAGCCAAAGAGTAGAAGGACCGCAGACTGGAAAATGACGCCCTTAACCAGATCCCCACTGGTCTTCAGCTGTTTCGCGAGCTTTTTGGGATCGCTCGCTATCTGAGGGTTGTTCTTCAGCCTTCTATAGTGAAGCTCCTTATAGAGTATCCCCACAATCTCAAGCATGCTCCCACCTAAAGAGTCTCCTTAAGGGCCTGGACAACTGCGAAGACCTCAGCTTGACTCTCCGTCAGCTTGAGGAACACATCCTCCAGGCTCTCCTCGTGGGCGAACTCTTTGAGCTCATCCACCGTCCCTTCAGCTATTATCTCGCCGTTGTAGATGACCCCGACGCGGTCGCAGAGCATCTCCGCGAGCTGGAGGACGTGCGTCGAAAACACTATGCTCCGCCCCTCGTCCTTGAACTGGATGAGGAGCTCCCTCAGGATCCGCGCGCTCCTGGGATCGAGGCCGTTCATGGCCTCATCGAGAATGAGTACCTTGGGGTCGTGGAGGAGTGCACTTATGAGGGAGATCTTCTGTTTGGTTCCAAAGCTGAGCGAACCTATGAGCTCTCCGAGATATTTTTCGATGCCGAAGGCCCTGGCAAGAGTGGTTACCCTCTCCTCAAGCTGCTCCCGTGGAATCCTCCTCACGCTGCCGATGAAGTTGAAGAACTCAACTGGGGTGAGGCTCTCGTAGAGGGCTGGAGTTTCCGGGACGTAGCCGGTTATCTCCTTTACACGGAGCGGGTTCTCACTAACGTCGATACCATCCACCAGAACCCTGCCGGAAGTGGGTTTCATTATTCCAGCGAGAATCTTCAGGGTTGTTGATTTTCCACTCCCGTTGGGCCCAAGGAGACCGTATATCTCGCCATTTTTGACGGTGAAGCTTATTCCCCTAACCGCGCGCGTGGCGCCGAAGCTCTTAACTAGGTTCTCGACTTCAATCACACCCCTCCCCCAACTAAAAGCCGAGCGATCTTTAATAAACCTTGCTGGTTGGATGACTTTCACTGAAGAAACTCTTAAAATAGGAGATAGCTAGAATTGCATAAAATCCAAACCTCCGTATGGGGCTTAATTTCTTTTCTCATTACTATTAGTCAATCGGGTTGAAACTATGGGAGCAAAGCACTTGGAAAACAGATGAAAACAAAAGACAGACCCAGAAAAGCCCAAATCATTTCTGAGCGTCCTTCCACTCCAAATGAGCCCTCTTGACAATCAGCGTTCCAGAATAGCTGCACTCGTCCCACCGCTTCTCTACCTCGTCGAAAACGACCCTAGCTTTGAAAAACGGCGCATCCCTCACGAAAGTCTCGAACTCGCCCCCCTCGCCAGCGACGTGGATGCCGTACTTCTTGTTAATCTTGATGAGCTCTTCCAGGGCTTTCTCGTCTACTTTCCTGCCAAGCCATTTCTCGTCGAGACCGTAGGCTGAGACTCCAACAAAAACGACGTCAAAAATCTCAATTATCTCCCTCATGTAGTCGACCGGGTCTCTGTGCCACGCCGGAGCAAAGCTCTCCAGGCCAAGCTCCCCAGCAACCCTGTCCACTCTTTTCTTTTGATACTCGCTCGCCAAAGCCCCCGCAACAACGCCGTCTATCCTAAGGCCCTCAAGAACCTCCTTCAGGTCTTCCACTTCCTTCTCCTTCTCACCGCTTGTGAAGCCCTTAATGAGGGGAATCCCTATCGCCTTCGCCTGGAGCTCTGTGAGATGTATATTCGGCACGTGGTACATGTAGCTGTCTTCCCTCTCGCTCACCATCGAAACGAGGTATTTTACCTCAAATCCCTGCTTGAGGACCCAGTAGAGGGCGTAGTTGGAGTCCTTTCCACCGGAATAGAGCACTGCAACGCGCATCCCCCTCACCCCAAAATCTTAAATTACCTGTAGTTAATTTAATCTTAGATTCTAAGGACCTCTCAAAGCGCTCGATGGGAACTTTAAAAAGGTGATGTTAATGGTGCCAAAGACAGCAGTGGTTCTCGCGGCTGGCCTGGGAAGTAGGATGGGCAAAAAGCCTAAGGGCCTGCTCAAGGTGGCCGGCAGGGAGATAATTTACCGAACGATGAGAACGCTGGAAGAGCTTGGAGTTTCCAGGTTTGTCATCGTCACTAATACCCAATATTCGAATCTCTACAAAGAGTTCGTCGAGCGAAATGGCTTCAACGCCGAGATAGTAATCAATCCCGAGCCGGAGCGGGGCAACGGCTACTCGCTTTAATAGCCGACAGAGAACCAAAATAGGCCAATGTTGAAGAGGCCACCAAGGTCAGGGTGGAAAGCGACAAAGTTGCTAAGATTGGAAAGGACCTCCACGAGTGGGACGCCGTTGATACTGGCTTCTTTGTGCTAGGCGAGAGCATCTTCGAAGTTACTTCAGCGCTTGCTAGTGAAAAGGAAAGCTTTGAGCTGAGGGAAGTCGTTGAAGGGGCCAAGTTGAAGGTTACCTTCATCGACGGCCTCCCCTGGATAGACGTAGATATGCCAGAGGACGTAAAACGCGCGAGGACTCGACGGCGGTGACGGGGAGCTCGCGAGGGCCCAGCTGAGGACGAGCAGGCTTGGTGGCTACGTAGACTCGCTCCTCGACCGCTACGTTGACGGCTCCTTTTTGGCCCTCCTAGCCTATTCGACCCTCAGGGAGCCCATCTGGTACCTCGTTGCGCTCTTGGCCATCCTCGGCTCTGTGCTGGTGAGCTACTCTACCGAGAGGTTCAAAGGAGCCTTCTGCAGGGACGCTTACAAGGAGGTTCCTGTCCTCAGAAGGCTCCCTGGAAAGAGGGATGAGAGAGTCTTCCTGACCATGCTCTTCCTCCTCTGGCCCTCGACCTTGTCGGTCAAGACCCTCTTTGCGCTACTCGCCATACTGACAAACGTCCGGGTTGCCCTGACAGCGTACCTCTTGGCCAAAAAAGTTTGGCAACCAAAAACTATTTAACTACTGTAAAATATTTGAAAACAACAAAAAGGAGGTGGGTGAAATGGTCAGGGTTGTGATACTCGGACAGGGCTATGTCGCAAGCATCTTCGCGAGTGGACTGGAGAAGATAAAGGCCGGAAAGCTCGAGCCCTACGGCGTCCCCCTTGCCGACGAGCTCCCGATTAAGATAAAGGATATCGAGATAGTTGGCTCTTACGACGTTGACAAGGCCAAGGTCGGAAAGGATCTCTACGATGTTGTCAAGTCCTACGACCCCAAAGCCCCTGAAAGCCTCAGGGGAATACCCATCAGGAAGGGTGTCCACCTTGGAAGCCTCAGGAACCTTCCGCTCGAGGCAACTGGCCTCGACGACGAGATGACCCTTAAGGAAGCCGTTGAGCACCTCGTCAAGGAGTGGAAGAAACTCAAGGCAGAGGTCTTCGTCAATGTCTGTACCACCGAGGCCTTCGTCCCCTTTGAGGGCAAGGATGAGCTTGAGAATGCCATAGCCGAGGACAGAAAGGAGAGGCTCACTGCCACCCAGCTCTACGCCTACGCCGTCGCTCAGTACGCCAAGGAAGTCGGAGGAGCGGCATTCGTCAACGCGATTCCCACCCTCATAGCCAACGATCCGGCCTTCGTTGAGCTCGCCAAGGAGAGCAACCTCGTCATCTTTGGCGACGACGGTGCCACTGGTGCAACCCCGCTCACCGCCGACGTACTCAGCCACCTCGCCCAGAGGAACCGCTACGTCTTGGATATAGCCCAGTTCAACATCGGTGGAAACCAGGACTTCCTGGCTTTGACCGACAAGGAAAGGAACAAGAGCAAGGAGTTCACCAAAAGCTCCATCGTCAAGGACCTGCTCGGCTACGACGCACCGCACTACATCAAGCCGACTGGATTCCTCGAGCCGCTCGGCGACAAGAAGTTCATCGCCATGCACATCGAGTATGTCAGCTTCAACGGCGCCCACGATGAGCTCGTAATAACTGGAAGGATAAACGACAGCCCTGCTCTGGCCGGCCTGCTCGTTGACCTCGCCAGGCTCGGCAAGATAGCCCTCGACAAGAAGGCCTACGGAACCGTCTACGAGGTCAACGCCTTCTACATGAAGAACCCGGGACCAGTAGAGAAGGGCAACATTCCAAGGATCATCGCCCACGAGAAGATGCGCATGTGGGCCGGTCTCGAACCCAAGTGGCTCTGAGCCTTTCTCCATTTTCCAATAAAGTTTTAATCTCCTTGCCATACTTTTCTCGGAGGGAAGCCGATGAGCTGGAAGAGGGGAGCCTATCCAGAGTTCACGCTTGAGGATGCCGTTGCGATTCTGTTCATGCTGAGAAACCCCACGGGTAGAAAAACTATTTCGGAGATTCTCGACCTTGGAGAAGGAAGTGTTAGGACCCTCCTGAAGAAGCTCGCTAATCTTGACATTATCGAGTCCACCCAGAGGGGACATGTCCTCAACGAGAAAGGCATGAGGCTACTTGGAAAAATTTCAAAACACTTCTCCGAGGTTCATAAGGTGGGAAAAATCGATGGTTACCTAGCCTACGCCCTCGTCGTTAGGAACCCGCCGGAGTTCAAGAGTATAGAGCTCCGCGATGAGGCCATAAGGTTTTTCGCCAAGGGAGCTATGATACTGCTCATCAGGAATGGAGAGCCTGTCTTTCCGGAGGACGGAAGGTCCCTAAGTGAAACCATGCCCGAGCTGGCGGAGAGAATAACCCAGACCTTCCAGCTTGGGGAGGGCGACCTCGTCGTGGTGACGTGGGCGGAGAGGGAGCCGGATGCAATGAAGAGCGCCTATCACGTTGTGGTTTTCCTGAAGGAGAGCGAGCTGCCAGAGGACATTAAATCACTCGTGAGGTGAGGAAATGAGCAGGCTGATCCTCGCCCTCGACGTTTATGAACGTGAAAAGGCCCTTGAGATAGCCGAGTGCACCGCTGAGTACCTCTGGGCTGTGAAGGTGAACTGGCCTCTCATAATAGGCTCTGGGCTAGGCATCATCACCGAGCTTAAGCAGGTTACTGGGCTGCCAATAATAGCCGACCTCAAGTTAGCCGACATCCCGAACACCAACAAGCTGATAGCAAGCAGGGTCTTTGAGGCAGGAGCCGACTACATTATAGCCCACGGCTTCGTTGGGAGGGACAGTGTTGAAGCCGTCATGGAGCTCGGGAAAACGATAATGGTCGTCGAGATGAGCCACCCGGGAGCAAAAGAGTTCATCCAGCCAGTGACGGATAAGCTAATCGAGATGGCCAACGAGCTGAGACCCTTCGGCGTCATAGCCCCCGCCACGAGGTCCGAGCGCGTCGCGTATATCCTCGAGAGGCTAGAACCAGAGATTAAATTACTCACCCCCGGCGTCGCGCCCAAGGGGGAGATGCACGTGCAGTTTTAAAGGCTGGCGCTGACTACATCATAGTCGGGAGGAGCATCTACGCGAGCGAGAATCCAAGGGAGAGCGCCAAAAGGCTGTACGAAGAGATTGAGGAGGTGTGAGCCATGGAGCTGAAGGTCAAGTACCCCCTTAGCAAGAAGGAGATAAAGGAAACCATCCGCGAGATGGGTGAAATTTTCGGTGAAGAGGTGGCAGAAAAGCTTGTGAGAAAGAAGGACCGGGTTGAACTGGCGGAGTTCGACAAGACTACAGAGATAATTCTCGTCAACGGCAGGCCGACGTTCATAAGGCGGAAGGGCCTCATCTTTCCGCTCGTCATAGCGCTCTACGAGTTGTCTAACGAAGAGGATTTGAGAAAGTGGAGGAGAAGAGTCGTCGTTGACGCTGGAGCGGTTCCCTTCATCCTGAAAGGGGCAGATGTTATGGCACCAGGCATAACAGACGCCGACGAGGGAATTAAAGAAGGGGATTTCGTCTTCGTCGTTGAGGAAGACTACGGGAGGCCTCTGGCCATAGGGATAGCACTAATGGACGGTAAGAATATGAAGGAAAAACCCAAGGGCAAAGCCGTGAAGGTAATCCACCACGCCAAGGACAAGATTTGGGAGCTGACGGTGGGATGAAATGGGAAAGAAGATAAGGGTGCTCGTGGGCGGGGTCTTCGACCTCCTTCACGTCGGTCACATCCACTTTTTGAACCAGGCCAAAAGTTTAGGCGATGAGCTGGTAGTTATAGTCGCCCACGACGAAACTGTTAGAATGCAGAAGCGCCGCAACCCGATAAACCCAGCCGAGGACAGAGCTGAACTCCTGAGGGCTCTGAGGATGGTCGATGAGGTCTACATAGGCACCCCCGGGACGATAGACTATGAGCTAGTGAAGAAAATAAACCCAGACATCATAGCAATCGGGCCGGACCAGAGGTTCAGCTGCGAGAGGCTCAAGGAAGAGCTGGAAAAGCATGGCATCCGGGCCGAGGTCATAAGGATTCCATACCTCTACAGGGACGACAGGGCAAAGACGAGCAAAATAATCCAGAGGATAGTAGAAACCTACTGCGAGTGATTGCACTCTGATTTAATCCCAACGGGGTTGGGGCCCCGATTTTAGCGGGTTATTCCACGGGCTTGATTAACGTTAGAGTTTGAACTTCTCCATGTACTCCCTCAGGAACTCGGAATCCTCCCTCCTGACCGCGCTCATGAGCTCGTCGAACTTCTTCTCGCCAAGGGCCTGCTTGAGGTAGTAGTATAGGTTGACGGCATCTTCGACGATAATGCTCTGCCTCCTGCCCTCTTCTCCGTAGAGCTCGATGAGCTTCCTGTTTATGTCGAGGCTTATGTAAAGGGTCTTCTGCTTCTTTTCCTTCTTTAGGTCCATAGATTTGGCCCTTTCCTCCTTCCTCTTGGGCTTTGACGGCCTGGTGAGCTCGTTAACGGAACCATCAAAAAGCTTTGGGATTTTATTATTCCTCGACAAGTTCAACCACCTCTCTGGCGAGCTTTGAAAAGGCCTTTGCGGCCCTGCCACCACCCTCAAACTCGAATATGCTCAACCCCATACCCTGTGCCTTTTCGAGTGCTATCGCTTTCGGGATCGTGGTCAGGATCGGTGCGTCGGGGTAGGCCTCCTTCAATTCCTTGAGACGGGTCTTAGGAACCTTGGTCTGGCGCGTGAACTTGTTGGGAATCAGGCCGAGGAGCTTGAGGTTTTCGTTGGTTTCTTCCCGTATCATGCGCATTAGATTGAACATGAGCTGCATTCCGATGACGCCGAAGTAACTCAGCTCGAGCGGGATGAGAACGTAGTCGGAAGCGGTGAGCGAGTTGACGAGGAAGATGCCCATGCTTGGCGGGTTGTCGATGAGCACGTAGTCATAGTCGGGCAGTATAGGAGTTAAGGCCTTTTCAAGCCTTCTCTCGCGGTTGTAGGCGTTGATTATCTCTATTTCCTTGGCAGAGAGGTTAAGGTGCGATGGTATAAGGTGGAGGTTCTCCTTAACCTCCACGATGGTTTCCTCGACGCTGCTCTCGCGTGTCATTATTGTTCCGACGTTGTTCCCCTCATAGTTGAGCACTTCCATGCCGATGAGCCCAAATGTGAGATTGAACTGCGGGTCAATGTCTACCAGAAGAACGCGCTTCTCCATGGCGGCGAGCGCGTGGCCGAGGTTCATGGTGAGCGTTGTCTTCCCTACCCCACCCTTTTGGTTGGCTATGCTAATCACCATTGCCATTAGAATCACCTGCCTAAAGGTTAAAAAGTGGAAAGAAATCATGTGAAGTCTATAAAGCCGTCGAGAACCCTCTTCGCGTAGGGTGGAAGGCCCTCCTCGTTCTTCCTCCCAATGATGGCACTGAATATCTCGTTGAAGTCCTTGCCCTTTGATGGGAACGGCTTGATATCTTCTGGTGCTATAAGGTTATCCTTTTCGGTGCCAATACGGAGGGCCTGCTCACCGCCGAATATCTGCGGTGATTTGACTCCGGTCATGATTACCATTGCACGAACAACTTTACCCATGTCCTCGTCTATCCTTGCACCCCATTTGATTTCCGACTTCTCACCGAGCTTCTCGTAGACAACGTCCATGGCAGCGCTTATCTCGCCAAGGCTGACATCAGGACCAACGGTAAAGTGGACAAGCGCCTTATCGCCGCTCCCGAACTCGACGTCGAGCATCTTGTTCTCTAGGGCATTCTTGACGGCATCAACGGCTCTGTTGCTGGAGTCGCTTTCACCTATTCCAATGAGGGCCGCCCCACCGTTGTGCATGACGCTGTAAACATCGGCGAAGTCAATGTTAACCATCGACGGGAGCTTTATGGTCTCCGTGATTCCCTTAACCATCCTGGCGATTATCTCATCGGCGAAGCGGAAGGCGGCGTTTATCGGAAGTTTGGGAACTAGCTTAAGGAGCTTGTCATTCTCGATGATTATGACAGTGTCCGAGTAGTACATGAGGGCCTTTATGCCCGCCTTGGCCTTCTCGATCCTAATCTTACCCTCGTTCCTGAAGGGGAACGTAACGACGCTGACGACAAGCGGTTCCCTAAAGCGACCGTTGTGCCTCGCGCGCTCCTTGATGACCTTGGCAACGACTGGAGCAGCACCCGTGCCCGTGCCGTTACCCATACCGGCGGTTATGAAAACCAGATCAGCATCACCTATGGTCTCGGCAATCTCGTGGGCGCTCGCTTCGGCAGCACGGTAGCCCATCTCAGGATTTCCTCCAGAACCCTTACCATGGGTTATCTCCTTACCCAGAAGGAGCTTCTTGTGAGCTTTGGTCCTAGCGAGATGCTGGGCATCGGTGTTCATGGCTATAAGCTCAGCACCCTGGACACCAAGCTCATAGAGCCTGGTTATCGTGTTGTTTCCAGAACCACCCACACCCACTATGACTATCCTTATCAGATCCTCAAGGTTCTCTTTGGAGAACCCATCAAGCTTCGCTGTTTTTGGCTCATCATCCAAATCCAGTTTAATTCCAGCCTGCTCTAGGAGCTTAAATACCATGGCCCCAACCCCCTCGGTTCATAGGCAATTACATTGAAAGTTAGTTTAAACGTGATTTCAGCAGCTTATTTCATGATGTAATCTGGTGTTGAACGTTCCTCGGTCTCGAGCTGGTACAGCTCCTTCTTCAAAAGCTCGCGAATTGCCTCCCTGATTACCTCACTCCTGTTGGGATAGACTCCCTTTCTAACAAGCTGATCCATGGCGTTTATCAAACCCTGCGGGAGCTGTACACTAATGACGCGCATCTTGCTCATCACTGCACCACCTAGTCTAATAAGCTGCTAAAATAAGTAGTGCTTTAATTAGTTAAATACTTTGCGCTTGCTTAATATTATCAGCATATTATAATTTTCAAAAAATTTTAAAAAAAAGTTTAAATGAACAAAAAATACATTAATCCTCGAAAAGACGGGGGAGAGAAAGGGTTTTAACGTCGAAAATTTCAGCTAACTTTGGGTGGCTCGATGAGAAAAATAAGGGAGAACCTCTACATTGCAAAAGTTCACGTGAAAAACGCAGATAAGCTCATCCCCAAGCTGGGCGGGGACTTTCAGATCGTTTACACCGAATGCTGGGAAGCGGCGGCATTTGCAGCACTCTTAGCCATCCGCTCATTCGAAAGAGGTAAAAACCACGCAAGAACCCCAAGTGGTGAGCTGCTCCTCCGCCTCGCCGGAACCCTGCAGATAAAAGACGCCATAGCCCAGCACGGAGTTAGGAACGGGGAGAATTATCTCATTGTCTTTGGAAACCGCAGCAGGATGGAGGCCATTATTCGAGAGCTGGGCCTGAAAGAGCTGCCGATGGACGACTGTGATAAAGAAAAAGTGAAAACTTTTTTTGAAAAAGCAGCACTTGTTGAAGTTTTATAGGGGCCATATGACTATTTTCTGTACTCCCTCTAGGATAGATTTATAAAATCCCTTCCTCATTTTGGACTGCTTGGGGTGGTGCTCATGAAGTATAAAAAGCGCAAGTACTTCCTTGCGGGGCGTATAAACCTGATTCAACGCTCAAAGATCAGAGAGCTTTTCGAAAAGGCTTCAAAGATGGAAAATGTCATTTCCCTTGGCATCGGCGAACCCGACTTTGACACGCCTGAAATCATCAAAGAGGCCGCAAAAAGGGCCCTCGATGAGGGATACACCCATTACACACCCAATGCGGGCATTCCAGAGTTCAGAGAGGCGATAGCCGAATACTATAAGAGCTACTATAAGGTAGACGTTTCTCCAAATGATATAATCGTTACCGCCGGAGCTTATGAAGCTACATATCTCGCTTTCCAGACGCTCCTCGAGAAGGATGACAACGTTATCATTCCAGATCCGGCTTTTGTATGCTACGTTGAGGATGCCAAGATAGCAGAAGCGGGAATAATCAGGATTCCCCTCCGTGAGGAGAACGAGTTCCAGCTTAACCCAGACGAGCTCGTCGAGGCCATAACCAAGCGCACGAGGATGCTCGTCATCAACTACCCGAACAATCCTACCGGAGCCATACTGAAGAAGAAGACTGTAAAGGCCATAGCCGACATAGCCGAGGACTACAACCTCTACATCCTCAGCGACGAGCCCTACGAGCACTTCCTCTATGAGGGAGCAAAACACTACCCGATGATAAAGTACGCCTCAGACAACACGATTTTAGCGAACAGCTTCTCCAAGACTTTCGCCATGACGGGCTGGCGCCTCGGATTCGCCATAGCCCCGACCCAGGTAATAAGAGACATGATAAAGCTCCACGCCTACATCGTCGGAAACGTCACCTCCTTCGTCCAGATAGCAGGGATAACCGCCCTTCGCGACAAGCGCAGCTGGGAAGCCGTTGAAAGAATGCGCCAGACCTACGCCGAGAGAAGGAAAGTCGTTCTCAGATACCTCAACAAGATGCCACACATAACACCCTTCAAGCCAAAGGGTGCTTTCTACATATGGGCAAAGATAGATCCGGAGCTAGACATGAGCAGCGAGGACTTCGCTGAGTGGCTTCTGGAGAATGCCAGAGTTGTCGTCATACCCGGAACGGCCTTCGGAAAGGCCGGCGAGGGCTACATTAGAATCAGCTACGCCACCAAGAAGAGCCAGCTAATCGAGGCAATGGAGAGGATGAAGGCAGCCCTCTTAGAACTATGATGGTGAAGGTAATGGACGGAATACTCGCGGTTTTTATTGCAATTTTTCTTGCTGAACTGGGCGACAAGACTCAGCTTGCCACCATAGCTTTTGCCTCCAAGTACGGCTGGAAGACAGCCTTCGTCGGTGCAATTTTCGGTCTCACGGCAGTCACCCTCATCGGGGCCTTTCTGGGCGACAAACTCGGAGATGTTCTCCCCCTCGATGTTGTCCACAAGGTAGCCGGAGGGCTTTTCATTCTTTTCGGGGTGCTGATGATACTTGGAAAGCTGTAGGGAGGAGAGATAGCATGGATAAACGGTGGAAATCAGTTTTGTTAGATACCCTCGTCATGACGGCTGGATTCGGAACGCTGAGCATGATGGCAGTTGCGAAGCCCGACGTTATGGCTCACTTCGGAATAGATGCTAATACCTACGAGTGGCAGCACATAGCTTATGTTTTCGGTCTTTTCATCGCTTTTCTCCTCGGTCATACTAAGATATATAAAGGCAGCTTCAAGAGGAGCGTTGCCATAGCCCTGAGCTGGGCCGCGATAACCCAAGCACTCATCCCCCTCGCACCGAACTGGTACGTTGTCGTCTTCTTGAGATTTATCCAGGGTTTTGTCGTCACCCTTGTCCCCCTCTTCAGCACTCAGATAGCCCACTTCTTCGTCGCCGAGAGACCCTTTGCCAAGGGCATAATTCTCTCGGGCATCTTCTGGGGAGGGGTCTTCGGAAGCATGAGCGCCAAATACGCGGTTGAAGCCCTCGGCTGGAAGGGTGGGTTCTGGAGCACGGTTCTTATTATGTACGCGGTTCTCGCCATCTGGTGGCTTCTCACTGAAGACTTTGAGATATCCCACAAGAGTGAGACAACCACCAAGGTCAACGTCTGGAAGATGAAGTTCACATGGGTGCTCGGTTCCACATTTTTCCCAGCACTGTGGGTCATATTCACCATCGTGGGTTTCTCTGCTTCCCTCGGTTACAGCATGGGGTGGACTAAGGACCACGTGGCAACACTCAGCACGAGCCTCAACATATCCAAGGCCCTTTGGTCAATAGGCATGGGCTACATCGGCTACATGCTCTCAAGGAAGAACCCAACCGCCAAGGGACTCTTCAAGGCCATCGTCCAGGTCATGATATTTTCCTATGCTATCTCCTTCATAGGACTTGTCATCTACGCCAAGGCCATGCTCGACGGCAACTACACCTTAGCGCTCGCCTCTGTTGTCCTCATTGGGGCCCTCCAGGGAACTGGCCCGGCGTTCTGGACGAGCGCCCCGGCGACATATCCAAAGAGCATCTTCCCGAAGGCCTCGTTCGCCCTCGGGCTAATCTCCAACTCGGCCAACGCTGTGGCACCGACCGTTACGGATATATTCGCAAGGCAGAGCACCACACTGGCCCTAGGGGAGCTGGCCTTAATGCCGCTCCTCGGAATCCTGACCCTTATAGCAGTCTCAAGAATGAAGCTCCCCGTAGAGGAGCTAGGCGATGCGGCCTAAAACGGTTGTCTTTTCCTTCTTTTTAATTCTCTCGGTGTATTTCTACGGCATGGCCGCTATAAGCGTTGGGGAGAAATACACATTCTGGGGCTTTCTGATAATCGCAACAATTCATCTGGCCTTTTCCTACGGCATCAAAAAGGGCCACGAGCCCATTGTGGACGCCTCCCCGCACATAGCGCTTCTCGATTTACTCTTTGGCCTCCTGTGGGTTCTCATAGGCCTGTCAGTTCCAGCGGTAAGCTTAACGCTGCTCTCAGCACTGGCACTTTTCATACTCCTGGATGAGGAGGTTAGAATGGAGCTGAAGAGCTGAACGACACTTCTGCCTGTGCATCCTGAGACTGTCGTCTCAGTCCCCAGGCTCCGCCGAATGAAGGTTGATCAAAGAGTTATCTTCTCAAATCCATGAGTTTAACGTGAGCTTGACTTAAAAGCTAGCGAATGAAGAGTCCTGCGAAGTTAGTACGTGAAGAAAAATGCACGAACCCCGTCAATTCCTCCAGCAAAGTGGAGAGGCTAAGACAACAGTCTTAGAACGCGAAGGTGAACAACCTTTGCCTTCGCATGTTGAGACTTTCGTCTCAACACGTCGGGAAGCTTCGCTTCCCACGAAGGCGGACCAAAGTTGTGACTGCTCGATAAATTGGCCATTTAACGGTGTGCACTTTCTTCAAACTCGTCCGTTAAGGGGGATTTCATGATGAAAAACCGACCCCATGGACTTTAGAGTCTGCTTTTCTTCTTGACGCCCTTCGGGTGTCATACCGTGAGAGACTCATCGAAAATGGCCAGTTAACAAAAAAATCCGGCTTAAACTCTGTTACTTGAGCAAGTGCACTCTCAAAAGCCAGTATTTCAAAAGCAGCCAGAATTTTTCAGCCATCCGTCAGGATGCTTGAGCGTTAGCAAAAGCGGCGCTTTGCGCCAGCAAAGCAAACTTTACAGTGCAAAGTTTGATCAAAGAGTCAACTTCACCTTAAATCCGCTGGAATGAGTTTGCATGTTTTTTAAAAACAGCAATTTCCAGGGGTTTAACTTGAAAACCTGCGAATTGAAATGTTTCACTCTCCTCTTAACGCCCGAAGGACTTTATTCCTGCAGTGAAACGCTATAAAACTGGCAAAATGCAAAGTAAATCAAAAACTACCAGTTTGAGAAGACATGCGAGCCTTGATCAAACTTCGCCTGCACGAAGTTTGTTAGAATGGTGCGGTGGCCGGGATTTGAACCCGGGTCACGGCTTGGAAGGCCGGTAGAGTTCAACGAGTTGTGGGTCAGGTACAAGGGGCAGTTTGCAGAGGCTCTCGTTGCAGAAGTGGCTGAATCCACAGCGAAAGACTACTTGAGCGCGCTCGACCGCTTTTTCGGTGCCCACAGAATCAGCACAACTGAAGAACTTCGCAGGGCATACATAGCAAACGGCCAGAAGCGGAACTACGGGAAAGCCCTCAGGAAGTTCTTTGGCTTCCTCTACGACCACGACGTCATCTCCGGCGAGCTCTACATGAAGCTCAAGAGGATCATCAAAATCAAGGAGGCAAAGGTTCGCAAGCTCCACATCCTTCCCGAGGAGATCCGTGAGGGTTATGAGTACTTCAAGAAATACGGCCGGCCTGAGGAGGTTCTGCTCTACAAGCTGCTCGTCCTCAGCGGCGCAAGGCTCAAGCACCTGGTCGAGCTGCTCCTTAACAACTACACGCCCGAGAAGCTGACCGTACTGAAGGATAAAGGCATAGCAAAGTACGCGCTGTTCTACCACGAGGGCACGAAGTCAATGTTCTACGTCTACATGCCAGCTGAGCTGGCGAACGAGCTGTTCAGGAGCGACTACTCATATGACATGGCGAAGAAGTACCTGCGCTACGGCCGGCTGAATGCGAGCCACATCAGAACCTGGTTCTCGGATTACCTCGTTGAACTCAAGGTTCAGCCGGCGGTCATTAACTACATCCAAGGTAGGGTTCCGAAGAAGGTTCTGGACGCTGATTATTCTCTCCTCGAAAGGCACGCGGATAGGGAATACGCCGAGATTGTTGACAAGTTGAAAGCCGTGTTGGAGGGGTCGGAATGAGCCCGGTTTGGATGCTCCTGCTTGGAGCCCTTATTTTCCTTGCATTTTGTATAGAAGCGCATGGCTATATCGACGGCTACAATGATGGCGTCCGCGACGCAGACATCTCTTTATTTAATGGGGGGAGGGGTGAGTGGAGCGCGTGAGGATTGTTTCGATAAGAGGAATCGCACGGAAGTATGGCCTTAACCATATGAAGGTCTGGCGGCTGTTCAACCTTTATCATTCCATTTACGGCGATGACCCACGGTATGTGATTATCGACGCCGATGGCAGACGAAAACCGACGCAGAGATTCGAGAATTTTGTGAAAAAAGCCCTCCTATGATTTCTTTTGAAACATTGTATTTAAGCTTTCCTTACCAATTCACCTTCTTAGAACACCCCACTTGCTCAAATCACTTCTTTCACATTCATGGTGGAGGGCTGAGCCGGCAGAGCGATGAGGCCCGGCTGAAAACCTCCGCGGAGGGATGTGGATGTGAAGAAGACGGGCATTTTGGCGATGGTTATTTTTCTCGTCGGCGTAGTTGGCTCGGTGAGCGCTGCAACTCCCGACCTGCCAAAGTGGGTCATCGTCCCTGAAGATGCATTAAACTTCGCCGACGTTACCCTGTTCTGCCCGCTGGACGCTATGGACGTGACCAATAACGTGACTTTATGCTATGTGAACGGGACACCGGTGAATGCGACAATTGTCTTCAACACCACGACGGGGTATCCAAAACTCACAACGGGCAAAATCGAGAATGCGTTTGAGTTTACGGGTGGAACATATGTACAGGGAAATATCAACATTCCGGCAACGGGAGTTCTCACATTTGTGGTATGGGGGAGACTAATACAGCAGGATGCTGGATATGATTTTCCAGATATGTTAATAATATTGGGTCCAAGCTGGACGAATATTAGACTTGAGTTTGCTACGGGATATTCAGCAAATTTGGATGCAAAGGACAGATCAGTCTTTATAATTAATAACGGAACAGCGCAGATTGGTGTGGAGTGGTATGGAGACATTTCACAGTGGCATATGTACGTGGGAAAAGTTGATTTCAACATAAAGCAGATATGCTTGAGGGTTGATGATGGAGAGTGGACATGCAAAGACTTCTCAAGTCTTGGTGGGCTTGATGGTCTGGTGTATAACTACTTCAGGAGTGGGGATCCAGGCTATCAAGGGTTGCATGTATGGGATGTTGATGAAGCGCGCATTTACAACCGAGCACTCACAGACGACGAGATAAAGCTCTTGTATTTAGCAGGCAGGAAAAAACTCTCCGAGCTAGCGAACTTCAGACAGATTTCCAGTCCGTTCATAGATATATCCCGCGATAGGGCAACGTTCTATGCTGGTCTCGAGGTCAGCACGTCCGACCCGAATGGCTACGTGCCCGTGCCCGAGTCTGCCGTAAACATGAGCATCACCAGCGCTCCGAAATTGGTCTCCGATTATACAGGTGCTCCATTTTATTATCAGGGCCACTACTGGTATCGTGCCGACAAAATCCAGTTCAATTTGCCGATACAGTTTGAAACCGTCCGCGAAAAAGGAGGCTTCTCCAAGACGGTTTTGCTTAACGGAGACAAGAAGACGTTTGTCTATGAGAAGGAGTTCAAAGTAACGAATCCAACTGCTACACGCTTGAACGTCGTCTATTCTGTTGACCCAACTTCTTTGGGCTTTAGCGTTCTCCAATATCCGCAGTTTGAAATTGATGGCATCAGGATGGCAGAGTGGAGACCATCAAACAGCTCGACGCTCTATCTCATCAGCACAGACAGCCTTGAGCCGGGCGAGATTTCAACGCATTGGATACGCTCGGTATGGACTATCTCAAAGGAGGAGCTTGAGTTTCCGGCAAAGCTTGACGACTTCAGAAGCATCACCGACTGGACAGTAGCGCAAAGAATGGCTGAGAATGCCATCAAGGGTAAGACTGATACTTATGTGAAAGTCATCAAGATAGATAGCAACGCTGATGTGAGCAACGTCACCGTTCTTGTCCCGCTTAACGTCGAAGATGAGGACGATGTTATTGAAGCCGTGGCCCTAACTGGCTCAAGAGAGACGCTTCAGATCGAGAGACTGGATGACGGCAAGATAGTCGTGAAAGTGCCCGCTGATGCCTTTGTTTCCGGGCATGCTGAGATAAAAGTCCTCTATAACAAGTCAGACTCTTGGTTCAGCAATCTACTTGAAAAGATACGCTCGCTTATGAGGAAGATTCTGAGTTTGTTTGGGCTTGGAGGTGGCTGATTTGGTTGTTTGTTATGGAGGTGGTTGAGATATGAAATGGAAGAAACCTCTTGGGCTGTTTGTGGCCCTTGTGGTTGTGTTTTCAATTGCAGTAGTAAGGGCAGCAACCATTACAGACGTAATATGGGAGAACGCCATAACCGAGCCGGAGATTGAGCTTATTCCCGGCTATCCGGCTACAGTGAACGTCACCATTCTGACCTCCAATGGTGATCCTTTTGACCTCGCAAACATCGCCGGCGCGGATACCATCTCTGTGACGGGCAAGTTTGTCGATGAGTATGGAAACGCTCTTGACATGAATGGAGACGGCACTGCCGACATCTACACCTTCACGAACACGAGCACACCCGGCCTCTGGACTGCTACCATAAACGTCTCAAATGTCCAGCCCGGCCTATACACACTTAAAATCGATGCTATAGCGCAGAACAGTACCACAAACACAATCATTGACAACGCGACCCTTGAGCTTCAAGTTTGGGTCGCTGGTGGTGAGTATTGGGTTGCAGTCGCTGACGTCAAGGACGGCGATACTATCGAGATTGGCACCATGAGCTTTACTATCAGAGGACTGAGCGACCTTGGGGCCATCCTTGACCTCGGAAACCTTACAACGCAGACGATAACTGACGATAATCGCGATGGAATTTTCAGCTGGAGCACGGATGTAACGGGGGACGGTGTAGGCGACTGGATCGTCTTTGCGAGGAGCAATGATGGTAAGTATGTACTAATGGTCTACTCAAATGATGGGAACATTCTAAACGACTTCAATCTCGAAAACACGTTCGAAGTGAGAGAGTCAGATGGAAGGGTAAAGTTTACGAACAAGATATTCAAGGACGGAAGCAATTACAGAGCTTACGTCGTGTGGGACGAGAGCTGGCTCGCAAAGCTTGGCATAAAGGCAGTCGACTATTATATCATTCCTTTACGCGGTAGAGAACACTGGAGAGAAGGATTTGGCAACGTTGAGAGAACAGACGTCAAGGTGATAAAGAGGACAACGTACTTCTTTGGACTGTTCGGGAAGGAAGAGGAGGTGTACAGTGGCAACATCTTCAATAAGAACGTGAATATTGACAACATTATCACGGTCTTTGGAAAGTGGGTTGGGAACGCGGCAATGATAAGATGGAGAGTATGGGAGATACGTAAGGGCCTTGGTGATATTACGATTCCAAACAGCTACAGCCTACGTGAGCGCTCGCTGAACGAGCTTGCCGTGAGTTCTGAAGACTTCAGAGGATTCAATCCTGTCCTAAACCCAAGTGGAAGGGGGTTGTTCAAGCCGGGCATCGATTGGAAATCAATCCTCGGGTTTGAGGATGAGTCCTGAGGGGGCTGATTGAATGAGGCCCCTTTCAGCGACTTTTATTGTCTTTATTGTCCTTCTTTCTTTATTCAGCGTTGCAGTAGCTGACAGTAGCCTTCCAGCCGCTATCGAGACCACACAGGTTAAGTTTGATGTCCCTTCCCTCACTCTCTCCGACTACATGAATAAAATCCTAATCAAGTTCAAGGAGTGGCGTTTCGACAGCACCGGGTTAATCAGAACCAATACTGGTATCTATGTCGATGAGAGGTTTTGGAATTGGGTCACGGGTTCGATTCAGGTGAGTGCCAACCTCACTGACATGGCTTTGAACTGGCTGAACACATTCAAGCAAAAGGTTCAGAACGACGAAGAAGTCGATTGGATCATCATCACTTGGACGAAGCCAAATGATCGCGTAAAAGAAGCTCTCGAAGCAATTGGGGCAAAGGTTCTTTACGTCGATGAGGATATCAATGCCATAACCATCCGTGCCCGCCCGAGCCTCGTCAAGAACCTCGTCTATTCAAAGGCATTTGACTTTAACTATCGCTTTTACATCCGTGAGGTTTGGCCTGACTTTTACGTCGCCAACAGCCCTGTGTACATTGAGAACACCAGTGCTGTATTTATTCAGGGGAATATTACTCCCGAGCAGGTTGCTAATGCCAACTGGAACATCAAGCTCATCAAGGCAGATTTGGCCTGGAGCAAGAAGGGTATCACGGGCAGGGGCGTCACGATAGCGGTTCTCGACACTGGAGTGGACTGCAATCATGTCATGCTTCAAGGAGCTTGTGTTGGCGTGGCAAACTTTGTGAACAACGAGCCCCCTGATGACCTAAATGGACACGGAACCCATGTGGCCTCGATAGCGGCTGGAAGGCCAGTCAAGGCGAACGTAGATGGTCAGATCGTCTATGTCTCAGGAGTAGCTCCTGAAGCAAACGTCCTCGCGGTCAAGGTTCTCGGCAAGGACGGCGGCGGGACGATGACTCAGATCATCCAGGGCCTCGACTATGTGGTTGAGTGGCACAAGAAGCACCCGGACGAGCCGATAGTCGTGAGTATGAGCCTCGGAAGCCCCTTTGGGAGTCCAAGAGACCCAATGGTTCAGAAGGTCGAACAATTGATTCGCGAGGAGCACATTCCGGTCGTCATCGCGGCTGGAAATGAGTTCGTGGTCATTGACTCTCCAGGAATTGCAACGGGTGCAATCACAGTTGCGGCAGTTGGCAGAGACATGAAGGTGGCGGAGTTCAGCGGAAAAGGGCCCGGCCTAAACATCTACGACATCAAGCCCGACATAGCGGCTCCTGGCGTCAGGATTGTGGCTGCGAAGGCAGGAACAAGGAGCCAACTAATAGCTATGAGTGGAACCTCGATGGCAACTCCTCATGTCTCTGGAGTTGTAGCCCTGCTCCTCCAAAAGCATGGAACACTCACACCCGAGACAATCAAAATGATTCTACAGAAGACCGCTTATCCTCTCGAGGGCATCAACGCCCTGCCAACTTGGAGTGGAGCCGGCCTTGTTGACGCCTACGCCGCGGTAACTGCAAACGTTCAGAGTTCAATATGGGACCGGTTCAGGAGGTTGTTGCCATGATCAAAAAGTTCGTCATCTTCCTTATCGTTATCCTCCTCTTTACAGTGATCCTCGTCGGCTTCGACAAGTTCCTGGAGAACGTTGCCCTGGCCATAACAATCGCTCTCGTGCTCAAATTGGTTGATGAATGGGTGGAGGATTAAGCTATGTGGGGGTTGGAAAGTAAGCCTTTGCCTGTTAGGTTGGGGATAGCGATTATCGCTGATGTTATTGACGCGTTTAATATGATCCCGGGAATCAGTGATCTCATCGAAGCTCCAATCAATGCTTTTGTGGCGTATGCTCTCACTGACAACGTCAAGGCGCTCGCAGTTGGAGCAGCAGATGGTATCCTTCCAGCGCCGATTGATTTGTTTCCGAGTGCCACGGTGATGGTGATAGCGGATGAGCTCGGCTGGATCTGAGTTTTCTTTTTTCCTATTTTGAGGTAAGGAGGGAGATAAGAATGGGAATGTTGGCAGTAGTCATACTCACAGGAATCATTATCTTTGGAATTACGACAATGTGGTATTCAAGTGGAGAGGCGGCGTTCTTCATTAGTTTAGTTATCATTGGGTTGCTTTTCTTGTGGGATCTGTCGAGCAATCAAGGCCAATTAATGATGACCCCTGTTCTTATGATTGGAAACTGGCTCGGAATTAGACTCTGGACGGCGCTTTTCCTCTATATGACGTTCCTTGGAAGCTACGTTTTTGGAACGCCGGGCAAGGTACTTGTCGTCATAGTATTTGTTCTGATAGTGCTCCACGCCCTTGGCGTCTTGGGACCAATAAAAGAAGGAGATCTGAGTGCGTTGAAAGGAGTAATCAAGATTGGAGGTGGTTGAGCGTGTATTCAGCTTCTCTTGCACAAGCGAGCAATCATGGAATTATACTGAGCGTGCTGATAGTTGCGGTTGCGTTGGGAGCTTATTTCATGCTCTCAAGGAGAGCCGAAATCTTGGGAGCATCGATGATAATACTCATCATGGCGTTTGTGGCTAAAGATTACTATCACATAGTCTATGTGGCTGGAGGAATGCTCTTCCTTGCATTGCTGATGTATATGACAGACTTTGATGAAGGAACCATTCGAGGGAGCTTTTTCTATGCAGGAATTGGACTTTTTGTTGGGCTTATCCTATACTACCTGATGCCAGTCACTATTCCTGGAAACATTGACAAGACTTTTTTAATTGCACTCGTTCCTGCAACTGTCATTGTCATTATTGAGGGATTCAGAGGGGGCTTTACCTACGATAGCGAGGCAGCAATTGCAATTATCACAGCATTTGCGGTCTCATTTTTCCTTGTCAGCGTTGTTGGAGTAACTCATTTAATTTGGGGCATAGGCTTCATGGTAGCGGGAATACTCTTTGAATATTTTATTGGAGGCTTTGTTGCAACAACGAGCTTCATCGCTGGACTGATAATCTGGCTGGACGATGTAGTGGGATACTCTGTATATAACCAGAACCAACACGCGCTTGCTCTATTGCTCCCAATTGGCTTGGTTTTGATTGGAATCTTTCTAGTTTTGCAGTGGGGTGATTGATATGAAGAAAGCCATTGCGGTTGTGGTTTTGTTTTTGATAATTGCCCCTTCAGTGAGCGCATGGAGTCTGAGCGACCTCCTAAAGAGCACCATATCCAATGCTCTGGAGATTTTCAAGCGTGAAGTCATGCCGGTAGACGGTTATACGGGCGTGGAGGTGGGGAAGAGTTTCATCATTGAGGGTGCAAACTGGTGGAATCCTGATTACTACGTCCGTCTTGAGGATGTAAAAGTCCGGTTTAGCTGGTGGATCCCACGAGAAGTGACTGTGAAAGTTACCGTCTACAAAGTCTATCTTGGCATTTTTGCATTCAAATATGCCGAATATGATGACATCTGGTGGACAAAAGAAAAGATTGGGGACGGCTGGATTGGAGCATTCTTCGTTTGGGGATTTGACTGGAAAAGGACCGGATGGAGTAATGCCACAAAGGCATACATAGCATACAACCTGCCTTCAGCGAGCGACCTCAACATCAAAAACGTGACTATCCTTGAAAATGGCACTGTCAGGCTTCTCTTCGACGACAACACAACAAAACTCATGAGTTTTGAAGAGTTTGAAGGCTTTGGGAACGTGACTGTTGTGGATGTCACGTATAAGCACATAATTAAGTCGCTTTATATTGTCAGAAAGAAGGAGAAGAAGGGGGAGGAAGGATAAATGGAGTTTAAAGCTGGAGCGATTTTAGCATCTACATATTTCATTCCACTCCTACTAATAGCGGGCTTTCCAGTCAACGAACCAACAGCAGGTCTCATTGCATTCGTATACTTGTGTCTTTCAGTAATACTCCTCGTTGTAACCGCGTTCGTCGCAAAGTTCATCTTTGATATTCCATTGTGGCCATGGGGAGTAACATTGGTCCTTGGCTCGTTGGCACTGATATTCCTCCTAAATCCAGTGCTCGACCTCATCAGGGCAGTATGGTTCATTCCACCGGTCGTGGCGTTTGTAATTGGGATAACACAGGGGTGACGGGAATGGACAAAGTTAGGATGCCCGAGAGAAAACTTGACGTGATAAGAGAACTTAAAGTGCGCATTGCTAGGGAAGAGGCGCGTCTACTAAGGCTATTGAAGCAGGCGAAAGAGGTGAGGGCTCATGGAAGAAATGCAAAAGGATATTAGGGAGGAGCTTGCGCAGAAGGTCAATGAAGATCAGAAGACTAAGATCATCAAATACGCCCTCATTGGGATCGGCATTGGTGTAGCAGTTGGACTCATCATGCTCGCCTTTCCTGGCTTCTATGAGACTCTGACAGAAATCCACAAGAGCCTCGCCGCGCCAAGATATTCCTTCTACGTCCTTGTGGGTTCAATAGCATTCGTCGAGTTTATGAGGATGACGTGGGTCGAGAGCGCAAAGGCTAGGAGCAAAAGGCTCATTCCCCTAACCTCGCCAGAGACTGAGATATGGGTCAAGGAGAAGCCACTCATCGGGCTCAAGCTTCCGTTCACAAATCGCGAGATCAAGAACAAGAGAATAAAGCCGCACATTGTTGAGACCGAGCTCGGCTGGCGCGTGTATCCGAACAAGTCCCTCCTTTCACCGCAGTGGGACGGCACAGTTCATTACATTCCAGGTGATGCTATCTTTGGCTATGGAAACACAAGAATCATCGCCGCGAAGAAGCCAAGCAAACCTACGTTCTACGAGATTGACAAGAACACAGGTGAAAGCATTCCGGTCTATGTGTGGGAGCCAATCAACATTGCGGACGAGCTCTATATGAGGGCCCTGAAGGAAATCGAGTATCTAAAAGCAGAAAACTCTGCACTGAGAGCCTATGCAGAGAAGGGTTACGAGCTTGCAAGAACCATAGCGGCTCTCCCAAGAGAGTTCTTCGACAGCCTACGTGAGAAGGGTTACGAGGATGCGGTGAGAATAATGAAAGAGGTGCTCGGAAAAGGCTTCTTTGCAGAGATGGGTAAGATGAGGAAAGAGGAGCTTACGGCAATCATAAATGCACTCAAAAAAGAGGGAGAACTTTGATCTTTTACATTTTTGCCGTCCAGAATGCGGGCAGTGGGCCAAGTAGGGATTCCGAACGGCCCAAGCCCGTATGGACGGCCCGATTCGGGGCCAAAAAATCAGGAGGTGACTTCGGGAGAATCCCACCCGAATTTCACGCTCCATGACTGATCGGAAAGAGGGGGTCTAAATGATGGAGGGAGAGAAAGCCACAACAGGGTTAGTGTGGGGTATAGATCACGTTCTTTCACGCGTTGAGAAGGAAGCTCGTATCCTGCCAACTGCCAAATACCTTGACATCGCAATTTCAGTTGCAAAAAGGGCAGAGGCAATAGAAAAGCAAGCACGCGAACTGCCGAACATCTACGTTAGCAAAAAGCTTGAACTGGCCATAGAATCAATAGAGCGCTGGAAAGAAGCATTTGAGTACCTTCTCCGCGCCATTTATGCCGCTGAGGACGTTTCTATTCAAATCGAGAACATGAAACGAGCACTTGGAGGACGCGCAAGCCTCCGCACGCGCATCATTATGGCTCTTCTTGTCCACGGAGAACTAAAAGCAAATGAGCTCGCAAAAATTCTTGACAAGAGTGAAAGCACCATTAGCGAAGCCCTTAGATTTCTCATAGAAATGGGCTATGTAGAGAGGGGCAAAAACGGGCTCCACATTCGCAAAGGCATAATTAACGCACTCTTTGAATTATTTGATACCGCTTATGACCGGCTGGAAGAAGAATATCTTCTCAGAGGGGATGATGACAAATGAGTCTGGCCCTTCGGGATATTCTAAATGAATACATCCCCAAGTATGAAGAAAAAGTTGCACATTCCGAGAATCCACTCTTGGCATTTGGCCTGACAAAAAGAGGCAAACTTGCCTATCCAATCAATGAACCAAGTCATAGACTTATAATGGGACAAACGGGCGCAGGAAAAACAACACTCGCTCAAACCCTGATGGAAATAGACTTCTTAAGAGGCCGTAAGGTTTTTGAGCTTGAACCGGCACTTGAGGCCAAATCTGAAAGAGCCTTCATGAATCTCCCCAACAATGACAGCAAAATGCTCCAAGTCCTTCGTGAAAAGTTTGGAATAGACATAGAGGACTTCAAAGAGTGGCCCTTTCAAACGGTCGTTTACAGTCCACCTACCCCGAGGTTTGCAAGCTTTCTTAAAAAGTACGAAAACTCACCAGGAATTAAATTTTTCAGAGCGCTCACTTTCACAGAGAGTGACATTATAGACATTATTGCCAGAATTCTGCCCACTGGTTCAATTGAGGGTCTAATTGTGGCAGACGCATACGATCAGTACATCAGCGTGGTAAAGAAGAGGAAAAAACGAAACATCGAAGAATTCAAAAACTACGTACAGGAAATTGGCAAAGGAACAAATGTAAACATAGAAAACACTCTAATGAAGATAAATAGATTTTATCATGTCCTAAAAGGTGTCAAGATTACAAACGGAACATCACTCAAAGACATGATGAAAAACCAGAACGAGATAAGCGTTTTCACCACCCATTTCATCGAGAGGCCCGAGGACCGTTACATCTGGACCTTTGCCATTCTCGTGACTGTATACTCCAACTGGATTGATAACCTCAAGCGGGACTATCTCATGAGCTTCTTTGTCGCGGACGCCAATCTGCTTGCACCAAACTCCACAAGAGACATCATAGAGAAGTTATCCTATTTCCAGACCTTAATGAGACAAGAACTCCAAATCTATGTGAAGATTTCCCGCGGGAAAAATATGGCCTGGACCCTAGACACGCAAAGGCATGACGACCTAAGTCCAAGTATTGTTAGTGAGTGTAAAGAATGGTTCATCAAAAGGATGTACGCAAGGGAGTTCGCCCCAAGGTTAGGAATTGAGCCAAAAGTCCTTAGAATGCTATCTGTTGAAAAAGGCATCTACGTGGGACCATTGACAAAATATAAAGTCCTCCTGCGACCTCCAGTTTCCCGAAAAGCTGCCGCTGGAGAATACGCACCAATTCATTTTCTCGACGCATACGAGAGGTGGGAGAATGAGGAGGCAACTTATTAGCATCCTATTCATAATTATGAACATAGTGCCTTGTACCTACGCACTTGCATTTACATGGCAAAAGGAAGTCAAGCTCGGTGAGCCCATCCTCGTGTATCACAACGATACCCTGCTCTACAACATCACCATTGAGATCAACAAACAAGACAACCACACCTACGCCCTCATCCAAGACCTTCAAACCGGAAGGCTCTTGGTCGAGAACATTGACTGGAACACCATCGAGCTTGACAGCACGAACATCAGCATAGTCAGCACAAGAAAGAACCTGCAAAACAAGACTGCTCTCGTCATCATAACCGGCCCTGATACCTACACCGTTCTGCTCCAGAGCGAACTGGCCGAACCAGCGAACCTGACGAACATCACCGTCGCGAACCAGACAAACCAGACCAAGGCGAACCTGACGGTTAATCTCACCCCTGTAAACCTGACTCTCGTAATAATTCCCGAAAACATTACCTGCGAGAGCGTCGAGGAGTGCCAACAAATAATCAATAACCTAACAGCACAACTCAAACAGCTGAAAAAAGAACGCGACGAGCTGGTCAAACAGCTACAATACCTCCAGCAACAGCTCAACATGACAATGACTGAGAACGAGCAACTGAGAAAGCAGATCGAGATACTCCAGAAAGCCCTCGAGGAGAGGAACCGGCAAATCAAGGAATTAGAAGAAGAGATTGAGCGTCTCAAGGCTGAACAGTGGTCATGGGAAACGGCGAAAGAGAAGGCCGAAGAGCAATACATCCTATGGGTTCCATACCTATTTCCGCTTGTCTTGGGCGGGCTTGTCGTGAGCTATCGGAAGTATAAGAAGATGAAGAAGTATATGGAAGTCCAGATTGACCTCAAGGCGAAAGAGCTCAAGGAGGAGCTTCTCTCTGAATACCTCAAGAAGGACCTGCTGAAGGCAAAGATCGAGACCATCGTCGATGATCCAAACCTCCTAGTCATTCTGAAAACCATCATCCCACAGATAACCGGCTCGCCAGAAATCACAAAAGGCGATATACTCGAACTTGATATCGAAAAAGTCGCAGAACTTGCGAGAAAGCGCTTCCTGCTAAAAGAAAACCGTGTTGAGTACCTGAAGAAAAAGCTGGCCGAACTGAAGGAGAAGATAAAGGAGGAGGAAAACAATGTTTGAGTGGTTCTTCATCATTTCGTTGATTTTGGGTGGCTGGCTGATATACGAGCTCATCACCGACAAAATTCACGGTCCCGGAAGATACTGGATAACCATCAACGTCGAGGGCGACGCGGACAGAGTAGAATACATCATCAGACAGCTGGCAAAAGACAAGAAAATCAAGATCAGAAGCTACAAAGTCACAACCGAAAAACCAGCGCTCAGGAAGAAAGCAAAAACCCTAAAAGGAATCCCCGAACTATAATAAATCAATGGTGATGCCTATGCGGAAGGTTACCACCTTTCTAATTCTTTTTCTTCTTATCTGTACGGTAGAGATAATGGCCGAAGAACCAGTTGCAACAATACACATCATCTCCGGGCAGAGCACAACAGCCCAACTCCCGCACGCCACAGTGGAATATTACGGAGAGTTCTGGTGGATCAATGGAGAAATCTGCGCACCAATCCATGTAATCTATGACAACGGCGGAGACCACGGCGTTTGTGCCCGTCCGAGCGGTGAGACCGACCCCGAAAAGCTCTATGAATTCAAGCTTGAGAACATTGAATTTGACACATGGCACCAGATCCAAGAGCTTAAGGCCGATGACACGGACGCCGAGAGCACCTTCAAAGTAGACAACGTTGACCCCCTCCTCGGAACCGTCAGACTCTACCTTCTCCACGAAGACAGGACCGTGACGCTCTCTGTCGGCGATAGCATCACAGCAAAAGGCGTTCCACAGGCCACAATTAAGCTAATTGACATTAATATCGGCCTTTTTAGCACAACGGTAAAGTTCAATGTCACCTACAAAACACCCATCGAGGCTGATATCGTCGTGTATCACTACCAAGCACAAGGAACTCCAGGAGCAACCCCCAATGAAAACCAGACGAACGAAAGTCCAAAAATCCCGCCCCTTAACATCAGCACGCCCATCGCGATGATCGTCGTCGGTGAGCACGCGGCAGGGGCCGACGTTGCAGCTGGAGCAAAAGTCGGAATAGCCGTCCAAAAATGGATAGACATTCTCAAAGATAAGACGGCGGGGGAAGCTGCCAGGGGATTCCTCGGACCTCTCGGGCCCGCAATAATCAAAACTACCATGGCACCGATCCAGAACCTCAACGCCGATGCCATGCTTGACACGGAAGTGAAAGACCCTGACACGATAGCACCAGTCGTTTACACCGTCGGCGGGCCAGCGGCCAACGAATACACCAAAACTATTCTTGAGAAGAATGCCAACAGACTGCCAGTCAAGTTCGTCAAAGAGAACGGCAAGTGGTACCTGGTAAGCAGATACGGGGACAAATGGGACGGCAGTTATGGAATCATCCTCACAATCCCTACCGCGAAGGACGTGTTTGAGTTCCAGCAAAGAAGGATCGAAGGTAAGATAAAAGTAGCCGATATTGTGGTTGCAGGCCTCGACAGGTGGGGCACCTACGCCGCCTGCGAACTCCTTCAAGGAGAGTTCATGAAGCCAATCCTTGGAGAAAAGCCAAGACCTGAACTCGAATACCTCATTGAACTCCAAGGTCGCGCCCTCATGCTCTTCAGCCAGAACCCACTCGAAGCGTTTACCATCACAATAGACCCAAACAACCCATTCAAGCTCCAGCCAATCGCCATCATTGTGGATAAAAACGGCCAGATAGTAAAAGTACTCGTCGGTTAATTCTTCTCTTTTCATTACCTTTTTTAAAAGCCAAATTTATATACTACATTCACAGAATACCAAAAGACAGCTACAAGTTCAGAGGTGAGCCAATGAGCCAGCCAAAACGAGGAATAATAGAGCCACTAGCGAAGTTCCACGCCCAAGTTTACCGCAACGGCAGAATAGCGGTACCTAAGAACGAGCGAGATTACTACGGACTGGACCAGCACGACATAGTCGAGCTAATCGTGAGAAAATACGAAGGCGATAAAATCATAGGTAGAGGCTGGTTTCTGGCACAGCTGACTGTTAGGGGAGTTTTAACAATTCCTCTCGGCCTAAGACGTGAGTTAAGTATCTCAGATGGCGATTTTGTGGAAGTTCTGCTCATTGGGTTCATCAGGATTGAAGACGTAATTGGAGATCATGGGTTGAGAATCATGAAGGCTCTACGCTCGAATGAATACAAACTCATCTCAGAAGAAGACGAGAAGAGACTTCTCTCTATGCTCTCTAAAGGTATATATCATATATCTTATTTTGGCGAATAAATTGTTTAACAAACAATTAATTTCTCTTCTGAGAATTATCTGTTTAGTGTATTCTCCTCTAAGAGGGCTTGGTTATTTATAAATGCTCATGCTGTTAGAAAATTCTGAACATTATTTGACTGCTGAGTAATGTCCACTATTTTTTAACATAATTGACCTTTATAAATAAAGCAGGTCTCAAAAAGCTGAGAACAGCTAAAGGAGCTGGTAAAGAGGAAAAATAAATTGTTTGTTAAACAATTTATCTGCCAATATACTACATACTACTATTACTTACCCTGTCTCTGTTCTGTTCTCTGAATTGTGTAACAATGAACTTTTAAGTTCCCGAAAGGTTTATTAAATAATAACAACAATTACGTTATGATGAAAATATTGTTAGGTGATGGAGATGGCCCGTCCAAAGAAGTATGAACACGGTCCAACAATCCTCTCGATTTCCGCTGCTCCAGAAGTGGCGGAAGAGTTTGAGCGCAGAAGAGAAGCCCGAGGAATGACCCGTGGTGAATACCTCGCCTGGCTTCTGGAGAAGACCCGTAACATTGAGGCGTTGAGTTGATTTGACAGGTGGCGAGCATGGCTAGGAAGGCAGAGTACAGAAATCCAAGAACGTTCTCAGTAACCGTCGAGGCAGAAATCAAAGACGAGATCGACCAGTTCAGGGGTAGGCTTAGTTACGGCAAAGTGTTCACTCTCCTCTGGCAGGCTCACAAAGGAGAGGTCGTTAATGCTATAGAGCTGGAGAACCTCCGCAGAGAAAACGTGGAGCTTAAGGCCCGCGTGGAAGAGCTTACAAGACTCGTCCAAAAGCTTCAGGAACAGCTGGAGAAAACCGGTAGAGTATCAGCTCGCGAACGCGAAGCCAAGGACCTCCACAAGGAGATTCACCAAATCCTCTCTACTTACAATGAGCTTAAGCTTCTCGAACTGCTCCGCCACCTTGGCTATTCTGAGACTGGCGATGCGCTGAAGAAGAAAGCGGAAGCGTTCCTTAAGCGCTGGTTCGTGCTGGAGGGGAAGGTTTTCGTTTCTAAGGAGCTTGGTGTTGCCCTTGAGCCTTCCGAGCACGTGGGCATGCTCGGTTGGAAAGTTCGCAAGTTGGAGGTGAAAGCATGAGTTTGGGGGCTGAGGTGGAGTTTTGGGAGTTTGTTGCTCGGGAAAGGAGTAGGGTAGTGGTGGAGCAGCAGAAGAACCTGGATTGGTTTTTTGAGTGGTTGGAGAAGGAGCTTAGGGTTGCGGAGAAGTCAAAGCGTGATTTGTTTGGAAAGCAGGGTTATGAGTATTGGGAGGGCTACTTTGAAGCTCTCCTGGATGTAAGGAGGGTCCTCAGGGGGGTGGTGTTGGATGGACTTTGTAAGGGCTGATTTGTTGGCTGAGGTGGAGGAGGCTCTTAGAAGGATTGATTACGTGGAGTTTAAGGTTGCGGATTGGTCTCTTAAGATTGAGTTGGAGGAGGCAAGGAGGGCGTTGTATAGGCTGAGGGAGAAGTTGGGGGTGGTTTGATGGCTTCGCGGACGGCTTTTGTTTATCAGGATGTTCTCAGTGTTGAGGACGCTTTCACTTATTTTAAGAGACTCATGCAGGATGCTGAGAACAGGGTTCACTTCAGCCGGGCGCTGCAGAAGGCTCGTAAAGGCTTGGGCGTGCATATGTATGTGACGGACATTGACAGCCTCATCGTCCAGTACCTTCAGCGGAACGGCGTCAAGGGCTTCCGTTTCACTGGCTTTGAACTCAAAAACATGAACCCGCGCTCGGCGGTTGTGAATAGGATGATTAAGGTGAATGGGAAGCAGTACAAGGGGCACAGGATGTTTGCCCTCAAAGCGGGCATTGACTTTTACTACCTCGTTAACCTTGGGCGGGAGTTCTTGGTCTGGAACGTGGTGAACACGCCGGTGAGCTTTGACTGGCATGGGCACGGCCCGGCCCATGATTACTACGCGTTCGTCCACCTCGATGATGTGATCCGCGTTCCTGCTCAGGACCTACCCGAGACACTCAGGATCCTGCTATGGGGGAGGTGATGGTGGTGGCAACGCTCAATGATTTCCTAAATAAATTAAATGAACTGGAACAACTGAGGAAGGAACTTAAAATCACAATATCTGATAGATATAACAGTCTCATAGAGATTGAAGCAGATCTCGATGTAGACAACAAACCATACTTTCACATTCTCCACGACCATTTCCAAACAGAGCTTTCATTGTCAGAGATGAGAAAACTCGCGGAATGGTTAATGAAAATTGGGATTCTCGAAATTGGGAAGGAGCGTGATGGTCGTGGCTGAGATTGTAAACACATATAATAAAGAGAATTTTACAGAAAAAGAGAGACAAATACTTAGCTATTTTGCAAACAAGTTTCTCAGACAAATGCTTGATGAGGAAGTCAAAGTGAAAACAAGATACGCAGAAGAAGAGGACATTAAGAGGCTCATTGAAAAGCTCAAAGAATGGAACGAAGACGAGGTTGATTTAATTGACGTTCTTGAGACTAAGCTTGATGCAATGACAAGCATCATGGTTATAGCAGTTAGGTTGTGGTAGGGGCGTGATGGCCGTGGCTAATGTAAAGAAAGTGGATAATGACAGTTTTGTGTTATTATCATTTTTCTTAAGACATTTTTCTCGTTTGGACAAGGTCAAACAAAGCAAATGTGGAATACTTGCGTCTAAATGCAGTATTCTTCCCCAACCAGCGAACCGCACCACAAGAGATAACATTACGTTCATCGCAGTTAGTGTCGGGGGGGTGTAATTATGCCGAGGAAAAGACGCCTTCCAGATGTTGTGAGTATTAAGTTGCCAGTATACCAGCCACCCGAAGACATCTTTGAAGTGGTCTTTGAGAGTGAAGATGCGAGAGAGATGGCCGAGAAGATCATAGAGCATATAAAGAGGAATGGCAGAATGGGTTGGGACGAGTACAGGAGCATCTTCCCTCCAGAGAAACATTACCTATACTTTAGGGTGATAAAGAGGCTTGAAGCACTTGGATTTATTAGTCGTGGTGCTTACCACACGTACATTTTGAGCAAAAAATTCTGCGATAGGATGGAACACCTGTCAAAACTATGGCTCTTCAAAATAGGCAAAGTCGAAGAAATCTGGTGAACCCCCAATGTTCATAAGTACTATTATGTATATTAGTGTTGGTGGAAGATTGTGGGACAATGGCCCAAAAAGGCCCACAAAAATAGCGGCTCTCATTTGGGAGATTTGGGCAAAAAGAGCCGAAAGACACGCATCCACATATACATTGATGAAGAGGTGGTCGGTGCCATGAACGAGATGGGCATTAACAAGTCGCAATTCTTCAACAAAACAGCGAGGTGGATCTTCTTGGGCGAGGAAGTTCCAGAAATCATCGTAAAACTGGAATGGTGCGGTGGCCGGGATTTGAACCCGGGTCACGGCTTGGAAGGCCGGTGTCCTAGACCAGGCTAGACTACCACCGCACTGAGAGAAAGTGGTGGGGCGAGGGGGATTTGAACCCCCGACACCCGGATCTTCAGTCCGGCGCTCTCCCAGGCTGAGCTACCGCCCCATGCCCAAAGATAAGGGGCAAACCGGGATTTATAAATCTTGCGGTGGATGACCAAGTTTTGTGGTCCTCAAGGACTGTTTCATTTTATTGCCTGTCTTAGGATTCCTTCAGCACATGATCAATGAGAGCCATTTGCTGTTACCCAGTGTGTCCAATTGTGTCTGCAATTTTTAATTTTTATTAAGTTGGGTGTTTGCTAAAAATACTCCATAGTTATAATGATAAAAAATACTTAACAAAGTTTTTTAAAATCTGAAGTACTTATGTAAATTGCCAAGTCTCCACAAAAATGGGGGTGCCACAAATGGGGAAGCGTTTGGGAGGTGCATTGCTGGGTTTAGTGTTTTGGGATTTGTCGTGGCTCCCGTCAGTGCCGGAGCCTCGGAAGTTGTGCAGTTAGATAGAGCCAAGCTGGCCATTGAAAACGTGAAGTCAATGAGCGTTTCTGTTGGAGGTGGATACGCGGGAGTAACTGTAACCGTCTCAACTACTTTTAACGATAACATGGGTTCGCATTTGGTGCTACCCTGACTGGAGTTTACGATTCATACCTTCACAAGTATGTCTTGTTTGGCAGGGACTATGATTATGCTGAGAAAGAGTACGACACATGGGGGCCAATTAATTTCACAAAAATATACTACTAGCACAGTTTTAGATGGATCAAATGGATTGAGATCAAAAGAAGTTCAAGTGGATGGATATATGTTTCTACTGCTTTTAGGTTAAAAGTAACCAAGATCACAAAGAAACTTATAGGCTCAGATTCAATCGTTATCATTGCTAATTATAAGGATTATGAATTGGTCGGAGTAGCAGCCCCATATGCAACAATGCTGTCTGTGAACCCCAGTGAATCATAATGGTGCGATATTGGATGGACAGAATAAAGCTCTTCCCAATTTCATATTTATTCTCCTGCTGTCCCCTCTCGCCACGGCCCAAGCGGCGGCTGATTCCCCGTTCTACAACGTCTCCGAAACCCTCCTCTACTGGAACGGAAATGGATACCTGCCGGTTATAGAGCCTGGTACTGGGGATATTATTCTTGCGAGTGTTGGGTAAAAAGCTTTAATAACCAATGTGACCGTTGTTAACGATTCTACCGATTCCTGCACTGTTAGGGTTTTTATAAAATAACCACACCTTTGGTGTTAACGTTACGATTAACAAGATCCTTAAGAGGGTCTTTGAGGTGGACAAAAAACGAACTCCATAGTCCTCAACAGAACAAAGGCATTCCGCCCCTTCTACATACGCAACGAAAAGCTCAAGTTCACTTACCACTTCAACGAACGTGTATCTGTCAAGAAGAAGCCGATGAAGTGATATGGTGGAACGTCAATTTCAGCGGATTCCCTGTAAATCTAACCTTTGGACCAAGCTATTCTTTGGTGGGGAAGACCGTTATGGGTTACTTTTGTTCCAAGGTTGATATCGAAGCCAGAAAATGTGTTGGCTTTGAGCCCCAACCTGATTCAGTTTTGGATGTAGACTTCACCGGTAACTATCCAACTGGTGTCCACGGAATATACCCCATCGACTCCTTGGGCGTATTAGATGGGCCCGTTGAGTTCACCTCACAGATGATTGAATCTGAAAGAAACGCCCAGCTCATTGGGGCTAGGCCTTTGAAGGTTCAGATGATGACTCAAAAACGTCCCTCTACCTTGGAGGGGCCATTCTCGTTGCCGTCATAGCGTTGGCGCTGTGGAGGGATAAGAGATGAGATGGCTTGGAAAGAGGCTGACGTCGGATCCCGGTGTTGTCTTTCTGATGTTACTTTCACCTGCTCTGATATATTATGGGATGTGGAAGAAGGCCACCTCTTATTGGCCCTCCGGGCTCGCCGGCTCTCTCAGGCTCGTCCCATATAATACAACAGAAGGTCTTCCGACGGACGTTGTTTCAAAAGCCATCGCGTTTTTTCCAAGCTTTCCATCCTTCAGGAGAAGGCCTTTTTCGATACTTTCCACTGGGGACTCCTTGCGGTGTTTTTCCTCTCCGGAACTTTTGCTGCGTACTCCTTTGGAAGGGCCCTTTCGAGTGGGGATATAGTCAACATTGTTTCACTTCTTGGATCAAAGAGAAGAGCTTTTGTCGAGTACATAAGATATCCCTTGAGGTCTCAGGGATGTACCGCGTTGATGTTCCCAATGGCTCTACCCTAATAACGCCAAGTGGGATCCTTAAAGGCCCCGGAAAGATTCACCTGAAACTGCGTGGCGTCTACTTCTACTATCCAGGTCCAATGAACGAGACTGTGGTGGTGAGGCTCATCCCAAAACCAGAAATTGGCAACTTGGCCCTCTACCTGGGTCTGGGCTTCATTGGGGGTGTGAGCGTTGCACTCGCTTTTAGAGTGTTCGGGTTTGAGTAAAACGTACGGAAGGGGGAAAGACGCTGTGAAAGCCCTTGATGATGTCAGCTTTGCCCTTACCGAGGGTATTTCCTACATCCTTGACCCCAACGGCAGTGGAAAGAGCACCTTGATAAAGATAATCGCCAAGTTGATAAGGCCTGACTCGGGAGAGGTGAGGATCAAAGGTGTCCCTCTCGATGAATACCCTATGGAAAAGGGCAGACTTTGCGTTTGAGAGGCCGGTAATCCACCCAGACTCGTGTTGGTTAGCACATAAGGGACGTTGCAGCATACAGGGAGACGACAACAGTGAAGAACTCCTTCAGCTCTTCGGCCTTGAGGGGTTAAAGCCAAAAGATTCAACGAGCTGTCAATGGGTTACAAAAAGCGTTCCTGGTTGCCCTTGCATTTGTCGGCTTTCCAGAGGTTGTTTTACTAGATGAACCCTTCAGCAACGTCGACATTGTGGCGAAGAGGGAAAATAAAGATCCTCCAGTAGGAACACGGGACTAGTGTAGTCATAGTTTCGCACGTCTTCGACAACCTGACTGAAATAGGCTCCATGGTGGTACTCTACGGCGGCAAGGTTGTTGCGAATCCAATCGGGAAGGAAATAAAACTCCTTAGGAAGATCAGGTTCGTCTTTCCTGATGAAATCGTTGAAAACAATCTTCCACGGGCCGTTGAACTAATACAGGCCGGAAAGGAACCCACAACCATCGAGTGTATCGGGGTCGAAGAGGGGATAATGGAGCTCCTGAAGAAAGGGATGGGAGGAGGCTAAATCTTCGGCTCCACCGCGTAGACAGTCCTGTCCTCGCCGATGGCCTCGATAAGACCGCGGTGCCTCCTCACGCAGCTCTCACACTCACCGCAGTGTATTGGCTTCTCATCATCGGTGAAGCCCCTGGGCATGTAACAGGAGCTGGAGTATTCGTATTTGGCATCGAGCTCCTTCAAAAGCCTCGCTATGCCTTTCTTGTCGAGTTCGATGAGCGGGGCAACAACTTTGACCTTCGCCATGGTGCCGTACTTCAGCATCTCGTTCATCCTCTCGACGAACTCTGGCGTGTTGTCCGGGAAGGTCGCCCCTTCCTCGGCGTTAAAGCCAACTATTATGTCCCCGCCGCCGAGGGCATCCAAAAGTGATGCTGCAACGCTTATGAGGACGACGTTTCTAGCCGGAACCCAGACGCTTTTGGCTGTTTCTTTGGCCCTCTCGAAGTCTTCAAGCTCCTCGGCGGTAACCTTTGGCGTCTCACCGCCGACGAGCGTTGTCCCCCTGAGCTTCGAGAACTCCTCGAGGAAGTCAAGGCGGATTACCTTGAACGGAACGTTGAGTTCTTTGGAGAAAAACTCAGCAACCCTGTTCATAACCTTCTCCTCGTTGCTGCTGTAGTTTGCGGTGAGCATTATAACTTCATCGTAGTTCTTCTTCGCCCAGTAGAGGCAGGCCGTCGAGTCGAGCCCACCGCTGAAGAGAACGACCGCGCGCTTCATGTTATCACCCTCTCTTTTTGATTCAAAAGTGATGTTGGGGTTAAAAACTTACTCCAGGGCCAGGCCCACTATCTCCTCCACGCTCGAAAAACCCTCACTTTCAAGGTATCTCTCGATTCCCTCGTTAATCTCCCTAAAGACCTTCCACCCGCGGAGCGAGACGGCCGTTCCAATCTGAAGGGCCGAAGCCCCGGCAAGGAGGAACTCAACTGCATCCTGCCAGGTCGTTATTCCACCCATCCCCATGAGGGGGATGTCGAGGATCCTCGCCAAATCGTAGACGGCTCTCAGGGCGACGGGCTTAACACCCGGTCCGGAGTAGCCGCCGACTCGGTTGCTCAGTATTGGTCTTCTCGCGTAGACGTCTATGACTATAGCCTTAAGGGTGTTTATGGCCGAGACCGCATCTGCTCCAGCCCTTTCAGCGGCGAGTCCGAGCTTTGTGATATCATCTATGTTAGGAGTGAGCTTCGCCATTACTGGCTTATCCGTCGCGTCCTTTACTGCTTTGACGACCTCGTAGACCATCTCCGGCCTCTGACCTATCTCCATGCCGTAGCCCTTCGCATGGGGGCAGCTAAGGTTGAGCTCGAAAGCATCTGCCACGTCGCTCAGTTTTTCAGCGAGAAAGGCGAACTCCTCCGGCGTTCCCCCAAAAATCGAGACTATCAGCGGAAAGTCGAAGGTATAGTCCTTAATCATCTCCAGAAAGCCCCTCCAGCCAGGATTCGGCAGCCCCATCGCGTTTATCAGTCCATAAGGAAGCTCCACGATAGTGGGGTTGTCGTAGCCATTTCTCGGCTCGATTCCTATCGATTTTGTAACAACTCCGCCTGCTCCTTCGCGGTGGGCTCTTATCCACTGTTCAGGCGTCTTGTCGTTTATGCCGGAGGCAAGAATGAGCGGGTTATCAAGCTTAATCCCGGCAACCTCAACTTCAAGTTTGGCCACCTTTAACACCTCAAAGGCAAAAGATTCGGTTGACTATTAAGGTTTTTGTCATCATCTTAAAAAAGAGTGGATTTCTAACGGCGGCGGGCGCGCCCGGGGGTGGGAACCCTCCACCGCTCCCTTCCACCGGGGCTCGCTCACCCCCGCTACCCCACGAGCGCCGAACGTCCCGCCTACCGCTGCTCCCTTCCGGGCCTTGCGGGGTTCGGCGGGCAAAGGACGTTAGCGGAGCCCTTCAGCTCCGCCCCGCCCACCGCCGGCCCCGTGGGACGAGGGCTCATCGTTGTGCCCCGGCTTCCGGGGACGGCTTTGGGAACCGCCCCCCGGGCTTCGGCCCCGGCATATCGGCGGTTTCCGGTTACAGGGGACGCCGAACCCCCCGGCCTAGCCCGCCGCCAAGGTTAGTTTCTGAGCTGGGTATATAAATGTTTGGTAGGCCTGGATACCGAAAACCTCTTATTTTTGTGTTAGGGTAATGCGGGCAGTATTATGATGTTTGGGTTCTCCGGCGAGAGGATAGTGGTGAAAACACAATATCCCTCTGATGAAAGAATTCTGACAATTTTAGTACTCAGCATTGGTGTCATAGCGGGGTAGCTCTTTACAGGGCTCGCAAGAGAAAAGGGCTCTAGCCCAGGGTTAAACACCTTGCAGGTTTACACTATGGGTCTATAAAGTTTCCCTGCTGGGGGTCGTTAGATTCACATGCAGTACCAAATAAGATCTGAAACGGACGGATTTGAGTTCTTTTCCTTTTCTCTATATACCTCTCGGCTCGAAAACCAAAGGTGAAGAACCTTCGGGTTGAAAAATTTTCATAAGCTCAGTTCTTTACCAGTTCATAGGTGACGGTCAATGCGCCTCAATGAGCATCCTGTTCTGAGATTTGAGCACGGCAGGGAAATCACGATATACTTTGAGGGACGGCCAATCAGGGCCTATGAGGGTGAAACAATAGCTACGGCCCTTCACGCCGCTGGAATTAGGGTTCTAAACTACTCGCCCAACGAGAAGCGCCCAAGGGGCCTCTTCTGCGCCATCGGCAAGTGCTCCTCCTGCTTGATGGTAGTGAACGGAATTCCAAACGTGAGAACCTGCATAACACTCGTCGAGGATGGTATGAGGATAGAGCGCCAGCATGGGAGGGCGAAACTGCCGAGAGAAGCCAAACCACCAGAGTTCAGGGACGCAAAGGTAGTAACTGCCGACATTGTCATCATCGGCGGCGGGCCTGCAGGACTTATGGCAGCAATTCATGCGGCGGATGCGGGAGCTAGGGTTGTTCTCCTCGATGAGAACCACATGCTCGGCGGCCAGCTCGTCAAGCAGACGCACAAGTTCTTCGGAAAGCGCGAGCAGTTCGCCGGTGTTAGGGGCGTTGAGATAGCGAGAATCCTTGAAGAGGAACTCAAGAAGAGGGAGAACATTGAAATATTCCTTGAAACTTCCGCGGTGGGAATCTTTCAGGAAGGCGATGAAAAGCTCGTCTTGGCAGTCAGGAAGAACCGTGAGCTATTGGAGTTCAGGGGGAGGGCCATCGTAGTGGCCACAGGCGCGATGGAGAAGATGATACCCTTCGAAAACAACGACTTGCCGGGAATCTATGGTGCTGGAGCTATTCAAACGCTCATGAACACCTACGGCGTAAAACCTGGTGATAGAGTTCTCATCGTTGGAGCTGGAAACGTGGGGCTTATCTTGGCTTACCAGCTCATACAGGCGGGCGTAGAAGTCAAAGCAATAGTCGAGGCGATGCCGAAGGTCGGCGGCTACTTCGTCCACGCGGCGAAGGTCAGAAGGCTTGGCGTTCCGATACTCACGAGGCACACGATTCTTCGCGCTGAGGGAAAGGAGAAGGTAGAGAGAGCTGTTGTGGCTCAGCTCGACGAGAACTGGCAGGTAACTCCCGGGACTGAGAAAACTTTCGAGGTTGACGTCATAGCCCTTGCCGTTGGACTAAGGCCGAGCATAGAACTTCTTCACCAGGTGGGCTGTCAGATAAAGTACGTCCGCGAGCTCGGCGGTCACGTGGCGGTTCGCGACGAGTGGATGGAGACAACCGTTCGGGGAATCTTCATTGCTGGTGACTCAGCCGGAATAGAGGAGGCGACTACTGCGATGCTTGAGGGGAAGATAGCGGGTATTGCCGCGGCTCTCAGACTCGGCATAGCCAATGAGAGCTGGGTGAAGGGGCTTGAGACTGCCCAGCGCGACCTCGATGAGTTCCGCTCCGGACCGTTCGGCAGGCACATCGCTGATGGGATAAGGAAGATACTGGCGGAGGTGAGAGCATGAGCAAGATTCCCGCTTACCTTCAGAGGGGATACATAACGCCTGAGGAGCTCTTCTCGATAATCCCAAAGCCAAGCGAGGAGAGGCTAAGGAAAAGGCCCGTTGCCGTTCCTGAGTGCCCCCAGGAGATTCCGTGCGCCCCCTGCAGAGAAATATGTCCCACCGGAGCAATCAGCATGCCGACCCCGAACGATTTGCCGGTCGTTGACTATGAGAAGTGCATAGGCTGCTCCCTTTGCGTCCAGATTTGTCCCGGGTTGGCCTTCTTCATGGTTCACTACGTCGGCGACAAGGCCCGGATAACGATGCCTCATGAACTTCTCCCAGTCCCTGAGAGGGGCGAGGAGGTTGTTCTTCTCAACAAGGTTGGGGAGCCAGTCGGAATGGGGAAAGTCATAACCGTCGTCCCGAGGGAGAAGAGCAAGGGGGACACGCCGATAATCGTCGTCGAGGTGCCGATTGAGCTGGCGTGGGATGTAAGGGCGGTTAAGGTGGTGAGAGAATGAGCGGGAAGAAAATCGTCTGCCGCTGCAACGATGTAACCGTTGAGGACGTCGAGAGGCTCATCGACTCAGGCATCACCGACATCGAGGAAATTAAGAGACTCCTCAGAATAGGCATGGGGCCATGCCAAGGAAGGACTTGCATTCCGATTGTAATCTCAATCCTCGCAAGGAAGACCGGGAGGAAACCTGAGGGGATACCCCTGCCTAAAGCGAGGGTTCCCATCAGGCCCGTCCGCGTTGAGGTTCTCGTGGGTGGTGGCGATGAGTAGAATAGCGGTAATCGGCGGCGGGATAATCGGCGTTGCTACGGCCTACGAGCTGGCGAAGCTGGGGGAGGAGGTAATTCTCTTTGAAAAGAACTACTTCGGCTCTGGCTCCACCTTCCGCTGTGCAACCGGCATAAGGGCACAGTTCACCGATGAGGCGAACATAAGGCTCATGAAGTATTCCATCGAACGCTGGGAGAAGCTTGGAGAGGAACTCGAAGCGGAGATAGGGTTCAGGCACTCGGGATACCTCTTCCTAGCCACGAGCGAGGAGGAGGTCGAAGCCTTCAAAAACAACATAAATCTCCAGAACAGATTTGGGGTCTCCACAAGGCTAATCGAGATGGACGAGGCCAGAGAAATCGTTCCCATCCTGAACACCGAGCCGTTCTTGGCCGGGGCCTGGAACCCCATGGATGGTAAAGCAAATCCCTTCAAGACGCTCTTCGCGTATCTGGCCAAGGCCAAGGAGCTGGGCGTCGATGCCAGGGAGCACACCGAGGTAATCGGAGTAGAGCGCGAAGGTGATGAGGTTAAGGCGGTTAAGTTCAGGAGCAACGGGAAGGTTGAGAGTGTTAAGGTCGATGCCGTTTTAAACGCCTCCAATGCATGGGCACCGCTCATAAACGAGATGGCAGGGCTTAAGAAGGACCTGATCCCGATAACCCCTTACAAGCACCAGCTTGTGAAGACCGAGCCTCTTAAGGAAGGTCAGGTCGAACCGTTGGTATGCCCCCCAAGCTGGAACGACAGCTACGTTATTCAAGACGGCGAGGACGGCGGAATAATCTGCGGCTCGGGAATAGAGCACGAGGCCAAAAGTCTGGACGACTACGAACCAACCTACAATTTCCTGAGGGGCGTGCTGAGATACGCAGTGAAAATAATTCCCGCCATCAGACACGCCCATATCGTTCGCCAGTGGGCCGGCTTCTACGCTAAAACGCCTGACAAGAACCCTGCCATAGGAAGGCTCCTCGACAACTTCTACATCGCTGCCGGCTTCAGCGGCCACGGCTTCATGATGGCTCCAGCGGTTGCCCAAGCGATGGCGGAGTTCATGACCAAAGGAAAAAGCAAAGTGCCCCTCGACTGGGAGTGGTACGACCCGTACAGATTCGAGCGCGGCGAACTGAGGAGCTCGGCCTTTCAGATAGGCTGATATATCCCAAAAGTCTGCCAAATATTCTTTTGTTTTCTACACTATGTGACGCAGGTTATTCGAGAATGGGAGTAAAATTTAAATAGATATTCTCAGAATTAATGCACGCATACGTACTTCCACGCCTCTTTCTGTCCTCTTCAAGGTCAGGAGGTGATCACCGTGGTTAGGGTTGAGAGTGCCCTTTCAGCCTTTGGGGTTGAGAAGTCTCCATGGGGTCTTGAGCAGGGGGTGGGGCACGGAGAATTCATGGAAATCTTCGAGCCACTTCCAGAAATAGGCGAAATTCTCCAGAAGAGCGAGAGTCTTGAGGAGGCAAGGGAGAAGCTCCTGGAATTCACGAAGAACCTGGGGTGGAAGTTCAAAAGCGGCGAGATAGATGTAAGCCCAATAGACAGGTGGCTCGCCATCTATGCCTGCGACGTCTTTGAGAACATTCTCTCGCCATACAACGAAAAGGCAGCAGGCTTCTCAACGCTGGAATATCTCTGGAAAGCCGCCAAGGGCGACGAAAAGACCCTCAGTATTATCACTAAGGGATTCCTCGAGGAGTTCAGGCACCTCTTCCTTGCCATGTCTGGTAAAGCCAACTACTCCAAGGGCTGGCTTGGGCCGAAGCTGGAAAAAGCAAGCATAGTTTCACCCGATTTCAGTAAGGTTCATGGCAGGGAGGCAGGGAAGCTGCGCTCCGACTACCTCGATAAGGTCTACAAGTACATAAAGGCCTGGCTCGACCGCTATCCGAGTGGACTCGACGAGAGGATAATCAAGAAGAGGGAGGAGCAGAGGAAGCAGCTCGAGGAGTACTGGGGCATAGACGATGAGGAGTGGTTCGACTACAGGTGGCAGTTCAGCCATGTCCTCAAGGGCAGGAAGGGCCTTGAAATCCTCAGAGAGCTCAACGAACTTGGCATCGTCAAGGTTCCAGAGGAGGATCTGGAAGAAGTCGAGAGGGCAGTCAAGTATCGCATTCCCTGGGGAATAACACCTTACTACCTCCACCTCTGGGACTTTAAGGAGCCCTACAAGGAGGACAGGCACGTCAGAAGGCAGGTGATGCCGCCCAAGTGGTACATGGACAACATGATACTCCACCGCAAGGACAGAGAGTACGCCTTCGACTTCATGGGCGAGCACGACACCTCTCCGATAGACCTCGTCACGAGGAGGTACGTGATGATAGCGATCCTCAAGGCCTTCGACACCTGTCCGCAGATATGCGTCTACTGCCAGAGAAACTGGGAGGTCCTTGAACCCTTTATGGCAGGCTCGTTCCCAGGATGGGACAAGATAGAGAAGGCTATAGCGTGGTTCGGCGAGCGCGAGTCGATGATAGACGTGCTCATAACAGGAGGAGATCCCTTCGCCCTGAGCAACAAGATTATAGACAAGATAATGTCCCGTCTGGGCGAGTTCGACCACGTCATTAACATCCGCTGGGGAACAAGGATTCCAGTGACCGTCCCAATGCGCGTAACTGAAGAGCTGGCCGAGATACTCGGATCGTATATCGAACCAGGCAAGAGGAACGTGGCCGTCTCGACCCATATAGAAACGGCCTACGAGGTGACCCCAGAGATGGCCAGGGCAGTCTACAACCTTAGGAGGCAGGGAATATACGTCTACAACCAGCTGGTCTACCAGAGAAACGTCAGCAGGCGCTTCGAGAACGTTGCACTTAGAATAGCCCTCAAGAAGATCGGCATCGATCCATACTACACCTTCTATCCCAAAGGTAAGATCGAGCAGAGAGACTACCTCGTGCCGATAGCGAGGGTCATCCAGGAGAGGAAAGAGGAGGCAAGGCTCCTACCGGGCCAGTTCAGGACTGACGAGCCAATCTTCAACGTGCCGAGGATGGGCAAGAACCACCTAAGGGCCTGGCAGGACAGGGAGCTCATAGCCATAAAGCCCGACGGAAGCAGGGTATACCTCTTCCACCCGTGGGAGAAAGGCATCAGCGAGACGAAGCTTTACACCTACACGGACGTCCCGATAGAGGAGTATCTCCGCTATCTGGAGAGCATCGGGGAGAAGAGGGAAGACTACGAGACCATCTGGTACTACTACTGAGGGCTTTCTACTCTTTTTGATATTGTAATGGCAAGAAAAGGTTATAAAGGAGCCCCGATTAGCATCGTGAGGGTCATCATGAGGATAGTTTTTGACATAGGCGGTTCAGTTCTCGTTCCGGACGATCCCGACATCGATTTTATCAAGGCCATCGCATATGAGCTCACCAAGATAAGCGAGGACCATGAGGTGGCTGTGGTAGTCGGCGGCGGCAAAGTGGCGCGCAAGTACATCAAGGCCGCGAAGACCTTTACGCCCAACGAGACCTTCAAGGACTACATAGGAATTCACATCACCAGAGCCAACGCAATGCTCCTAATAGCTGCGCTCGGCGAGAAAGCTTATCCCTTCGTCGTCCAGGACTTCAGGAAGGCCTGGGAGGTCATACAGCTCAAGAAGATACCCATAATGGGCGGAACTCACCCAGGACACACGACCGATGCGGTCGCTGCCCTTCTCGCCGAGTACCTGCAGGCCGACCTTCTGATCGTGGTCACCAACGTTGACGGTGTCTACGACAGCGATCCGAGGAAGAATCCTGACGCAAAGAAGCTCGACAGGATAACCGTGGATCAGCTCGTTGAAATTGCCATGCAGGGCGAAAGCAAAGCTGGAGGGAGCAGCGTAGTTGATGCCCTTGCTGCGAAGTTCATCCAGCGCGGCAAGATAAGGACATACATCGTGGGCAAGAAGGACGCTTACAGCCTCTTCGATGTGATAAAGGGGAAGCACAGCGGGACGGTTGTGGAGCCGTGAGGTTTCTTTCAATTTTGCTTCACAACGTTTATAATTGATGAGCTCGTGGAGAGTGGCGAGTTCTCAAGCCGGAGCGAGCTTATGAATCTCCTGAAGAGCTCTGGGAGACATATAAACTCCTCGCGAAGGAGAGGAGGGTTCCATCGGAGGAAGAAATCGAAAATTTCGGGCCTCGTCAATCCTTGTTGAGCCTGCTGAGCATTTTGAAGTCTCGCCTGACCCGGATGACAACAAGTTTTTTGACGCGGTGTATTCAGCCAGGGCGGATTTTCTGATAAGCCTCGACAACTGACGCTGAGGGACGAGAATAGAAAATTCGTTTAGAACGGGCACGAGTTTCTAATTCTAACTCCAGCCGAGTTTCTTAAAGTTTAAGTTATATTGCAAACTCCTGAACTTTTTATTGCCAAAGTATTAATTAGTGCACACAACACAAACATACGAAATGCTGGGCGCTACCACTGGAACAGCCATGATTCAGTTGGACTCTAAAGTTATCCTTTTATTTTTGATTTTTATACTTCCAAACATAAAGAGGTGGTTATGGTGAAGTATAATGTGACCATTAGGGAGGAGCCATTCGGAGTGTATGTTCACTTAAGAGAAGGTGCTCAAGTCAGGATAGTATCCCCTGTAGAGGAAGTCGTTTCAGGATTTCTCGAGGAGCCATCAGACATGATGGAAGAGATCTTCGAAGTCTCACTCAGCTCAATGGACACAGTAGAGACTGGAGACTAGAGACTAGAATAATAACACCATCCAAAACTCCAGTTTTAGTCCTTCAGCTCCTTATGATGTGTCAGTAGATGTGACCAACGCGTGCAATCTATCATACCACCACTGCTATGCAAGTGCTTTGCACCGCGGGAAACATGCCCGCTTTATGGATCTCGTCAGGATATTGTCAAAATTAGATTCAGCAGGAGCCACTCATCTAGCTATTACTGGAGGAGAACCTTTCCTTCACCCCGAACTGGAGAGAATAATCCGGTACATTTACCTCTCAACAAAACTCAACTTCACTGTGCTAACGAACGGAGCCATATTCCGCGAGGAGGTTATTAATCTCCTGTCTAAGGTTAGAGAGGTGGGGGGTCTTTTTATAAGCCTCGATGATGTGGACAGCGAGAACCATAACGAATTCAGGGGAACACCAGGTGCGTGGGAGCAAACTGGAGAATCAATAAGATTAACAAAACCGAAATCCCATTTATGAAATACCAACTGGAGCGTCTTGTTGAGAAGTACTCCACAGACACGTTCAAGGTAATGTTAGGTGACTTCGGGTATACATTTACTTGGGAAAAACATCCAGACTCTTTTAGCACGCTAAAGGAACTAAATTTAGCAGGAGTCTGTGCTGCAAGAAGAACTCTCCACTTGGACAATTCAGGGAATGTATACCTATGTTCTCTGTTTCTAGGCCATAAGGAGTTCATAGCCGGAAACCTCATTAAACAGGATTTCTATGACTTCTGGGTAAACTAGGAGGTGCTAAATACTTTCAGAAGCAAGAGGGTGATTACCTTAGAAAGCACAAACTGTTCAAAATGCCAATTTTCAACATCTGCAAAGGTGGATGTGCATACAACTGATATGCATTTTACGGTACTATCAACCGGAAGGATCCCCTATGTCCGCACATAGAGAAGGTTCAAATGGGCAACTAATCTTTCTTCTGTTCTATTTTCTACTCTCCGTCTCCATGTACCTACCGGGACCCTATTTCGTACTGTATCTTAACGCGTACGTCGCCCTACCTTGGATTGGTTTGGCATACCCCTTGAACAGAGTCCCCAATCTTCTGCTAGAGTATCCATCCGGGGTGCTGGCCGATAGGGTTGGAAGGATTAAATCAACGATGTTGGGTTCATTTTTGCTTGGAATGAGTATGCTTGTACTGGTGATTTTTGAAGCACCCAAGGGTTACATTGTAATTCTCTCCGCCGTACTTGGAAGCGCGGGAATGGCTTTCATCTCCGGTTCCTTAGAGGCCTGAGCGGTGGATACCTTTGGCAGGGCCAACTTGAAAAAATTGTTCTCCAAGATGGGAACACTGAAGAACACTGATGGGGTGGTCGTATCAGTGTTAGCTGGGATTTCTGTCAAATATATGGGCCTGAAATGGCCACTGTTGCTCTCCGGTGCCTTGGGCGTTCTTTCTCCAGCAATGTTATTTTCCTGAAAGATAACAGGGGCCATCATGACAGCAGAACAATCCTATTAAAAAATCTAAGGATGTTTAGGGACATCAGATTTTCTATGCTGGTGCTGATTATTCTTTTAGTATCCTCAATGCTCTCAGTGTTCTTTGTGATATGGCCGATAACCCTGAGGGATGTGGGCATAGATGAACTTGGGTTTGTGTATTTCGTGCTAATGACCTTTATGGCCATAGGTAGTTACCTCGCAAGAAGGACATCCAGTGAAATAAGAGGGTACAGATGTTCCTAATTGGTGGCACCGTCATTACATCGACCGTAGCCCTACTGCTAAAATCAAACCCCACCAAACCTACTGCAATGTTAATATTAGTGCTTCTGTTTGTCTTTGAGATATTAATCGGTTCATACTACGTCTTTATCGCTCACCTGAGGAACTCTGTAATCACTTCTGAGATACGAGCTTCAGCTATTTCAATGATTTCACTGGTAAACTCCGGGGTTGGTATGGTAGTGCTACCCTTGTTCCTCGCCCTGGGAAATCTAGCCACAACAAATAGCACAAACAAGCCCTTTCAATGTGAGGAGGAAGTCATACAGAACATACACCCCCTTTTATTGTTATATATCGTTATATATTTTGAACAAACAAACAGAAAACTTATAAACTTTTAACACCAACTTATATTGGGTGATATAGATGATTAAAGTAATATTAAAACCCATTGCATTTATTTTTATCATCTTTCTTATTGTAGGAAATTATACTGCACCTGCTGAGGTTACTAGGAGTAATGTTCAAGTTGATGGAGCTTTAGGAGTATTATACAATATAGGAAAATTCATTGTAACACCATTCAAGGCAGTATATTACAGGTACCAAATTGAGAAGGGAGAAACAGTTATTAGCATGGAAGTTGGAACTGAAAAATCTAAAATTTATACACCTGACGATTACATTGAAGACTACTTTGAATTCCAAGGAAAACTATCCAAGTATTACAAGCCACTCAGCCAACCAAAAATAGGAATCAAACCAAACTTTACACTTAAGAAAATTGAACATGGACAAGAAGGAGCCGATATGTGGTACTCTTTTACAGCAAAAGACTTGGTTGATGACCTGCAAAGCAAACCAGTACAAGAAGTCTTTAAGGCCATCCTGGATGCAATGTATGGGCAGTATGATAAAAAAATCATCAATGAATATGTCAAAAAAGACTACTGGTGTGGAAGGGGAGTATGTGATTTCGATGGGGTAGGAGCCTTCAAGCGAATCAAAAGCTTAGAAGAGCTCAACCTTCCCCCAACCCCAGAAATCCTGAGAGAATACACATTTATAAACTTATTCTACTTTGTTAAAGGGAGAGATGGTAATGACCCCACCCTGCCTTCAAAAGCAATTCTAGGTAAACCAATAGACTGTGATGGGTACGTCCTCTACCACTATGCAATGATTTACAACATAAACAGGTTACTGGGGATTAAGGCTGAATATTATCAAGTTGATGTCTACCCATCAGGGAGTGGTAATGGTCATTCAGAGTTGTTTGTGTACTACCCAGAAACTGGAACTTGGGAGATTTACAGTTACTTTGTTAGTGCCAGTTACTTTTACAAGTACAGGGGTGGAGTGAATGTAGAGGCTTATAGAAAATTGATAAAAGCTAAAAAGATTCATGCATTTGAATATGGGCATGGTTATCCAAGTAACGGAGATTTACCCACTTCCCAGTATGCTGTCACCTTCAGGGACGTTGGGATTTCAATGCTTTCAGAAGTGTATGTGCCTGCTGGGAAGATACAATTCAACAGTTTTGAAGAGGCACTGTACTGGTACTTGAGCCACCAGAAGCTGTATCATACAGATAAATTCTGGTTTGAAGTGTGGAAGCTCCCAACACCAGATGACCCATACTTGTACTATGTTAAAAACTGGAGTGACAGGGTTATATCTATCAGTGAGTTAAAACAGATACTTGTTGAAAGGGGATTGTACAGGGAAATTAATGTTTACATTAATAAGGGTAGGGCTCCAGAAAAGTTGGGAGACCCGAGCTGGGTTGTTAATGATTAAACAAAAGTTAAGAGTTAAGGATTATAGACTGGAGTTCCTTTCTTTATCCATTTTACAAAGTTTTTGTTGTGCATTAGATTATAAGTGATGGTTATGAGTGAGTACAGTGTTGGGAAAAGGTAGGTGGTGACTTTGGTTAATAGGTCGGGGGTGGTGGGTTTTAAGCCCAATGGGATTATTACTATGCTCAAACTGAGGGTTAGGAGGATGTTTGCTGTGGTTAGTCTGTTGTTCCAGGTTGTTTCAAAGGTTAGTATCAGGTTGACTGTGAGTGCTGTAAGGTAGAGGATGTTGAATAATAACCATTCAATTTGGCCCGTTTTAATTGAATTGTAAGTGTTTATTATTGGGATTGCATATAAGAGAACTGTGGTATACATAAGAAGTATGTCTGTGATTATAGTTATCTTCATACTGTCTTTCCCATAATTTTATTTTCTATTTTGCTTAAAAAATTAAATTTTGTTTGTGTTCAGAATTTGAGATACTTTTGACACTGTATGAATGTGTAAAATTGTGTAGTGCTTGATATGCTTATTCACTTAGGGCTCTTTCTATATGCTTTCTCATCAGTCTTTTTTCATCTGGTTGAGTGTTTGTTATGCTTTTGCTTATCAGTTTTTTGAGGAGTCTTTTAACTTCTTCTTCAAGGGCTTCGTAATAACTGGATGAGATTTGCATATATTTACCATATTTTTTTAGTTCTTCTTTAATCATTTGTTCAACTGGTGATTTTTTAATAATCTCTGTTTTCATTTTATTCACCATTTTATTATACTGAAAATCAGTCTTAGCAATTGAGGGGAGTGTTTATAAACTATTACTTTGTACTGTGAGTGATTTAACAGTGAAATTGAGGTTGGCTTTACCTGGTAAAGTAATTGTGGTTGGTATGGCTGTAATTGGAATTAGTGATGTGGCTAATCAACTATCCTTTGTGAGTAAAAGTTTTATAAGTCTTTGTGATTAGAGGTGAGTGTATATGGGGACTTGGGGTCGCCCTGAGTGGGGGTGAGACCGATGATTTACGCCCCAGTGAACCCAGAGGGGAGTTGAGGCTGATGAAACCCAAGTCCGTTGTGGGGGTGGATTTGAACGGGAGGACTTTCACTCACATATCAACCCAAAACCTCACGACGGACAGACCCCTTCGAGTGGATTATATGTTCACTCCTATTGGTTTTTGGCATGATTGTATTTGAACTCTGGAAAACGAAATACACACAGCAGGCTGGCTCAAGGCATTGAGTGCAATCGAAGCTCTCACCGGTGCCGTCTTCATGGCGCTTATCGTCGCCGTCATAGCTCGCAAATGGATGCGCTAATCAACCTTCGGTTAAGGGCAGATTTTTATATCTCCCCTTCATCTTTTCTCTGGTGGTGTCTATGAAAATCGTCGTCATCGGTTCTGGAACTGCCGGAAGCAACTTCGCCCTCTTCATGAGGAAGCTCGACAGGAAAGCTGAGATAACCGTCATCGGAAAGGAACCAACGATGCAGTACTCCCCATGCGCCCTGCCGCACGTGATAAGCGGCACGATAGAGAAGCCCGAGGACGTTATCGTCTTCCCTAACGAGTTCTACGAGAAGCAGAAAATAACCCTCATGCTTGGCACCGAGGCTAAAGCAATAGATCGCGAGAGGAAAGTTGTGATTACGGACAAGGGTGAAGTTCCCTACGATAAGCTCGTCCTTGCTACGGGCTCAAAAGCCTTCGTTCCACCAATTAAGGGCGTCGAGAACGAAGGCGTCTTCACGCTCAAGAGCCTCGACGATGTGAGGAAGATAAATGCATACCTATCCGAGAGGAAGCCGAAGAAGGCTGTCGTCATTGGCGCCGGCCTGATCGGTCTTGAAGGCGCGGAGGCCTTCGCAAAGCTCGGCATGGAGGTTCTCGTCGTCGAGCTGCTGGACAGGCTTCTACCCACGATGCTCGACAAAGATACTGCCAAGCTCGTTCAAACGGAGATGGAGAAGCACGGTGTTTCCTTCCGCTTTGGCGTCGGTGTGAGCGAGATAATGGGTAGCCCCGTCAAGTCCGTCAAAATTGGTGACGAGGAAGTCGAGGCTGATTTAGTTATCGTTGCCACCGGTGTGAGGGCCAACGTTGACCTTGCTAAAAAAGTGGGCCTCGAAGTTAACCGCGGAATAGTTGTCAACGAGCACCTCCAGACGAGCGACCCAGACATATACGCGATAGGCGACTGTGCGGAAGTTATTGACGCCGTTACCGGAGGGAGAATCCTCAGCCAGCTGGGAACTTCTGCAGTGAGGATGGCGAAAGTGGCAGCGGAGCACATAGCAGGAAAGGACGTCTCCTTCAGGCCCGTCTTCAACACGGCAATAACCGAGCTCTTCGGCCTTGAGATCGGCACCTTCGGCATAACGGAGGATAGGGCGAAGAAAGAGGGCATCGCAATAACCGTCGGTAAGTTCAAAGGCTCCACCAAGCCCGAGTACTACCCCAGCGGCAAGCCGATAACAGTTAAGGTCATCTTCAGAAAGGACGATAGAAAGCTCATCGGCGCGCAGATAGTCGGCGGCGAGCGCGTCTGGGGTAGAATAATGACCCTCTCCGCGTTAGCCCAGAAGGGCGCGACGGTTGATAATGTCGTTTACCTCGAAACGGCTTACGCCCCGCCAATAAGCCCGACGATAGATCCGATAAGCGTTGCGGCCGAGATGGCTTTGAGAAAGCTCAGGTGAGTCATTTTCTTTTCTATATCCCTTGTGAGGCCAAGCGAGACGGCCACTACGGGCAAACTTTAAGTCCTCCTAGGTCAAACCGCATACTTAGGTGATACCATGAAAGTGAGCGAGAAGGACAGAATGCTGCTCGGGATAGGAACTGGAGTTCTGCTGGCATCGAGTTTGAGGGTTTTCGTCGCTGGAGCTTACTCAAGTCTGGAGAAGACCTTTTTCTATGGTGTCAACTTTCCTTCGGCACTGGGGATAGTCCTCTTCGTAATCGCAGCGTTCTTAGTGGGTAAGATAAGCAGGAAGGTAGGAGCAGCGGTGATGGTCGCTTACGCTCTAGCGTCGCTCCTCACGGATGCAACGGAATACACCCACCTCATAGCAGCTCTGACCATTCCAGTAGCCCTCGCACTCGTCAAGGAACTAGACGTTAAATACTTTGCAATCGGCCTTGCGGCGGATTTGAGCTTAAGAGTTCTTGCCGTTGGCGGTGAGCCGATAGACTTCCCACACACGAGGGTTCTCCTGGCGGTTCTGGTGCTCCTTGCAGCCTTTGCGCTTTGGAAGGAAGCGGGAACACTCAAAAAGCCTGGCTTCGGCCTTTACGCCTTCGTGGCTCTAATTGAGCTTGGCCTAATCTATCCCAACGCTGTCCTGAGGTATTCCGGGGTTACTGTCTATTACCTCCCCCAGTTCATTGCCTACTCCTTCGTGATTGCTCTGGCAATTCTCGCTGGACCATACCTGGCCAAGAAATCGGGCATCGCATCGCTCCTCTTGGTTCTGGGCGCGGCGACGCTCTTCGTTGAACCGCTCGGCCTCCTCGGCCTCCCGCTGGCATTAGCTTCTTCACTTGCCCTCCTTGAGAACACCAAAGGAGGCCGCTTCGGAGTAATAGGCTCGGTTTACCTCTTCCTCGTGGCAACTTTGGCTTTGGGCGCCTACGTCGGTAGGGATATCGGACTGCCCTTCATGGAGGACAACCTTGAAGCCCTAATTCTAGCCACTTCCGTGATCTACGCCCTCGCGAGCTACAGTGGAAGTGCTGAGGTTAGACTTCCAAACGCAAAAGAAATAGCGAGCTCGCTCCTCGGCCTCGCAGTGGTTTCGATAATAGTTCTCGCCATATTCAATACAGGCCCAACTTACGTTGAGGCCAAGAGGGACATCCTTATCTGGACCTACAACGTCCACCAGGGCTTTGGACCCTACGACGGCACCTTCAACGGCTACGAGCTGATTAACCTCCTGAAGGAGCAGAAGCCCGATATCTGGGCGGCGCAGGAGGTCGTCGGTGGAATGATAGGCAACGGCTACCAAGATGTTCCCCTGATGATCTCCGCATACCTCGGCTATGCCTACGAGTACAAACCGGCCGTTGAAGGAACCTACGGCATAGCGGTCTTCTCGCACTGGCACATGAAGACGGAGAGTGAACTCAATCTCGAGAGCGTCGGACAGGCGAGGCCGGCTCAGAAGGTGACCATCGATGAGCTCGGGTTAACCCTCGTCAACGTCCACATGGGGCTCTCGCCCGAGGAGAGGGCGATGCAGGCGGAAGAGCTCCTCAAGTTCGCTGAAGCTTCGCCGGTGGCGCAGATAATAGCAGGCGACACCAACGCCGAGCCGGATGAGGAGGCGATAGCCATACTCACGCGCGAATACTATGACACCTTCGAGAAAAGACCGCCATACACCTTCAACTGGGGCAACATAGACATCGAAAACATAGACTATATCCTGCTCAAAAAGGGCTGGCCTGCAAAGGTCAAAGACTACGGCTGCCTCTGCGATGTGGAAGTTTCCGACCACAGGCCCATATGGGCCGTCATCGAGCTGCTGTGAGGTTTTACTCTTCCAACCTTTTTCGAAAATTGGACCACAACTCTTAAATTCCAAACCAGACGTATCTCTGTTCGGTGAAAATATGAAGAAGATTTCATTGATTCTGGTGTCCATTGCAACCGTCCTTGGTCTTCCCCTCATCATGAGATAGTGGGGCCGCAAAATCCTGATGGAAGAACTACCAAAGAAAGAGAAAAACTACAATCTGCTGAAGGCTGAGGTCATCTGTATCTTTGGGGCCTTCGTATTCTACTTCCCGACGATGATAGCCCTCGATTGGACCTCTTACGTGGTAGATAAGCTTCCCCTACCTGAAATATTCAAGGTGTTTGCATTTGCAGCAATCCTGCTTTTCTCGCTTCTCCTGTCAATCTTCCTCATCATCTACGAGACTGTCAAAGCAGGAATGAATATTACAGAGGAAAAGATTGAAAATCCAAAAAAAGGAGGTTCTAAAAGCTATCGCACTAATCCCGGGCCCAATCATTGGCTTTGCCTTTATCTGGCTGCTGCTGATGCTCTACCTGCCAGAGAGTTAACCTCAAAGTGGTGGTTCGACCTGCTCATGTACTTAATTCTAATACTCGCTTTCTTTGCGCTCTTTCCGCTCATCCTCATTAGAGTTGGGACAAGAAGCGAGCTCGGCCCCGAGCTTAAGGCCGGGCTAAGGAGGTTCTGTGAGGAGCAGGGAGCTAAAGTCAGGGACATCATCGTTAAAGGAAAGCCCGGCCAAAAGCTTACCAACGCCATGGTTACGGGTATAATTCCCCGCTACTGCTACGTTGTTTTAACCCGCTATCTGGTTGATAACTCCGAAGAGGACGAGATTAAAGCGGTCTTAGCCCATGAGATAGGGCACATAAAAGGAAAGCACCTCTAGATAAACGCGGCTTTGAGCATCAGCTGGTTCCTCTTCCAGATAGGACTCATTTACATCCTCCGCAAATTCAACGTTCAGCTGTTTTCCTCGCCGTGGGTTTTCTTCGGGAGTTTCTTCTTTGCCTCCTACCCCTGGCTCTTTGTTATTGAACAAGGATAGCCATAAGGAACGAGTTAAAGGCAGATGAGTTTGCGGCGGATGTCGTGGGACTTGAGCCAACTCTAAGGGCGCTTAAAAAGCTGGCCGAGCTCAACCTGCTGCCGGAAAAACGGGGAAATGGTTTAACCTGCTGAACAGACACCCTTCAATTGAAAAGAGGGCAGAGCATTTAAAACGTCTCACCAACCTTGAACCATGAACCGCGTGGAGGTCAGCAAGCTAATGGACTACATCCTGCGGCACTCGCCGGAGGAGTTCGGACTGAGGCCTGACGTGGAGGGCTTCGTGCCCCTTTCCGAGCTCGTCGAGGCCCTAAAAACTGTCTATCCAGACGTTACGGAGGAGTTCGTAAGAAGGACAGTCGAACTCGATTCCAAGGGTCGCTACGAAATCAGAGGAAACAAAATCCGCGCCTGCTACGGCTACAGCCTTCCGGGAGCCTGAACCACGAGGAGAACAGGGAAAACAAGATTCTCTACCATGGTACGCCGGGGAGGAACCTCGAGAGCATCCTCCGCGAGGGTTTGAAGCCCATGAAGAGGCAGTTCGTCCACCTCAGTACAATCAAAAGCGAGGCAATCGAAACCGGCAGGCGGCACGGGCGGGACGTGGTTCTTCTGGTAATAGACGTCGAATGCCTTCGAAAGAAAGGCTTGAAGATTTACAAAGCCTGGAAGAAGGTCAGGATAGTCGAGAGGGTTCCGCCAGAGTGCATCACTCTGGAAGTCTGACTGCCAGGAGAAAAGGCCAAGCCGAGGGGAACGAGCGTGCTCGTGAAGTTCAGCTCGAAGCTCATGCTCGAGAGATAGCCTCCGATGAACGGCCCAATCACCCAGCCAAGGCTCATCACCGCGTTGAGCAGGCCCATAGCCTGGCCCCTCTCTACGGCTTTTACCTTAGTTGCCACGTATGTGGACGAAACTCCAATGGTCATAGCCCACTTGACGCCCGAGAGAATCGCCACAGCAACCATCATGGGCAGGCTCTTGGCAAAGGCGTAACTGAGGAAGGCAATAGCATAGCCCGCTATCGCCAGAAGGTAGAACTCCTTTGCACCGTACCTGCCTATGAGCTCCCAAGGAGGTAGCCGCTTAAAGCAGCTGCGAGGGAATCTATGCCAAAGAGAAGGCCGACCCACTCGCTGCCAAATGTCTTTTCGAAGTATACCGAGACCACCGAATAGACCGGACCTGAAGCTACATTACGAGCAGAACTGTGAGGTAGAAAACGCCCAGTGAACCGCGCATGAGCCACTTGAATGCCGCACCCTGGAAGGTTGCATTCTCGCTTTCCCTCCCTTTCTGGACGAGTATAAGCTTTCTTGGAGCCCTCTTCGGCCTGGTCTCTCCCTGAGGAGGAGAACTATCGCAGAGGAGAGGACGGGGAAAGCCCCCGCTATGAGGAAGATTCCCCTAATCCCAACGTACTTATGATGAATCCCCCGGGGAAGTTGCCCAGCATGTAGCCTGCGTTCTCAATCGAGCCGAAGAGCCCATAAGCTGAGCCTACCCTCGTGGATAGCTCTGCTATCAGAGCTGAGTGAGCAGGCATCATGGCCGAGCCGAAGGCCCCTCTGAACAGTCCTCAGGACGAGGGGGGCGATGGGAGTGGATACGAAGGCCATGAGTGCGTAGATCGCGCCGGTGGAGACGAGGCCGAAAGATATGAAGGCCTTCCTGTTGTGCGTCCTGTCTGAGAAGTAGCCAAAGGGGTACTGAAAGACAGTCGAGGTCAGGTTGAAGGCCACGCTTAGTAAACCCACCATAAGCATGCCACCACCAAGGAGCCTCATGTAGAGGCTCAGATAGGGAAAGGCCACGCCAAAGGCGACGTTGGCCAGAAACATGCCTACAGATAACAGAACCACGTTCCGGCGCTTGATTCTTATTTTGCGAACCTCCTCTGCCTTCTCGCGCCTTCCCTGAGTTACGACGAGCTCCCTTCTGCTCATTGCTCGCGCCTAGGAGATTCCCCTTTATAAAATTTCTCCGGCTCTAAAAGCGCTGAAAACGCTTGAAAAGTCAAAGAAAGGAGGGACTCAGCCCATCTGGAGCGCCTGTCCCCTGAGCTCACCGCGCTCGAAGCGATACGGGTCGTACCAATCGACTGGAAGGTCGGTCCTACCCTTGGTTATCAAGTCAGCCACCATCTCGGCAACGGCCGGCGCCATCATGAAGCCGTGGCCGGAGAAGCCCGCAGCTATGTAGTAGTCACTCAGCTCCTCGATTTTTCCTATGGCAGGGTTGCTGTCGAGCGTTTTGGCATAGTAGCCCGCCCAGGTTCTCAGGATAAGGAGCTCCCGCAGGGCAGGGATTATCTTGGTGAAGTAATAGCTCACCCCACGCATGAACTCGTAGGTCGGCGTGAGATCATAGGTCGGCCCTATCTCGTAGCCCACACCACCAACGACTCCGCCGTGGCTGGTCTGGGTGAGGTAAGCGTGGCCGTACTTGAATGAGATGACCATGGGCTTTATGGCGTCCCTCTTGATGGGCTGGGTTATCACCGCCTGGTGCTTGTAGGGCTCTATCGGGATGCTCGTCTTTATTCCGGCCATCGCGTTGATGAGCTTGGCCCAAGCGTTGGTGGCGTTAACGACTATGCCCGTCTTTATGACGCCCCTGCTCGTCTTAAGGCCCTTTATCTCGCCCTTCTCGATGATGAAATCCTTGACCTCGGTGTATTCAACCAGCTTTGCCCCGAACTTCTCAGCGTTGAGGGCGAAGGCAGCGGTTGAGTGGAAGGGACTGGCCTTACCATCGGTCGGGTTCCATGATGCAGCTATCACCTCGCTTATATCGAGGAGGGGAACTATCTCCTTGGCCTCTTCTGGCGTTATGAGCCTCGTGGGGACGCCGAAGCGGTTCTGTATCGCTATGTTCCTCTTGAACTCCTCGACTTCCCCCTCATCATATAGCAAGAAGAGGTAGCCCGTCTGCTTGAAGGAGAAGCCATACTCCTTGCTGTATTTCTTCCACAGCTCCACTGAGCGCTTCATAACCTGAACGTTGGCTTCATCGTTGAACTGCTGCCTGATACCCGTTCCGCAGCGGAAGGTGGAGCCGGAGCCTATGAAGCGCTTCTCTATGACGGTAACTTCCTCACCGCGCTTGGCCAGCTCGTGGGCGAGGGTAACGCCTATTATCCCCCCGCCGATGATTACGATTTGACTCTTCTCGGGGAGTTTCCTCGTCGGCATGGCAATCATCCCCTAGCGGCAGTAACCTTCATCCTCACGTTTTTGAGTGGAGGCCTCGCAACAGGCAGATCGATCTTCGCCATGTCGGTTCCCGTTCTCTGGGAGACCACCACTGCGCCGTTGAAGAGGCAGAATCTTCCCTGACAGAAGCCCATGGCAAGGTGCGTCAGGCGCTTGATTATCTGCAAGTCCGTTATGCCCTGCTTGACGACGTCGTCAACCTTCTTCAAGCTTACATCGCAGCCGCATATCTGGATGTCCTCGAGGTTGAACTCCTCGAAGGGTATCCTGTGAATCGGAACAGCTTCAGGCTCGTACTCCTTCAACCTCTCCTTGTAGATACAGGGGTTAGCCTCGTAGCCTAACTCCTGGAGAATGTACGCTCCAACAAGCCTCCCCTCAAGGTAGTTCGCATAGTGCGGCTTTATGCTGACAGCGCTTCCCGCTACGTAAATTCCATCCCTTATCCGGTGCTTTGAGTCGAGAACAGGGGTGTAATAGCCCCTCTTGAAGCGAAGCTTTCCTCCAGCTTGGGTTATAGGGTTTATGTCGGGCCTCCTACCGTCGGAAACAATGACGGCATCAACCTCGTAAACGTTGCCGTTCATGTCTATGAGTCTTTCAACCTTCTCGTCTCCCTCGACGCGCTTTGGATTCGGAACGACGACGTAGTCAATTCCCCAGCGCTCCAGCTCAGGAGTTACATCCTCGGGCCTGCTTCCAACGACGGCGACCTTCCTCCCGGGAGCGACTCCCCAGACGTTCATAACCTCCAGCGCGAAGTCCCTCCTGAAGACACCTGGAAACTCGTTATTCTCGAAGAGGAGGATGTTGTCCACCGATCCAGTGGCCAAAACGATGCGCTTAGCCATTATCTCGATGAGCTGGTTTTCCCTAACGACTGGAACGAGGAAGTACTCACCCTCGTCGAAGACTCCCAATGCTATAGTCTTCCTGAAAACCCTAATGCTCTCGTTGAACTTCCCGGTGAGCCCTTTGATGACCCCCTTTGGCTCGCCCTCAAAGCCTTCCTGGGGGAGGCCCTTGAGCCACATGTCGCCGCCGAGCCAGCCGCGCTCCTCGATGAGGGCAACGGTCAGATGCTCCTGAATCTCCAACGCTGCCCCTATCCCGGCGGGTCCAGCACCTATTATAGCGACGTCAACGACTTGCCTCAGAACTGGCTTGCCCTCGTCAACCTTAACGGCCTCCTGAAAGTCGCCGTAACCCTGCCTTTCAAGTCTCATTCCGTTCCTTACTGCGGTCTTCCTCGCGTTGACATTCCTGACGCCGTTAACAACCATCGGAACCGGGCCGAAGGTGAAGGCCCCGCGCTTTCTACCTTCCGTGCTCGTGGTGAGCCAGTAGATTCCGTTGGCGAGGAGGGCCACCGTTATCTTCTCTCCCTCGTAGGCCTTGAGAGGTTGGCCTTCAAAGTAAATAGTGATTCTCCCAGAAGGGTCCTTCTCGGTTAGATCAAGTTTGCGCATGCTCCCACCTCGAAGAATTTTAAGCCAGCGTTCGACCTTATACACCGATGCTTATAAACATTGGGTTGTCCAAAAATGGTTCTCAACGTTAGGTTAAATCTTACCACCCCCAAAATAGAAATGAAGGGAAATCAGGCGAGTCCCGTCGCGAGAATGAACTCTGCGACGTTTTCGACCTGACTCTTGGCCCTGGCCTGCATAACGGTCTTGCCGCCCTTCTCAATGGGCACCTTCCTAAATATCTCATCGTGGAGCTTGATTACCTCTTCAGACGGCTTAGTGAGCAGGCTGACGACAATTATGACGAACAGCGTCACGAAGAAGTTTATGAAGAACACTGGCACGGCGTTGAACCACTGGCCTAAGGTGCCGAAGAAGCCAGGAGCATCCGGGTTGAATGCCCAACCGTATATCTTAGCCTCAAGAATGACCTCGCTGATGAGACCGTAGGCCATTCCTATTATTCCGCCCTCTTTGGTAACGCGTTTCCACCAGAGGCTCAGTGTCAGTATCGGACCAAAGCCAACCGCGAGGCCGCCCCAGGCAGTGGCGACCATTTGGTAGACGACCTTATTGCCAGTGAGGGCGAAGTAGAGGCCCACCAGGGCGATACCCGTAACGACTATCCTCGCAATATTGACCATCTGCCTCTTGCCGAGCTCTTTGCCGAGAACCTTGTGGTAGAAGTCCCTCGCGATGGCGGATGAAGCCACTAGGAGCTGGGAATCCGCAGTACTCATGACGGCCGAGATTATGCCCGCTATGACGAAGCCCGCCAACCAGCTGGGCATCAGTTCAACCGCCATAGCAGGGATGACCTTCTCCGGGTCACTGACCTGGAGGATGCCCGTCTGATACATGGCGTAGCCGAGAAAGCCCGTGAAGAAGGCTCCCCAGAGGACTATTATCGTCCAGATGCCGCTGATGAATATACCCGGCCTCCTGAGCTTCCTCGGATCCTCAACGCTCATGTAACGGGTAACTATGTGCGGCTGTCCAAGGTAACCAACTATCCAGCTGGCATAGCCTATGGCAAAGATTAGGGCAGCCCATCCCGTTGCTCCACCGAATGGGTCGAGATGCGTTGGGTTGCTCGCGGCTATGATTTCCGTGGCCTTTCCAAAGCCGCCAACCCTTGCAAGCGCCAAGAACGGGACGATTATGAGGGTCAGTAGCATGAACATGGCCTGAACAACATCAGTCCAAACGACGGCGAAAAAGCCACCGGTGATAACGTAGGCAGTGAGGATTATCACCGTCAGGATTATTCCCATGTTGTCGCTTATCCCAAAGCCCTCCGCAAAGGTCTTTCCTCCGGCGGTAAACTGGGCCGCAACGTATGCCGTCATGAATATCACGATGATTAGCGCTCCGAGAATCCTGATAAGCTTGGTGTCATCCTTGAGCCTTGCCTCAAGGTAGTCAGGAACCGTTATGGCCCTGAACTTTCCGGTGTATATCCTGAGCCTCGGCCCTATAAGAAGGTAGTCAGCCAGAGTTCCAAAGAAACAGCCAACGGCTGCCCAGAATGCTCCGAGACCGCTCTTGAAGGCCGCTCCGGGATAGCCGAGCATCAGCCAGCCCGAGAAGTCGCTCGCCTTGTCACTCAAGGTGGCTGCCAGGACATGGACTTTCCTTCCTCCGACGAAGTACTGGTCTTCAGTTTTAGTGTAGCGGTTGGCCCACCAGCCTATATAAGCAAGGAGGACAAGGTAAATCAGGAAACCGAAGAGTATTCCCATGTTCATACCTTACCCCCCTTCCCGAGTTCTTCCATAAGGTCTTCGTCATAGGCCAGAATCTCGTCGTCTACGTAGTACTCCTTGCCCGTTATCTTGTCCCAATAGCCGTAGAGCACCATCACCAAAATGCCCAAAATAGTTGGAACCAAAAGGGTCGCCCAAGCTGCACTACTTAGACCCATTTTGAACCCTCCCGAATATATATGCTGACTAATGATCAGCAACATTCAATAGACACCAAAATATTATAAACCTATCGTTGAAAACTATTGATTGAGATTGCGAGTTAAGTTGGGCCCAATAGATTGTAACGGAGGATACCCAGATGAGGGTTAAAGTCATGCGTCCAATATTCCAGCCTGAAGGGAATTCTAAGTTCGTACTCTATCCTTATTGGATATTTCACCTCAAACTCTTCTACAAGCGCCTCGGCAGGAGCGACAGGGTTCTTGACTACTACGCCTACGTTGACCTCTACCGCCTCGGCGCCGAGAGGGGCGACGGTTTCATAGAGCTCTATGAGTGGGACGTTAACGAGAACCGGATAATGGGGCCCATTGTGGACTATGAAGAAGCCAAAATGAAGGCCTTTGAGAGCGCCATCCACTGGGGCAACATGAAAATAATCTCTTGGTGGTTACCTAGGATTGAGATAGTAATGGATGTGATGGCCTACAAGGTCTTCTGGGTTTTCAAGAGGGACGGAGAAAAGTTCGTGATGGACAGCCTGGACGGAAAGGGGTTCAGGCTGAAGGATTTAACAAGAATAGAAAGACGACCAACATGCCGCAGACTGAGATGTAGGTGACAAGATCACCGCGCGTGAATCTCCACTATATCTCCGTCCTCCAAGACGTGATCCGCTCCGACCCTCTGGCCCGGGAACTTGACGCTCTTGCCCCAAACCCTAGCGTAGCGGAAGTTCTTGGCGAAGTCCTTGTGAATCCTCTCGGCCAAGTCCATAACCGTTGAGCCCTTCTTGAGCGGGACTGGTGGATAAGCTGGCTCCTCCCCTGGGCTTTTCGTGAAGACGCGGATTATTTCGGCGAGCTCGTATAGTTCATCCTTCAGCCTATCAAGGTTTATCTTCCTCTTTGCGGAAACGGGGACTATCTTAAAGCAGTCACTGTAAACCTTAACGAGTTTCTCGTAGTTTTCTTTACTCCCCAGAGAGTCACCCTTGTTGGCTATTATCATCGCTCTTCGCCAAACCAGACTCTCGTCGAGCGCATCGGCGAACTCCTCCAGAGTTACAGGCTCTTTGACGGTTATCTCCGCGGAGTGAATTCTTTCCTCGCGAAGCATCTTCATGACCTCTTGAATGTCGCCCTTTATGTTCTCCTGGCCGTTGATGATTATTCCGCCGCTGGCGGTTCTCTTTATCTCGACCCCCGGGCGGCGCTTGTTGAGCTTTATTCCAGCTCTCTCGAACTCTCTCAGGAGGATTTCCATCTGCTTCACAGGATCCTGGGAGAGGTCAACGACTATCGCTATGGCGTCTGCGTTTCTTACAACGCTTAAAAGCTGCGGCCCCATGCCCTTACCGAGAGCGGCCCCCTCAACGAGGCCAGGAACCTCAACGAGCTGGATTTGAACATCATTATGGTGCATCATTCCCGGGATGGGCTCGACGGTGGTGAAGGCGTAGTCAGCAACGTCTATGTCAACATTGGTCAGTGCCTTCATAAGCGAGCTTTTCCCAACGTTTGGAAGGCCAGCCAGGACTATCTGTGCCGCCCCTTCTTTCCTCACGCTGAAGGAGTAACCACTACCCTTCTTCTGAGCCTGCCTCTGCTTTTCAAGCTCCTTCCTCAGCTCGGCTAGCTTTCGCTTTATCTGGAGCCTAAGTTTCTCAGTCCCCTTGTGTTTTGGCACGGTGGCGTACATCTTCTCGAGCGCCCTTATCTTCTCTGAGATAGTTTTGGCGTTCCTGTACTCATCCTCGGCCGCTAAGTACTCTGCCGTAACGTTGGTTGGCATGGCTGACCCTCCAGAAGTTTCTGAATTAAGGAGAGGGAGGTATTTTATAAAGGTATGGTTCCCGGAAATCGGCAAGTTTATATAACCTTCCGAAAATTTTTTACAGACGGTGATGCTCATGCTAGTGGGTTTGGACGAAATCGACAAGAAGATTCTCACCATACTTCAGAAGAACAGTAGAACGCCCTTGAGAGAGATTTCTAAAGAGGTCAACTTGGCCGAATCGACCGTTTATGAGAGAATAAAGAAGCTAAAGGAAAGGGGAATCATACGGAAGTTCACAGTCATTCTCGATCCAGACTCCCTTGGCTTCAAGATACTGGCTTTCATCCTCATAAAGTCGAAAGCCGGCAAATACACCCACGTCGCCAAGGAGCTCACGAAATACCCGCAGATAATTGAAATCTATGAGACGACGGGCGACTACGACATGCTTGTGAAGATAAGAACCAAGGGAAGCGAGGAGCTCAACAAGTTCCTGGACACCATCGGTGAAATCGAGGGCGTTGAATCGACCAACACCATGGTCGTGCTCAAGGTCCACAAAGAGACCACCGAACTGCCCCTTTAATTGCCCATCTCTGTCCACAAAAGCTTATAAGTATCCCATTTCTATTTCTCTCTGAGCGTTAATACGGAGGTGTTTCTATGAAAGTGCTGTTTCTAAGCGCGGATGACTTCGAGGATCTGGAGCTGATATACCCGCTCCACAGGATTAAAGAGGAGGGCCACGAGGTCTACGTTGCGAGCTTTCAAAGGGGGAAGATAACGGGCAAGCACGGCTACACCGTGAACGTTGACCTAGCTTTTGACGAGGTTGATCCTGATGAGTTCGATGCCCTCGTTCTTCCTGGTGGAAAGGCCCCGGAGATAGTCAGGCTCAACGAAAAGGCCGTGGCAGTAACGAAGAAGATGTTTGAGGACGGAAAGCCGGTAGCGAGCATATGCCACGGGCCGCAGATACTCATCTCCGCCGGAGTGCTTAAGGGCAGGAAGGGAACGAGCACAATAACCATAAGGGACGACGTTGTCAACGCCGGTGCCGAGTGGGTAGATGCCGAGGTCGTCGTCGACGGTAACTGGGTCAGCTCAAGGCATCCGGGCGACCTCTACGCCTGGATGAGAGAGTTCGTGAAGCTCCTTCGCTGAGCTCCAACTTTTCTTGTTAACTTTTCTCCAACATAAGCCTTATACAGAAAAGTGATGAGAATTTCATAGGTACAGGCCATGAAAAGGCGGGGCTCTCGGCACATTTATCACGTTCATCCTAGTGGCGGTTCTCGTGGGTGCCGCTGTGACGTTAGCCTTAGCGCTCCACGGTGACATCGAGATCAGAGGCATAACCCCGAAAGAGACCGCCGGAGCGCTTGTCAAGTTTGGAGAGTCTAACGCATCATCCCTCGTCATCAGGAACACCGTGGGAGATGTATACGTGGTTAAGGCAAACGTGAGCGGCCTCGTGGTCAAGAGCAACCTCCCCATAAACGTCAGCTTTGAAAACGGCATCCTCGAAGTGTACTACCCGATCAAGGAAAGCATTATCGGGAGGAGGAACGTCTGCAAAGACTACAGGAACGGCACTGTTGTGGTAGAAGTTGGTGGAGAGCTCGAGTACCTAGGCATAAGGGACGCCGTCGGGGACTTCTTAGTCTCGGCAGGGGCCAAGAGAGTGATCGTGAGAGACTTTGTCGGCAATTTTAAAGGCGAGAACTGGGCAGAATACACAGTCGAGGATGTCGTAGGGGATATAACGCTCCACGCCAGCGACCATGTTGGGATCAACAACGTCGTTGGGGACATCCTGATAACAGCCCCACCGGACTTTAGTGTGAACCTCAACGCGGAGGACGTGCTGGGAGGCGTCACGAACACCGCGGGCGGAGAAAATGGCACAATAATCGTTTCAATTTCCAACGTAGTTGGAGACGTGAACATTAGGGGATGACTTTTTAAGCCCCTTTCACTTTCTTACAACCGGTGATGAGAAATGGCAAAGAGGCTGATGCGCTCAAAGGACAACAGGGTCTTCCTGGGGGTTCTCGGAGGGATAGCCGAGCACCTCGAGATAGACCCGACGCTCGTGAGAGTAATCTTTGTAGTTCTGCTTGTATTCAACCCCTCCGCGATGACCCTGCTGTACTTCCTGCTGGCGCTGGTCATGCCAGAGGAAGAGAACGGGGAAACGTCGCTCGAGGAGAAGCTCAACAAGCTGGCGGATGAAACTGAAAAGAAGATCAACGATATCTTTTCGGGCAGCAACAGCACAAAGACCTTCGCAATAATACTGATAGCCATCGGTGCAGCTATTGTAGCAAAGCCGCTCTTCCCTCTGATAATTGGCCCGATTGGCGGAACTACACTCCTAGCCCTCACCCTCTTGGTAATAGGCATAATACTGCTCAAGAGGAGTGATTGAGATGCGGACGCTCGGGATAATACTCATCTTCCTCGGAATCGTTCTTCTGGTAAGAGAGTTCAATCCAGCATTTATCTCGTGGATTGCACCCTACGCTCACCAAATCAAGGGCGCCTTCTGGGGCGTTACGCTGATAGCCTTCGGTCTCTACATGCTCACCAGAAGAACCGCCAGGAAGCTCGTCCTCATAGCGTACCTCATCTACCTTCTCCTCTACCTGGTGGTCTGAATGGAGCGGTGGAGGATCATAAAGGCCTTCACCCTCGGGTCCCTCCTAGAGGCGGCCATCCCGAAGCCGGGCAACGTGAACCGCTACGTTGACTTCGAAGACCTGACCCTCTACCACTTCATCTTCGCGGAGACCTGGATAATAGACATACTCCACGAGGCCACTAAGATCGGTGACCAGCTCAGGAGGGGAACCTACCGGCTCAACGAGGCCGGAATAGGCGAGCTGATAAAGCGCGCCGTCCAGAACACAAGGGAGGTTCAGGATGCAAACCCGAACTTCGGGATAGTGGCACTCCAGATCCCGCTCGTGATAGCCCTCTCAATGAGCAGGAACATGCTCGAGGCTCGGGACTGTGTCAGAAGGCTCCTAGACGAGTCCACTGTCCGGGACACGATGGAGCTCTACCGGGCGATAAGAATAGCGAACCCCAAGGGAATCCCGAGCGGGGTCAAGTACGACGTCTATTCCGATGACTCCTTCAGGGAGCTGTTTAGGGACGGCATCAACCTGAAAAGGCTGGCCGAAATAAGCTGTGAAAGGGAGTTAATCTTCTGCGAGTGGCTCAACGGCTACGAGCTGAGTTATAAAACCTTTGCGAGGCTCTACGAGCTGACGAAAGAAATGACGCTCGAAGAGGCAGTTCAGGGGGCGTTCGTCGAACTTCTGGCCGAAAACACTGACACCCTCATTGTGAGAAAGGCAGGAAAGGAAGAAGCGGAACTCGTCAAGGAGAGAGCCAGGGAAGTCCTCGAGGGAAGGCTCACTCTCGAGGAGTTCGACGCCTTCCTGAGAGGAAAGAAGGACTTAAGGAATCCGGGAAGTCTGGCCGATATAATGACCATCGCCCTGGGCCTGTTCGTTCTCAAGGGCTACCGCCTCACTCGAGAACCTTAAAGCGCTTCGCTCCCCCCAGGCCGAGGCCCAAAGCTTTGCTGTCAACGACGACCGCGTCCTTTCCGAGCTCGTCGAGGAGACGAACCTTCATGCCAGAAAGCTCCAGCACCTCCTCCTCACCGCCGAACTCCTTGTTCACCTGGTTCTTCAGGAACTCGTAGGCCTCGAAGCCGAAGAGAACGACATCTGGCTCGTAACCGTCGAGCGTGAGCTCGTTGGCCTTCTCCTCAATGAGGCTGAGAATCTTAATCAGCTCTCCCCGCATACCATCACCAGGGACAGTTAGAAAAAAGACTTAAAAAGCCTTCCTCAAAGGCCAAAGGCACCCTTGATGCCGTTGAGTATCATCTGCACTGCCATAGATGTCAGAATTAGGCCCATCATCCTCGTCATGACTTTGATTCCAACCCTCCCAAGCTTGTCTTTATCCTATTGGCTGAACATAGTACGAGCCAAACGGTGAAACCTATCGCGACTATGCTCGCTATTACCGCAGCCCTCTCTGATACGCTGAGGCTTTTGGCCATATAGAGCATAACGGTTGTTATCGCGCCTGGGCCAGAGATTAGGGGAATCGCGAGTGGAATTATGGCGACCTCCTCAAGAGTAACGACCTCTTCGTCGAACTCCTCCGTCTCTTCCCTACTTATCTTAATCGAGGAGAGACTTCCCGAGAGCATATCCATCGCCATGCGGAAGAGCAAAATACCGCCGGCTATCGAGAACGCGTCTGCGCTCGAGCCGAAGAACCGGAATATCCACTGACCGATGAGGGCGAAGGTAATGAGGGTTATGACTACAGTTACGGCAGTTTTGGCCGCTATCTCGCGCCTCTCCTCCATGGAAAGGTCATGAGTAACGCTTAGAAAGACCGGGACAGCACCGACTGGGTTGGTAATTGCAAACAGTCCGCCGTAGAGGAGCACGAAGTACTTGATAATCTCTATCACGCGACCACCCGTGCTGGCTAAGAAGGAGAAATTAAAAGGTTAACTCTTGATAATCTCATAGGAGTACGTGAGCTTTGCACCACTGAGCTTTATGTGGGCCGAGGCGGAGCAATACTTGTCTTGACTGAGCTCTATGGCGCGCTTTGCTTTCTCATCCTTCACATTGCCGTAAATTCTGTAGTGGAGGTGAACCTTTTCATACATCCTTGGGTGCTCCTCGCGCCTCTCGCCGCTTATCTCCACTTCAAGCCCTTCTATAGGTTCCCTCATCTTCTGGAGTATCATAACCACGTCATAGGCAGTACAGCCAGCGACGCCGAGGAGAAGGAGTTTCATCGGGCTTATCCCGCCGTCCCCAAGGACGATCGAGCACCTCCCAGGCTCCACCTTGCCGATGAACTGCCCCTTCTCAACCCACTTTACACTACCCCTAACCTCGCTTGACACTTTTTTTCACCCGTAAGTGGAAACGCAATCCATTTTAAGGCATTTTCGTAGACAGAAACATGTACATCCGACCCTTCGACCCATGGAAGGCAAAGCTCTGCACATGCCCGTTCAAGTATACGCTGAACGTTTACACCGGTTGCGACCATGCTTGTCTTTACTGCTACATAACGAGCTACATCCCCAAGGCCTTCCGCGTGAGGACGAAGGAGGGGCTTTTGCCGAAGCTGGAACGCGAGCTGAGGAAGTTCGATAGGAGGTACATAATAGCTCTCTCCTATTCCTCCGACCCGTACCCAACCATCGAGAAAGAGCTAGGCATAACAAGAAAGGTGCTCGAATTGTTCCGGCGATACGACGTGAGGTGTCTTTTGCTTACAAAATCAGACATCTTCGAGCGCGACCTCGATATTCTGAGCGAGCTGAAGTGTGCCGTGGGGATCACCGTTACGACCATTGATGAAAGAACTGCCAAGCTCATAGAGCCGAAGACACCGAAGCCAGAGGACAGGATACGGGCGCTTAAAAAGGCCAAGAGTGCAGGAATTCCAGTCTACGCGCGCATAGACCCGATAATTCCATTCTACAATTGGGGAGACTTCGATAAGACCCTCGACGCGCTGAGCTTCGTGAGCCACATAACGGTCTCGACGCTGAAGCTGAGGCCCGATGGGTTGAGTAGAATGAAGGCAAAGCTGCCAGAGGTTATGGAAAGGCTGGAGCCCCTCTATGAGAAAGGTGAGAGGATTGGAGGCTACTATTACCTGCCAAGAGAATTCAGGATGAAAATCCTCAAAGAGGCGAGGAGAAAGATAGAGGATAGGGGAATCACATTTGGCTCGTGTCGGGAGGGTTACTACTCGTTTCCGAGCTGCGATGGCTCTCACTTAGTTCCTCCCTGACTTTAGCTTCTATCTCCCGCCTATCCATATCGAGCTTTTTGGCACGGTATTCAGCCGCAGCGAGGACGAAGGCCTCGAAGAGCCTTTCCATCTCTGGAAGATACTCCGCCTGCCATTGGACACCCACGATGAGGCCTTCTCCACCCTCTATCGCCTCTATGAGGCCGTCCACGGCATAGGCGACCGGCTTTACTCCCTCCCCGACCCGCTTGATGGCCTGATGGTGGAAGCTGTTCACGCGAAGGAACACATCGCTGGTGCCCTCTATGTTCAGCTCTTCCTTCAGTATCTCGTAGAGCCTCGAACTCGTTTTTATCCTCACCCCGTGGACACGCTGCGTTGGTCCCATCAGGTGAAGGTCCCAGTCGTGTTTTATCGCCTTAGGAATCTCTGCTGAAACATCTTGGTAGAGCGTTCCACCGAGGGCGACGTTTATCACCTGCATGCCCCTGCCGATGCCCAGAATGGGCACCCCATTCTCAACGGCTTTTTTCACCAGGCATATCTCTAACTCATCCCTTGCAACATCCACGTATTTGAGGACACCGGAAGGATCCTCCCCGTAGAAGTGGGGGTGTATATCCGGACCCTCGATGAGGAGGATTCCATCAACGTGTTTTATAACCTCATCAGGGGACGAATCTGCGCTGAAAACAGCGGGAATTCCCCCAACATTGAGTACCTTCTCCAAGTGGGCCTTGTTGAGGAAAAGGCGGTTCTTGGAGTAGTCCATACTACCGATTACACCGATTAAGGGCTTCATCACAACCACCCAGAGGGAGAAACGCTGTAGGGTATAAAAAGATTTACAGAAGAAAATAAAGGAGTTCAGCCCTTAAGAGCTTTGATTTCCTCCTTGATGACCTCAGCGAGCCTCTTAACGCCTTCACGTATCGTCTCCTCTGGCACGTAGGTAAAGTTCAGGCGCATGGTGTTCTTGACGTCCCTGTAGGCGAAGAACGCCTCGCCAGGAACGTAGGCAACTCCCTTGGCGACGGCCTTCTCCATCATGAGCTTGGTATCGACGCCCTCTGGAAGGGTTACCCAAATGAACATTCCTCCGTCCGGCTTGGTCCACCTGACTCCCTCTGGCATGTACTCTTCCAAAGCTTCGAACATAGCGTCCCTCCTCGGCTTGTAGAACTCGATGATCTTGGGGATGTGCTCGTCGAGGTGACCGTCTGCGACGTACTTCCAGGCTATGACCTGAGCAAATGGGTTGGCGCAGAGGTCAACGGCCTGCTTGGCTATCTCTATCTTCCTGATGAAGTGTGGATGAGCAGCTATCCAGCCAAGCCTGAAGCCGGGGGCAAATATCTTCGAGAATGTGCCGAGGTATATGACCCTGCCCTCATCATCGAAGTGCTTGATGGGTGGAATCGGCTTGCCGGAGTAGCGAAGCTCGCTGTATGGGCTATCCTCGACGATAAGGAAGTCATACTCGTGTGCGAGCTCTATGAGCCTCTTCCTCCTCTTAAGGCTCATCGTAACTCCCGCTGGATTCTGGAAGGTCGATACAGTATAGACGAACTTGACCTTCTTCCCCTCTGCCTTAAGCTCCTTCAGCTTCTCCTCGAGGATGTCCACAATCATTCCATCGTCGTCCATTGGAATAGAGAGGAATTCCGGATCGTAGTACTTGAAGGCGTTGAGGGCAGCGAGGTAAGTCGGGCCTTCAACGACGACTATGTCCCCAGGATCGATGAAGACCCTTCCGATGAGGTCGAGGGCCTGCTGCGAGCCAGCAACCATCATTATCTCAACCTTGGACATCGGGATTCCGTAGCGCTTCTCCATCCACTCGGCAAGGGCAAGTCGGAGCGGCGTGAAGCCCTTGGTGGTTCCGTACTGAAGGGCCTTATCCGCGTGGGTCTTGAGGATCTCCTCCGTTATGGCCTTGATTGTTTCCACCGGGAATGTCTCGGGCGCTGGAAGGCCACCGGCGAGCGAGATTACGTCCGAGCTCTCAACGAGCTTAAGAAGCTCTCTAATCTCAGAGGCTTTCATTTCCATTGCCTTCTCCGAGAAGTATGACTCAAAATCCAGTGACCCTGAACCCAACTTCTTTATAAGCTTTTCCTCCACTTCCATTCCCCCCTTAGATGAACAATACTGTCTACGTCATCAATTTTATACACTTAAGAAGTGGCGACGATTGGTTATAAATCTTTCTGCAATGGTCGTTAGAGCCCTTTACTTTTGCAAAGGGAAAGTTCTAAGCCTCTTTATGAACATCAAAGCACAGAGGATTTCATCAGTGAACATAAAAAGCTCTATAAACCCCCTCAGCATAATTTGGGGTTACCAATGAGGGGTGATAGGGATGGTGGTAGTGAAAGAAGTGTTGGAGATAGCAGAGAAGATTAGAAACATGGAGATCAGGGGGGCGGGTAAGATAGCCCGTTCGGCCGCCTACGCGCTTCAGGTTCAAGCCGAGAAGAGCAAGGCCACAAACGTGGACGAGTTCTGGAGCGAGATGAAGCAGGCGGCGAAGATACTCTTTGAGACAAGGCCCACAGCGGTTTCCCTGCCTAACGCGCTCCGTTACGTCATGCACCGCGGAAAGGTGGCATACGCCGGGGGTGCAGATCTTGATCAGCTCAAGTTCGTCGTCATCAACGCGGCTAAAGAGTTCATCCACAACTCGGAAAACGCGGTGATAAGGATAGGCGAGTTCGGAGCCAAGAGGATAGAGGATGGCGACATCATAATGACCCACTGCCACAGCAAGGCGGCGATAAGCGTCATGAAAACTGCCTGGGATCAGGGCAGGGACATAAAGGTCATCGTTACGGAAACAAGGCCCAAGTGGCAGGGCAAGCTAACCGCGAAGGAGCTAGCCTCATATGGCATTCCTGTCATCTATGTGGTTGATTCCGCAGCGAGGCACTACATGAAGATGACGGACAAGGTCGTCATGGGCGCGGACAGCATAACCGTGAATGGTGCCGTCATAAACAAGATTGGAACTGCCCTAATAGCACTCACCGCCAAGGAGCACAGGGTATGGAATATGATTGCCGCCGAAACCTACAAGTTCCACCCCGAGACCATGCTCGGTCAGCTCGTCGAGATAGAGATGCGCGACCCCTACGAGGTCATACCAAAGGAGGAGCTTGAAACGTGGCCAAAGAACATCGAGGTTTGGAACCCTGCCTTCGATGTCACTCCGCCTGAATACGTGGACGTCATCATAACCGAGCGCGGTGTAATCCCACCAGGCGCCGCCATCGACATACTCAAGGAGGAGTTCGGCTGGGCCCTCAAGTACACCGAGCCCTGGGAGGACTGAGGTTTTTCCTTGTCTCTTTATTTCTCGTCATTTGATGGTGAAAAATGAAAGGCTTTAACCTCCGACGCTTCCTGCGGTGAACGCTTCGGCATATGCCTTCACGACTTCCTCATCGCCCATTATCATGAGGACTCTGACCAAATCCATGCCTTTGACCTCCGAGAATTCAACGTAGAGGTACTGGTTACCCTTGCGGTAGAGTTTGACACTGAGCGGCTTGAAATACTCGTTTTTAGTCGGTTTTTTCTCCAAGATTACCTCCTCAAACCCCTTAGCCGTTATGGCATCATCGAGCTGCGCAATCACTGCCTCGACCGGACACGTGCATGTACCGGTGAGCTGTGTCCTCCTTCTCTCCGAGATGCCGCTGCTCATCAGGAAGTCCGTCCCGTTCGAGTTCGCAAGGTTTTCCGTTACCTCCCAGGGGGTATTCTTCAAGGGTATCACGTAGTGGACGAAGTAAACGTCTCCTGATGGTAGTTCGATGTCCTGCCTTTTTATCTCTCCCCTGTTTCCGACAACTACTGGGTAGTACATTCCTCTCGTGGTGTCGTTGTTCTCGAAGAAGACGGCACTACCGGCAAGGGTGCACTTGGGCGCTATGCCCAGCTCTGCCGGTCAGTCATCTGCGTGAAGGTAACCGCTACTCTTCCCTTCACTCAGCGATACCTTTGGAATCAACTCCAGGAAATCAGTGAACTCTACCATGCGGTTGTCTACAAGCTCTCTGATGCTCCAGCCAGTCCAAGCGTTTGCGTGGGTGAACTGGGGCTCCGTCTCAAGCGTGCAGGTTGCGGTGGAGTAGTCCACCCCGTCGCTGAAGTCCTTGCTTGGTAGCTAGTTCTCAGGTATGTAGTAACCCAGCGTGAGAACCAAAATAAAAGAGAAAACGAGAACTATAATCCTCACATTTCTGTCCACTTCTAATCACCTCATAAGATTTTTACCGGGTTAATCAGTGTAAGTGTTCTGACGCTGCCGATGCTGTCTAGAAGTATCCATGCTGAGTATGGATCATCGTAAGTTATGTGAAATGTATAAGTAGTTTTCACCATTGTCGTATACATTATAGCCAACTACTGTGATTGTATGGAGCACTGAAGGGGCCTTCCGGTTCATAACCTGCACCCCCAATGAGGAAATGGCATTACAAAATATACCAATTGGGCTACTATTTAACTCTCTCTATCATCAGAAGTGAAAACTTGGCTGGAACTAAGTTATACTGGTATAAATCCCACGTCGTTGCACATACATAAACCTATGCGATGCGGATCGATGACCATTAAAACCCAAACTGATCTGGTTTATCGACTGCAGGCATGCCTATATGGGGGATTAATACTGTAACGAATACACGCAAGGGTTTAAAACGCCTAACCCTTTTATACTTTGGAGACAAAAACTGAGAGGGTGATTATAATGAAAGCGTACCTTGCTGAGAACGTCAGGGGCATCTACGCCTTTGACGAGAGCGGTAATCTCATCGACCAGAAAGTATTCTCGGGAAAGCCAGAGGTTAGCCTTGACAGGCTTTTGAAGGGCGAGCCGAGCGACGAGCTCATTTCGTTCCTCAAAGAGCTTGAAAGCAGAGGCTACGACGAGTTCGTGGTCGAGGATGGGGAGCTGAGCAGAAAGCTCAAGGATCTTGGCTACAACGCAGTGAGCAAGTTCCCCAACCTGGCCGGCCAGAAGCTCCGTGAAAGCCCAGAAGAGTTTCTCGGAAAGGACTGGTTTGAGGAGTACTTCACCATTGGCGTCGCCCTCACCAGGATGAGGATACAAGAGCAGAGCGGAGCAAGAGACAAGATGATAATCCAGGCCATCGAGGCCCTGGATGATATAGACAAGGTCGTCAATCTGCTCGTTTCGAGGCTTAGGGAGTGGTACAGTCTACACTTCCCCGAACTCGATGAGCTCCTGCCGAAGCACCAGCAGTACGTCGCCTTCGTGAAGGCAATCGGACACAGGGACAACGCAACGAGGGAGAGGCTCGAAGAGCTCGGACTGAGCGAGGGCAAGATAGAGAAGATACTTAGGGCCAAGGAGACCACCATGGGAGCGCAGATGGACGAGACCGACCTCAAGATCGTGAAGTACTTCGCCGAGGAGATAGACAGGCTCTACAGGCTCCGCGCCGAGATAGAGGACTACCTCGAGAGGGCCATGGACGACGTCGCGCCAAACCTCAAGGCCCTCGTCGGAGCGAAGCTTGGAGCCAGGCTCATTAGCCTTGCGGGGGGCCTAAGGGAGCTTGCCATGATGCCGGCTTCAACCATACAGGTGCTCGGTGCAGAGAAGGCCCTCTTCAGGCACCTAAGGAGCGGTGCCAAGCCGCCCAAGCACGGTGTCATCTTCCAATATCCAGCCATAAACCGCTCGCCGTGGTGGCAGAGGGGTAAGATAGCGAGGGCCCTTGCTGGAAAGCTGGCCATAGCAGCGCGCGTTGATTACTTCTCAGGGGAATACATAGCCGAAGAGCTCAAACAGGAGATAGAGACAAGGATTAAGGAGATCAAGGAGAAGTACCCGAACCCGCCCAAGAGGAAGGCCAAGAAGCCCGAAAAGAAAGAGAAGGGCAAGAAGTCCAAGAAGAAGGGCAAGGAGAAGTTCAGAGGAAAGGAGAAGAAAAAGGTCAAAGGCGGAAAAGGCGAGAAGCCCAGCAAAGGTGGAAAGAAGAAAAAGGGCGGTAAGAGGTGATTTGAATGAAGATTAAGAAGCACGAGTTCCCTGGCGTTTACGTCTTCATCGACGAGGACGGGAGCGAGAAGATAGCGACCAAGAACCTCGTCCATAGCCAGAAGGTCTACGGCGAGAGGCTGATAAAGTTCGAGGGCGAGGAGTACAGGGTCTGGAACCCGAGGCGCTCGAAGCTCGGCGCGGCCATACTGAACGGCCTCAAGCACTTCCCGATTAAGCCCGGATCAAGCGTTCTCTACCTGGGCGTTGCGAGCGGAACCACTGCCTCCCACGTCAGCGACATCGTCGGTTGGGAGGGTAGGGTCTTCGGCGTGGAGTTCTCTCCAAGGGTTCTCAGGGAGCTTGTACCAATCGTCGAAGAGAGGAGGAACATCGTTCCCATTCTCGGTGACGCAACGAAGCCAGAGGAATACCGCGCGCTGGTTCCCAAGGTGGACGTCATCTTCGAGGACGTGGCTCAGCCTACGCAGGCAAAGATACTCATCGACAACGCCAAGGTCTATCTCAGAAGCGGTGGCTATGCCATGATATCCGTCAAGAGCAGGAGCATAGACGTTACCAAAGAGCCCGAGCAGGTCTTCAAGGAGGTCGAAAAGGAGCTTGCGACCTACTTCGAGGTCGTCGAGAGGATTTCGCTCGAGCCCTACGAGAAGGACCACACGCTCTTCGTGGTCAGGAAACCCTGACCTTTCTCATTTTGTTTTCCGTTTTATTCTGCATACTGCTGAATCGGATAACTCATAAAAAGCTATAAGAGGGGAAAATAAAAATCCACGGCTCATCCACATATTGTGGCTGGAATGTTCCAAAGTTTCCTTCTCAAGTACCCATCACGATGGGGAAGCTTACAAACGATGTTATCGCCCGAAGATTCTTCCTGCCAGACCGGGGAAATGCTACAGAATAATCAGAGAAACCAGATGGACAAACGGAGTAACTTACCCACACTACGGCAGTAAAGAAGTCCAGAAAAACGGACACACACCAAAGGAGGCATCTATTTATGATTCTCTGCGAGAAAAACTAGGGGGTATCACCAGGGCTCACGGACGGTTAATCATTCTGAGAAAGAGTCTGCCCGCGGCGTTAATGGATGTGAGAACAGGCATAGTTTTCTGAGAGCTTGCCTGAGGGGGTATCATAAGGCCATGTTCAGAAGATTACATGGGTATTCGGACTTTCTGGAGTTGATTCTGAATAACAGTGGGTGTTCTTAGAACTAATCTCAGCCAAAATATCCAGATGGGCGAAATCCAAAAAGAAAGTTCAGTCACTTCTCTTTGGCAGATATGGTATTAACCAGCCCACAAAGCTGTCAAGGCTTCTAGTTTGGATGTAAAGTGTTCCTGTTCCGTAGAACTCCGCTACAAGGCCTTCGCCGCTGAAGAGAGTGCTCTTCAGACTGCCAACCCTTTTGACCTTGAAGTCCAGCCCCTCACTGAAGGCCACCATATGTCCCGTGTCTATGACAAAGCGCTCGTTGTGGAGCTCCTTTTTGTATATCGCGCCAAAGCTGGAAAGGAAAACAGTACCGCGTCCCTGCATCTTCAGGAGAAACAGACCCTCCCTGCCAAAGAACGTCTTCGTTCCTCCCCACTTGGTGTCTATGCTTATCTCCTCAGAACTTGCCAGAAAAGCACCGCTTTGGGCGTAGATAGTCCCATTCAGCTCAAAGACTTCTATGTCGCCAGGATAGGCCGGCGCAAGACCGACGGTTCCGGGCCCGTTCTCGGCCCTGAACGTGTTGATGAAGAAGCTCTCCCCTCCAAGGACGGAACGCTTTAAAGCCCCAAAAACGCCGCCTTTTGCCTTTGTTTCGAGCGTTATTGTCGGGCTCATATGCACCATCGCACCGGATTCCGCCTGTATTGCCTCGCCCCTCTCAAGCTCTACCTCAAGAAGGGAAAAACTCGGCCTGTGCATTATCTCGTATCTCACTTCGTTCACCTCAATGGTAATTGCCAGCGAGTCTTTATATACACTCGTATAGCCAATCGTCGAAAAAGCCTTTCACTTTCACCGAAAGACTTTTATAAGGTCCACCTCAACCGTAGGCGGAGTTACGTTCAACTTTTGTAGGTGATGCCGCATGAGAAAGCTCTTGAAGCCCATCAAGGACGTCGGTATCGTCGGCTACGGTGCCTATGTTCCGAGGTATAGAATCAAAGCCGAAGAGATTGGACGGGTCTGGGGAGTTTCGAGCTTCCCGATCGAGGAGAAAGCCGTTCCAGGTCTTGACGAGGATGCGCTCACCATAGGAATTGAAGCCGCTCGCAACGCCCTCAAGAGGGCGGGAATAGACCCCAAGCTCATCAAGGCGGTGTGGTTTGGCTCCGAAAGCAAGCCCTACGCCGTTAAGCCCACCGGAACCGTAATAGCTGAAGCCATCGGTGCAACTCCAGATGTGAGCACCGCCGATTTCGAGTTCGCCTGTAAGGCTGGAACCGAGGCACTTCAGACCACCATAGGTTTTGTCGGCTCAGGAATGGCCGAGTATGCTATGGCCATCGGTGCCGACACCGCCCAGGGAAGGCCCGGCGACCACCTCGAGTTCACCGCCGGCGCTGGAGGTGCCGCTTTCATAGTTAGCGAGAAGAGCAGCGAGACCGTTGCGTATTTTGAGGGAAGCTACTCCTACGTCACAGACACTCCTGACTTCTGGAGGAGGCAGCACGAGCACTACCCGAGGCACGGTAACAGGTTCACTGGGGAACCGGCATACTTCCACCACATAGTCAACGCCGCCAAGACACTTATGGAGGAGCTCGGTCTAACCGTCAACGACTTCGACTATGCCGTCTTCCACCAGCCCAACGTCAAGTTCCCGCTTACCGTCGGCAAGATTCTTGGAATCCCAAGGGAGAAGATACTCCCAGGACTGCTCACCGGAATCATAGGAAACACCTACAGCGGCGCGACCATGGTGGGCGTTTCTGCCGTTCTCGACATCGCCAAGCCAGGCGATAGAATACTGTGGGTCTCCTTCGGTTCGGGAGCAGGGAGCGATGCCTTCAGCATCGTCGTACAGGATGCCATAGAGGAGAAACGCGACCTCGCTCCAAAGACCATGGACTACGTGAACAGGAAGAAGTACATCGACTACGCCCTCTACGCGAAGGCGAGAAGGAAGTATATAATGTGAGGTGGTTGAGATGAAGAAAGCCGTCATAATCGGTGCAGGCATGACCCCAGTTGGTGAGCACTGGAAGCTCGCCCTCCGCGACCTGGCCGTCGAAGCCGTTTTCAACGCGATGGACGATGCTGGAATAGACAAGGTTTATTCCCTTTACGTCGGAAACATGATTTCAGGCCCATTCGTCGAACAGGAGAACCTCGGTTCGCTCATAGCCGACTGGGCCGGCTTAGGAAACATCCCGGCGGTAAAGATCGAAGCTGCTTGTGCCAGCGGCGGTGCCGCGGTTCAGGAGGGAGTTAAAGCTGTCCTGAGCGGCCTCGAGGACGTCGTGGCCGTAGTCGGCGTCGAGAAAATGACCGATGCCTGGCCGAACGATGCCACGCGTTACCTCGCCTACGCCGCCGATGCTGAGTGGGAGCTCTTCCACGGGGCGAGCTTCGTGGCGCTCAACGCGCTCGTGATGCGCTACTACATGAAGACCCACGGCTACACCGAGGAGGACCTTGCTCTTTTCGCGGTAAATGCCCACACCAACGGAGCAAAGAACCCCTACGCGATGTTTAAGAGGTCGATAAAGCTTGAGACAGTCTTAAAGAGCCCCTACATCGCTGATCCGCTCAAGCTATTCGATGCTTCCCCAGTCTGTGACGGTGCCGCGGCGGTGATAATCACAACTCCAGAGAAAGCCAAGGAGCTCGGTGTTCCAAAGGAGAAGTGGGTAGAAGTTGCGGGAATGGGAAGGGCCATCGACACAATCAACCTCGCCAACAGGGAAGACTTACTCACGCTCAAAGCGGCGAAGATTGCCGCCGAAAGGGCATACAAGATGGCTGGCGTTGAGCCGAAGGACATTGACTTCTTCGAGATCCACGACGCGTTCACCATCATGGCCGCACTCAGCCTCGAGGCCCTCGGAGTAGCGAAGAAGGGAGATGGTGCGAAGCTCGCCAGGGAGGGTCAGATCGCCATCGATGCCGACTATCCGATACAGACCATGGGTGGACTCAAAGCCAGGGGCCATCCAGTTGGAGCGACTGGCGTCTACCAGACGGTTGAGGCAGTGCTCCAGCTCCGCGGTGAGGCTCCGAACCAGGTTCCAAACGCTGAGGTGGGCCTAACCCAGAACATAGGTGGAACCGGCTCGAACATAACGGTTACCGTTTTGAGGAGGGTCTGAAATGTCTAGGCCAATGCAGGTTTCCCGTTACTGGAGGCACTTTCGCGAGAAGTATAGGCTCATCGGCGGAAAGTGCGAGAACGGTCACGTCCACTTCCCAAAGAGGCCAATCTGCCCAGTCTGTGGCAGCAGGGAGATCGAAGAGGTAGAACTGAGCGGAAAGGGCAAAGTGCTCAGCTGGACCATCATTAGAAATCCCCCCAGTGGCTTTGAATACTACAAGCCCTATCCCCTCGCCCTCATAGAGCTCGAGGAGGGGCCGATAGTTCTGGCCCAGCTCACGGACATTGATCCCGAGGAGATAGACTTCGGCATGGAAGTTGAAGTCGTCACCAAGAAGATAAGAGAGTTCGAGGAGGACGGAATAATCCTCTACGGCTACAAGTTCAGGCCGCCAGTGAAATGATTCGAGTTCTTTTCCACTTCCTTTTTCCCCTGATCCTTGAGGGAAGTTTAAGATAAAACCAGTCCAACAAAGGAAATTGAGAAATGAGATTCAAGCCTTCTCTATCCTCATCCTATCTACATTATCGAACTCCAGCTCAAGCTTTCCGCGCTCCATCTTGACCTTAACGCCATCTACGACGGCCTCTATTTTCCCGCCCTTTGCCTCAACTCCAAGTATCTTTGCTATCTCTCCAACGCTTTTTAAAGAGCCGCTCATCGTCGTTTCGAGGGCTTCTCCACTGCTCTCTATCGTCACCTTCAGCCTGCCCTTTCCTTCCCTTATAAAACTCTCTTCTCTAAGTTCCTCGTTCAACTTCCTCACCTTCTCGGGACTTGGTGTATCTATGCAAGGCATAACATCCACCCAACAAACTAACTATCTTTCCACTCTTTATCATCCTTTCGGAGGTCCTTTACCATCCTAACCCATATCCCGTTCTGTCCAACTTTCCTGAAACCGTAGCTCTCGTAGAATTTAATGGCACCTTCGTTCTTCTCCCCCACCCAGAGCTCTATCCTGTTGTTGTATTTGCTCAGATATTCCAGGCAATTCTCCATGAGCTTGTGGCCTATCCCGTGCCCCTGGAAACGTTTGTCCACCACAAACTCGTGTACTGCACCGACGACCCTCCCCTCGTACTTGCTGTACCAGTCGTTATCACAGACTATGAAGCCCACTATTTCATCCCCAAGCTTCGCCACGAAGAAGCCGTCCTTGGCCTTGTTCCAGCACCATCTCAGATAGCGCTTGGCATAGCTCTCGCCCTCGCCGCCGTACTCGCGCATATTCTCATAGCCACTCATGTATATCTCGATGAGCCTCTCAAGAATTTCCTGGTCAAGCTTTTGCAACTTCTCCATCCTTACCTCACTCATCAAACTAGGACTACGGCGAGGGATTTATAAAAGATAGCTCCAAGCTTCAAGTGGAGCCAAAAGGTGATTGATATGGGGAAGGCAAAGCCCAAGATATGTGAAATCTGCGGTGCCACCATCAGGGGTCCGGGTCACACGATACGGGTCGAGGGAGCCGAACTCCTCGTCTGCGACCGCTGTTACGAGAGATACGGGCGTAAAAAGCCCGGAACCTTCAGCGTGATGCCCACCGGAAGAGAGCCAAGGAGAAAATACGCGAGGCCCAAGCCAAAGCCGGCTCCCAAGCCAAGGACGGAGAGGCCCCTCTACACAGAGGACATCGTCGAAGACTATGCGGAGAGAGTTTACCAGGCGATACAGAGAAGCGGAAAGAGCTATGAGGAGCTTTCACACGAGATCGGCCTCTCGATGAAGGATCTAAAGGCCATAGCCCACGGCTACCGCGAGCCGACGATAAAGGAGGCCAAGAAGCTGGAGAAGTACTTCAAGATAACCCTCATCGAGCGCGTCGAGGAAGTCCCCAAGGAAAAGGCAACTATACCCAAGGACTACGAGCCAACCCTTGGAGACATAGCGAACATCAGGATCAGGAAGAGGAAGAAGTAACTGCGACGCTTGACGATGACTCAACAAACTCGAGAAGAAATGGAACTGGAGGTTCATTAAAACTCTTCAAAGTCCTCTTCCTTTCTCTTGGCCCCCTCCTCGCCCTTAGTTCTCTTTGGTGGGTGGAAGCCGCGGAGCTTCTCAAAGGTTCCCCAGAGCCTGAGGAACTCCCTGTGAACCTCTGTGTCTGGGGGTATCACGAGAATGTGAGCGGGCGGATGGATGTCCATAAGCCTGCCTATCGCCTTCGCTGGGGGGAAGTCTATCTGAGCCACCACGTGAGCTTTGAACTTCTTTCTTGGCTTCTCTCCGGAGATCTTCTCAAATGCCCAGTCAGAGAGCGCGGGGGGTATTATCCTCGGGTCTCCCCTTATCCGCATACCGCCGTAGCGGACGAGGTCGGCCAGTGCTACGATGGCCTTCTGGAAGTTGTCGGTTCTCACCAATACTATAGTGTTTAGCATGCTCTCACCACCACCAACTTATCAGTGGTCTTTTTAAGTCTTCTCCATTTTTAGTTACCGAAAGTTTTAAAAAATGCAGGTAATAAAAAAGTCCAAAAAGGGAGAGGAGGGATAGGAATGTTCCTTAAGAAGAGGCACCTCGAGATTCTGAAGGAGATGAAGAACACCAAGAGTGGGGCCGAAATAGAGGCGAAGCTCCCAGAAGAGTTCCAGATAAGAGCTGTTGAGCTCTACATCCTCGGCTTCGTCGAGCTTAAGGGGGGTAAAATAAGGTTCACCGAGGCAGGAAAGAGGATGCTTGAGCTCGTCGAAAAGCTTGACGTTGAAAAACTGCCCGACGTCTTTGCCGATAGCGAGATAATCAAGATACTCGAACTGGCCGTCGAGACTGGAGAGGTTCCCGAGAAGTGGATGGAGCTCCTCAGGGAGAGGCAGCTGGCTGACGAGAACGGTGTTAACGAGCTTGGAATGGAGCTCCTGAAGATATACCGTGAGACCCACCCGGTCGTTTACCTCACGCCCGAGATAGTTTCCTTCCTCCGCGGAATGCCCAAGATAGGAACCCTGGACGAGCTGGTGAACTACAAGAACGCCAGGCTCTACGGAGACAACATCACTAACGCCCTTCAGGCGATGAGGCTTCTCAAGATTTCGCCCGCCACCGAGAAGGGAAAGGCCTTCGTCGCCACCCCCGCGGCGAGGCTCGCGCTCAAAGCCGCCAGCATGGTACCCGTCTTCACGGGCGCGATAACCCTGAGGAAGGAGGACTTCGAGGCTCTCAAGGCAGGCAAGAGGAGCGCGGCCAGCGATGCCCAGAGCTTCACCGATGAGAAGGGCATCACAGAGTTTGGAAAAGCCATGATGGAAACCTACGAAGCAATAGGCAGGGAAGAGGAGAGGATCCTTCCAATATACCTGCTGGCAGACGAGCTCAAGGTTCTCGAGGCTATAGCGGAGATAGAAGAGAAATACAAGACCAACCCAGAAATCCTGCCAACGTACAGGGAGGTAGAGAAGCTCGCCAAAGTAGAGGATCTCGGAGCGGTGCTTCACATCCTCGAGTCAAAGGAGCTCATCGAGAGAAAGCTCATGAAGAACAAGGACACTTACTGGCTTACCGACTGGGGCATGAATGCTAAGAAGTTCGGCGTCGTAACTCCAGACGGAATGAAGGCCCTCACCTACGCCGAGAGCGGCGATGTCCCAATAGCCGAGTGGGTGCTCAAGGCCAAGGAGGAGGACCTGATAAGGAACGGAATCACCGATAAGGGCAGGTTCTACCTCAGGATGAGCAGGGAGATAAAGAGGAAGCCATACTTAACCAAGTACGATGCCGTCATACTCCTCAAGACGCCGAAGAGGAAGTACATCTCAAGGAGCGAGCTGGTGGAGCTCGTAAGGAACTACGTCGGCGGGGACGAGAGAGACATCGTAAGGGCCATTGGAGAGGCCGAGGCAAAGGGCTTCATCGTCGAGCTCCATAACGGCATGGTCAAGCTCACCGAGCTCGGCGAGAAGGTCAAGACGGCCATTGAAAACGCCAAGGTCCAAGAAGTCATCGCCACGAAGTTTGGAATTACGCCAACGACCTACAACGTGCTCCGCGTGGTCTACGAGAACCTCGAAGTCTTCAACAGGATATGGAAGGAGAAGGGAGAGATTAAAGGCTACAAGCAGGATGAGGTAGACGTGATAAGGAAACACCTTAGCCTCAGCGAGGAGGAAATCAAGAAGGCCCTAACGATACTGAGGACACTGGGCTTCCTCGGAGAGAAGAGCCTCACGGAGGCCGGAAGGCTGCTCGTGGAGGCCTACCTCTGATTTCCCTTCCTTTTCTTCCACGTTCAATTTTTGGGGTTTTGACATTTTCATGACCTAAACCTTTAAAAACTTCGAGCGTTCATTTATAAAGGGTTTTTAAACCCACCATCCGGAGGTGTAAGCCTTGGTAGACATGAGCAATGTAAAGCTCAGGATCGAGAACATTGTCGCTTCTGTGGATTTGTTCACACAGCTCAACCTCGAGAAAGTCATCGAAATATGCCCCAACTCCAAGTACAACCCCGAGGAGTTCCCGGGTATTATATGTCGCTTCGATGAGCCGAAGGTGGCCCTTCTAATATTCAGCTCGGGCAAGCTCGTCGTCACAGGTGCAAAGAGCGTTGAAGACATCGAGAGGGCAGTCAACAAGCTCATCCAGATGCTCAAGCGTATAGGGGCCAAGTTCCAGCGCGCGCCACAGATAGACATCCAGAACATGGTATTCAGCGGCGATATCGGCATGGAGTTCAACCTCGATGCGATTGCTTTGAGCCTGCCCAACTGTGAGTATGAACCAGAGCAGTTCCCGGGCGTTATCTACCGCGTTAAGGAGCCAAGGGCCGTTATACTGCTCTTCTCATCAGGAAAGATAGTCTGCTCCGGCGCGAAGAGCGAGCACGACGCCTGGGAAGCCGTGAGAAAGCTCCTAAGGGAGCTCGAGAAGTACGGGCTCATCGAGGAAGAGGATGAGTGGTGATCCCTTTGGAGGGCGCGGGCCTTGCCCGCTTACGAAGTTTTATACTCTCCCCTCTTCAGGGAGCACAAACCTGAGGAATACCACCCCGAGAACCCGAGCAGGCTGGACTACGCTATAGAGGGCCTAAAAGCCAACGACCTTTGGAAGAACATCAGGGAGCCGGAGGAGGCTACACCTAACGACCTCCTTGGGGTTCACGAGAGGCCCTACGTGGCGAGGGTAAGGGAACTGAGTAAAAGCTCCGGAAACCTCGACCCTGATACCTACGTTTCTCCGGGCACCTGGAACGCGGCATTAAAGGCCTTTGGGGCTTCTCGCGAGGCCGCGCTTTCGGCGATGGAGCGGAAAGGTCTCTACCTCGCCCTTGTCAGGCCGCCCGGCCATCATTCTGGCAGGAATGGAAAAGCCTTCAACGCCCCAACGCTTGGCTTCTGCATATTCAACAACATAGCTGGAGCGGCTAAGCTAGTTGAAGCCCTCGACGGAAAGGCGGTAATCATCGACTTCGACGCCCACCACGGCAACGGAACGCAGGAGATTTTCTGGAACGACCCAAACGTGATTCACATCGATATCCACGAGACAGACATCTACCCCTGGAGCGGCCACGAACATGAGGTCGGCGGCAGAGATGCAAAAGGAACCAAAGTAAACATACCCATGCCGCACTACTCACGGGACGACGACTACATCTTCGTATGGAGGGAGATAGTTGTACCCATAGTCGAGAACCTCGATCCAAAGGTCATCCTCATCTCTGCGGGCTTTGACGGCTTCCGTGGGGAGCACCTCACGACATTAAGACTTACGGAGAGGTTCTTCCGCTATGCTGGCTCAACGCTTTCCAAGTATTCCCTCACGGTAATCCTCGAGGGCGGCTACGACGTTGGACTGAGGAAGGGCCTGCCAGCTTTCATTGAGGGCCACTTAAGCGGGATAGAAACTGAAGAGACCGTTCATCCAAGCTACGAAACCCTCAAAACTGTGGAGAAAATAATCGAGATACAAAAAAAGCAATGGGAACTTTAAAAGGAAGACTTAGAGCCCAAGCATCTCTTTTGCCGCCTGGACTCCAAGGTCGAAGGCCTTCATGTTGACCTCAACGGCTTTCGGCGGGACGCTTACGCGAATGACTTCCTTGACGTGCTCGGCGTCGAGCGGAAAGCCCGGTGTCTGGGTCAGTGCGCCGATGAGGACGACGTTCGTAGTGATGACGTTGCCGGCCTTCATGGCGAGCTCTTCGGCGTCGAAAGCCATGAACTTGGCCTCAAAATCCTCCTCGACGACCTTCTTTATCTCCTCGAGACTCGGATACTTGGCGAGTCCCATGGAGACCTGAACCGGCGGAATCGGCCTCGCGTTGGTGAAGACCAGGCCACCCTTCTTGAGGTAGTTGATGTAGCGGAGAGCCTCAACTGGCTCGAAGCTTAGGATAACATCGGCCTTCCCTTCAGGAACCATTGCGCCATAAACGTCCTCGCCGAAGCGGACGTAAGCGATAACGCTACCGAAGCGCTGGCTCATGCCGTGAACCTCACCAACTCTCACTTTGTAGCCGGCGTGGAGGGCGGCCCAGCCGAGAAGGTTTGCGGCCGTAAGGATTCCCTGGCCGCCAACTCCGGTGATAACGATGTTGTACTCCCTCATAGCTCTCCCTCCCTGACCCTCTCAAAGGCATCAAACGGACAGACCTGCGCACATCCGCCACAGCCCCAGCACATGAGCGGGTCGACCTTTGCCTTCTTCTTCTCAGCGTCCCAGTAGATCGCAGGACAGCCGTAGGCGTTGATACATATCTTACAGCCGGTACACTTCTCCTCGTTGACCTGGTAGAGAGGCCACTGTATGCGTGCCTTCCTGAGCTCGCCGATCCTGTGGAGGGCGCAGACCCTTCTCGAAACAACGACGCTCACACCCTCAACCTGGAGGGCCTTCTTGATGGTCTCGGTGGTGGCCTTTATGTCGTAGGGGTCAACGACCGCAACAAAGTCTGCACCGAGTGCCCTGGCGACCTCTTCGATCTTGATCTGCTTACCCGGTCCGTGCGGGGTGTCGCCCGTTCCCGGGTTCGGCTGGTCGCCGGTCATTGCCGTGACGAGGTTGTCCACGACAACTATGACGACGTTGGAGCGGTTGTAGATGGCGTTCGCCAGAGCCGGAAGTCCCGTGTGGAAGAAGGTCGAGTCTCCGATGGTCGCCACAATAACCTTCTTCTCCCTGCCCTCCTTGTGCTCATCCTCAGCGACGGAGCCGTTGAGGGCTATGCTGAGACCGTGGGCAACTCCGATCGAACCGCCCATCGCGACGGTTGTATCGACGGCCTTGAGCGGCGGGAGAACACCGAGGGTGTAACAGCCGATGTCGCTCGGGAATATCGCCCTGGGCGTTGCGGCCTTCTTGATGGCGTAGAAGGTGTTCCTGTGAGGACAGGCCGGACAGAGGCTCGGCGGCCTCGGCGGAACCATCTCGCTGACTTTCTTATACTTCTCGTCAAGCTCGGCAAAGTCTATCGGGGTTTCAAGGCCGAGGAACTTTGCTATGGCCTCGACGGCCCTCCTCGTGGTCATCTCGTAGATCCTCGGAACGATGTCCTTGCCGTGTATCGGAATCCTGATGTCCCTATCGAAGGCCCAGGTCTTGACATGCTCCTCAACCACCGGTTCGAGCTCCTCAACGATGAGAACCCTCTCAAGGCCGTCGAAGAACTTCTCGAGAAGTCCGTAGGGAACCGGGAAGGGCGTTCCGAGCTTGAGTACCTTAACGTTATCGACGCCGAGCCATGCCAGAGCTTCCTTGACGTAGGCGTAGCTCAAACCCGGAGCGATGATACCGACCTTAGCATCCTCTTTGCCCTCAATCCAGTTGAAGGGACAGTTGTCGAGCTCTGCTCTTATCTTCTCGATCTTCTCGAGTATCTGCGGGTGGAAGCGCCTCGCGTTGGAGGGAACATCGACGAACCTGCCCGGATCCTTCTTGAACTCACCGAACTTCCTCTTGCCGGTCTTTATTTCCTCAGGGAGCTCATCGAGGACTACGTCGCCCCTAGCGTGGGAGCTCCTGGTGGTGGTTCTGAGGATGACGAAGTGCTTGAACTTTTCGCTCAGCTCGAAGGCGTACTTCGTCATCTCCTTGGCTTCATGCGGCGAAATCGGCTCGAGAACCGGGACGTTTGCGAACTTAGCATAAACGCGCGTGTCCTGCTCGTTCTGTGAAGACCACATGCTCGGGTCGTCGGCGACCATTATGACGAAGCCGCCCTCAACGCCCATTCCAACGGCGCTCATGAATGTGTCGGCAGCGACGTTCAAGCCAACGTGCTTCATTGCCGTCATGGCCCTCAATCCGGCCCAGGCGGCGCTCAAAGCGGTCTCAAAGGCAACCTTCTCGTTGGTCGAGTACTCCATGTAAACACCGGCCTTTTTAGCAACCATGGCCATGGTGTCGGTAAGCTCTGAGCTTGGAGTTCCAGGATATGCCGCGAAAACCGCTATGTTGGCCTCAAGTGCTCCTCTGGCTATGGCCTGGTTACCGAGGAGGATAACCTTCTCCCCGGGCTTGTCCCACAACACTATGTCGGTAACCTTCGCCATCCAAAATCACCTCATTTTTCTTCCTTCAAAATTCCAACGTCCTTCGCGAATTCGACAAGGGCACAAGCAGCAGAAGCAACATCTTCCGGCCTCTCGTAGCTTGGAATGCCTGCCTTTTCGAGAACCTCCTTAGCGGGCTCGCTTATGTATCCGGCCATAAACAGTCCAAGAACTGGCTTGCCGTTGTTGACCTCTTTAACCGCCCTGACGACGCCTTCAACATGCTCGGTTGGCGTCATTCCTGCGAAGGTTGGGACAACGCATATCGCTATGAGCATGTCAACGTTCGGGTCCTCGAGGAGGGCCTTTGCCGTTCTGTAGTAGTCCTCGCCGCGGGCGCTCGCTATCATATCGACTGGATTCTTCACTGCTGCCATCGGCGGCAGGAAGGAACGGAGCTCCTCTATCGTCTTCTCCTCGAGGTTAGTCAGCTTTAATCCGCGCTTGTCAATCTCATCGGCCGTAAGAACTCCAGGGCCGCCAGCATTGGTCATTATGGCGACACGCTTGCCCTTAGGCAACGGCTGGGTGAAGGCACGAGCCATGCTGAGCATGTCGTCGATGGTTTCGGCAACGATTATGCCGCTCTGCTTGAAGGCGGCCTCGTAAATCTTGTAGGAGCCCGCCAGAGAGCCAGTATGGCTTGAAGCTGCCCTCGCTCCACTCTCGCTCTTCCCGGCTTTGAGGACTATGACCGGCTTCTTCTTTGTTACCCGCTTTGCAACCTCCATAAACTTCCTACCATCCCTGAGCCCCTCGATGTAAAGCGCTATCGCCTTGCTCTCAGGGTCGTTGGCTAAGTACTCCATGAATTCGGCGAAATCAATGTCAGCCATATTACCTATGCTGACGAACTTAGAAAAGCCGATGCCCTCCTTGATGGTCTTGTAGATGATTCCAGCCCCCAAAGCTCCGCTCTGGCTGATAAAGGCTATGTCGCCCTTCTTAGCATTGGTCACGAAGGTGGCGTTCATGCCGTTGTGGGTATTCATTATTCCAACGCAGTTGGGGCCAACTATTCTCATTCCGTACCTGTGGGCAATCTCGACGAGCTCACACTCCTCTTTCTTTCCTTCCTCACCAGTCTCGCCGAAGCCCGCGGTGATGAGTACTATTCCCTTGACGCCCTTCTCGCCGCAGTCGATTATCGTTTGCTTGACGAACTTCTTGGGGACGACGATAACCGCTAGCTCCACGTCATCCGGAATGTCCTTGACGTTCCTGTAGGCCTTGACTCCCTGAACGATTTCGTCCTTGACGTTCACCGGATAGACCTTGCCGTCCTGGTACCCTTTGAGATTCTTGAAGACCTCGTAGCCAAGCTTGAGAGGATCGTTAGAAGCTCCGATTACGGCTATGGCCTTGGGTTTGAAGAAGTAATCAAACGTCATCAGGATCACCGAACCTAACTCGGTGGAATTCTATATAAGCTTTCTCAAAACGGCCAGTAAGGCAAATATGAACATGGAAGAGAATAAGTAAAGCTCCCATGAGCTAAAAAGACCATTATTGACCAATTCCTCAAGAGTCGAAAGATTTAAGTGAGCTTTGGTTATTATATCCGCTAGGGGTGATGATATGGTGAAGGTGAGGTTTCTGGGCCATGCAGCTTTCGAGATAGTGGGAAGCAAGAGGATTCTCATCGACCCCTTCCTGACGGGCAACCCGGCCGCGGCAGTAAAGCCCGAGGAGCTTGAAGCCGACCTGGTCCTAGTTACCCACGCCCACGGCGACCACATTGGCGATGCCGTATTGATAGCCCAAAGAACCGGCGCTAAGATAGTGGCGATGTACGACATAGCCACCTATCTCATGGAGAACAACAAGGGGATAACGACCATAGGCATGAACTACGGTCCGACCGAGATTGAGGGCGTGAAAATCGTTCAGGTTCCGGCCTGGCACTCCAGCAGCGACGGCAAGTACAGCATTGGAAACGCCTGTGGTTACATCATCGATCTCGATGGTGTTAAAATCTACCACGCCGGCGACACCTTCGTGTTCAGGGACATGGAGCTGCTCGCAGAGCTCTACGGGCCGATTGATTTGGCACTCCTCCCAATAGGCGGCCACTTCACGATGGGGCCGAAGGAAGCAGCCAAGGCCGTCGAGTTCCTCAAGCCGAGGAGGGTCGTTCCGATGCACTACAACACCTGGCCACCGATTGCCAAAGACCCTGAGGAGTTCAAGAGGCTCGTCGGAGATAAGGCAGAGGTCGTAATACTCAAGCCCGGCGAGAGCCTGGAGCTTTGAAAAACCTTTTAAGGAGCTCCCCCTACTCTTTTTTCAGGTGATAAAATGGTCAAAAGGGCCCTTGTCTTTGTGCTCATCCTGTTTATGGTCTCGCCCCTCATACTTTCCCTCTCCGCCGCTCAGGAGGAGACTCCAAAATATGACCTGATAATCGTGAGGAACGATGATTTGATAGATTACATCGTGGCGTGGCCGTACGCCAAGATGCTCGGTGTCCCTATTCTGCCCGTTGATCCGAAGGAACTCGATCCGGGAACGCTGGCCCAGCTCCAGTCCTATGCCCAGTCCGGCTGGAACCACGTGCTTATCATAGGGGACTCCCAAGCGGTAAGCAACGATGTTCAGGACGAGCTACTGAACATAGGCTTCGTAGTCGAGAGAATAGGCGGGGCCGTTAGAACCGAAACTGCCGCAAAGCTTGCACTCCACTTCTATCCCAACGGCGCGGAGACCGTCGTCGTGGCCAGCTCCAGCGACTACGGCTCAGCTCTGGCAGCGGCTAGATGGGCAATGAACTACAACTACCCCCTGCTCCTCACGCAGGAGGATGCCCTCTCAGACTCAACGGCCGATGCTATCAAGAAGCTGAAGCCGGAGTTGGTCATCCTAATGGGAGCGGGCATGTCAAAGGACGTGCAGACGAAGATAGAGGCATTGGGCTACCAAACGTATTGGCTCAAAGAGGACATAGAGATAACCGTACCCAAACCCAAAGAGGAAGGAACCAACTGGATCATGGTAATCGCCGCGGTGCTGCTGTCTCTAGCCGTCGCGGTGCCGGTTTCGCTCTACTACGCCAAGAAGCGCTGGGCCGCCAACAGGGTCCCAATAGAGGTGCTCACGGAGAAGGAGCGCATAGTCGTCAAGGCAATACTCGACAGGGGAGGCGTTATAAAACAGGAGGAGCTGCCCGAACTGACGGGCTATTCCAGACCGACCATAAGCAGGATAATCCAGGAGCTGGAGAAGAAGCAACTCGTCACGAGGGAAAAGGTGGGCAAGACATTCATAGTCAAGCTGACAAAAGAAATAGCGATTAGGGAATAACGGTCAGCAAGCCCAAACCGCTCATCACGGTTCAGACCCTTAGCTTTTCTTCATCCCTCAGAAAAAGTGGGAGGGATCAAGCCTTCTTAAAGAGGTGGCCGTGAGCCTTGTTGATATGCCTCACGTAGTCCTTGCTCCTGCGGAAGACCATTCCGCACCTTGGGCAGCGGAAGTAGAGCTCTCCGTCCCTGTCCTTGAACTTGATGGCCTCCAGCACCGCCATCTCCTCCACCCCTGCCGTAGGTAGAAGAATGAATTTTTAAGCTTTATCCCGCTCGCTTCATTGAGCACTATTTCCCGTTGCCATGCACACCCATCAAAATCCGGAAGAAAAAGGAAGTTCAAATCCAAATCCTGTTGCCCTTGACCTTGAGGTAGCCCAGCGTTTGGAGCTCCTTCAGGAAGTCCTCTATGGCCTCTTCGTCGAAGTATATGTTAACCCTCTCGCGCTTGCCCTCAACCACTATTGGCTCCCTCTCGAGCAGGGCCTCAATGAGCTCGTTCTTCTTCTTGTACTTCTCAGCCAGCTCGAGGATAACATCCGCCAAAACCGAACGAGCAATTCCCTCAAACATGGCCTCGACAATGCTTTCCTCCGTTGCGTACTCCTCGGCTATCTCCAGTGCGGCCTCGACGAGCTCCCTGTCAACCTCCATGACCTCTACATAGTAGTGCCTCTCCAGCGTGAACTCTGTCACCATGCTCGTCTCAAAGCGCTCCTCCAGCTCTTCCAGATACTCTTCGATCTCATCTATCGGAAAGCGCAGCTCAATGGACAGTCCCTCGAGCCTCGGCTTCTCCATGAGAACGAGCCTTCCGTCCTCTTCCATGACAGCACCGACTTCAATGAGGGACGTAACAACAAGCAACTTTCCAAGGTCCGACTCATCAAAGAGCTCCTCAAGTGTCCTTCCCTGGTTTACCTCCCAGTTGCTCATTAGGTCGTCGAAAGCCGCCTTGAGCTCCCCTAGGCTTTCCTCTAGGGGTTCTATATCCTCGGCCTTCTCTATAATCTCGGCGTACGTGCCGTTTATGACCACGTAGTGCGCTATCTCGGGCGAAACCTCCTCCAGAGTTCGGTTCATTATCCCAGCCCTGCTCAGCTCCCTTGAGAGGGCGTTCATATCGTCCTTGCCCAGAACCTCAAATCTCAACTGTCTCACCGATAAAAAGAGAGATGGCATTGGTTATAACCTTTAGGTCTCGATGAGGGTCTCAAGGAGAGCCCTGAGGGGCTTGTTGTGGAGCCGGCTTATGGTCTCCTTCACTTCGTCCTCAAGGCCCTCGGTGTAGGAAGCGTACAGGTAGAGGGCGTAGGCCATGAGCTTAGGGTCACCCTCGTTCATTCTTTCAATGGCCCCTGCAAGGACAGGATTCCGGAGGAGCTCCTCGGCGAGGTTCTTCATGGCCTCTTTATCGTCCTCCTCAATGGCCTTCATGAGTGGACGATAGAAGGATGCGATTATCGTCCGAGCGAGCCGCTCTCTTTCCTCAAACTCGTCCATCGGAGTTCTAACTTCCTGATTTTTGCTCCACATCAGGTAGAGGATGGGGATGAGAATGATCGAGAGGGTTATGAAAAGGTATGGAAGCAAGGGTATGTTTATTACCCCCGGGAGACGGTCCTTGATGCTCATGAAGGCGAGCAGGCCGACGAGCATCCAGACACCAATGAAGATGGTGTAGTAAACGGAGTAGTCTCTCCTTTTAAGTGCCTTGTACTTTGAGGGTGCTCCTATCTCCTCAAGGTAGCGGAGCCTTTCCTCGGCGAACTCTATCTCGGCCTCAAGTCTCTTTATACGCCTGTCCATCTCTTCCAGAACTTTCTCTTTTCCCATCACACTTCACCCAAGAGCAACCGGGCGATCTTTTCGCTGATTACACCTAGTATTGCCTCGCCATTCTCCCTCATCGCCGACCCAGGGTCGTCGTTGACCCCACCCGGGAACAGTTCCCTCCCTATGTCCTTCCTGATGACCCTAACCCTGCTCGTCCTTTTCTCGCCGACTGCTTTGTCCATCTTCACGAGTTCCGGCCTTATGGCGAGCATCACCGACGTTTCGTCCTGGCCTGCATGGCCCTGGCTGGAGCATATGCTGAGTATGTCCTCCCTGAAGTCGATCCACCAGTTTATGAGCCATATCTCGGCGTTCGGATAGCTCTCCGCAACTTCCTCGGCGGCCTCAACGAGCGGATAAACGTTGCCCCCATGGCCGTTCATAAGGACTACCCTCTTGAAGCCCTCCTCGACGAACTCCGAGATGACTTCCCTAACGTAGACTTTGAAGGCATCGGCTCTAACGTCGATGGTCCCGGGATAAACGTTCAGGACGAATGTATGGCCGTACCATATCGGCGGCGCTATTAGAACGTCCTTCCCCGCTTTTCTCACTCTCTTCTCCACGCGCCTGCAGAGCTCCAGGGGGGCAAAAACGTCGGTACCAAGCGGCAAATGCCTGCCGTGGGCTTCCACACTCCCAACGGGAATAAGAACCGTGTCTATTGACTTCTTGGCTTCCTCAAAATCAGGCCAGGTGAGTTCTTCCATCCTCATAATTATCCCCTTATCCCATAAGGAGTGCATCCTCATAAGCCTTTTCTATCGCTACGGTGACTCTTTTCCACGAGTAACGGGTCTCCACGGCTTTCCTTCCGTTGGTTCCAAACCACTTGCGCAGTTCTTCGTCGTTAAGGAGCTTTTGAATTGCCCGTCTAAGCGAAAGCTCGTTGCCTGGTGGAACGAGGAGTCCACTTCCACTCTCCTTAATTATCTCGGGGATTCCCCCAACGTCCGTCGCGACAACGGGAATGCCTGATGCCATCGCCTCGAGAATCACTATACCGAAAGCTTCCGCCGTAATGGATGGAAGGACGAAGACATCCGCCATGCCAAAGAGCTTCGGAAGGAGAGAGCTCTCCACGTAGCCGAGAAAGCGCACCTTGTCCTCCACCTTCAGGAACTTAGCCTGCGCCTTAAGGAAGGGGAGCATCTCTCCCGAGCCCACCATGACAAGGGTGGCATCCTCAATTCCGGAGAACGCGTTGAGGAGAACCTGTGGGCCCTTGCGGTAGCTCATCCTGCTGACGTACAGGACGACCTTTCCTTCAATGCCGAGTTCGGACTTGAGGCGCTCCCTTTCCGTCTTACTCAAGGGTTTGAAGATCTCATCATCTACTCCATTCGGGATGACCCTCACAGGAACGTCCGTGAAGTGGTTGATGAACGCCTCCGCAGCCTTGCTGACGGCTATTATCTCATGGGGATAGCGAAGATACCTGCTGAAGAGAGGGATAGTCAGTCCGAGAGCTTCCCAGAGCCTCGATTCGTGGGAGAAGGATATGCTGTGGGTCGTCAGCAGGGTCGCCTTCCCCAGGGTTCTGCCGGCTTTAACAGCCTTGAGCGCAAGAGGCGTAAAGGCGTGGTGGGAGTGCACGACATCGTAATCCTCCAAAAATTCGCCCAGCTCTTCGCTTGATGCAAGGGAGTAGCTCATGTTAATCCCAAGTATAGGGCTTATCCTCCCCGGAACCTTCACGAGCTCGATGCCGAGGCTTTCGAGTTCCTCCTCCTTCCCGGTCTCAAGGTCGTTGGTAACAATGGCCACTTCATGACCGCGCTCTCTGAGGTGGATTGCAAGGTGGTGCATGTGGCTGGCGACGCCGCCGACCTTAGGGTAGTACCAGTCACTGACGAGGGCGATCCTCATTCACACCACCGCTCCGAGCAAGTGGGTAATGAGCAGTGCGACGATTCCAGCGTCCATCAGCCGGTAGTTGCCCCTGATGCTATAGACAGCCACTCCAAGCGCCCCCAGAGCGAAGTTGAAGGAAGCGAGCAGAAGCACTAGTGAGAGACCCGAGAAGACTACCACGAGGGTCTCTGAGGCTTCCCTACCGAGGACTATTGGCGTGGTTTTCAAGCCTGCCCTGAGGTCGCTCTCGTAATCCCCAAGGTGGTTTCTCAGCTCTAAGGCAAAGGAGTAAAGGAGCACCGCGACGGCTATGGTTATCTCCCCCCGCGTGAGGATACCATCGAAGTAAGCCCCGTAAAGGAAGGGCAGCACCCCAAAAAATATTCCGTGGGAGAGCACGTCGATTATCGGACGGGCCTTGAGCCTCGGCGGGGCTGAGTAAACCGTTGCAAGGGCAACCATAGCCAAATATATCGCGAACTCACCCAATCCAAGGGAGTATGAGAGCAGGATTCCCGGAAGGATTATCGAGAGGGACGAAATCACCCCGGCGCGGAAGCTCAGCTCTCCGCTAGCCACAGGGTTCTTGTGCCTCTTTGCTGGATTGAGGGAATCCGTATCGGCGTCGAAACAGTTGTTTATCGCGAAGGCATAGGCAACATAGAGGACGAGCGAAACCACCAATATGAGGGCATCATAAACATCGGGGCAATCTGGAAAGCTCATGGCCACACCAAGGAGGCCTATCCCAAAGAAGGCCCTACCGTCGAGTACTCGGGTGTTCTTAAGTATCACTCGAAACATGCGTGAATCACCTCCAAAAATTCCAAAGTTTAAGGGAGAGAGTTAGGCCCTCCTCTCGAGGAGCTCCCTCACGTACCTGGGCATCTGGAAAAGGGTCTCGTGCCTCTCTGGGTCGTAGTAGTAGAGGCCAAGCCCTTTGGCCCTCTCCAAATCTACCTTTCCGAAGTCAATATCACCTTTGACTCCAACGAGGAAGCTCCAGGGCGAGGCGTAGCCTATCACCGGGAAGCTGAAGTAGTGTACCTCGTCGAAGACGTTCTTCATGCTTTGGTATGCGTCGAGCAGCTCGTTGGTGAAGAGGTAGACGCTGCCCGACTGGGTGATGTACAGACCGTTATCGTTGAGCGTCTCGTAGGCGCTCCTGAAGAATCCCTCGCTGAAGAGCATCTTTGCCGGTCCAACGGGATCCGTTGAGTCAACAATGATGACGTCAAACTTCTCATCCGTGTTTTTGAGGTACTCAACGCCGTCGCCGACTATAACTTCTGCCCTCGGGTCCTCGAAGGCGCCCCTCGCGACGTTCATGTAGATCTTGGAGACCTCTATGACCATCTCGTCTATCTCGACCATGATGGCTTTTTCCACAGTCTTGTGCCTCAGCACTTCTCTCAGCGTTCCTCCGTCGCCACCACCTATGATGAGCACCCTTCTCGGGTTCGGGTGAGCGAGCATGACGGGGTGAACGAGGGGCTCGTGGTAGCTCTCTTCACCGATCTCGACCAGCTGAACAGTCCCATCGAGGACGAGGAGCTTGCCAAAGCCTTCGGTCTCGTAAAGTTCGAGTCTTTGATACTTTGTCTGAGTCTCAAACAAGCGCTCCTTAACCTTGAAACCCACCCCGTAGCCGCGGGGGTACCATTCAATGAAAGCGTTCTCCCTCTCGTTGAATCCCATAAATTCCCACCCCTAAAAGCTGAAGAAGAGAAAGGGCTTAAAAACTAAACCCTCAGTAGGGGAACATAACCACAGCCGCTATGGCCGCAGCGGGCTTGTCCCTGACAGTTATCGAAGCGGAGGCAACCTTAAACTCCCTCAGTTTCCAGCCTCTGACTCTGAAACCCTCTTCGACCATCTTTCTGACCATTTCTTCCGCTTCTTCCTTGGTGCAGTAGCCGCTGTACTCGTAGATGAGTCCTCCACCGTTGCCCTCACTTATTCCGATGCCGAGAGCAGCGCTGATGGTCATTCCTGGCTCGTCGCTCTCGATGTGTGCATAAACCGTCGGGAGGAGCATTCCTACTGGGACATCATGGAGCTCCTCTATCCATTCTATGTGCGCTGGTATGACGCTGCTGAGCTTGACGAGGTTGACGTTGCTATACCAAGCTTAAGGAGCGCGTTGTCAAATGCATTAAGCTTGGTACCGCCCTCTGCCGCGGCGGCTCCTATGAAAGCCCTCTTAGGAGTTGTCCAACTCATTTCAACTTCCTCCTTTTTTCTCACAGGGTAAACGGTTATACGTTAAAGCAAGGGTTCGCTTACTCGCTAATTTGTGGGGCACTTAAAAACGTTTCGCTACATTGGAAAGAACGTCGAAGAGCCTTTTTTCAGTTAAAAGCCCCATCAAAAAAAGATTGAATGGTTCAATAGGCCGTTTCCGCAAGCCTTATCCAGTAGTGATTCACAGCCCGGCCCAGCGTAGCTGAGGCAACTATTCCTAAGATGCAGGCGAGTGAGGCCATGGCGTACATGTGTTCGCTGAGGACGCCCGAGACGTAGCCTATCTCACCGACGAGCAGGCCTAAAACTCCAAAGCTCGCTATTCCTGCTCCCCTAACCAGAGAAGTTGGGACATCCCTGTGCCTAACCACAGCCGCTGAGAGGAGAAGCCTAATAAAGTAAACCACGAGGAAGAACTCCAGCACGGTAAGGGAAAGCTCCGTCTCGAAGTTCAGTCCCCTCCATGCGAAGAATATCGGGGCAAAGATGCCGTAGGTGACACCGCTGACTATGGTGATGAGCCTGTCGTACTGCTTAGTTCCCACGAGGTCGCTGTGCATCATTAGGCCAGCAAGGAAGCCACCTATGCTGAAGTGCATGCCTATCTCTTCGCTGACGAAAGCCAGGGAAGTCGAAAACACCATGAAGAGGCCAAAAACGGCCTCGTCGCTCTTGAGCCTCCTCAATGTCATCGTAATCCAGACCTTGTGCTGTATGCCTATGATGTAGTTGAGGTACATGATGCCCCCTATGAAGATGGCATCCTTGAGGATGCTCGTGATTATCGGCGTGTAATCGCCAGGGGTCTCGTGTATCCTCACCATCATGTAGACTATGAAGAGGCTCATGACCTCGCTTATGACCGCGTAGGAGAGGGCAACATGGAGGAAGTCGTCGCCGAAGAACCTTTTCAGCCTAAGCACTATCGGAGCAGACGCCGTCGATAGTATTGCCGCAACTATGATGTTGTCCGAGCTGACCGCCCAGCCCGTGAAGGGCAGCGTGACGAGGAACATCGCGGCGTAGGTGATTGCATACAGGGGCAGTGTCTTTTTACCTGCGTAGTGGAGCTCCTCAGGCGTAACTTCGAGGCCAGCGGAAATCATGAGGAAGAACAGGCCGAGCTCAGCTAAAAGAACCATCTCTCCCCTTGGCATGTCGATTAAAACTGCACTCAGTATCATGCCCGCGGTTATCTCACCCAAAAAGCTAGGGTAGCCCAGTCTCTCAAAGCATTCTGCTAAGAGTCTTGCAAAGGCTATGATTATGAAAACGTAGCCTATGATTTGCATGTTGAAATCCTACAGCGAGCAAGTTAATAATCTTTCTGCTGGGCAAGGTTTTTATCGGTGGAAGGAGAGCTTAGACTATGAGGCACTACGAGATAGTCAGGGTAAGGGAGAAAGGAAAAGTTGAAATACCCCCAGACTACGCCTATGAGCTCGGCCTCGTGGAGGGGGCTTACTTTCTCCTCGAGATAGACACAGACCTTAATGAGGTTCACATGGAGAGAATAGCCCTGCCCGGAAAGAAGCTCGTGGAGGTCGAGCTGATTGTTGAAGACAAGCCCGGTGTTCTAGCCAAGATAAGTGGCCTTTTTGGAAAGCACAGGGCGAACATACTCTTCAGTGAGACAGAGGAGCTGGAGGGCATAGAACTTGGAGGAATAGTGGCAGTAATAGATGTGAGCGAAATGATAGGCACCATTGAGGAGATGAGAAGAGAGTTAGAAGCTCTTAGGGAAGTAAAGGAAGTGACCCTACGCCCCCTGCAGTAGGACTACCGCCAGGACGGCCAAGACAAAGAGGGCAACGAGGACGTTTATCTCCTCCCCAACTTCCTTGGGGCGAACGTTAATCCCATTTTTAAAAACGCCGAGGGACTTGAGAAGGACGAACAGTGCCAGAGCAGATGCCAGATAGAGGGCATCCATAAGGTCAATCCAGGAGCCGAGGTAGAGACCCATGCCAAGGGTAACGAGGGCAAGCGACATGGAAACGACTTTCCAGACGGTTTTGACGTCTTCCGAACTGGCCCTGGAGAGAGAGTAGTTGAGCTTCGTGAACGAAAGGAGAGTGCCAATGCCCCCGAGATAAACCGCGTACTTCCAAGTCCCGCTAAGCTCGGAGGAAATAAGACCCTTGGCGTAGGAACCCACGAACGGTGAAATTCCGCCGATGGCAAGGCTGAGCATTATCGTTGAGAGCGCCATGATTGGAGCAGTCCGATAGCCGAACTTTCCAAGCTCCCTCGTCCTCCTCGCCAGTCCCCCGACGCTCAGGAAAAGGCCGCCCTTGAAGAGTGAGTGGGCGAGGGCGTAGTAAGCGGCACCAACGAAGTTGAGGCTCGCTATCCCAAGCAGAACGTAGCCCATTTGTCCAACGCTTGAGTATGCGAGCAGCCTCTTTGCGTCCCTCTGGATGAGTGCCATGCCTATGCCAAAGAAGATAGAAGCGACGGCAACGCCCATCGCGGCAATCCTCAACGTCCGGCCAATGGGAAGGGCAGAGAAGACCAGTATAAGACCGTAGGCAGGAGCCTTAATGACCGCTCCAGACAGAATAGCACTCACCGGCGTTGGCGCGCTCGAGTGGGCGTCCGGCAGCCAGGAGTGGAGGGGGAATATGCCCGCCTTCAGCAGGAGGGAAGCAATGACTATTCCCACCGCCGCGTTCAGTTCCCTCGACGGGAGAGCATTAGCTGAGATGAGGGCGAGGTTCAGGTAGCCTGTCTCCATGTAGATCACACCTATGGCAAAGATAAAAAGGTAAGATGCCAGCAGGGAAAGGATGAGATACTTAAAGGCCGCTCTTCTGGAGTTGGGGTCGTCGGAGAATGTTATGAGCGCGAAGGCAGATACCGAAGCTATCTCCATATAGATGTAAAAGTTGAAGAGGTCCTTCGCTATGAAAGCGCCGAGCAGTCCGGCGTGAAGCAGGAGTAGAAGCGCCAGGGCCTTTGGGGTCTTCTTCCTGAAGTCGAAGTAGGAAAGTGCGTATGGAACAGTAAAGCCGAAAAGGATGAGTTCTCCGACGATGAATGGCAGGTTCACCTCGTTTATTCCGACCTCTATCCCGCTCACCCTGTTCCACCCGCCGACGACTTCACTCGCCGGGATGCCTCGGAGGAGCACACCAGCGGGAAGCAGGGCGCCAAGGAGGAAGACAACCTTTATTAGGAGTTTTCTTACGCCCAAGGTGTCCATCAGGATGATCAGGAAGGCAAAGAGCAATGGAAGGGCGACCATCAGGGAAACCACTGGTTTTCCCTCCTCATGCGCATTATCATCGCGAGGGCGAGGGAGGTTATCGCCACATCAACGACGAGGGTAGTCAGCATCAGCGTCGCTGGGAGGGGGTCAACAGGCTCAGTGGGCATTATGGGGACGTCTTTCCCCGGAGAATAAGCTAGGCCGACGAAGAAGAGAACTAAGCCGAGCGACGCGACGTTCACGGAGAGGACTAACTTCACCGGGTTTCTCTTTGTCATCAGGCCGTAGATTCCAACTAGCATTATGATTACCCCAGTTTGCTCCGGGCTAATCACTTTCCACCCACCTCAGCAGTATGTAAAAGACGAATGTGAAGGCCGCCCCAACCTCCAGGCCAACAGCGATGTTGAAGGGGACTATTATGCCGCCCTCGGAGGGCAGGAAGTTCGCGTAGAAGGCTCCGAAGGCAAGACCTACCAAACCAAGGAGCACGAGAAAGGCCCCGGCGGAGCTCTCTATCAGGCTCGCCCAGTTGAACTTGAACTTTTTGCGAACCTGTTTGTAGCCATGAGAGGTAATGAGCAATATCACAGCAACCGCCAGGATGACGCCTCCTTGGAATCCTCCCCCAGGGCTCAAGTAACCATAGAACATGAGATATGCTGCATAGGTGACGAGAAATGGACTCACGAGCTTTGTGGTTGTTCTAACCACGATGCTCATCTTCACTTCTTCTTCCCCCCGAGGAGCAGGTAGAATCCTACGACCGCCGTGAACAGCAGGCTCGCCTCGCCGAGGCTGTCGTAGACCCTCCAGCCAGCGAGTATGGCCGAGACTAAGTTCGGAACCCCTATCTCGCCCCAGTTCTGGACGTAGTAGGCGTAGCTTCCACTAACCTCGTGGGAGTAGTCAAGGCTGAGTAGGACGATGCCAAGGGCGAGAGTTATAACCACCCCAGCCTTCTTCACCTCGTCACCTCCTCGATGGTGAACAGGAATATACCAATAACTACCGCGCCGACCACTATGGCAGAGAGTGCGACGTCTGGGGCTTTGAGCTCGAAGAGGACCAGTATGAAGAGCAAACTTAGGAGGGAGTACTTAACGACAGCACTAACCAGCTCATTCTCCTCTACCACCGCAACAGCGAGGATTATCATGGCTATGAACACAACATCAAGGATTGTCCCAAGCATACATGTCCACCACTACTTTCGGCTTAACCCCGTACTTGTATGCCCCGCGCGCTATGGCGTGCGAGACCATCGGGTTTATCATTGCTATAAGGAAGGCCAGCACGAGGAACTTGAGCTTGACTAGGGCTGGAGCTTCCATCATGAGGACGAGAGCTAAAATTATGCCCATCGCTCCGCCCGTATCGCACTTGGTAGCCGCGTGGAGGCGTGTGTAAACATCTGGAAATCGGAGTATCCCGAGCGCCCCGAAGAGCATGACGGCCCCGCCGAAGATGAGAAGAGCCGCCTCAATCATTGCCCCTCCTCTCCATGTATTTTGCCAGTATCAAACCCCCAACCGCGTTCACCATGAGCAGGACTATGGCGAGATCTATGAGGTAGTACTCCTGCTGGAGCACGGATAAGACGGCTATTATCACCACCACCTTGGTCGTTATGGCGTTGAGGCCCACTATTCTGTCCGGAAGGGTTGGTCCCCTAACCACGCGATAGATTATCAGCATCGCCGTGAAGACGAGCAGGTAGAAAGCGCTCACCAGAAGACCCTCTTGAGCCATTCCTCGATGTCCCCCTTTATTTTCTCCCCAGCCTTCTCGCGGTTGAGCGTTTTGAGGTCTATCCAGTGGACGTAGAGATAGGTCTCACCGAGCTTCTTGCGTACATCCAGCGTTAGCGTCCCCGGAGTTAAGGTTATGGAGTTGGCAAGTATTGTAACGCCGGTGTCAGAGTGCAGGTCGGTCTTTATCTTGACTATGCCCGGATTGATGTCCATAAAGATTACATTCTTGGCGACTTTGAGGTTGCTCTCCACGAGCCTGAAGGCCATTATCACGATGTACTGCGGCAGGTAAAGGAAAGCGAAATAGAGGAGTTTTTCAAGGATGTGCCCTGTCTTTCGTATATCCTCAGTTAGCATATCCCGCATAAAGGAGGCCATTATAAGAGTCATCGCCGCGCCCACCGCGAGGTTCTCCAGCCTGAGGCTCGATGAGATTACAATCCAGAAAGCGAACAGAACCGCCCAGGTTAGGACTACCCTCTCCCAGACAGGAAGCTTCGACGCCTCAAACCTCTCGTGGAGAATCCTCTGGCGCAGGCTCTCCAGCCTCTCCTTGAGGTAGAAGGTGACGCGGCTCATGGTGTAGACTACGGCGCGGAGGGTTATAACGGTTTTGCAGACGCCAAGATTTTCCGGGAAGCTATCGGCCATCAGGTGGTTTCACCATGGAAAGGTTTAAATCTCCCGCCGTTTCAGAGAGATTTGGTGGTGCTCATGATTGAGGCTGGGGAATACAAGGTCAAGGAGGGCCTTTACTACACGAAGGACCACGAGTGGTCCAGGTTCTTGATGATGGAACGGTTCTCGTTGGAATAAGCGATTATGCCCAGAAGGAGCTCGGTGACCTGGCCTACGTCGAGCTTCCGGAGATTGGGACGGAGGTAAGTCAGGGCGACGTCCTCTGCGAGCTGGAGAGCGTTAAGGCTGTCTCAGAAGTTTACGCTCCCGTCAGCGGCGAAGTGATTGAGGTCAATGATGAGCTTGAAGACAGCCCCGAGGTTCTCAACGAAGACCCCTACGAGAACTGGATAGCCAAGCTCAAGCCGAGCAACCTTGAGGAAGAGCTCAATGAGCTCATGGATGCGGAAGCTTATGCCAAATACCTTGAGAGCCTCTAAGCCTTTCTTTCCTTTCAGAAAGCTTAAGTATTTTTGGGCCCTTCTTCTATCGGTGATTCCCATGAAGGTTCTAAAGGAGTGGGATGTTAAGGTTAAGCTTGTAAAGACCAAGCGCGGGGCTATTCTGCACATGATAGAGCTCGAACCTGGGCACTTCTATCTCGAGCAGAACCCACTAAAGGATTCTAAATACGGCGTCGCCTACAGGAAGATTAAGGAGAACTTCCCCGAGTTTTACATGTTCTGGGAGATAAAGAACAACCGCTACACGGGCAAGCTCCTCGCTGGGGCGTTCCTTGAGAAGAAGGAGATTGACGACTTCATAACCCTCGTCGCCAGGAGCGAGGACTTCAAGAAGTTCGAGGAGATTTTCGAGGAAATCGAGGATATGGAAGAGTGAGCTCAGGTTTGACCATCATCATCTTTTTCTCAGATACCCTAGAGGTCTTCATCGCTCACTTTTATCCTTGCTAGTTGTCCATTATTTCCAAAACATAGCTTTTATCAGTTTCGTTCTTTTTAGATATCATGGTCGTTTTTGTCGCCAGGGAGTACTCCCATGCCGTCCATCAACAACCGCAACCTTTTTCTCTTTTTTAAAACCTCGGCGATATCTGCCTTCGTTTCGAGATCTCAATGCGGAGGTTCTCTGCCCTCTGCGGATCGTTCTCCCTCCGTATTTCCTCAACGAGGGCTTCGCAGGATTCCGGAGAAGGTCGCTCCCCTGTTCATCTCACCGCTCTATAGGGCCGCACCTAGTAATATATATCAATGGAGCATAGCTTCACGGAGCTGATGATGTTGTCCAGCACGGACACAACCTCGTGCTCATTTATACCTTTACTAATGGTAACAATGTAGAAAAAACTTTAAGACTCTGCGGCATCACTGGCACAGGTAAGGTTATAAGACGAAACACGAACAATTATGTAGTGTCGCAGCCGTGGTTTGGGGGAACTCATAGGTCTCGTCAGTGCGGTCGTAGAGGACAAGAGGAAACTCACAACCTCGCTTAAACTGATCCAGATAGTTTCTCTCTATTTCACGGCCGTCACCGGGGTTGCGGCTTTTGTCCTATGGCCATCTAACACATATATCCGCTTTATCCTCTCCGTAGCGATCCTGGTAGAGTATGTATGTGTCCGGAGAATTCTATCACGGAGGGCAGCCGATATAACACAGGACGAGGAAGAGGGCTTCGAGAAATTCCTCGATAAGGCTTTCGAGCTGGTGAGCGCCGCAATTAGGAACTATGAGAAGCTCGAAGATGTATTCTATGAAAAGTTCCCCGAAGTTGCTTCAAAGATGTCTCTTACTGTGTGGGTGGACAATCTGCTGGGGGAGTTTGAAAAGTGGGTTGTTCCCACATTTATCCTTTGCAGAGCGATTTACGGCATTCTTTTGTTGTGGTGGGCTGATACGCTCGTTTATGTGGAACCGAACATCGAGAATGTAGGCGCCGGCTTTCTCATATATGTGGTCTCAACGACCACAACCTCGGTATTGAAGCTCGATATCGAGAATAGCATTTCAATAATACGGAAATGGACCAAGGATAGTAAAAAGAAGTAACGAATGGACGGGTTGGATAAAACTCAAATTGGCTAGGGCATACCTGGGACTTTCCGCCGTTTTCTTCCTCGCTCCATACTCACTTCTCAATTTCGTTCTCGGGGACTTCGCTAACCCAAAGTTGGGGAGCGGCGAGTTTCTCCTCAGCTATAAGTCCTCCAAAGAGAAATATACCCCCTAATGTGTGGAATCGGAAGCACTCGAGTTTCTGAGAAAAATCGTGGAGAAATACAAAGTGAGGGCGCTCTTCGACCCGGAGAAAAAGATCGGGGCTTACTGGAATATTATAGACAAAATCGACTATATGTTCGAGAGTCCAGTGGCAACGGACATAGGGAAGTTCTGGAACAGCTACTTCCTCATCGACCGCAAAGGCCAGCGGTTCTCATTAATCCAGATTGTTCTGGAGCAAGTTGAAGTGGTAGAAAGAAGGAGGTTTTTCTGGAACAAGACCATACTACCAAAACACCGTTATTTCATCAGGATTCACGAGGCCTATTTTAAGAGTAGTCTCGTTGCTGATGTCCTCCGCGAGGTGGTGGAGGTAGTTGAAAAGAAAAAGTGAGTATATCATCTGGAGTGGTGCAAAGCGACCGTTTTGTAGCGGACAAACCCCTCACAGAGTTGTTCCACAACAGTCGTTTCTTTTCCAGAACTCCTTATGAGACAAAATCCAACACTGACAGTTTGTCCCGTAGAGGGGCAAACGGCCTATAAGCACTTGTCTACGCACCCGCACGAGGTGTTTGTAATGGCCGTATTCGCTTATCTGAGGGTTAGCACGAGTGAACATTAAATCAACAGCCAGAAATGACATATCCTAAGAATCTCAGCGCGGTTATCTCTTTTGTGAGTTTAGTAAATTAGCGGCTCGGCCAGTATGCCCTTCATCATGGCATGCCCGATTCAGCCACTCCGGAGTTTGTCATCGCCAGAGTTTCATTTGCCAGGGAATTGATAAAGGTGCCGCAACTTCTGGGGTAGTAGTTGTAAGAGGAAAGTTGAGAAGAACAGAGAAAGGAGCTCAGGCGTTCTCTCTCTGCTCTTCCCTCTTCTTCGTCAGGTACTCGTGTATCGCCTTTGCAGCCCTTTTTCCGTCACCCATGGCGAGAATAACCGTTGCTTCGCCCCTTATCGCGTCTCCACCGGCGAAGACTCCAGGAATACTCGTCATGAGGTTCTCGTCGACCACTATCTTTCCGCGCTCGACCTCTAAATCAGGCGTGTTAACGATGAGTCTGTTTGGGTGCTTTCCAATGGCTATGATAACCGTATCGGCCTCAAACGTCACGTACTCACCCGTTGGGACTATCTTCCTCTTGCCCCTGGCATCGCGCTCGTTCAAGGGCTGCATCTTCTCGAACTTGACAGCTTTTACCCTGCCGTTCTCACCTATGAACTCCACTGGGTTAACGAAGTACGAGAACTCTATGCCCTCCTCTTTGGCGTGCTCGACTTCCTCGACACGGGCGCTGACGTCTTCTGGGCCGCGGCGGTAGGCTATGGTGACCTCGGCGCCGAGCCTCCTCGCGGTTCTCGCCGCGTCCATAGCTGTGTTTCCAGCACCTATGACGACCACCTTCTTCCCTATCTTAACCGGTGTGTCGTATTCTGGGAAGAGATATGCCTTCATGAGGTTGACCCTGGTCAGGAACTCGTTGGCGGTGTAGATGCCGTTGAGGTTTATTCCGGGAGCGTTGACGAGCTTCGGCGTTCCAGCACCGGAGCCGATGAAGACCGCGTCGTACTCCTGGAGGAGCTCCTCAATCGTCACCGTCTTTCCGACGACGTGGTCGGTGAGTATCTGGACGCCGAGCTTTTCGAGCTTTTCAATCTCGCTCTGGACTATCTCCTTGGGCAGCCTGAACTCGGGAATTCCGTACATGAGGACTCCGCCCGCCTCGTGGAGGGCCTCGTAGATAGTGACGTCGTAGCCGAGCTTTGCCAGCTCGCCGGCGGCGGTGAGACCAGCTGGACCAGCTCCGATTATGGCAACCCTCTGGCCCTTCTTCTCTATCCTAGGCACTATTTCGAAAAGCAGCTCCTCGTCGATGCCGTGCTCGCGGGCGTAGTCTGCCACGAAGCGCTCCAGCTTGCCGATGTTTATCTTGTCGCCAACCTTGCCCATCACACAGTTCATCTCACACTGCTCCTCCTGCGGGCAGACCCTACCTGTGGTCGCCGGGAGTGAGTTGCAGGCCCAGATTACGTTGAGAGCCTCTTTGACGGCCCTATCAGGATCATCACGGTACTCAACGAGCTTGCTTATGAATCCTGGAATGTCGATGTGAACAGGACATCCCTTGATACAGGGGGCATAGTTGTATGGACACTGAAGGCAGCGCTCGGCCTCCTTAACAGCCAGCTCGAAGGTGTAGCCGAGATTGACTTCTTTGAATGAGTTTATCCTCTCCCCAACTGGGAGCTCGGGAGTGGGAACGCGCTCTTTGATGAGCTTCCTCTTAACGGCCATCACTGAGCACCTCCCTGGAAGGCCTTCATATACTCCTGCATGGCCCTCATCTCGAGGTCGGTGTAGTAGCCGCTCCTCGCTATGAGCTCGTCCCAGTTGACCTGGTAGGCGTCGAATTCGGGCCCGTCAACGCAGGCGAACTTTATCTCACCGCCGACGGTTACCCTGCAAGCACCACACATGCCAGTTCCATCAACCATAATCGGGTGCAGGTCAACGCTCATTGGGAGGCCAAACTCCTTAACGACCTCAAAGACTGCCTTCTGGTCTCCAGTAGGACCGACCATGAATACCAGGTCGAAGTCCTCCTTTTCGAGCATCTCGCGGACCTTCTCGGTGAGCCTCTTGGTGACGTTTTTCATGTTGGCTGGGAAGTCAAGGTTCGGGTCTATTGGAACAGGCTCAACCATGTGCCTCCCAACGACCTTTTCGAGCTCGTCCTTGAGGACGACCATCGGTTCAAAGGTAACGTTAAGGGTCGTAACGTCGTTTCCAAGCTCCTGCCAGGCCTTGGCTATTGGGAAGACCTCGACTATTCCAGTGTAGGCACCGATAGCAAGTATTTTACCGAACTTTTCCATGGGAGCCGGATTTCCGAGCGGCCCGGCTATGTTGAGTATCTCGTCGCCCTCCCTAAGCTCAAAGGCCATCCTCATTGTTGTCCTTCCCCTGGTGAAGACAATGAGAACCACCCATCCCTCTTGAGGGTTCCACATGACCGGAGTGAGGGGAATTCTCTCCCCGTTCTTAAAGGCTCTGACTATGACGAACTGCCCCGGCTCGACCTTCTTGGCCACATGGGGGGCGTGAATTTTATACCAAGTGTTGCGCATGGCGATTTCCCTCTTCTCGAGGATTTTATACACAATGAACACCTCCATACATGTGGTCAGATTTGGACATCAAAGAGGTTTACAACTCTGAGTGTTTATAAATCTGTTGTTAACTTTTGGTTATCAACCCCGAAATAATTTCGAACTCTGGGAGATATTCACGAGAATTGGCCGTTTTAGAATGGACAGTCTCGAATACAAGCCGTCCAAAGAATAGAAGACAATAGTGGCTCAGAGCTTTCTCAGGAAGGTTATGTATCCAGTATGCGCCAGCATCCTGGTTTTCGGGCGCATGCAGTCCTTCTTAACCTCCTGCTCCCTGACGAGGACTTCAACGGTCCTCGGCCTGTAGAAGTGCTTCCGGTACTCCTGAAGTGCAATATAGAACCGGTGAACCTGATTCATGCACGGCGTGTAAGCCACGAAGTATCCGCCGGGCTTAAGGGCTTTGACTGCGTGTGGAAGAACGTTCTCTGGCTGTGGGAGGTCGAGGACGATGTGGTCAACGTTTTCCTCGTCTATCCCTTCGTAGATATTTTTGAGCTTTATCGTGACCCTGTCGTCGAAGCCCACCCACCTGATGTTGCGCTCGGCTATCTTCGCGAAGTCTTCTCTGATCTCGTAGCTGATGACTCGTCCGGTGGGGCCAACGATGTTGGCGAGAAAGATGGTTAAAGCTCCACTACCGACGCCAGCCTCGACGATCGTATCCCCCGGCGAAATTCCCGCGTAGGCGACTATTATTCCGGCGTCCTTCGGGTGGACTATCTGCGGCCCGCGCTTCATCTTCTCGATGTAGTCTATTATGCTCGGCCTGAGGATGAGGAACTCCTCGCCCTTGTGGCTGGTTATCTTCTCACCGTAATCCTTCTCAAGGAGCTCCTCGAGGTTGATTATACCAAGATCCGTATGAAACTCCTTCTTCTCAACCGTCAGAAGGTACCCCTTCCCCCTCATATCTATTAGCAATACCTTATCCCCCTCCTGTAGCAAACGCCTCACCTTCCTTTTTTATAATTAAACCTTCCTTGGAAATGTAGAAGACTATCGACGAGACTTCCTCAAGCATCGCAAGATGCTCGGGACTTAAAATGTCCACATTAACAAAGTGAATCCCGATCCAGTCTTCCATTGGGATTGTACTGATGCTTGTGAGTATCGCTTTCATTGCTTCATCGCCTCCAAAGCGTATGTACTGGGCCAGGCCGAATGTCAGGACGTAATCTGGTTTGGCTGGGCAGTTCGCCATCCTGTTAACAACCATGTGGTAGTTCTTGAAGAAACCGTGGGAATCATAAACTGGTACCACTTCCTCTATTACCTCGCCGTAACTGGCCGAGCCAGGGCCAACTTTGACAATCTTGATTTTTTTGATGATTTCAATGATTTTGGAATATTCCCTGCCGGATATTCTGCGAATGTAGTTCCTGAACATGAGGTCTCCCACTCCAAAGAAGTCACCTATAACAACTACCCCCCTATCCACGAGCATAGGGATGAGCAATCCCCACGAAAACTCCTCAACTGGATACACCGAAGGATATTCTACCATAACGATGTCGCCCTTTTGGACCTTCCCGAAGAGATAAGTCTCAAAGTCGGTGGTGTCCATATCAGCTCACCAAAAGGGTTTTTAACTACTCCTCTTTTAAACCTTTTAGGTGGAAGAAATGAGAAAGTTTGTGGTGTGGCCCAACGAGCTCGATGCACGGCTCAGCAGGAAATACGGGCGCGCCGTTGGCAAGAGCTTTGCTGTCGATGGGCCCACGATTCGGGAAATCATCAATGCCGCAGAAAGTCTTGGGATGAAAATCATTGAGGTCGACGAGAACAAGCTCAATCCAAAGCTGGCAGGGCTCGATGAAGAGTACAGAAGGCGTGGAATGGTCAGGATAGAAAGCAAACACCCCAAGGGTAAGAGTCTCAAGATGATATGTCAGAAAATCGGAGAAATCAGGAGAACTCACTCTAAGGGCAAGAAGTCCAAATCCAAGAGGAGAAAAAGGTAGTCACTCCTCTTCTTTCATTTCTACGACGATAGCGGTCGTTGTATCAATTACCCCATCGATGTTATGGATGTCATGGAGTATTTTTCTGGTCAGCTCCCCGAGGTCCTTGGCCTCGATGTGGACTATCGCATCGTAGGGCCCGGTGACTGCATCGGCCTTGGTGACCCCAGGAATCTGCTTAAGGGCCTCTATGACGCTTTCTACTTTTCCAATCTCAACAGTCAATAAAACGTACGACCTAACCATTTTTTCACCACCGGGGAAAGGTTTTCGTTTTTATTTACTCTCACACATCATTTAAGCTTTTCGTAGTTTTTCAGGGCGCCCCTGCTGCGAATTTAAACCCAATGAGAGTTAATAACCAATGGTACATTAAAAGGGCGACCAGAGCACTAATATACCCATCGAAAGATTTATTACTCACCCGATTGTAGGAGACTATGTCCTCAATGAACAGAAGGGTATTTAGTGAAGGCAAGGGTGCAATAACCCCGCTGGTTGTTTTTTGGTGGTTTTTTCAGTAGTGGTCAGCGACTCTGAGAACACAACGACATCCACCGCTGAAACCCCGACCCAGAGCTCACCGACGACGGGCACACAGACCGAAACCGGCACCTCCACGCAGAGCGGTTCTCAAACCTCAGCCCGGGGTGGGCCCGTCATCATAGAAATGGACAAGGTGTATGTGATAGTCACTGACAAGAGCGTCATCATTGTTGGCCCGAAGGGCGAGAAGCCGACCGTCGAGCTTCCCGAAGGAAAGAAGGTTATAACCGTCAGCTACGTCGTCGATGAAGCCAACACGCCGGACGTCAAGACCCTCAGGGAGAATGGCTAGGATTCGGTGCGATTAATCCAGCGTTCTTCCGCGATGAGCACGTTGATGCCCTCGTCGTCACCGCGAGGAGGGAAACCGAACCGACGATAAGAACCGAGCTCTTTAAGGCGTTCTACATCCTCGGAAACAAGTTCGTTCCTGAGGTCATTCTCGGCCAGAATATACAGCTCCGCGTCTACTGGGACTGGGTCAAGGGACGCTATTACCACCCGACCCTCGCCGAGCGCTACGACCTCCTCACCGAGGACACGAACGCTCCGGTTGTTATGATAGGCATCAAGGACTGCACCAACGATCCTGAGACCTACGTCATAGCCACCGCGGGTGGCCGGAGAGCTTTGACCCGGCCATGACCTACGAGACCTTCGGCTGGCAGATATGGCACGAGATAGGCGACACCCTCGTCACCTACTGGAAAGAGGAGACCGAGGAGGCCAGCCAGGACCTCGCCGTCGCCTGGGCCCACAACAAGGACGGTATCGAGTGGTATTTCCTCATAATGGACGGCGTCAATGCCTACGACCCGTGGAACGACAAGACCTACCTGATTGACGCCACCGACGTTGCCTTCACCTTCCTCCGCGTTGAGAGGCTCGGCCACAGCGTCAGCTGGATGGTGAGCAGCTTCATGGACGTCAACGCCTCACAGGCACTAACAGAGGAGGAGTTCGACCAGTACCTCAAGGAGCACCTACTCATAGCCTAGTACCGCGGCAAGACCGCCGAGATAAAGAGTCTCGACGACCTCAAGAGGTTCTTCAGCTACGACGGTCCGACCGCCGGCGTCTTCAAGCTCGTCCTCCCTCAGCCCTACACCCCGGGACTCCCCAGGGCCGTTCCCAACCCTCTCGGGAAGATAGACAGGCTTGAGACGATTCCAGGGACTGTTCCAAATCTCATAGAGCCCCCGAGCGGCTGCTGCTTCCACCTGTGCTGTCCCTCCGCGGAGGAGCGGTGCAGGAAGGAGAAACCTCCGCTCATCGAGGTGAGAAGGACCACTATGCCGCCTGCTGGCTCTACGCCAAGTTTTAGACCTTTTCTCCTTTCGCCCAGTTCAGCCACACGAGCGCCATTCCAGCCCCGTGGTTTATTTGAACAGCTCCCTATAAATGGGGTCGCCCACTTCGCTCCCGGTCATCTCAACCTCCAAGAAAGCGTAGCGGTAGAGCCTCACAAGGATCCATTCGAGGTCCTTCGGCTTCTTCGCCCAGAGCACCTTCTGCAGTATCGCCAGCGCCAAAATGGCCTCGCGGTTCTCCTTTGCTAGCTCTTCGTCCCTGTCAATGTGCCTCTGGTGCCCCATAGGGATGCCGATGATACGTCACACATTCCAGCGCCTCATGTGGTCAGTTCGCTTCCTGAACCCTCTCCACTCAGCTCATAGAGGGCCAGGAAAAGCTCCCCAAAGTAGTTCTCCACGCCGTCATCGTCAAGCAGAAGAACCGGTGGCCTGTCCATTGTCCACTCAAGGTCATCGGCCTTCCTTATCAGAGTCGCCCGCCTCTTGAGCTTCGCAACCCTGAGCGAGAAGTATGTATCGACGCCGTATTTCCCCGTCTTCGTCTCGAACAGGACGTAGAGAACCTCACCCTCATGTTCTCCCCCACAACCTTAGGGGGATAAGCATATAAAACCGCCGGCGGAATGAAATCGGACGTGAGGGTTATGAGAATTGAGGAGCTTTCCGTTGATGAGCGAGTTAAAAGGATCATCCGGGAGAGAGGCATAGAGGAGCTCTATCCCCCTCAGGCCAAAGCTTTGAAAAGCGGGGTACTTGAGGGGAAGAACCTAGTCCTTGCCATCCCTACGGCTAGCGGGAAAACCCTCGTTTCTGAGATAGTGATGGTCAACAAACTCCTGCATGAGGGCGGAAAAGCGATCTATCTCGTCCCTCTTAAGGCCCTCGCCGAGGAGAAGTACCGCGAGTTCAAAGCCTGGGAAGTGCTGGGACTGCGCGTCGCGGCGACGACGGGGGATTATGACTCCACCGATGAGTGGCTCGGAAAGTACGACATAATAGTCGCCACCGCCGAGAAGTTCGACTCCCTCCTGAGGCATGGTTCAAGCTGGATTAGGGACGTCAAGCTCGTAGTCGCGGACGAAGTCCACCTCATAGGCTCCTACGATAGAGGAGCAACGCTGGAAATGATTCTCAGTCATATGCTCGATAAGGCTCAAATCCTAGCCCTGAGCGCCACCGTTGGAAACGCAGAAGAGTTGGCAGAGTGGCTCAACGCTGAGCTCGTTGTGAGCGACTGGCGTCCCGTGGAGCTGAGAAAGGGAGTCTTCTCCCACGGCCAGCTCTTCTGGGAGGACGGTAAAATAGACCGGTATCCTTCGAGCTGGGATTCCCTCGTAGTTGATGCAATAAAAAAGGGCAAGCAAGCACTCGTCTTTGTGAACACGAGACGCTCGGCTGAAAAGGAAGCGGTGAGCCTTGCCTCCAAGATTTACAGACTCCTCACGAAGCCCGAGCAGAGAAAGCTGGAGGAGCTGACGGAGTCGCTGGAGAGCAACCCCACCAACAACAGGCTGAGGGAAGCACTAAAGAAGGGTGTGGCTTTCCACCATGCTGGACTGGGGAGAAGCGAGAGGACGGTGATAGAAGATGCCTTTAGGGAAGGCCTGATTAAGGTAATAACAGCGACTCCGACGCTTTCTGCTGGAATAAACCTCCCCGCGTTTCGCGTCATAATACGGGACACCAAGCGCTACTCCAACTTCGGCTGGGTGGACATACCCGTCTTAGAGGTTCAGCAGATGATGGGGCGCGCTGGAAGGCCCAAGTACGACAAACGTGGAGAGGCCATAATAGTGGCCAAGACTGAGGATCCAAAGAAGCTGATGGAGCGCTACGTCTTTGGAAAGCCGGAAAAGCTCTTCTCAATGCTATCTAACGAATCAGCCTTCAGGGGACAGATTCTGGCCCTAATCACCAACTTTAGCATCGGAAACTTCCGCGAGCTGATAGAGTTCCTTGAGAGGACATTCTACTTCCACCAGAGGAGCGACACCTCTCAGCTGGAGTGGAAGGCGAAGGAGATAGTCTACTTCCTCATCGAGAACGAGTTCATAGACCTTGACCTTAACGACCATTTCATGCCCCTGCTATTCGGCAGAAGAACGTCGCAGCTCTACATAGACCCGCTCACGGCCAAGAAGTTCCGCGATGCGTTTCCAAAGCTGGAGAAAAATCCAAATCCCTTTGGAATCTTCCAGTTGATAGCCTCCACACCAGACATGGGCACACTGAACGCGCGCAGGAAGGAGATGGAGGACTATCTCGATCTGGCATACGAGATGGAAGAGAAGCTCTACGTCAACATCCCCTACTGGGAGGATTACACCTTCCAGAGCTTCATCAACGAGGTAAAAACGGCAAAAATCCTCCTCGACTGGATAAACGAAGTGCCCGAGACGAGGATATACGACGCCTACAACATAGACCCCGGCGACCTCTACAGAATCCTCGAGCTTGCTGACTGGCTGATGTATTCACTCATTGAGCTCTACAAGCTCTTCGAGCCGAAGGAGGAGGTTTTAGCTTACCTCAGGAATCTCCACCTCCGCCTGAGGCACGGTGTTAGGGAAGAACTCCTCGAGCTCGTCAGGCTACCCAACATCGGCAGGAAGAGGGCGAGGGCGCTCTATAACGCGGGCTTCAGGACGCAGGAGGACATAATCAGGGCCAAAGTGAGCGAGCTCCTCGCGGTCGAGGGAATAGGTATGAAGGTCATCGAAGGGTTGTTCAGGTACTTCGGCGTTGAGCTTCCAGGGGCATCAAAGAAAGGGGCAGACGAGAGAAACCCCAAAAAGCGCAGGGGAACGCTCGACGACTTCCTTAGATAATTACATCGTCCTCAACCTCCACTGGGAGAAAAAGCAGTGACAGCAAAGATGACGCCATAATCTATTCCAGAACTGACCTCCTCTCCCCTGAAAGGCGAAGCTTGAAAAAGAGAAAAGGCACAAATCACTGAACGTGGATTAAATTTTTAAACTCCCATCTTTTACGTTGGCGTGGGCACTATGATAATCATCGTAACTGGAATGCCGGGTTCTGGAAAGAGCAAAATCGTCTGGGAGTTCGCCAGGAGAGGAATTCCTCACGTTTCTATGGGGGACGTCGTAAGAGAAGAGGCGGAGCGCAGGGGAATCCCCAAGACCAAGGAGGGCATGGCGAAGGTCAGCATCCGCCTAAGGCAGGAGCTCGGCCAGAATGCAGTAGCAAAACTCACTGTTCCTAAGGTAAGAGAGCTCCTTGAGAAGCACCGGGTGGTAATCATCGACGGCGTCCGCTCGCTCGACGAGATAGGAACATTTAGGAGCGCCTTTCCCGATGAGGAGATCGTTATCTTTGCCGTCCACACCCCGCCGAGGCAGCGCTTCAAGAGGCTTAGAGAGAGAGGAAGGAGCGACGACCCGCAGAGTTGGGAGGACTTCGAGGAGCGTGATTGGAAGGAGCTCAAGTTCGGCATAGGCAACGTCATAGCGATGGCCGACTACATGATAGTCAACGACGGACCGAAGGAAGAATATGAGAAAAAGGTCAAGGAGCTCGTGGAGAGGATTTTAGCCGAGCATTGAGTCAAGGAACAGCATCACGTAGAAGCCCACAAAGAAACCAAGGGTTACGAGAATGTCGTTCTCTTCTCTTTTGTATATCTCGGGAATCATCTCCTTGACAGTAACGTAGAGCATCGCCCCGCCAGCGAGTCCGAGACCGTAGGGTAGGGACCACTCGAAGGCCGTGAAGAAGACCGCCCCTACGATGACCATTGCCATCTCAGCCAGTCCGCTGAGGATACCTATGAGGATTGGCTGGAGGCGCTTCTTCTGAATGACCGCAAGGGGGAGGGAAACCACAGTCCCCTCCGGGAAGTCCTGGATGCCTATCGCTATGGCCGTCACGAGACCAACCTCAAGGTTGTAGATGAGAGAAGTGCCGATAGCCAAGCCCTCGGGGAGGTTGTGGATTACGAGTGCGAAGACAAGGAGCCAGGCCTTTCTGAGCTTGTTCTTCAAATCGCTGGGCCCCTCATAGCCCTTGACCATGTGCTCGTGGGGAATGATGCGGTCTATCAGGAAGACCAGCAACACACCGAGGGCTATACCAATCCCGGCAGGAGCAAAGCTACCCGTGCTATATATCGCCGGGAGGATTAAGCTCGTAAAGCTGGCCACTATCATGACGCCGGCGGCAAAGCTGAGGCTGAAGTCCACGCCCCTCTCGGGTATGTTCTTGGCGAAGATGGCAACCATTGCGCCGAGAGAAGTCATCACGGCCACGAACAGGCCCGCGTAGAAAGATACCCAGAGAATGCTACCCCCAGAGATTCCAAGCAGCCACTCGGCCAGGTTCGTGATGAAGTTCTCTAACATAGTTAGGCCACCCTAATTAATTCGTGGGTTGGTTTTATAAGCTTTGGGTAGAGCCAATAGCGGTGGGAACATGTTTGAGGAAGTCGAAGTCGAGGCTTACGTTTATCCAACTGAGGATATCGAGAAAGTCAAAGAGGCCATGCTGAACCTCGTTCCAGGACTGGAGTTCGAGGCCTTCGATAGGGGCGACTACATCATTCTGACGGGCAGAACCAAGAGCAAGAAAGCCCTCCAGAGGCTTTACGAGCTCTTCCGCGGGCAGGCCATACTCGACACGGCGCGCTCTTTCCTTGAGGAGGGCTACTTCGGTGAGGAGATCATAATAAAGGTCAACAAGCAGGCGGCATACGCCGGGAAGGTGAACTTCAACGAGGAATCCCCCCTCGGCCCGATAACGATAATCATCCGCACGAAGAATCCCCACAGGATAATGAAGTGGCTCGCCCCGAGGACGAAGGACGGAGTACCGATAGAATAAAAAAGAAAGAGTTCACTCTCTTTTCTTCCTCCCCCCGCTTATCTTCGCCGTCAGCATCTTCTCGGTTGAAAATATCCAGGCAGTAACGTAGAGCGTCAGCCCGGCCATAAGGGCGAGGTAGGCCACGCTGGGGAGCACGGGGGCGTAGTCTCCAAGGAGTATGTGGCGGTAGTCCACTATGGGGTGCGTGAAGGGAATCGCCAGCAGGAGGTATTTGACGGCCACGGGCAGATCGTTGATGCCCGTGTACATCAGGAGGAAGGCCGGAAAGGCCAGTGGCATTATGACGGCGCTTACAACGGTGTTGGCGCTCTGGACGTCTTCGGCAAAGATAGCCAGTATCATCGCCAGGCTGAGGGCGAATATTATGGTCAGGAAGACCACAAGGGAGAATAGGAGCATCCCCGTCGGAGTAACCCGGAGTCCGATGTCTTCAAGGGTTATGCCAACAGCGCCCAGTCCAAAGGAGCCGAGGTAGCTGCGCATTCCAATCATATAGGCCAAAGCCGCGACTAGGCCCATCACGGCGGTACCGAATATCTTCGCGCCGACTATCTTCGTCCTCGCCACCGGAAGCGTCAGGAGGGTCTCAAGGGTCTTGTTCTCCTTTTCAGCCGCCATCGCCCCTGCGGCCATCTGGGAGGTTATTATGACCATGAGGAAGACTATCATCGGTATCGAGAACGCCTGAGAGGCTATGACGTTGGAAACCAGACTTGGAGAGACGTCAACAACCTTGCCGTTGATTACAGACCTGCTCTCCGTCTCTATCGGCTGGAGGATGGCATCGGGATTCTGGGCACCGAGCTGTTCTACCTTTATCTTGGCTATTTCGTCTCCGAGAAGTCCTATAACCGCGTTTATCCTGCCCTCGCTGACGCTCTCCTTTATTCCTGCACCTATGGATGTAAATATCCCGTAAACCTGCACATTAGCCTTCTCGTTGCCTTCCAGTTTAGCCGAGAAGTCTGGAGGAATTACAACCAAAACGTTCTGCTTCTCCACAACAGCCTTCCTGAGAGCCTCGTCGAGCGAGGTGGCCTTAATAACGGTAACGGTCACGTTTGGGGTAACCTCAAGGGCCTTTATGAGAGTCTCCCCGTACTTCCCCTCATCGAAGTTCACTATGGCGACCCTAGTCTCGCCCTGAGCCTGCTCTATGCCGACGTTTATCACCTTACCCATGATGGGAAACAGGATGAGGGGAATCACCACGAGGCCAAAGAGCAGCTTCCTGTCCCTGAAAAGGTTCTTAAGCTCCTTCTTTGCCATCACCCAGAAGTCGCTCATGAGCCCTCACCCCCAACGGGCTCGTTGATTTCAGCACCGACGGCACTCATGAAGACCTCCTCAAGGTTTTTAGCGCCGTACTTCTCCTTTAGCTCTGCTGGAGTGCCCATTTCAACTATCCTGCCCCGGTTGATGAGCGCCACTCGGTCGCAGAGGTACTCGACCTCCAGCATGTTGTGGCTCGATATGAGGAAGGTAACGCCCTCGTTCCTTGCGAAATCCCTTATGGTATTCCGTATGGTGTAAGCATTGACTATGTCCAGCCCGCTCGCGGGCTCGTCTAGGATGGCCAGCTTCGGCTTCACCATCAGGGCCCTCGCGAGGAGGAGCTTCCTCGTCATGCCCTTAGAGTAAGTGGAGACCTTATCGTGGAGCCTCTCGCCCAGGTCTGAAATCTTGACACCGAGCTCAAGCATTTCCTCCACATTTCTTCCACCCTTCGCGTATAGCCTCGCCATGAATTCGAGGTACTCGATGCCCGTGAGGTTTTTGTAAGCTCCTGCCTCCTCCGGCAGGTAGCTTATCAGCTCCCTCACCTTCGGGGCATCTTTGACAACATCGTAACCAGCTATGATTGCCTTCCCAACGGTTGGCTTCAATAAGGTGGCGAGTATTTTCAGCGTAGTGCTCTTACCTGCGCCGTTTGGCCCTATCAGACCAAATATTTCACCCTCTTTAACCTCAAAGCTTATCCCATTTAGGGCCTTGACTTTCCCATAGTATTTTTCGAGGTTTTCAACTTTTATGACCGCCATTTGACAACCTCCTGTCGTACTCGAGGAGTGCAACCACCCCAATGCCAAGGAGCAGGGCAAGCCACTTGGCCCGCTCAAACCCTGAAAGGCCACCGGAAAAGCCCGTCACTAAGGCCCCGAGGAGGAGAAACCAAGCAACTTTCCGGTATCTGCTCCTAAACATCGCCATCACCCTCGTAGACGAAAATGTCTTCAATGAGAACTCCAAAAAAGCGCGCTATCTTGAAAGCGAGCTTAAGCGACGGATCGTACTTACCCTTTTCTATCGCTATTATCGTCTGCCTTGTAACGCCGAGGGCTTTGGCCAGCTCCTCCTGGGTTAGCCTCCTGGCTTCCCTGAGCTCGCGGAGGCGGTTCTTCATAACTCAATCCCTCACATCTTTCTTGAGTAGTAGGCCCTGGAGATGACCAAGGCCCCTACCATCAACGTAAGCGGAACCGCGAGGAGCTTTGCGAATACGAGAGCACTCTCCTGGTCGTTTCCAGCGAGCCATATGAATTCGAGCGTTATTCCAGTCAAAAACGTTAATGTGCCGTGGTAGAAGCTCCTCAGCTTTATCAGCTCCGCCCTCTCGTTCCCGACAGGTTCAACCTTCGCGTTGTAGAACTTCTCGATTGCCCAGGTCCCGGCAACTGCGCTCATGAAAAAGACCAGACTCAGGGCGGGCCTGCTGTTCAGGAAATATAACATCGGCAGGTACATCGCAAGGAGGAAGGCGAAAATCAAGGAGCGGTATCGCTCCATTCACATCACCCTCGAGTAGTGAACCTTAAACGCGAGGTGTCCGAAGGTTGATGCCATGAAAACCAGCAGAAGGAACGTGAAGGCCGTTGAGAGGTTCTTGGCAACGAAGGCCGAGTAGGCGATTCCCAATCCACTTACTAACTGAACAAGCTCAAGGGTCACCTTCGAGGCCTTTTCCTCTATTCTCGCAACTCTCTCGTCCATTTCGAGCCCTATGTTCCTTCGGTAAATAACCGGAAGGTAGGTCGCTACGGCGAGCCCAAGGATGAGTCCGACGACAGCGCCCCAGTTCATGCTCCCACCATGTAAAGTTTCATTTACGTAAAGCTTCCTTTACATCCTTATAAGCTTTGCCCCTCAAAGTTTTTAAAGAGCGGGGGAGAAGTTCCATCCGCGCGGGGGTTGCCGAGTTTGGTCAAAGGCGCGGGATTTAGGGTCCCGTCCCGTAGGGGTTCCGGGGTTCAAATCCCCGCCCCCGCACCACAACAGCCCTTGCTTCGCAAGCGCTGGCGGAAAATTAGGTGCTTTTCTAAGAACGTCAAGTTTTGTGATGATTTACTCTTCAAGTTGCAGTTTTTCAGGGTTTGCTAATCTCAAGGCGTCCTTTGGACGCCAGAACAAAAAGCAAACTGTTTGAAAGACTTCCATTGAAGTTAAACCCACTTTCCAACCAGCAAATTATGAGTGCACGACTGTCCTCCAACAAGTTGAAGAGGAGGGCACTCTTTGATTAAACTTTGTTCCAGCAAAGTTTGTTTGCCAATCAAAAATTTCATCAAAGTTCGTGATTCCTGTTTGAGGATTTCTCGTGAAGGAATTTCGTTTCAATGGGCGCTTTTTGAAGGAATGCAGTCGTATTGATATACCTTTGATTGGATTTTTACTCCACCTGCGCTCCTCCGGAGCGCTAAAGAAAGCAAACCCTCGACAGGTTAAACTTCAGAATTGCATTCCATTAGTAACTTACCGTTCAAACGTTAAATCCCCAAAATTGGACGTGCACTAAAAAGAATCACGAGCCTTTCGCCAGCTTTTCCTAAAGGCTGAGTGTTGACGGAAAAATCGCGTTCAATTCTAAATTGGTCTCTTGTGAAATAGGTTTACTCACCAGTTGCCAACTCTTCAGGGTTTCACTCTCCTCAAGGCGTCCGAAGGACGTCAGAATAAGAGTATAAACCTCTCAAAAAGATTACTTTTGTACAAACCCTTTAAATCCTAGGGATTTGATAGTGCACGCTTGATTTTCTGTCCTTGAGCAAGAAAGGGACACTTTGGTCAACCTTTGCTAGACAAAACTTGATAGCGAGAGTTTGATCAAAAATATTGGCTGGTAGAATTGAGTCAAGATGAATTTGTACGTCCATTATTTATCGCCGTTTATGATGGGACTCTATTTAAATTCAAAGCTTTTGACGTTTGTTCCTTTCTTCTGCGCCCGTAGGGCGCTAAATTGGGTTGAACACTCTAAACTTGCCCTTTAAAGAGCGAGTCTACTTGTAAGATTGGCAGTTTAGAAGAGACGTACTAACTTTGATGAAACTTCACTGAGAACAAAGTTCTCAGTGTGTCGGAGCTTCGCTCCAATATGCGCAGGCAAACAAACTTTGCTGGAACAAAGTTTTATCAAAGGATAAACTTCTCACTAAACGGGCAGAAATGAGTTCGCATCTTCTTTTAAGCTTGCTAGTTTAAAGCGAGTTTAATTCAAAAAGCTGGCAAGTTAAGAGGTTTTTCTCCCCTTAATGCCCAAAGGACATTATTTTTGAAGCGTAAACCCTGAAGATTGACAGGTTAAATGTAAACTCGCTTAGAAGTGGGCAACTTCAGAATGAGATGCCAACTTTGATCAAACTTTTCGCCAGAAAAGTTTGTTTCTGGTGGGCCCGCGGGGCTTTGAACCCCGGACCTCCGCCGTGTGAGGGCGGCGTCATAACCAGGCTAGACCACGGGCCCGTCCCGGGAATAGTGGAAGGGAACGGAAATATAAAGCTTTCGCCTAGACTTCGTCGAGTATATCCTTCGGCGCACCGGCGAAGGCCACAAGGTACTCAGCCTCAACGATGTGCAGCTTCCCGGGAACGACCATAACGTGCGGCTGCCTTCCGAAGTCTTCCTTTAGCATGTCCTTAACATAACCGGCTTTAAGCGTCGGCGTTAGCGAGCCGGCCCTGGCCAAAACGACGACAAGGGTTTCCGGCGTGAAGATGCCCTGTTTTTTCATCTCCTCAACCTGGAGAAGAATCTCCATGGCCTCGTTGGCGGTCATATATCTGTTCTGCTCGGCCTTTATGTCAAGGAAGAGCATCGTGTGAAGTCCCCGCTCTTTGTTCTCCTTTATCACGTCGTAGTGGCTCGTTGGAAACCAGTTCTTCTCTGGATAAGCCACGGTTGCGCTCTTGCCGAACTTGTATATCTGGAGGCCAGTCATGGCTATGGCAGAATAGATGCTGGGCGCGTGGATTACATAGCTCTCAATGCCCAGCTCCTTTGCCCTTATGCGGAGGTCGGAGTGAGTGGTTGCCACCATAGGATCGCCAGCGGTTAGAAAAGCGACGTCCTTGCCCTTCGCCTCGCTAAGAACGATTCTCTCAAATTGGAGCTCTACCTCTTCCCTGCTGAGCCTCCTGAGGGGCTTCCCTATGAGTCCTTCAATTTTATCAAGCGTCGTCCCTGCCAAAAGCGAGGTGTAGAACTCGGCAAAGACGAGGTCGCATTTTCTGGCCATCTCAAGGCCCTTGAGCGTGATGTCCTTTTCGTCGTAGAGTCCCAACCCAATGAAGTATATCGCCATTCTCTTCCACCGACCCAGCGTAGGATGGGAGGTTTTTAAGCTTGACCGCCAAACGTGGGCAACTCTGAGACTGCATTTAATCTCCCAATTAATGTTAAACCTGGATTCAACTTAAAATGGCCGGTTTAACGCGGGTTCACCTTGTTTTAGATGCCAGTAAGGCGTCAGGTTGGAGAAACTCGCATAAACACCGCCATTCAGTGAATGGATCCATCAACAAGCAAGCCAAGTAAAAAGAGGAATTCATTGCAAAACTGCAATCGTAATGGGTTAATCACTTTGATCAAACTTTGCAAAGCAAAGTTTGTTAGGCAATTGCCGAAAGGTTTATAATGATTGACGAATATCTTTCACTATGCTTGAAAAGGAGAAAGAAGCTCTCGCCAAGAGGATAGCAGGGGAAATAACCCTCTCCTCCGACCCCGGAAAGACCATGCGCAAATGGAGGGAGATATTCGGTATAAGTCAGACGGAGCTCGCCGAATACCTCGGCGTCTCTTCTTCCGTCATAAGCGACTATGAAGGTGGGAGGAGGAAGAGTCCTGGTGCCTCAACCATAAGGAAGTTTGTAGAGGCCCTCCTGGAAATAGACGAGCGCAGAGGAGGCAACGTCATAAAAGCCTTCAGCAAGACTCTCGGGAACGAGCTTCCAACCAACGCTATTCTGGACATAAGGGAATTCGCACTGCCCGTCACGATAAAGGACATTGTGAGTGCCGTCAAAGGTGAGGTAGTGGCGAACATGCACCTCCTCGACAGGAAGATATACGGCTACACAGTCGTTGACAGCATCAAAGCGATCCTCGAGATGTCGGCGGAAGAGTTCCTTAAGCTCTACGGATGGACGACGGAGAGGGCGCTCATATTCACCAAGGTAACGACTGGAAGGAGTCCAATGATAGCCGTCCGCGTTCAGGGGCTCAAGCCGGCAGTTGTGGTGCTTCACGGCGTCAAGAAGCTCGATGAGCTAGCGGTAAAGCTTGCCGAGCGCGAGCGCGTTCCCCTCATAGTATCCCACACAGAAACCGAGGCAGAGCTCATAACAGGCCTCAGAAAACTTGTGGAAAAGACAGAAAGGGAGCTTTAATCGAGTTTTTTCTTTCTCCAAATCCCACCTTCCGCGAGCTTAGTTAGCCTGTCCCTTATGTGGAGAAGAACATCGTTCAGAACTTTTCCGTTGTTGTACTCCTCTATGATCCTGAGAAGCTCCTCCCTGCTGTAGTCCTTCATTTCACGGGCGAACTCCGTCATCCTTGGATAAGCCCTGACAATGTTGTCAACTATCGTTATGTCTGCCATCCTTGCCGAGCGGGAGAGTGGATTCAGGTCGATAGTTATCACAAACTTGCCCATCTTCACAAGAGTTTCTGTTCTGTCACCGTCCTCCAAGGGAACAACTACCACGTCGGCCTTCCAGATACCGTTCTCATCGACTTTGCCGCGCTCGTGCTCCAGGCCGGGAATCCTCTTCGTCGGGTTTATACCAAGGAGCTCTATCTCAGGGTCGTATTTGCGAAGTTCTTCTGCTATCGCTTTAACGCGCTCCTCCGTGCGGTAGAAGAGGTTTATCTCGAGCTTCGCGTTTAAAGCCTTAGCGAGCTCTATGGTTTCCTTGGGCACCAAAGCGCAACGTTGCCGTTCACGGATACAACAGGATCCTCCGCAAGGAGGAGCTTCGCGACCGCTGCCCTCATGGCCCTCTCGGCAGGTTCTATCGTCCTTTCGCCGATGAGATAGTCAAAGGCTTCTCCCCTACCGTGGGCAATCAAGCCTGCCTTCGCCGTCATTCCTTTTTCCATTCCCTCGATGATCTTCTCTCTATAGTAAAGGCTCCAGTAACGCGGATGGCTTGGAGGTATTTTCACCACTTCCATCACCTTGTATTGGTCTTGGCATAATATGATAAAAAGCCTTCCTCGTTAAATTTATTCTTTAGCCCGTCTATAATAAAGTCTGCAGAGAACTTTTTTGGGGCGGCTCGGAGTTCTGAACCTTTGGTTTAAAAAAGGAATATAAACCTTAGGTTAAAAACCTTGGGTGGACAAATTTGAACACATGTCTAAGGTGGTGCATTATGGGGTATAAAATAACAAAAAAGGAGAACCTGAGCGCCATAGACTTCTTCATGGAGGTCGAGGCACCCCACATAGCTCGCTCCTGGAAGGTGGGCCAGTTCGTGGTTTTGATTCCCGATGATAAGGGCGAAAGAGTCCCGATGTCTGTCTATCATGCTGATGACGGAAGGATAGGTATGTTTCTCAGACGCCATGGAATCACAACCTTCAAGCTCTGGTATGAGTTCGACGTTGGAGACGAGATTCTCAGTATAACAGGCCCTCTTGGAAAGCCGATTGACGTCAAGTACTACGGCAACGTTGTCTTTGTCTCGAATGCTGTCTGTGCGCAGGCCGAGAGCTACGCAACGCTCAAGGCCATGAAAGAAGTTGGAAACTACACTATAGCGATTCAGACCTTTGAGAACGCCGCAAACGTTTATCCAGAGAAGTACCTAGCAAAACCGGTGGCGGACGAGCACTACCTCACAACAGAAGATGGAAGCGTTGGTATAAAGGGCCACTACATTGATGTCCTCAATGAGTTCATCGAGAAGGACAAGGTGGATATAGTCTTCGGCGGTGGAAAGCTCGGCTCCCTCAAAAAGCTCGCTGAGCTAACAAGGCCCTACGGAATCCCCACGATAGTCACGGTCAGGCAGATAATGGTTGACGGAACAGGAATGTGCGGTTCGTGTAGGGTTCTTTACGACGGTGAGATAAAGTTCGCCTGCAGGGACGGGCCGATGATGGATGCTCACAAAATAGACTGGGACGATGCCATAAAGAGGAACGCCCGCTTTGCTGAGCAGGAGAAAATTGCAAGGGAGAGATACCTTGCCAAGCTGAGGGAGAATGGGGTGATCTGAATGGAGAGGGCCAAACCTAAGCTTATCAAGGAGCGCGTTCCCACTCCAGAAGTGCCAGTGGAGGAGAGGGTGAGGAGCTTCGTTGAGGTTAACCTCGGTTATGACTTTGCTTCGGCCCTAAAGGAAGCGGAGCGCTGCATACAGTGTCCACCCGAGTACGCGCCATGCATCAAAGGATGCCCTGTCCACATAAACATACCAGGATTCATAAGGGCCCTCCGTGAGAACCCTGATAACCCGGATGAAGCCGTCAAGAACGCCCTGCGTGTAATATGGAACGACAATACCTTACCTGCGGTTACGGGAAGGGTCTGCCCGCAAGAGGAGCAGTGTGAGATGAACTGTGTGATGGGTAAGGTCGGAGAGCCGATAAACATAGGCAAGCTGGAGAGGTTCGTGGCTGACTACGCGAGGAAACACGGCATAGAGGAAGTGCTCCTCAAGGAATTCATGGGAGACAATGGGGAAATGAAGGGAAAGGTCGCCGTGATCGGAAGCGGGCCTGCTGGCCTGACCTGTGCGGGAGAGCTTGTGAAGATGGGCTACAAGGTTACCATCTTCGAGGCCCTTCACAAGCCAGGTGGAGTACTTATCTATGGAATTCCCGAATTCAGGCTCCCGAAGGAAATACTCGAGAAAGAGATAGCAAAGCTCAGGGAGTTGGGAGTTGAGATAAAGCTAGACTACATCGTCGGGAAGACTGTAACTCTTGAGGAACTCCTTGAAGAGTACGATGCAGTCTTTATCGGCACCGGTGCCGGTACTCCAAAGCTCCTGAACATACCCGGGATCCTTCTCGACAGGATTTACACCGCAAACGAGTTCCTCACGAGGATTAACCTCATGAAGGCATACCTCTTCCCCGAATATGACGAGCCGATAGCAATAGGAAAGAAGACAATCGTTATTGGGGCTGGAAACACGGCGATGGATGCAGCGCGCTCCGCCCTCAGGCTGGGTACTGAAGTTACGATAGCCTACCGTCGCGGAAGGGAAGACATGACCGCCCGTATCGAAGAGATTCAGCACGCTGAGGAAGAAGGTGTTAAGTTTGAGTTCTTCGTGAATCCGGTCGAGTTCATAGGGGACGAGAACGGTAAAGTGAAGGCAGTGAAGTTCGAGAAGATGAGGCCGCTCGATGAGCGTGATAGCAGAGGTAAGAGAAAGATAGTTGGCACCGTTGAGTACATAACGCTGAAAGCCGACACTGTCATCATCGCCATTGGCCTTGAACCCAACAAAATAATAAGCGAGGAAGCCACCGGTCTCAAGACGAACTCCGATGGAACACTTGTGGTGGACGAGAACCTCATGACAAGCATCCCGGGCGTCTTTGCAGGCGGAGACGCAATAAGGGGAGAAGCGACCGTCATCCTAGCGATGGGTGATGGAAAAAAGGCGGCAAAGGCAATCCACAATTATATACAAGCCAAGAAGGCGAACGCTTGATACCTCTTTTCTTCTCTACCATTGCCTTTTCCTCTCACCGAAGAAGAACTTCATGAAGCCTGAGAAATCCTCGCCTCGAAAGGCCGCGTAGAGACTCTGCGTTTCCTCCGGGGAGAGCCATTCAATCCTTTCTGGAATGCCTTCCTCAAGGAGGTATAGAATCTCGTCACCCTTCCTGGCCACATCGAGGGTGTATATCTTCTTTCCCTGCTCCTGGGCGATTTTTATCTCCCTAGCAACGAGGGAGGTGAACTTGCTCACTATGGCTATTGCCACAAATATCTCCGCGTCCTTTATCATGTGATCTGTGCTCTTGAGTCCGTAGTCTGAAGGAACTATGAAGTTGTTCGAGCCGAACTTCTCCTCGAGTAGCTCAAGGATGACCTTCTCCGTCCGGGTATGATATAGTATCGTGGGCTCGCTCAGGTAAACGAGCGGCCCGTATTTCTCCTTGTTCTTTCGTCTCAAAAATCCAAACATGAGACCACCTCAGGTGGGGATAATGTCCTCATCGTCTCCTCGGGAGGGATGACACTCATCATCGGTCAACCTCACTAATGGGTAGGGCTTATTAAGGTTTGGCCCTCCATTTTGTTAGGTGATGGAATGCGCGTCATCCCACTCACATCGGAGAGCCTAGGCGTGAGGAGCTTAGCCACCTTCGTAGAGGCCTCTGGAATAAAAATCCTCATCGACCCCGGTGTCGCCCTCGGGCCGAAGCGCTACGGCCTTCCACCGGCTAAGGCCGAGATGGAGGTACTCCAGAAGATGAGACGGAAGCTTCAGGGCTACGCGCGGAGGAGTGAGGTTGTCGTTATTTCCCACTATCATTACGACCACCACACACCGTTCTTCGAAGGTCTGTACGAGAGTTCAAGCGAGAGCTACGCGAGGGAGATATACGAGGGAAAGCCCCTCTTCATAAAGCACCCCCAGGAAAACATAAACTTCAGCCAGAGGAAGCGCGCTTGGGCCTTCCTCAAAAACACCGAACCGATAGCGGGGAAGATTGAGTTCGCGGACGGCAAATCTTTTGACCTCGGCGGCGTTGAGTTGGAGTTCTCTCCAGCAGTTCCCCATGGAGGCGAAGGTTCCAGGCTCGGCTTCGTTGTGATGACGCTCATTGATGACGGCTCTAAGAGAGTAATCCACGCGAGCGATATTCAGATGCTCAACAGAAAATCTGTAGAGTGGATAATCGGGAAGATTCCAGATTTGCTCATAACTGGGGGGCCACCGACATACCTCGGTAAGCGCGCTGAGGGAAGCTGGCAGGTTGGCATTAAAAACCTCAACGAGATAATCCGCGAAACAGGAGCGGAGATAATACTCGACCACCATATCATCAGAGATAAGAACTATCCGAGGTTTTTCGACGAGCTCGAGGAGATACCAAAGACCTTCGCGGGCTACCTGAAGGTTGAAGATCGACCGTTGGAGGCTTACAGGCGGGAACTTCACAAAATCGAGAAAGGTGGGGAGGCAGAGATACCGTTCAAACTAAGTCGAGGAAGCCGCCGTCCCTAGGGATAATCACTCGTCGAGTTCGTGAAAGGACAGTTCCTATATAATCACCAGATTGTGGTCGTCAACATTGGGTTTTTCGGTGACCCAGGTCACTTTACCTCACGTTACGTCCTTTATCGCCTCTGCCATCCAGTGAGCGACCTTCTCCGTCGAGCATCACCTGGTGTTGTATATTGTGCAGACCATGATTTCACTACTCACAGGGTCAGTTTTGGTACTACTTAGACCTTTCAACTGAGGAAAGCCTTAAATCGAGGGGGGTAAAGTTGTTTTAGGTGAGGAAAATGAGGGATTTCTATATCGCCCACGAGGAAGATATAAAAGCCGGAAGGACCACTGACGTTTACTTCATCAGGACAAAGAAAATCCTTGAGAAAAAGGGCATCCACAAGAAGGTTTTCGCCGACGTAACCACGACGGGACTTCCAAAGGGCTGGAAGTGGGGAGTTCTGGTTGGAATCGAAGAAGTTGCCAAGCTCCTCGAAGGCCTGCCGGTGAACGTCTACGCCATGCCAGAGGGGACGATATTCCATCCCTACGAACCAGTTCTTCAGATTGAGGGATACTACGAGGAATTCGGCATCTACGAGACTGCTTTACTTGGAATGCTCAGCCAGGCGAGCGGTATAGCCACCGCAGCATTGAGGGTCAAGATCGCCGCGAACTTCAAGCCAGTTTATTCCTTTGGCATAAGGCACATGCATCCGGCAATAGCTCCAATGATTGACCGCTCGGCTTTCATAGGTGGCTGTGATGGAGTAAGCGGCGTTCTTGGGGCGGAGATGATAGGTGAAAAGCCCGTTGGAACGATGCCTCACGCGCTGATTCTTACCGTAGGTGACCAAATGAAAGCCTGGAAGTACTTCGACGAGGTCGTCGAGCCGGAAGTTCCAAGAACAGCGCTGGTTGACACCATCTGCGACGAGAAGTTTGAGGCTCTGATGGCGGCCGAAGCTTTGGGAGAACGCCTGACCGCGGTGAGGCTCGACACGCCCGGCTCGAGGAGGGGCAACTTCAGGAGGATAATCGAGGAGGTTCGCTGGGAGCTCGATTTGATGGGCTATGACCACGTTAAAATCTTCGTCAGTGGAGGCCTAAACGAGGAGAGCATAAGGGAGATAGTGGACATAACAGATGCTTTCGGTGTTGGCTCGTCCATCGCCAGTGCTAAACCCATAGACTTCTCCCTCGACATAGTCGAGATCGAGGGAAAGCCCTTCACCAAGCGCGGCAAGCTCAGCGGAAGGAAGCAGATATACCGCTGTGAGAACGGCCACTATCACCGCGTTCCAGCAGATAAAAAGCTGGAAAGGTGTCCAGTCTGTGGGGCGAAAGTCGAGCCGCTCTTAAAGCCACTCATCGAAAACGGCGAAATAGTGGCAGAGCTTCCAAAGGCGAGGGAGATAAGGGAGTACGTCTTGGAGCAAGCAGAGAGGTTTAAGCTGGACCTCGAATGAGCTTGTTCTTCCTCAAATATTTTTGGGAAAATGTCCTCAGAAAAGTCTGATATAATGAATGGAAAAGGAGAGGCCTTCAGGCCTCCTCAATGACGATAGCGCTGACCGGGCAGGCCTCGGCAGCCTCAACTGCGCAGTTGTAGAGGTTCTCGTCATCGATAACCTCCACAACCGGAACAGCCTTGCCCTCGTCGTTCATCTCGAAGACGTCCGGGCAGAGGCTGGCACAGATGGCATCTCCAATACAGGTGTCCTGGTCAACCATAACCTTCCACGCCATGGCACATCACCGCTTTTAGATGCACCTTCTGGGAATATAAACTTTTTGTTAGAATTCCCCGGCACGTGGATTATGGAACGGCCGCCGGCGCCCGGGCTGGATGGGAAAAGAAGAAGAAGGCATTCAGACATCCTCTATGGTTATGGCACCAACAGGGCAGGCCTTGGCAGTCTCAGAGGCACATTCGACTTCGGTGACCTCGCGATGGCCTGGGCCTTGCCCTCGTCGTTCATCTCGAAGACGTCCGGGCAGAGGCTGGCGCAAACTCCGCATCCAGTGCAAAGGTCCTGATCAACTGTAACCTTCCACGCCACTGTACATCACCCGGTTTGGGTGAATTTCTTCAAATATAAACTTTTGACAGATGAACTTTTTGACATATATAAATGGGCGTGTAAAGGTGTACTGGGAAAAGCTTTGATGTGCAGAAGACGCTAGCCTGTGGGTATTCCAAGGTTCATAGAAGGGACAAAGTTTGAAAAGAGGGCATCAGAATATGCCCAGCCTCTTCTTGTACTCCTCGCTTATCCTGTCCGGCGTCCACGGCGGGTCAAAGGTAAGCTCTATTTCCGCATCCTTCACGCCTGGGATTTCCAGTATCTTATCCTCAACAGCCCTGAGAATCCACATGGTTAGAGGACAACCCGGGGTGGTCATCGTCATCTTGACGTAGACGGTCTTGTCGGGCCTGATGTCCAGCTCATATATAAGGCCCAGATTAACGACATCAACGCCGATTTCCGGGTCGATGACTTCCTTGAGCTTTTCGAGTACGATCTCTTTGGTGACTTCGGCGCCCTCATCAACGGTCTTCTCGCGCTCTCGGTTTATCGTTATCGTACCTATACCCTCTATTTTCTGGAGCTCGGCATTGAGCCTTATGAGAACGTCATCTATGTTAGGAGTGTTCTTGGCGAGTGTAATCGTTATGGAATTATCTTCCCCGATTTCAAGTCCCTTAACGTACTTCTCATCAACCACCGCTTTAACCTTCTCCATTACTTCTTCCTTGGTTACCATAATTCACCACCTAAGCGAAGTTCAAGATGACAAATTTAAACCTTTTGGGTCAGAAATGAGTAGTCAGCGGGATAGGATGTCGAGTATCAATGTCTCCGCTATTTCAGGGGTTATGGCCCTGGCTCTAAGCTCACGGAGAACCCTCTGGATGGAGAATCGCTTTACGCTGGGCGCTTTCCTAAAGGTCTCCCACAGAAGGGGACAGCCGAACTTGAGGTCGTACTTTCCACCTATGAGCTCGATTATCTCAGCCTTGTCGAGAGCAAGAAAAGCCGGGAGGTTCAGCGTTACTATGTCTCCGTTCCTGTAGATGGAAATAAGGCCAGAGCTCAGCAAGTCGCCGCTGGCTACGATTTTGGCACCTATCTCTCTCGCGTAGTCCTCGACGGCCTTTATGACCATCGAATGACACCGGCCGCAGATTGGGGCACCCTTGTTCATCTGCTCAGTCATCGCCTCAAGATAACCAGGAATTTCAACAAAAACCGCGCCGTAGCTTTTGGCCTTCTCGATAACCCCTTCGTTTATCTGGGGGAGCTTTGCCGTAACGGGGACAACCTCGAAGCCAGCCCAGCGGAGGATTTTGAGAGTTGAGGTGCTGTCTGAGCCGGCAGAAAAAGCCAGAGCTATTTTTTCACCAACGGGTGAGCGGTCGAAGTCTTTTCCAGTCAGACGATATTCAAGGAGAGCCTTAAGACGGGAGTAAGGTCTCTCGCCAATGTAAGGCCTAACCTCCTCAAGGGCCTCGCGGTTGTACTCAAGGCAGTATCGCTTGACGAAGTCGTCTCCAACAACTCTTAGCATCAAAGACCCGAAAGTTGCAGAACTTATTAACCTTACTCCAGTGGAAAACCTTTAAAAGTGCCTTACCTTAACCCCGTTCACGAATAAAATCCTTCTGGAGGTGCTTGAAATGAGGGAAATAGTGGGGAGGGTCAAAGAGAAGACGAGCATTCCCGTTTACGAGAGGACCGTCGAGAACGTTCTGAGCGCAGTTCTAGCGAGCAGCGACGTCTGGCGCATAGTTGACCTTAGCGAGGAGCCGCTCCCGCTGGTCGTCGCGGTGATAACGGCCCTCCACGAGCTCGGCTACATCGCTTTCGAGGAGAACGGCGTGAGGCTCACCGCCAAGGGCAAGGAGCTGGTGGAGAAGTATGGAATCGGGTCAAGAAAGAAATACACCTGCTCTCACTGCCAGGGCAAGACCGTCGAGCTCGACGCCTTCAGCGATTTACTTGAGCAGTTCAAGGAGATCGTCAAGGACAGGCCACAGCCGCTCCATAACTTCGATCAGGCCTACGTTACGCCAGAGACCACCGTGGCAAGGATTGCCCTGATGCACACGAGGGGCGACCTTGAGAACAAGGAGGTCTTTGTCCTGGGTGATGACGACCTCACCAGCGTTGCCCTGATGCTCAGCGGCCTTCCGAAAAGGATAGCCGTCCTCGACATCGACGAGAGGCTTGTTAAGTTCATCGAGAAGGTCGCCGATGAGATAGGCTTCAGCAACATCGAGATGTTCACCTTCGACCTCAGGGAGCCGCTTCCAGACTACGCCCTCCACAAGTTCGACACTTTCATCACTGACCCACCAGAGACTGTTGACGCCATAAGAGCCTTCGTCGGCAGGGGAATCGCCACCCTCAAGGGACCAGGTTGCGCCGGCTACTTCGGTATAACGAGGCGCGAGAGCTCTCTCGACAAGTGGCGCGATATACAGAGGGTTCTCCTCAACGAGTTCAACGTCGTCATAACAGACATCATCAGGAACTTCAACGAGTATGTCAACTGGGGCTACGAGGAGGAGACCAGGGCCTGGAAGCTCCTTCCGGTTAAGGTCAAGCCGTCCTACAACTGGTACAAGAGCTACATGTTCAGGATTCAGACACTGAAGGGCTCAAAGGGCTACGAGGAAAAAATAGAGAACTGGGACATCTACAACGACGAGGAAGCCTCAACCACATGAAGGTTGAAGGCCTCATAGAATGCTTGAGGCAAAAGCTCGGCCGGGTTCCCGGCCTCCACTCTTTAATTCTCTTTGGCTCGCTGGTTGGGGGCGACTTCATTCCCGGAACGAGCGACGTTGACTTCTTCTCGATCCTTGATGATGGTGTTGAATGGCTCTGGCCTGAAGAAGGATGACGTCCTTAAAACGCTGAAAGATCTCGGCGATGGTGATGCGATTAGAATATACGAGGCATATCTTGATGAAAGAAAAACATACTTTGACGAAGAGTTTCTGAAAGAGTTCGTGAGATTCAGGGTAAGAAAAATAAGAAAAGGCCTTTATATCACCTTTTGTTTCGTTTCTTCCAGGACCTTGACACCACAATGGCAAGTGTTATCAGAACTGCTCCTGCTATCATGTAGACGTATGTCATCCTTTCACTTGGTGCCGGCTCGCTGGCGATGAAGCCATCAACCTCATAGGCATTAATCATCAGTGGACTCTGAGAGGGATAAATGACCACGTAGCCGTCCAAGCTGCTAACATCTGCACTGTTCGTAGAGTTGCCGATGTAAAGTCCATTTCTCACGAGAAGGAATGTCGCATTGGCCAGCTTTACTTCATTCCCACTTTCTTCGGGCTCGGGTATGTCAACGTAGAGTATGGTCCTGAGGAACTTAACTCCCTTCTCGTACATTGGGGTATCCGTAAGCCCTGCCTCCTGAAGGGCCCACAGAACCCTGATCGTGGACGTCAGCCCTACCACCGAACCCTGAGTGTATGGCCAGCCGCCGTTAGGATACTGTCTTTCTGCGAGGATGCTGAGGCTCTCGTTAAGGGGCCTTTCGAGGCCAAACTCCTTGAAGACGATAGCCGCGTAGGCGAAGTAGTAGGTGGGCGTGTTGTAGTAAATCGGGTTGCCTGTTTTGGAATCTTTCGTCTCGAGCATCCAAGTGAGGTTCTCCTGGAGATATTCTAGAGACCTAGCATAGTCATAGTTCACACCAAGATTCTTGAGCACCCAGACGACGTATTCTGTGTTGTAGAAGTCCTTCCAGATGCCATCCTTAGATATCTTGAGGAGGTAGCTAACGGCATCTTCATAATCCTCGCTGAGCAGGGCCTTAACTCTCGCTACTTCAGCGATCTGCCAGGGGAGCAGAGCCGAGTAGTTGGTAGGGAGTTCGGGCTTCTTGCTACAGGCTATATAGTAGTCGGCGAAAATCACCTTCTCCCAGTCGTCGTTGGGTGTTATCTTGTCAATATAAGGGCAGGCTATCGGCTTTAAGTCCTCAAAACCACTTATCTTCGAAGCGCTCAACAGGTCGAGGACACGATAGTGAAGAACTCCCCAGAAGCCGAAGTGTTCTTTCTTGAGGAGTTCCTCGCGGTATTTTTCACTACCGGTAGCGTAGAGGGCCATTGCTATTGCTACCGTGCTCTGAAAGTCCTCAGTCAACTCAATCCTCTCACCCATATAGGCGAGTGCAAATGCTCGGTATGCTGCCAGTTCACCGTCAACTTCCATCCTCTTCAGATCTTCCTTTTTCCCTAGAGCCATATAGCCTAATACTCTCTCGACGTCGTTCTTCGGCTGTGCAGCCATAAGCCAACCCTGGGCCCTGTCTATTGCCCCCTGAACCTGCTTCCTAAACCCTGGGAGCTTTTCGTTGAGATAGCCGCTATTGAGGAACTCCCTGAGGGCAATAAGTGCGAGGGCAGTGTCGGTATAGTCCTGCCAGGAGCCGTCTGGATTCTGCTTGTAGATGAGCCAATAAGCGGCGCTGTTTATGGTGGTGTTGTACCTTCCACTAGCTATCCTCTCGCCTCTTAGGAGCGCGAGTATCGCCATCGCGGTGTACTTGGCTTCGTAGTCTTCGCCGTATGCGAATCCCCATGAGTCAAAAGGTGTCCTGAGCATCATCAGCCACTCGCAGCCCTCGAGAACCTTCGCATAGTCACCAGTTTCATAGAGGGCAAGAACTGAAAAGGCCGTGTCAGGGACGGTCGGCTTGTATACGTAGGGCTCGATTTTAGCGTTTGCGAGAGGAACAGATGATACGATGATCACAACAAAGAACACTGCTGCGAGAACTTTTCTCATGGCTATCACCTCAAATGAAAAGAGAAAAGAGGCTTAAAAATCAACCGTAGTAGACAACGACGTCAAGCTGGTAGCTGGCCCAGCCGTAGGTGTTGTAGGCGTAGACTATGAACTTCCATGTTCCAGGAGCCGGGTTAAGGTACTCGACGTGCTCGTAGCTGGTGGAGGTCTCGGAGCGGTCGACGAGGTTGCCGTTCGGATCGTAGAGATAGAGGTCAAGGTCGTGGAGTGAAGTGTCAAAGGTGAGGTCACCAGTTATCTTGGTAGCTCCGCTGTTGACGGTCATGGTGAAGCTGTCGCTCTTGTCGTACCAGTCGTGGACATAGCCAGTGAAGGTCTGGCTGTCGGTGGTGGGAGTTGGGGTAGGAGCGGGCGTCGGAGTGGTTCCGGTAGACTGGCTGAGAGTTCCATCACTGACGACGTCGACCTGGTAGTTGGCGGCACCGCTGTAGCTGACAACCTTAACCGTCCAGGTTCCAGCGGTCGGATTGTAATAACCAACCTTCTCGAATCCGTAGTAGGAGGTGTAGGAGTAGTCGACCTGGTTGCCGTTCGGGTCGTAGAGATAGAGGTCAAGGTCACTGGCGCTGTTGTCCCAGTAAAGGGTAGCGGTGACGAAAGTCGCGCCGCTTATGTCGAAGGTGTGACTGACACTTCCCTTATCCGCGACGGAGCCGGTGAAGACAAGCTTGGCGTAGTTGTCGTAGTTGAGGGCCTTGTAGACATTGACCCTACCTGCACCGTATGCGATGTCGGCTATTTCAGCTGGGGCCACTATTTCGGCGGTCTCAATGAGGGCAGTCTTGATCTTGCTGTTGGTCCAGTCCGGGTGAGCCTGGAGGAGCAAGGCGGCAACTCCAGCGACGTGCGGGGTGGCCATGCTGGTTCCGGAGGCCTTGGTGTAGTAAGTGTCAATCGGGGTTCCCATGCTGGTTCCGGCGGCCCTCGGGGCAATGATGTCGACACCTGGAGCGACAACCTCCGGTTTAAGCCTGCCGTCGGCAGTCGGACCCCTGCTTGAGAAGCTAGCTATAGTGTCGGTGCTATCAACGGCACCCACGGTTATGACCTTACTGGCAGCAGCTGGAGAACCGACGGTGTAGGTGTTAGGGCCGCTGTTTCCAGCTGCGACACAGACAACAAGGCCCGCATCCCAAGCGGCGTTGACCGCCTGGCTGAGTGAATCAGTACCATCTGAGCTCTGACTTGAACCAAGGGAGAGGTTGATGACCTTAATCCCATAAGTGTCCTTGTTCTGGACTACCCAGTCAACACCGGCTATAATGTCCGATATGCTTCCAGAACCGTCGGCGGCAAGAACCTTGACGCCGACGAGCTTGGCGCCCGGAGCGACACCGATGTACTGGCCGTTGCTCGCAGCACCTGTTCCTGCGACAATACCCGCAACGTGGGTTCCATGACCGTTGTCATCGTACGGGGTGGTCTTTCCGTTCACGGCATCGTACCAAGCGATGACTTTACCCTGGAGGTCAGGGTGGTTGGCGTCGATACCGGTATCGATAACCGCAACGACTATTCCAGTGCCATCGTAACCGAGATTCCATACGGCATCGGCCTGAATCTGAGCAACTGACGTTGAGTCAGCGGCCTGAACCTTGTAGTCCTCCTGGATAAACCTCACACCGGACAGCCTGCTGTTTCCAAAGAAGCCTGGATCGATCATTCCCGCAACGAGAAGGAGATCCTTGACCTTTATTTTAACTGCAACCGCGGGTATAATCTTGTAGCTGTACTTAATCTCAGCGCCCATTATCTTGAGAATCTGCACTGCCCTATCGCGGTCAGCTGGGCTGTTGAACATTATGACAGTGTTAATATCCTGGTTCCAGTTCATACCCTGGATCTTCTTGAAGAGTCCCGGAGTCAAGAGTCCATAGTTCTTTTCCTGTACAGGGCTCACTGCGATTGGCTTTGTTGGCACAGCTGCTGCAGTCCCTGCAATTAGACCAACAAGAAAGAGTGCAACCACAGCTGCTTTCCAACCTTTCATTCATATACCCCCTTGTTGGATTTTAGCGCATTGAACCATCCGGGTACTCTACCCGTCATCGAGGTACTTCTCTGGACATCTGCCGTATAAATCTTTCGATTTTAAAGCGTATTATTACATATGGTCTATATAACTGGGCAATTTAGTTATTTTACGTAAACTTAAAACACAACAGATTGTAAGTTATATTGAGCGAAAACTAACATATAATCCCCAACAGGGGACTATGTAGCACGATGTGCACGGGCCCCTGTAGGAACCTTAAAATATTGGAGAAACAACAATATATTAAAGAAAAGACAAGAGAATTCAGAACTCGTTCAGGCCGAGCTCCTCGAGCTTCTCCTTGGGAATTCTTCCATCTCGGTCCAGCCGCGGAGTGCATAGTACCTCGGAAGCATCTCCTTGAGCCTGACGACCCTTCCCTTGTTCGGACCCTGCTTGACGGGCTCCTCGAGGAGCCTCTTGGGCAGGGTGTCCTCCTTGAGTGGATCGAGGCCAGCCTTGAGGTTGAAGAGCCTCTCTGCGTTCCAGATGCGCTCTCCGATCTTGAGGTACTCCTCGGTAGTGAGGTCCCATCCGAGAGCTGCATTAAGCATGTCGCGGTAGTCATCTGCACCGAGTCCGAAGGTTGTGAATACACACAGGCCCGCGGCGTCTATCAATGCGGTGAGGTCCTGGAAGGTTATGACCATCTTAACCTTCTCGTCGCTGATGTCGTGCGGATCCATCTTGTACGGGTAGCCGAGAATCTCCGGGCTTATCATGTACTGCTTGATGTGGCAGCCACCGCGGTTGTTGGTGGCGTAACCGAGGCCGTGTCCCTCCGCACCCCTCGGGTCGTAAGCCGGAAGCTCCTGCTTCTTGACGCCCATGAAGTACTCGGTTCCGTTGTACATCTCGGCAAGCCTGTAGCCACCCTCGGCGAGCTTGTCACCGAAGCTCTCTCTCCTCGCTATCTTCTCGATGTAGTAGTGCAGAACCTCGGTGTTGCCCCACCTGAAGGGCGGAGCATCCTCACCAATGTCCTCCTGCTTGAGCAATCCTTTCTCGTAGAGCTCCATGGCGGTAGCAAGGGTTCCACCGGTTGAGATGGTGTCCATACCGAGCTCGTCTATCAGGTGGTTGGCCTCTATGATGCTTGCCAGGTCGTTTATTCCGAGGTGCGCTCCGAGCGCCCAGATGCTCTCATACTCTGGACCTTCAGTGACGCCGACGGTTGGAAGCTTGTTGACCCTTCCACAGCCGATCGGACAGGCGTAACAGGGCTTGTTCCTGATGAGGTATTTGGCGGTCATGGCCTCACCGCTCTGTTCTTCGGCGTACTCAAACTGGCTTTCCTGGAAGTTCCTAGTCGGGTAGAGACCGTTCTGGTTGATTATGTTGACAAGAACCGCGGTACCGTAGTTCGGCAGCCCACCGCCGGCAGTTGGGTCTTTCCTGAGTTTATCGGTCTTCTCCTTGACGACGGTGGTAAACTTGGCCCTGTCGGCGACCTCAACCCTATTGTGGCCGCGAACGACTATGGCCTTGAGGTTCTTGCTTCCCATTACAGCCCCGACACCGCCCCTTCCAGCGGCGCGGTGCTCGTCGTTCATGACCGCGGCAAAGCGGACGAGGTTCTCACCCGCCGGACCGATTGAGGCTATGCGAACTCTCTTGTCGCCGATTTCTTCCCTGAGTTTCTCTTCAGTCTCGCTCACGAGCTTGCCCCAGAGGTGGCTCGCATCCCTGATTTCAACCTGGTCATCGTTGATGTATATGTAGACCGGGTGATCAGCCTTGCCCTCGACTATTATAGCGTCCCAGCCAGCGAACTTCAGCTCGGCTCCGAAGAAGCCACCGGAGTTAGCCATGGCTGTATAGCCAGTCAGCGGGCTCTTAGTTATAACCATATATCTGCCGCCAGTTGGGGCAGTGGTTCCGGTCAGGGGACCGGTGGCGTAAATTATTTTGTTTTCTGGGCTGAAGGGATCCACCGTGGGATCCATCTCCTTCAGAAGACAGTAGATACCAAATCCTCTGGTTCCAAGCCACTTCTGGGCAAACTTCTCGTCGAATTTCTCCTCACTTATTTTGCCCGTACTCAAATTTACCCTCAAAATCTTTCCCCAGTACGCAAACATGTTTCGACTCCCCAGATAGTTGTCGAAGGAATTTTTGTACATTAGCACTAATAAATTTGACGAAAGCAAAAAGAGAAGCATGAAATAGGCAAGATAATTACATTTGTTTAACATAACCATAGTGGCAAAATAGCCAGACCCTTTTCCGAACATTTAAGTTAGAGAAACACACTGCCAATTTCCAGAATATATGTAAATACATGATATTGAAATTGAAAAATATATTTGGAAAGTCACCAGAAGCCCTTCATGCCTTTCTCTGGTATCGGGCAGAGGACTATGCGTCTTGACCAGAGGCAGTCGGCACAGCTTGGGATGTTGCCCCAGCAGTCAGACTGCGTATCTTGTACAAAGGAGCAGGACTCGTTGAGCGAGCAGTCGGTACAGCTTGGATAGAGGGAGTTCTTGACCACAAAACGGAACCAGGAATAATCCCTGCTCGTCCATATGTCAGCTATGCTCCTCTCCCGGACGTTGCCGAAAGAGTAAGCGAGGACCATTTTCTCCCTGCCGAAGACTATCTCTGGGTATGTGTGCAGGAAACGGTAGCAGGGGGCAACCTCTCCGTCCCAGCGTACGACGGCGACTTTCTTTTCCACGAACTCGCAGTGACGCTCGGTTTTCAGCGAGAATTCGGCCGTCTTGTGCAGGTAGCCATGGTATATGGCCTGGAGCTTGTTCACTATCGGCTTCATATCTACGCTGCCGTTATAGACTATCATATCAGCATGCTCCTTGGCTATGGGAATGATGTTCGAGATGAGCAGGGTATCTATGCCCAAAGAGCCAACGTAGTGCGCTATCTCGGGGAGCTCTTTGTAGTTCTCCTTTGTCGCCACAATCTCAACGCCTATGTGGGGAACATCACTCCCAAGCTTTTTCTTGACCTCCAGTATCTTCTTTATCCTGGCGCCCGTGTAGTCTGGCTTTATGTGACCGATGTCAACCGGCTGGGTTGGCACAGAGTCCATCGAGAAATATATCAAATCCACCCCAAGCTTTACAAGTTCCTCTATGCGCTTATCCGTGAGTAGAAAGCCGTTGGTGCTTATACCAAGGGCGAAGCCGCGCCTCTTGACTTCCCTGACCATGTCCATGAAGCGGGGATGGATGGTGGGCTCGCCTATGCCCCCAAAGTATATCATCTCGAGCTCTGGGAGTTCCTCGGCGTCATCGAGTATCTTGATGAAGAGACCCCAGTCCATGTCTCCTTCTCTGTCCTGCCAGTACTGCTTGAAGCACATCTCACAGCGGAGGTTGCAGCGGTTGGTTATCTCAATGTATAGGTATCTCAAATCCGGTTTTTTGGGAATTAAAACGAATGCACCATTAAGGTCGAACTTATGAGCGTTGTTCTCCAACTTAAATCACCCGACTGCGAAGTACAGTCGGGAACTTTATAACCTTTAATGGGCATTATGGGATAATAAAGAAGTGAGTCATTCAGGGACACCAAGTTTGAGTGGACTCTCGTCAACGGGCTGTTTAGAAACGAGCATTTTCATTTCAGCACTCGGAGAACGCCACCAGTGGCAAACACTATAAGGACAGCACGCCAAAAACAGGTTCACCCCAAATTAACGATTTAACAGGACATACGAGCCCTGATCAAACTTGCCTTGCAAAGTTTGGCCTGTGCAAAGTTTTGATTAAAGGTTAGTTACTGTAAAGCCAAATGGATTATTGGCAGGTATCCTCCATTAAGCAAAGAGCTCTTTTGGAGGGTTTGACTCACAATCGTGCCCCAAGTGGGGGTACTTACAAGGCAAACCTCTCAAAGGAAGCCATTTCCCATGGAATTCAATCGCCAGTCTTTAATTGCGTAAAGGCTGCTGGCGGGCCGGGCGGGATTTGAACCCGCGACCTTCGGCTCCGGAGGCCGACGCTCTGTCCTAGCTAAGCCACCGGCCCGCGCCCATAATTACTCGAGGGGTGGATTTAAAAACCTAATTCCAAAATACGCGGAACTAAAGAGTACATGGAGGTACTACAACGCACAAAAACTTTTTAGACTGAGCACCCTACATAGAGTAAGGGATTAGAAAGGTGGTACCTATGGAGCCCCACGAGTTCAAGCTCACCGAGGAAGGAATAAAGGCTGTTCTGCCACCTCTCGAGGCGGAGATAATGGAGCACATGTGGAAGGTTAAAGTCGCCACGGCTGGCCAGGTCTATGAGTACATGAAGGAAAAGCACCCCGACATAAGGCGCTCCACCATAAGCATCCTCATGAACCGTCTCTGCGAGCGCGGTCTCCTCAAGAGGGGGGTCGAGAAGGGAAGGGGTGGTATGAGATATGTCTACTCAATAACCACCACGAAGGAGGAGTTCGAAAAAAAAGTGGTGGAAAGCATTCTCGACGCCCTCATGACGAACTTCAGGGAGGCAACATACGCTTACCTCTCCAAAATTAAGAAGTGATGAAAGATGCTCTTCATCATAATATCCCTTGAGGTCCTGCTGGCAGTCATAGCCTTAAAGGAACTGGGTCTCAAGGTAGCGCTGGCAGCGTTCGGCATCATCTTCGCCTTCTACCTCTGGGTCTCGACCCACGAGATCAGGGGCAACTATATCACCCTTGAGAGGAGCGAGATCCCCTGGCTCTACGACGGCATAGCCAAGATGGCAAAGAAGGCAAAGCTCTCAATGCCAAGGGTGTACATCCTCGACGACTACATACCCAACGCATACTCCTTCAAGGACACCATAGTCCTATCCCTTGGGCTGTTTGAGGTTCTCGACCAAGACGAAATTCTCGCGGTTGCCGCTCACGAGCTCGGCCACATAAAGAATGGCGACACCAAGACCTTCCCGCTCATAGCTTACGGAAGGTACCTGATGATAGTCTTCACAGCAATCTTGATCCTGCTTGCCCACAGCATAGGAATGACGATAGCCGCGCTGGGTCTTTACGTCCTCTACGAGGTCACCCGTGTCGATTTCCTCAAAAAGAGGGAGTTCCAGGCAGACGAGACGGCACTCAGGTTGCTGGATATCCCAATGAGTCTGAAGCGCGCCCTCGAGGAGCTAAAGTACTACGAAGACCTTAGAATAGGAGTCAGGCACACCTCTCTGCCGAGCATCGAGCCTGCCATAGAGAGAAAGCAGAGAGTAACGCTTATAGACACCCACCCGAGCTACGATGAGAGGATATTAAGAATTCTCGCTGAGATAAACGGCAACATGTTCAACAAGAGTATATAGTGATGGGCTATGGGGGTTGAAATATTCCTCGACAGGGAAAAGGCGGAGCGCATAAAGCAAATCAGGCCAACCAAGGACGAGTACTTCATGTTAATAGCAAAGCTCGTGAGCCTTAGAGCGACCTGTCCGAGGCTCAGGGTCGGGGCAGTTGCTGTTAAGGACGGATACATCCTTGCGACAGGCTACAACGGCGCCCCCAGGGGCATGGAGCACTGCATAGATGTAGGCTGCCTCATAGTTGACGGCCACTGCCACAGAGCGGTTCATGCCGAGCAGAACGTCATAGCGATGGCTGCCAGAAAGGGCATAAGCCTCGAGGGGGCAACGCTCTACGTCACCCACTTCCCCTGCGACACCTGCTTTAAGTTAGTCATCAACGCCGGAATCAGGGAGATAGTCTACGAAGAGATGTATCCCAACGAGGCCACGGAAATTCTCCTGAGGGAAGCGCAGGAAAAGGGAATTGTCAAAATAAGACAGTTCAAGCTCCCGAAGGAGCGCGTCAGGCTTTTCCTAGAGGAGCTCTTTGGAGAGTTCGTGGAGGATTAAAGCTTCTCCTCTATTTTTTCCAACCTCTTGTTCATTTCCTCAAGCTCTATGGCGAGTTTCCTAGTGAGTTCCGTTATCTCACGCTCGGTCTTGTCAACGGCCAGGTAGACCCTGAAGATGAGGATGTATCCTAGGCCGATACCTATAACGAAGAGGGCGTCAAAACCTCTTCCAAGGCCAAGGATGCGCTTTATCTCGTTGGCTATCTCCACGGGAAATATCGCGACTATCATGAGGCCAAGCAAGAGTGCCTCCCAGAAGAGAAAGTCTTCCCACTCAAACTCCCTGCGCCCGTACCTGCCGAGCACATAGACCATCAAAGCCAGGACAACAACTATCGTTATGTACTGAACCGCGTACATGTCCATCACCTCAGTTTGTCAAACAGCAGGTTAAGAGCTATCTTAACCCCCTCCAAAATGTTCGTACCCTTCTTCATGGAGTACTCGGTATAGACGGCCTTTATAGGAACCTCCACAATCCTGCAGCCGTTCTTCGAGACCTCTATGATTATCTCGCTCGAAACCGCATAGCGATCGCAGGTTATCGTTATTTTTGACGCACACTCACGGTTGAAGCACCTAAGCCCGCTCTGGCTGTCGCTGACGTACTTCCTCGCGAAGACCGCGGTTATGGCGTCGAGAACGAAGTTGCCGAAGCGCTTGACGAATGGCATCTGACTTGTATCGCCCTTGAGTCTTGAACCCACCGCAAAGTCCGCTTTGCCTTCAGCGACTGGCTTCATAACGCGAAGAGCATCACTAACAAGATGCTGGCCGTCGGCGTCGAAAGTTAGGATTAACCTCGCGCTCCTTCTGAGGGAGTATTTAATGCCCGTACCTAATGCCCCTCCGAGTCCGCGGTTGACGAGATGAGTGAGCACGTGGACATTCTTTGAGCGGGCTATCTCGGCAGTCCTGTCCCTGCTACCGTCGTTGACGACGACTATCTCCTCTGCCCGGAAGTAGCGCAAAAGGTCGTCGAGAACCACGCTGATGGTTTTTTCTTCGTTGTAGGCCGGAACTACGATGTAGGTGCTTAACAGGTTCTCCAGCAGTCGAGGGAGCTCTTTAATCGTTTCAACCTCAAAGCTCGGCTCTGCCTCGACGCTGAAGCTCATCCTTCCGGCGTTGTGGCCAGTTATCATAACGCTCAGGGCACCGAGCTCATTAGCGGGGATTACATCGTAACCGTGATCCCCAACGACGAGAACCTTAGTTGGCTCGACGCCGAAGGCGGTAATTATCCTCTCAAGCTGGCCAGCATTTGGCTTGACTTCCCCGACCGGAACATCGTCTCGGGTGGATATCAGCGAGAAGTAGTCCTTAATGCCGTGCATCTCGAGGGCCTTCATCGTTGCCTCACGGGAACTCCTCGTCATTATCGCCATAGGAATACCCTTTGCCCTTAGGAACTCCAGAACATCCATGACTCCCTTGAAGAGAAAGCTCCTCTCCATCCGCTCCACTTCAAGCTCAACCATTATTGAGTAAAGCTCCTTAAAGCTCCCCCCGGTTTCCCTCGCTATCCTATGGAGATTCTCGTACATTGGGGTTAGATTCCCCATTATCTCCTTTGGGATGCCCATCTGGAGCAATCTTGATTTCAGCTCCTCCTTCACCTCAGAGAAGGGCTTTGGGGCTCCTATTAGCGTTCCGTCCAGATCAAAGACCACCAGCCTTATGTCCATAGCTTCCACCGAAGGATTTATTTCTAGGCAGCCGTAACACCTGTGGGTGTGCTTAGTATGATGTGGGCCGCTCCTCTTATAGGTTTAACCCTAACTCTCATCCTCACGCCGTACGTTGCCAGGAGAATGAAGAAGGCAGGGATAACCGGACGGGATATCCACAAACCCGATCAGCCAGACGTAGCCGAGATGGGGGGAATCACTATCCTTCTGGCGCTTCCTGTGGCGCTCTCGCCCTTCATGAACGAAGAGCTCGCAATGGCCTTAATTGTTTTCCTTCTCTTCGGGATCGTTGGAGTTATAGATGACCTGACGAACCTCAGACAGCTCCACAAGGTAATCCTCTCGCTCTTCGTCTCCATCCCCGCTATGTTTCTTGGGGTTTCATCGGAGATTGATGTCTTCGGCTTTTCGCTCAACCTAGGGGTTCTTTATCCAATCTTCACGGTGCTCTTCGTAACCGGTTCCGCGAACCTTGTGAACATGCTCGCCGGATTCAACGGGCTCGAGATTGGCGCTTCGGCGGTAGCACTCTTCTTTCTATCCCTAATAACCGAAGGAAACGCTAGACTGCTCGCACTAGCTGGAATGGGTGCTGCTCTCGGCTTCCTGTGGTGGAACAGATACCCCTCAAGAGTCTTTCCCGGCGATACTGGAACACTGAGCGTCGGGGCTCTTATAGGATTAATAGGAATTATAGGGAAAGTCGAGGCTTACGCAGCGGTACTCCTTATACCTCATTTCCTCGACTTCATCATAAAAGCGATGGGGGTACGTTTTGGAGTCCGCAGGCACGGAAGAACGACCGTCCGCCCCGATGGGACCCTTCAGGCTCCCCCGTATCCAAGCTTTTTGGGGATGATAATGAGAAAAGTCAAAGTAACAGAGCCAAAGCTGGTCGCTATAGTATGGTTCATTGAGGCTATTCTTGGTCTTCTCGTCTTGGTTTTTCGTCTATCACTTTAACCATGCCAAAGCCATACCTCGTTTTCTCCCCAAAGCCATTCTCGTAGCCAAAGCGAGCTATTTCAAGGGAACCGCGGTAGCGGAATATCATCAGAGAGCCGCGGTAGTAGGTATCCTTGACGAGTATCCTAACGGGTTTGAACTTGATGACATCTATTGTGAAATCTTTATCCTCAGGCATCGCCCCCATTATGGCCGAATAGCGCATCAGCATAACCTTCCTGAGCTTCTCGAAGAAGGCCCTCTCATTTGGATAAAGATCCCATATCTTCATATTGTTACTGCCCAACTTGACCGTCCTGACCATGATTGGGCTGAGAGTAGAAAAAAGAGCTTCATTCTTTATTTTAGGCTCCTTAAGCATCTTTATATCATCAGCTATGAAGGCAGCATCTCCTATTTGAAGAATGGGACTATCAATGAAACCCACAACCACTGCCTTTATAATTTCACTCGACGAAGAGGATATGTAGAGTGAGACATCATCTGAGAGAACTCTTATTCCCTTGTCAGGTATCAGCTCGCGCTTTCTCACCATTATGCGGGAGAAGGTGAGATAGTCAACATGACTGACCCTGGCCTCACGAGCAAGCTCAGGAGAAACTACTGCCATTTTTTCGATGAGCTGAGTGTAAACATCATAGTTGTAGTTGAACGGAAGAACAGTGCCTTCTTCAGCGGGCCTGAATTTTATCTCAACCCTCATTACATCACCCCTAGGTATAACCTACCACTAACAAAATTAACACTTAAAATTAATAAGAATTTCGTAGAGAAGTTCCTGCATATCGTTTTGAATCACCATCAAATCAAAAAGTATATGAAATAGTACATCCAATATAACCCCACAATGGATAGAGTTAAAAAGGCTCTTCTACACAATTGAACCCGGAGAGAGGTGAAACTTATGAGTGTTGAAGACGTTGAGATTAAACCCTCAGAGGAGTACGATGACTACGTCATGTATCTCAAGCGCAGGATTAGGCAGCTTGAGCTCCAGGTGAGAACGCTTGAGGCCGACAAGGAGAGACTGGAGAGGGAGCTTTCACGCTTACGTATGGAGATGTCGAGGTTAAGGCAGCCTCCTGCCTTCGCGGGGACGCTGATAGAGCTCCTCGATGAAGATAGGGCAATAGTCCAGAACTACAACGGACCCCGCTTCGTCGTTAGAATCGCTCCGTGGGTGGAGCGGGAAAACCTGAAGCCTGGAGCGAGAGTTGCCCTTGACCAGAGGACAATGGCCATCGTAGAGCTCCTTCCAAGCCAGAAGGATCCAAGCGTTCTCGGCTTCGAGGTCATCGAAAGGCCAACGGTCAGCTACAATGACATAGGCGGCCTCGAGAAGCAGCTCCAAGAGCTGAGGGAGGCTGTAGAACTCCCACTCAAGCATCCGGAGCTCTTCGAAAAGGTCGGAATAGATCCACCTAAGGGCGTTCTCCTCTATGGCCCGCCGGGATGTGGAAAGACCCTCCTGGCAAAGGCCCTTGCCCACGAAGTCAACGCGACCTTCATCCGCGTTGTCGGAAGCGAGTTAGTAAGAAAGTTCATTGGAGATGGTGCAAGGCTTGTCCACGAGCTCTTCGAGCTGGCCAAGGAGAAGGCTCCAACTATAATATTCATCGACGAAATAGATGCCATTGGAGCAAAAAGGATGGACGAGACCACCGGTGGCGAGAGGGAGGTCAACAGGACTCTCATGCAGCTCCTTGCAGAAATGGACGGCTTCGATCCGAGGGGCAACGTCAAGATCATTGCAGCGACCAACAGGCCAGATATCCTTGACCCAGCACTGCTCAGGCCAGGAAGATTCGACAGGCTCATAGAGGTTCCGTTGCCAGACTTCAAGGGCAGGCTCGAGATACTCAAGGTGCACACGAGGAAAATGAGCCTCAAGGACGTTAGCCTTAGGACAATCGCGGAGATGACCGAAGGGGCGAGCGGTGCAGACCTGAAGGCCATAGTCACTGAAGCGGGAATGTTTGCCATAAGGGACAGGCGCGAGTACGTTACTCAGGAGGACTTCCTCAAAGCTATCGAGAAGGTCTTTGGCTCGGAGCAGAGGCTCGCCCAGCAGATAGCCATGCACGAGGTCATGTACGGCTGACGCCGCTTTCTTCCATTTTCTCCAGTTTTCCTCCCACTTTGATTATCGCCCAGGCGAGAAGATACATGATCGGGATCGAAAGAAAAGCATTCTCATAGCCGAAACTATCGATTAACCGGCCAAAGAGATAAGGACCCACCGTCGCTCCAAAGAAGCCGACCATGTTAACAAAGCCCATCACTGAGCCCATGTTCGCCCCACTGGCCTTTTCGGATGTGTACGCGGTGACTATCGCCCCCACGGAGTAGAAACTCAACCCAAGAGGAAGTACAACCCAGGGGGATGCCGTAATGGCTAGGATGAAGGTTAAGAGGGCGTTGAGACCGAACACTATTTCAATACTCCTCTTTCCAACTCTGTCGTAGAGCTCACCACCAAAAAGCGAGCCGGCTATTCCAACAACAGACAGCAAGGAAAAGAATAGTGAGGCTGTCTCAAGCGAAACACCAGAGTTTATGAAGAATGAGACGAGAAATGTGAGCAGGCCAAAGAAAGCCGCGAGGACTATAAAGTTCGCCACACTGAGAAGGGAGACGTTCTTGGGGATAGAGAAACTGACCTTGCTCGGCCTTGAGACTTCACCCTTAATAGCAAAAGCCAGGGCGAGACCGACGGCGAAGCTCATAGCCGAGAGGACAAGGAACGCATAGCGCCACTCTAGGTTAATGGCTATGGGAACGACTATCAGGGGTGCCATGCCGCTCCCGATGGGTGGGCCCACCATAAAGACTCCCAAGGCAGACCCCTTCCTCTCGCGGTAGACCTCACTTATCAAAGCTGTAGCTGGGGCGTAGTAAAGGCCGGAGAAGAAACCGTAGACCGCCCTAACCGCGAGAAGTTCCCAGTAATGCTTGGCAAAGCTTATGAGTGCGGACGAGACAGAGTAGCCGATTATGCTTATCACGAGGAGGCGTTTCCTTCCGATTTTGTCACCGAGGTAACCGGCCGGAACCTGGATGAGGGCATAGGGAAGAAGTAGGGAGGTCATCAGAAGGCCAACCTCGGCGTTGTTTATCCCTAATTCTCCTTTTATCATCAGTATGAGGGGCGAAATTGCCATTCTGTGCGCGTAGTTGAATATCCAGCCAAGGGATAGGAGGAGCAAGAGCCTTCGGCGCATGGTTTCGATAAAGAACTGAGCGCTTAAAAGATTGTCGGCAGAATTGCCCACTCAATGGACGGAAATGCCGACTAACGTTTATAAAGTCCTGTTCCCGAGCGATTTTAGGGAGAAGAGATGGTAAGCAAACTGTTGGCACTTGAGGCTTATCCGAACCTGCGAGACCTAGACTTCCGCATACTCAGAGGGGTAGAGCTGAACATGCGCCATCACAAGTGGGTGCCGCTCGAGGACGTGGCAAGGTTCGCTAGGGTGGATGCAGAAACTGCGTCCTTCCGCCTCGGAAAGCTCGACAACTGGGGGCTGGTGAGGAGAAGGAGCGACATAGGTTACATCGGCTACCAGCTCACGATCCACGGCTACGATGTCCTAGCCATCAGAACTTTTTCGAAGAGGGGAGTTATCGAGGCCATCAGCACAACGCAGATAGGCGTTGGAAAAGAGGCCGACGTTTACGTAGCCCTAACCCCGAGCGGCGAGAAGGTTGCCGTAAAGTTCAACAGAATTGGAAGAACGAGCTTCACGAGAGTAAAGCTCTACCGTAGGGACTTCATAGACAAGCACCACATAAGCTGGCTCTACGTTTCGCGCCTCGTTGCCCAAAGGGAGTATGAAGCTTTGCAGCTCCTCTCGCCAATCGCAAGGGTTCCACGTCCCATAAGCTGGAACAGACATGTCATAGTGATGGAGTTCATCGAGGGAACCGAGCTGGCCGAGCTGAGAGACACTGATCTGACCACCGAGGAAGCCTCACGTATACTCGACCGGGTTCTAGGGGAATACCTCAAGATAGTCCGCTTCGGCATGGTGCATTCAGACATGAGCGAGTTCAACATAGTTTTAACCAACGATGACGACATCCTAATCATAGACTGGCCGCAGTACCTGCCGACAGCCTATCCAGAGAGCCTTGAATACCTAAAAAGAGACATAACCGTACTGCTCAACGCCTTCAGAAGGAGATGGCGGGTTGAGAGGGATTTTGGCGAGATATGGAGAGAATTTTATGAAGCATGGCTCATGAGCAGAGGTGGTAAAAATGGCAATTAAATTCGAACCGCTGAACCGGCGGGAGAAGATAGTTAAACTCTTCCGAGAGGCCATAGAAGCCGAGAACGCTAGGGATTTGAAGACCGCCAAAAGAAAGCTGGATGAGATAATGGAGCTGGCTCGCAAGACCGAGCCGGAGTTCTACTTCGAGGCCTGCTTCAGGATGGCCGACGTATTCATCCAGGAGAACAACTACCGTGGAGCCGTTAAGTGCGCGATAAGGGGAATATACAACGCCCCAAATAGGGACCTTTACCTCTCCGGTATCAAAAGGCTTGGGGATATCCTCTTCATCATGAAGAGGCAGAACCGCCTGGGGGAACTCCCCGAGAATATGGACATTACCCTCAGCCTCGTGAAAGACGATGAAGAGCTCCACTCCTTCGTGAGTGCCCTCGTGAGGCTCGCGAGGGGCGAAGAAGTGAAGGAAGACTTCAAGCTGAAGGAGTTCAGAGAGATAATTGAGGCCCTCAAAGAATAATGTCCAGGGATCTCTTCACGTACTCCATTTCCGGAATGAACGGGAAGTTGTAGGGCTCTTTTTTCGGCCTCTCGTTGTAGTAGGGCCTGTTGCAACCGGGGCAACCGTGAGTAGTGAAAACTTCCACCGGAAGGATCTCAGCCAGTTCACCCTTTGAGATTCCAAAACCTATGAGGCCACCATCTCGATCAAATTCAAGGTCATGAAACTCGACTATTCCTTCCTTCAGAAGGTAGTGGACCACTTGAATGCGTCTGTAACGCTTGAAGTTCGGCGGTTCAACCTTTTCAAGGCGCGTCCCCCTGATGGGTGTGAATGCAAAAAGGGAAACCTCCGCGTCCATCGAATAAGCCCTTGCTATCGTCTCAAGGGCTTCCCTATCCGTCTCACCAAGGCCTACAATGATGTGCACAAAAGCCTTGCCCTCGCCGAAGATACTTATGACATCCTTGGTAAAGCGCCACATATCGTCCCAGGAATAGGTGGAGTCCTTTATCTCAGGATAAAGCCTCTCGCTCGCGACGTCGAGGCCGACGCCGATGTAATCGACTCCGAGCTCCCTAAACCTCTCAAGGGTTTCTTTATCAACGGGCGTTATCGAGAGGGAAATCGGAAGGCCGAGGGGCTGGAGACCTTCGAGGATTGTAAAAACGTCATCGACCAAACCGGGATAGTCAATGGTCTGGAGGCATATTCGAGCGAAGTTTCCATCGCGAAGTTTTTCCACAATGGTTTCCAGCTCAAAGGCTGGCCAGGTCACGCGGGAGAGCCTGTTCAAATCTGCATTACTTTCCCTCGCCTGGGGGCAGAAGGCGCAGTTGTTTCTGCAACGGCCCTCGTGATACGTCATCAGATAAGCAGTATGAGGCCTTGCAAGCATTTTAGCCTTGATTAAACCCATAGCTACAGCCGTGCCGTACGAGACCCTTATCAGCATGCTCATCCCCCACTGGCCTCTTCACCAGTCCTTAAAAACCTTGGTAGCTGGGCTATGAGGAGGGACAGCAACATTATGGGCGGCAACAGCGGGAAGATCGCGGCGTACCCTTTGAGCTGGGCGATGTAGCCGAGGACTATCGGGCCGGTAAGGTAGCCGAGGTCAAAGAACATCGTGTAGATACCAGAGCCAAAGGTCCTTATCCTCCTCGGCAGGCTCGCGAGAGCCATCATCTGGAGTGAGGGGACCGCCAGGCCAAACCCCGCGCCGAGAAGGGCAGCGCTGACGTAAGAAACGGGGGGGCTAGTGTAGAAAGTGAGGATGACGTACGCAACAAGAACACCGCCGAGACCAACGGCCGTCACGGGAAGAGGACCGCGTCTGTCGGCCTCTTTGCCCCCGATGACTCTCGTCAGAAGGCTAGCGCCACCCATTATACTGGCGTAAATGCCAAAGACGCGAGTTCCAAAGCCGAGGGACTTGTAGAGAGCGGGAAGGAATGTGTTCAGCCCGCCGTAGGCAAGAGACATGAAAAACAGGGCAAGCGAAGCCGCCACGAAGAAAGGCCTTAGGAGAGCCCTGTAGCTCGGCTTATCATACCTCTCGTGGAACCTTAGACTTACCTCTCCCTTGATCCGAGAGTGGGCGATGAGAACAAACCCAATAGCGAGGAGAGAGAGGATTACGGTCAATACGAAAGCCACCTGGAATCCAAGTAAATCAGCGACAAAGCCACCCAATGCCGGCCCCATGAGGTTGCCAAAGGAGAACATCATTCCACGCCAACCAAGGGTCTCGCCAACCCTGCCCTCTGGAGCCATGTCTATGGCGGTGGATAGGGAAGAGGGGAAAAAGAGGGCCATTGCAAAGCCGTGAAGAGCCCTACCGAGGGCGAAGATCGTTAGGCTGCCCAAGAAAATGGAAGTGACGTAAAAACCGCCAGCGAGCGCCCCAAAGAACGATCCGAGCGCCATAACCTGGAAGCGCAGTCCCCTATCACCCAAAACTCCCCCAAAGGGCTTGAAGACGAGCGCCACTATCGATGAAATTGCCGCTAGGGTTCCGACGATGAAAGGATCCGCACCGAGGTTGATGGCGAGGGGCGAGATTAGAGGGTTCACTACCGCCATGCCGAGGAAGAAGAAAAACGTCGAAGCGTGGAGGAACCAGATGTCCTGCTTTCCCATTCAGACCCCCGCTTGAGGTTCGTTCATGCCATCCTTTATGAAAGCGTAGCTCATGTGTTTGGTGTTCTTGGTGAAGCCAATATTTCCGCGGGAATCAACCATTATGATGCCCATAGTATCAGCGCCGAAATATTTCGTGGCGAGGCTTATAGCGGCATCGCTGGCGGCCTGAGCGTTCATGCCGAGGCGGACGAAGTCGGTGGCGCTTTTGGCCAGGGCGAGCTTTATTGCCACCTCCCCGAGGCCGGTGCACGAAGCCCCAGCGACCTCGTTGGCGTAGGTTCCACCGCCGATTATAGGAGTATCCCCAACGCGGCCAAACATCTTGAGGAAGATCCCACCCGTTGAAGTCCCCGCAACTACCTCATCTCCGTCGAAAGCGACGGCACCAACGGTGCTCCTCAGCACCTCAGGGTATCCCTTGATGAGCTCGCCCAGCTTCTTCCAGTGCTTAACTTCCCCAGTCTCGAGGAGCTTCTTCTTCAGCTCCTCCCACTGCTTCAGCCTCTCGTCGGTTCTTGGATCGTACTCCTCGAAGCCCATAAGGCGGGCAAATTTGACTGCCCCCTCTCCACTGAGGATGACGTGGTCAGTCTTCTCCATGACCTTCCTCGCGACGCTTATCGGGTTCCTGACTCCCCAAATCCCAGCGACGGCACCGGCTTCGAGAGTCTTCCCACGCATTATTGCAGCGTCCATCTCGACCTTTCCATCGAGGGTCAGAACGGAGCCGGTTCCGGCGTTGAAAATCGGGTTGTCTTCGAGGGCCTTAACCGCTTCCTCAACGGCATCGAGGGCAGAGCCGCGCTTGAGCTCGCGCCAGCCAGCAAGAACAGCATCTCTAACACCCTCGATGACCCTTGGGATACGATCTTCCTTCTTAATCGTACCGGCACCGCCGTGAACTATTATTGCGACCATGAAAACCACCGTAGGTAATGGGCCTCGAACGGTTAAAAGGGTTATGGAAACGAAAAGATTGAAACCTCAGCTCAGGGCCATGTTGATTATCGTTTCCCCTATGTTCTCAAGATATTCGAGGATCCTGCGGTAGCTCTCGAGGGCTATGGACTGATGGTGGTCGATGGAACTTATTTCCTCCTTCAGCTCAAGCATCAGCTTGTCTATCTTGCCTAGGTCCCTCTCCTCGATCTGTGCCATCATCTGGCTGAACTTCTCTTTCAGGTAAGGAACGTTGATTTCACTGGGGTTCTCCGCTATGCGCATTATGTGGTCGCCTATGCGCTCGATGTTGCGAACTATGAAGAGTATGCCAAGCAAATCGAAGGTGCGCTTGATTATGCCGCTCTCCTCAGTGACGCCGCGCTTCGTGAGGATTCTGTTCACTGCGCGTATTATGAGGAAGTAAAAGCGATCTAGCTCGTTCTCCAAATCGTTTATGTCCCTCAGGATCTCTTCCTCGCTGGGGGAAGATATTAGAAGCTCGAGGTCTCCAAGCATTGAGATTATCAACGAGCGAATCCTGCTAAGCAGTTCCGCAAGGTTAACCTCTTCCTCATCGAGCAGGCTCTTGGCGACCATCTTCTGGGGCTCGTCAAGGATTATCTCAACCCCTGGAAGGCTCTGGAGCACTTTCCTTATCTTGACCTTGTAGATGGGCATCTCCTCGGCGAAGTGAATCTCAAGGATATCATAGCCTTGAATGTAGGCAGAGATGACCAAACGAACGGCCATGTCAGGGGAGTATTCTTTGGATATGTATAAGATTTTCTTCTCACTTACCTCCTTTGGCTCCTTTGGAAAGATGGTTATGCTGCCGTCAGGATTCAGAGCAAGGGGAACGACATCGCCCTGCTTTAGACTGTGTTCTTTAACCCACTTCTTTGGCAGCGAGATTATGTATGAGCTCCTGCCGGTAAATTGAATCTTTCTGAACTCCATAGAGATCACCTGCCAATATATAGTCGGCTGGATATGTATAAAACGCTTCACTTCGATAATCTTATAAACGCTAAGATTCACATTTCGACCATGCTCAAGGGATACAGCAGGGACGCAAAGATACTCATAGGAGCCAACGCGGCTGGACAGCTGTTCCTACAGTTCTCGATTTTCATAATGCCTTTTTACTTAGCGGCACTTGGGTATGACATGGCACAGATGGGAACGTTCTTTTCGATCCAAACGCTGGTCGGGGGGCTTTTCTTCCTCACTGCCGGCCAGATTTCATTAAGATTGGGCTACAAGAAAACCCTCATATTGAGCGCCATCCTTGGATTAGCGGGGCGGCTTCTCCAGGTGCTTGCAATTAACTATTACGTACTCGCCCTCGGCTTTTTCTTGGTTGGCGCCAACATGGGTCTCAGACAGCCCAACTTCTCAGCACTCCTAAGCGAGGAGGTAAGCGATGAGCAGAGGCACCACGCATTCTCCATAAGCTTTGGCCTGGGAACCCTCTTCAACGCAGTGGGAGTTTTGATAGCGGGATTTGCTCCAGATTTTCTCATTAACAGCCTTGGCATAACTGAGGACATCGCCTACAGACTTGTGGTTTCCCTCGCGCTCCTGCAGTTTGTACTCGTCATACCAGCACTCGTTATTATTCACGACGTTCCCGTGAGGAACCCCAAGATAAACTGGAACCGCGAGCTGGTCGTCAAAATACTCAAGTTTTCCCTGCCCAGCGCCCTGATAGGCCTTGGCGCAGGAATAACAATTCCCTATATGAGCCTGTACTTCAAGCTCCGCTTCGGGACAACACTCACATCAATAAGTGGGGTGTTCTTCATCCAGCAGCTCACCATGAGCCTTGGCTCCTTCGGACTGCCGAAACTCGTTGAAAGGATAGGTCCGGTAAAGGTCATAAGCCTCTTTCAAAGCACGGCAGCCTTTCTGTTCATCATATTCCCTTCAATAGAGACGTTCCTCCTGGCAGCGTCACTCTACATCCTCCGTTCCATACTGATGAACATAGTCTGGCCGATAAACGACTCCTTCATGATGGGCTTTTTCAACACCGAAGAAAAAGCCACCGCTTCGGGCATAAGGAGGGCTTTCTCCACGTTCATGAGAGGAAGTGGGAATTACTTAGGAGGCATTTTATTCGGCATGTCGTTAAGCTATCCTTTCTACGCTACAGCTTTCCTGTACATCGTTGCAACGGCAATCTTCTACTCATTCTTCATCAAGCACAATAAGTAGAAAGCTCAGCGGGAGAGTTCTATACCCCTTTTGAGAGCCTTGAAGTTTATCTCCCAGAGCCTCTCCCTGAGGGTCTCCCTTATTCCGTCCATGATGCTCTCCTTCTTGAGGGGAATCAGGCCCTTTCCGTAAGCGTAGCCGAGCATTAGGACGCCAAGGGTTCTCGGGTTGATTTTGTCAGCTTCCTCCTGAAAGTTCCTCACGTCTACTGGGCATACCCTTCTTAGGGCAGCCTCTATCTCCTCAAGGGAGGGATACTTCTCCTTGCCTACGAGGGTTGTCGCGGTGTGAATCGGGTGGGCGTTGATTATTGCGTAGCTCTCTTTACCGAGGAAGCGGGCGTTCCTCAAAGCTTCGGCCGGCTCAAGGGCGAGCATGAGGTTGGCATTCCCTTCTTCAATTAAGGGGGAATAAACTTCCTCACCAAAACGCAGGTATGAGAGAACGCTACCATAACGCTGGCTCATTCCAAGGGTTTCTCCAATTCTAACGTTATAGCCTTCTTTCATCGCGGCGTTTCCAATTATGCGCGAGAGGGTCAATCCCCCCTGACCGCCCACGCCAGTAATTATAAGGTTGAACTCCATTTGGACCACCTAATGCTGTACTATCTTGATGTTTTTAAAGATTAAGAAGGGCAATGTTGGCGGTCAAACAGTCCCAGCGCAGGAAAGCAGTAGAAAAGTGGCGGGACTCAATAAAAGGGGAGAAAAATCAGGCCTCCATACGGAGGCGCCTAATCACGAATTGTCTGTCGAGTGAAGCTAGGAAGCTGGCAAGTCTGGGACCGCGATCCTTACCGATGAAAACGTTGTAGAGCGCCTTGAACCACTCCTTGCTGTTTATGTTCCTCTTCTTAGCTACATCGAAGATGACGTTGTTAAGCTCGTCGACGGTGAACTCCTCGTGGGCTTCGAGCCATGCAGCGACTTCCTCCATCGCTTCAAGGATATCCTGGTTAAGATCAAGCTCGGGGACTTTTTTGAGGATTGAGAACTTAACGTTCCCCGGCGCGTACTTCTCGACCCAATTCTTAGCCAAGCAGATTCTGAGTCTAATTCTCTCGAGGTCTTCCTCGGTGAGCTTATCCGGGAGATGGCCCTGCTTCTTGAGGACCTCGATAATACCGCTTTCGTCGAGATGTGGCATTTGAACAAGGTTAACGAGGAACCTGAACGGTGCCTGCGCGACCAGCCTCTTGGGAACCTTCGGCATCGAAAGCTCGTAAGTTCTCTTTAGCTCCTCCTCTTCCTCAGGATTCTTGGCCTTCCCAAGGCCGAAGTAGATACGCTCAACCTTGTCGAACTCGTCGTAGAGGTTGAGCAGACCGAGGCCAAGGTCTATCTTGAGCTCCTTGTTGGGTCTGTGCTTGGCGTAGATAAAGCGAATTATTCCTGGCTCGAGCACCTCGTAGAGGTCGCTAAGGAGGATAACGTTGCCCTTGCTTCCACTCATCTTGCCCTTCTGACCCTTTATGCCCACGAACTCGTACATTAGCGTTAGGGGGGCAGGCTTTCCGAAGACCTTCTCCATTATTTCGCTGCCCGTGTCGTAGGAGCTCCCAGCCGCAAGGTGATCCTTCCCAGCGGGCTCAAAATCAACGCCAAAGTGGGCCCAGCGCATCGGCCAGTCAACGCGCCAGCGGAGCTTGACGTTGCCCTCGCGGATGTCCGTTTCTCCCTCGCTTCCGCAGTGGGAACACTTATAGGCTACCTTCCACTCGCCGTCCCATGAAACGAACTCAGCCTCCTTTCTGCACTTGGGACAGTAAACCATGACAGGCTGCCAGCTCTCTTCGAGAGGCGGCTGCTTGGCCCTCTCGCGGTACTTGTCGAGTATGGCCTTTATCTCGCCGCGCTTTTCAAGGGCCAGGCGTATGTCCTCGGCGTACTCGCCGGACTTGTAGAGGTCGCTGGCGTATAGGAAATCCACCTCGATGCCCATCCTGGCCACCTCTTCCTCGAAGAGGCTCATGAAGTGCTCGGCATAGCTGTCGTGGCAGCCCCAGGGGTCTGGAACCTCACGGACAGGCATGGTGAGGTATTCCTTCCACTCGCTCGGAACGTTCTTGGGAACCTTCCTAAAGCGGTCGTAGTCGTCCCATATGTGAATGTGTCTGACCTTCTTTCCCCTGTCCCTGAGGGCATGACCAACAATGTAGGCGGTGAAAAACTCCCTGAAATTGCCTATGTGAACGTAACCGCTCGGGGTTATGCCGCTCTCTACCACGTACTCCTCCTTGTCTCCCATCTCTTGGATAATCTTTTCAGCCATGTAGTCAGCCCAGTGCACCATTTTTTTCACCCGAGATAGCTTGGTGGAGGGGCTTTTAAGTTTAAGTTCGCCAGATAATAATAACTTCACGACGGAAAAATTTAAAAACTTTGGTAGTAAACAACTTTGGGACGTAAAAATAATGGGGGGGTCTTTAGATGGAGTTTGGGCTGGAAAGGATGCAGGTTTTCTTTCCGGCCTCGTTGGAGAGACAAGAAGAACTGCTCAAAGCAGGATTCAAGGTGCCCTACGATAAAGAGAGCGGCATAAGAACACCCCTTCCTGTTGCGTCAGATTTTTCCAGGGGAAGAAAGATCAGGAAGTCCAGGCTCCTCATGGCGAAGGAGTTTCCTGGGGATGGAAAGTTCGTGGAGCTTCCGCCCGAGAGGAGCATCTTAGGGGTGGGCGTCAACGAAAAGGGCTTTGTCAGGATGACGGTAAAGCCGCTCGAATACCACCTGGAGGACATGGGTTTCGTCTCAGTGCCCCCTAGAGTATGGGGGATGTGAGCAAGCTTTTCAATGCCGTTCTCAGCCTGCGAGGAGCTCATGGAGTTTCTGGGGGAGTTCAATGGTGAGGAGCCGAAAGGGTTCTACCTGGCGTCAAAGGGTTCAGGAAGGAGAATAGAAGTCTACGCCTACAAGGGGAGAAGCCGAAAAGACATCGGAATTCCCGTCTTCGGCTACGCCCTCGGCCTCCACGGGCTAACCCTGGCGGAGGAGTACCTCCGGGAGAAGGCAGAAGAAAACGGCGTGGATTCCGAGAGGCTGCGCTATCTGAAGCTCGGCCTCAAAAAGAGGAAGGAAACGAAGGCAGGTCTAAAAGTCGGAATAGTCTGGGAGGATGGGAAGCCCGTGGAGATAGCGATGAAACTCTCAACGACTGCACCTCGAGTCAAGATTCAGGGACTCTACGATGAGCTGGTAGGAAAATCTAGAGGAGATATTGGGGTCTCAGAAGAGTCCGCTCGGCTTTCGGCAGCTAGCTAAAAACACTAAGGCATTGAGCGAAAAGCATATTAACATTCTTTCATTTTTAACTTCAGGTGGAATCACATGGTCCCATGGCTCATCTACACAGTAATCGCCGCGACGTTTATACTAGCCGCGATATGGATAACACGGCATCTCGGAGAAGACTATGCATGGATCAACAGGAAAATCATCCACTTCAGCATCGTTCCAGCTGTCCTGATGTACTACCCGGGCTTGATCCCGAAGGAAGTCTTTAGTGCCGCAGCATTTATCTTCGGCGCCGTTCAGCTCTGGCCACACCTGAAGAACAGTGAGTTTTCGTGGTACCAAATCAAGCACAACTACGGGGAGGTCTTCTTCGCATTCTCCGCTTCAGCTGTTGCGTTTTTCCTGCCCCAAGAGTATGCAACGGCCCTGCTTTTGGCCATGGCAGTAAGTGACGGGGTTACAGGAATAATCAGGCATCACTATTTCAAACGGCATGGTTTCAACGTCAAGCTCAAGAAGCACTGGACCGGAAGCCTCGGCTACATAGTAACTGCCGCGATAATAGCCTTCGCACTGCTCGATGCGGGAGCAATAATGAAAATAGCATGGGCGGGAATTCTGATGCTTGCAGAGTACCAACCCTACGTGGATGACAACTTGGCCGTTCCACTCGTGGGAAGCGTCCTCTTTTTAGCGTTTTAGCTCGCCCACCTGACTTTTAGACTGTCCTTCTTTACCTTTTTGAACTCCTCAACGAGGGCCTTTCCAGTTCTATCCATGAAGCCATCGACATCGTTGATTCCAATCTCTTTTAGGCCGATGGCATCGATGCCCTTGGGAATCCCCTTCGCCTCGACGTTGATGCCGATGTGAATCTTGATGCTGACAGGTGAAACCGTGGCTATAGAGATGCTAAGCTTCTTACCGTTCACGTAGATGTCATCACCTTTCCTAACGGTTTTGATGCCGTAACCACCAAGAACTTCGCATAGCTTGGCTATGAAGAGCTTCTGAAGGGTTGAGGCCAAGAGGACGTTGGGAAAGTCGAAAACCTCAATGATGTAGTGCACCATGTCGTCGCTCCTGATCTCTTTCTTTGCCCGTAAATCTTCAATATCTATCATCTCTTCGACCTTGACGTCGCACTTCCCCCTGAAGACGACGAGTGAGTTGCCAAGTATTCCAAAGTTTCGGTAGGCCCAGTGGCTCTGGATTGCAGAGCCGTCGTAGTCAATACACTTGTCCGTAACTACGAGCAGCTCCATCACGAACCCTCCAACAATTTTTTCAGCTCGTCAACCCATCAACGTCCACCCACATATGGATGAAATCAACGTTATGAACCTTTAAAAGGATTTTATCAGTGTGGAATGTTCTGTCATCTATGCAGATCGCTCCCTCGATTTCGTGGCCAATCGATGGAAGCTCTTTTGGGAAAAAGTAATCCCACAACCCGAAGCCCTCGAGAATAGACCAGACTTTTTCTTCGAGGTTCCAGCTGGCTATACTCAGAATAAAGCGCTCGCTCATTCGAGAAAATCACGGATACCATGAAACGGTAGAGTTCTTCACATGGACATCAATGAGATAATCACCATAGAACTCGCAGGGCGGATTTAGAAGAGAGACATCTCCACGATCATGTAGCCAAGGTTAGAATCCACAGGCAAGTTTTAACGATTGCAATTGAAGTGCACAGAAGCGCGAGAAGTTAAAGACTTTGAGGACCGTGCATAGGCGGATTGACCTATCAAATGCCCAGCCCTCCTTTCGAGGGCAGAAACCTCGGGCTGTTGGGAGCGGCAGGCTGAACGGGTCGGTTTCCCTTCCCGCTTACACCCCCGCCCCATCAAACGGGTCTTCTTCCCGAGCCCTCGTCCCAGGCAAAGGACCGGTCGCCCGACCCCCTGTCGCCTGAGAGTGGCCGCCTATTTTCGGGGACCGCTTCGGCCTTAGATGCTTTCAGGCCTTATCGGACGCGGCGTAGCTGCCCGGCTATGCCCTGTAGGACAACCGGTAGACCAGAGGCCGCGGCTCCCTGTTCCTCTCGTACTGGGGGAGCCTTCCCCTCAGGCGGCCAACACCTCCGGTAGATAGCATCCGACCTGTCTCACGACGGTCTAAACCCAGCTCACGTTCCCCTTTAATGGGTGAACACCCCCACCCTTGGCCCCTGCTGCAGGGCCAGGATGGGAAGAGCCGACAGCGAGGTAGCAAGCCTCGGGGTCGATATGGGCTCTCGCCCGAGACGACTCTGTTATCCCCAGGGTAGCTTTTCTGTCATCCCTGGCCCCCACCGGGGAGGCACAGGGGTTCGCTAGGCCACGCTTTCGCGGCTGGACCCGCCTCTGTTACGGGTCCAGTCAGGCCGGCTTTTGCCCTTGCACTCTACGGCGGATTCCTGACCCGCCTGAGCCGACCTTAGGGCACCCTCGATACCTTTTCGAGGGTGTGCCGCCCCAGCCAAACTGCCCACCTACCGCTGTCCCCCTATTGGGGTTAGCCGTACGGCAGAGGGTGGGCGGTGTCTCATGGACGGCTCCACCCGCCCCGGAGGACGGGCTTCGACGCCTCCCGCCTACGCTGCGCACCCCCCGCCGTACGGCAACGGCAGGCTGCAGTAAAGCTCCATGGGGTCTTCGCTTCCCACCGGAGGTCCCAGGCATATGCGCCTGGCAGTGGTTTCGCCGGGCCCCAGCCGGGGACAGTGGGGACCTCGTTACGCCATTCATGCAGGTCGGCATTTAACCGACAAGGAATTTCGCTACCTTAAGAGGGTTATAGTTACCCCCGCCGTTTACCGGTGCTTCACCCGGTTGGACCCGGGCTTCACATACCGGCACTGGGCAGGCGTCGGCCCCAGTACAAACCCTTTCGGGCTAGCTGGGACCTGTGTTTTTACTAAACAGTCGGGCCCCCCTAGTCACTGCGACCTGCGAGTTGCGCACCCGCAGGCACCCCTTCTCCCGAAGTTACGGGGCCAATTTGCCGAGTTCCCTCGGCTGGGTTTCCCCCGACACGCCTTAGGCTTCTCACCCAGGGGCACCAGTGTCGGTTCTCGGTACGGTCGCGGTGGATCGTTCCCAGAGGGCTTTTCACGGGCCCCAGGGATCGGCGGAACCCCCCTTACGGGAGGCCATTCGCGCTTTCACCCGGTTCTCACCATTACGGTACTCCCCGGGCTTATACGCTTAGCCGGCCTTGTGGACCGGTCCGCCTACCCCGAGGCGTCACCCTCTGGGCTTGCGTTGCCGCATCTACCACCGCGGTACGGGAATATAAACCCGTTTCCCTTTCGCCAGCTCCGAGTTACGGGCTGGCTTAGGACCGACTAACCCACGGCTGACGATCATTGCCGTGGAACCCTGGCCCCTTCGGCGGCCGGGATTCTCACCCGGCTATGCTGCTACTCCCGGCAGGATCCACAATACCGACGGGTCCACTGGACCTTACGGCCCAGCTTCCACCCCATCGGCACGCCCGCCTACCCGATCACGGACCAATCGGTCCGTGCGCCGGGGTCTCGGCGGCCGGCTTAAGCCCCGTCCATTTTCGGGGCCCCTGACCTCGACGGGTGAGCTGTTACGCACTCTTTAAAGGATGGCTGCTTCTAAGCCTACCTCCCCGCTGTCTAAGGCCAGGGACACCCTTTGGAGTAACACTTAGCCGGCACTTAGGGGCCTTAACCCCGGTCTGGGTTGTTCCCCTCTCGGGTGACGGCTTACACCGCCCCCCTACTCCGGCCATCTACGGCGGTAGTGGGTTCGGAGTTTGACAGGGAGCCGGGGGATTTCTCCCCCTAAACCCCCAATCAGTGCTCTACCCCACCACCTACCTCCGGCCGGGCTATCCTGAGGGATAATTCGACGGGAACCAGCTATCGCCGGCCTCGATTGGCCTTTCACCCCTAGCCCGAGGTCACGGGAGCGAATTGCACGTCAGCATCCCTAGCGGGCCTCCATCCCTCTGTTGAGGGACTTCACCCTACCCCGGGCTAGATCGACCGGCTTCGGGTCTCACGGCCGTGACTCCGGGCGCTTTCACACCCCGTCCCTCGGCAAGCGCCTGCGGACCTGTCGGTTTCCCTGTGGCTTCGGGGCTTAACCCCCTTAACCTCGCCACGGCCGTGAACTCCCTGCCCCGTGATCCAAGACGGACGGTGCAACCCCGGTCCTCTCCCCTCGTACTCCCGCGTCGCCGCGGTTTCCTTCGGAGAGACTCAACCCTTTCGGGCCGCACCCACCTATCGCCGCCTGGTTTCAGGCTCTTTTCACCCCCTACCAGGGGTGCTTTTCAGCTTTCCCTCACGGTACTAGTTCGCTATCGGTCTCGGGACGTATTTAGGGTTGGGAGCCGATGCCTCCCAGCTTCCCGCCGGATATCCGACCGACGGTACTCAGGAACCCTGCAGGAGCCTGAGGGCTTACGCCTACGGGGCTTTCACCCTCTACGGCGCCGCGTTCCAGCGGACTTCGGCTTCACCCTCGAGGCTCCGACGCAGGGCCCTACAACACCACATCCCCTCCGGGTTTCCCCAGAGGGTTCAGTTTGCCCTATGCCGCTTTCGGTCGCCCCTACTCACGGCATCGCTTTTGCTTTCTTTTCCTGCGGGTACTAAGATGTTTCAATTCCCCGCGTTCCCCCTCCCGACTGGGAGTGCGGCAAGAGCCGCGGGAGGTCCCATTCGGGAATCCCCGGTTCGACGGCTGCCTGCGCCTCGCCGAGGCTTATCGCAGCTTGCCACGCCCTTCGTCGGCGCCCCGAGCCGAGCCATCCACCAGGCGGCTTAGGTTTTCTACCCTCTACTTAGAGGGCTGGGCATTTTTTGGGTCAATCCACCTATGCACGGTCCTCATCGTGACCCCTGTTCGGAGCCTAGGACCCTTCCACCCCGAGCTGTGCTCGGGATGTGCACCTCTTCGTGGTGGACCGGCCGGGATTCGAACCCGGGGCCTTCGGCTTGCAAAGCCGACGCTCTCCCAGGCTGAGCTACCGGCCCACGGATGGCAGGCCCGACATCCCTTAAACCCCCCGGACGGATTTCCAGCGATAGGAGGTGATCGAGCCGTAGGTTCCCCTACGGCTACCTTGTTACGACTTCTCCCCCCTCACGGAGCCCAGGCTCGACCCGACCTCCCCGAAGGGAGATCAGGCCTCACCCAGACCCCGCTCGGGTGGAGTGACGGGCGGTGTGTGCAAGGAGCAGGGACGTATTCGCCGCGTGATGATGACACGCGGGTACTAGGGATTCCAGCTTCACGCGGGCGAGTTGCAGCCCGCGATCCGAACTGGGGGCGGGTTTAGGGGATTTCCTTCCCCTTTCGGGGTCGGCTCCCATTGTCCCGCCCATTGTAGCGCGCGTGTAGCCCGGGGGTTTCGGGGCATACTGACCTACCGTCGCCCGCTCCTTCCTCCGGCTTATCGCCGGCGGTCCCCCCAGAGTGCCTCCTCCCCAGCGGGGAGGACTGGCAACTGGGGGCGCGGGTCTCGCTCGTTACCACACTTAAGTGGACGCCTCACGGTACGAGCTGACGGCGGCCATGCACCTCCTCTCGGCGTGTCCGGCAAGACCTTCAGCCTGGCCTTCATCCTGCCGTCGCCCCCGGTGAGGTTCCCGGCGTTGAATCCAATTAAACCGCACGCTCCACCCCTTGTAGTGCTCCCCCGCCAATTCCTTTAAGTTTCAGCCTTGCGGCCGTACTCCCCAGGCGGCGGGCTTAACGGCTTCCCTTCGGCACCGGGCGAGCTCGAAGCTCGCCCGACACCTAGCCCGCATCCTTTACAGCCAGGACTACCCGGGTATCTAATCCGGTTCGCTCCCCTGGCCTTCGTCCCTCACCGTCGGACCCGTTCCAGCCGGGCGCCTTCGCCACTGGCGGTCCCCCTGGGATTATAGGATTTCACCCCTACCCCAGGGGTACCCCCGGCCTCTCCCGGTCCCAAGGCCCGCAGTATCCCCAGCAAGCCCCACGGTTGAGCCGTGGGATTTCGCCAGGGACTTACGGGCCCGGCTACGGACGCTTTAGGCCCAATAATAGCGGCCACCACTCGGGCCGCCGGTATTACCGCGGCGGCTGCCACCGGCCTTGCCCAGCCCTTATTCCCGGAGCTCTTTACACTCCGGAAAAGCCGTGGCGATGCCACGGCACTGGGGGTCCCCCCGTCGCGGTTTCCCGCATTGCGGAGGTTTCGCGCCTGCTGCGCCCCGTAGGGCCTGGACCCGTGTCTCAGTGTCCATCTCCGGGCTCCCACTCTCATGGCCCGTACCGATCTTCGGCTTGGTGGGCCGTTACCCCACCAACTACCTAATCGGCCGCCGGCCCATCCTCGGGCGAGCCGAAGCCCCTTTCGGCCTGAGGACCTTCCAGTACCTCAGGCCTATGGGGGATTAGCCCCAGTTTCCCGGGGTTATCCCCCTCCCGAGGGTAGGTTACCGACGTGTTACTGAGCCGTCCGCCGGTGCGCGCAAGGCGCCCCATGACTCGCATGGCTTAGTCGGACCCCCATAGCAGTGGCCTCCGGCAGGATCAACCGGAATTAAGCAAGGAGTACGGCCGGTGGGACTTCCCATGGCGGGAAGTACCAAATTCCGTCCGGGGTTTAGTCGGGATGTCGGGCCTGCCTTACCCCCGAGGGGTCCGCCTTTCGGCGTTTCCTCGGGAGCGCACCTCTTGTGACCCAGGCTGGAGGGCGGGGTTCATCTTGGGTGCTTTGCACCCTTTCCCCCCGACGCCGCCGTCTGGCGCCTGGGTGTTCCGCGCCCTGTTTGGGCGCTCCACCCAATAGGGGCGAACTCCAACAGTGAAAAATTTTTGCAAAACCTTTGAGGGGGCAGATTTTTGAAAAAGAAGATGTTAAAAAGCGTTTCAAAAATTCAAAAATTTTAACATAAAAATGATAAACCATTGGGAAGCTCCCATCCACTCCCTCAACTCCCAGAGTTATGTGGTGAAGCATCATGGCGTGAGAGAGAAGCCAGCACGTATGGCATCCATCATACTCATCCTGATGGCCGAGTTGGTAATCCTGCTGTTGCTTACCTACGGAAGCCTCGGCCACTGGATACTGGACTTTCTGGCACTCGTCCCACTGCCCCTCAAAAAATATCCTCCTGACAAACTGAACGACGTGCGTTTACGTTGAGGAGTATCTCACAGGCTACCGTTGCATACTGAAGGTTTTCGAGAGAAAATGCAAAGAGAGATTTGAAAGGGTCGTGAAGAAGAGTTAAAGCGCCAGTATATCAGGCACGATGCTTATCCTCGAAACCGGCGTCGGTATGGTGTTCGTAACCGCGAGCTCGTCAACGGCTCTGCTGACGCGCTCAATAGCGCCCTCGGCAAAGACACCGTGGGTTGCCGCAACGAATATCTTTTCGGCCCCCCTCGCTCTGAGCAGGTTGGCTGCCTTAACCATCGTCCCGCCCGTGCTGATGATGTCATCAACTATGAGGACGTTCTTCCCGACCACGTCTATATCCACGGGCCACATCTTCACTTCCCTCGGCGAAACGCGCTTCTTCTCAAAGTGGCTGTACTCAAGGCCGAGCTTTTCCGCCACAGCTCTGGCCCTCGCGCGCGCGCCCTTATCGGGGGCAAGGACTACACCATCGCCGAGCTTATCCTTGAAGTACTCAGCTATTGCTCTCGCTGGAGAAAGGTTAACAGCCTTCCCAGGGAAGAACCTCAAGGTTTCGGGGTTGTGTAGGTCGAAGACGTAGAGCTCGTCGTAGTAGAGACCTATCTCCCTCATTATTGCCCTAACACTTATCGGCTCGCCCTCCTTGGTGACCCTATCCTGCCTTGAGTATGCCAAGTAAGGAACAACGGCCCTAAGCTTGGTGAACCCCCTCTCGCGGAGGGCATCACCGATGAGAAGGAGCTCGATGAGATTCTCGTCTTGGGGCTTAAAAGTGGACTGCACCACCAAAGCCTCATCGCCAGAGCCGAGGACTCTGACGTATTTTTCCCCATCTGGGAACTTCTTTATCTCAACCTCAACGAGTTCCCCGCCGAGAGCTCTAACCTCTTCCTCAAGGTGCCCCGCACCGCTTCCAACGACGATCATATCAATCACCTCGTAACCGTGAAATCTTGCCGTTTCCATGTTTAATCTCTGCTTTATAAACCCACCGTCATGCTAAAAGAACGGCAATTATTCCTGCCAGGAAGATGCCGTCGAAGGTTCCAGCACCGCCGATACTCACCATCGGTGCGCCGAGGTTCTTGATTTTATTCCAGTTCATCAAATCAGCGCCGATTAAAACTCCCATCGTTCCACTCGCGTAGGCCACCAGTGGGGGATTGCCGTCTCCCAAGAAAAGTGCCAGAATAACTGCCATTAGTGGTGGGAACAACATCGGCATCGCTATTCCAAGACCCTTAACCGGTTTTGCAACGGCGTTGCTGAACAGCGAGGCGATTGCTATGGCGACTAACGTGTTGAAGAGTAGCCCGAACTGGCCGAGGTAAATAGTCCTTAGCAGCCCGTATATGACGACGCTTAGAGGAACCAAGGCGCCGCCGACGTTTACCGCTATTATAACCTTTCGCTCCTCCCAATCGAAGTACGGAACTGGGTAGGGTATCCCAAAGAACCTGACCTCCCTCACCCTCAAGACGGGCTCGTGGGAGATCTTTTCAGCTATGGGGATGTTGATGAAGCTGCCAAAAAGGGCAAAGAGAAAGAGAGCATAGGCCACCTGCGGCGGGATTCCCAGCCTCTCAAAGGCGGCCGTAACGATGCTCGAGAAGAACACGAAGAGAATCACAAAGAGGAGGAACATCACGATAAGTACGGGAATCGAGACAGGCGGAACTATAAGGCGGCGGCTATTCATCTTCATCCACCCTCACGTTGGCCCAGACCTGGGCCCCTTTGGCAATGTATACCTTAATGGGCTTCTCAAACTTCTCTGCATTGCGGAGAACCCACGCGTAGAGGGCTTTTCCGTTTGAGTAATCCACTAGGAAATCCAAATCAACGAGATGCTTGTCCCTGTGCTCAGCGAGCTCTTCGGGTGTGAAAGGCCCGAGAACCTCGACGAGTTCAGCCTTTCCCAAAGCCCTTCCTCTGTTGAGAATGAGAATCTCACCCCTCACCTTGGTTCGAGACTTCCGTATCTCCCATGTCTTCTTCCCTTCAACGATTAAGCTCGCGAAGGGCTCCTTTACTATGAGACCTTTCTTGAGGTCCGGCTCCCCCATAGGCATCCAAAGGAATAGCGAAGCGGCAGTTTATAAAACCAACGTCAACCCTTGAAATTCCCAAAGAAAAGTGAACAATGAAAAACTTTAAGTTTACCTCACCGAACCCACTCTCTGGAGGTATTACCGATGAGGATCATCTGGTACGGACACGCGTGCTTTTGGGTCGAGACCAACGGCGTGAGACTGCTCATCGACCCCTACCCTGAGGTTGACGATGACCGAATTGGTGAGGTTGACTACATCCTCATAACCCACGAGCACAGTGACCACTACGGAAAGGTCGAGCTGCTCTCAAGGCTCCGCAATGCGACGGTCATAGGGCCAAAGCCAGTCTACCTTATGGCTATCAGCGATGGCGTAACCAGGGTAAAGGAGATTGAAGAGGGTCAAACCCTCGAACTTGACAACGGGGTTAAAGTTACGGCGATCTACATGGAGCACCCCTCGAGCCAGTACCCGCTTGGATACCTGATAGAGGGCGACAAGACGGTATTCCACACCGGAGATACCTATTCAGCTCCGGCCCTTCAGAGGCTCCGAGGAAATATCGATGTGCTGATGGTGCCCATAAGCGGCCGTTCAACGGCAAATGAGCGAGAGGCCACACAAATCATCGAGGACATCAGGCCAAAGATAGTTATTCCAATGCACTACGGGGTTTACGGCGGGGGCAGCGTCGAGAAGCTCCAGGACGAGCTGAGAAAGAGGCGTGTTTGGGCTGTGGTAAAACCCCTCCAGTTCTACGAGGAGCTCTCACTTTAGCGGTGACCCTGATGCTGACCACGGGGGTCAAATCACTCGACGAGCTATTAGGAGGCGGCATAGCCTCCGAGGTTCTAACACAGGTTTATGGTAGCTTTGCAACTGGCAAAACTACGCTGGCGCTCCAGGTCGGACTTCTGAGTGGAGGGAAGGTCGCATACATTGATACAGAGGGAAGTTTTTTTCCAGAGCGGCTCGCTCAAATGGCCTCAGCGTGGGGTCTTGATCCCGGCGAGACTCTTCATAGATTCATCCTCTTCACACCGAGTGACTTCAAGGAGCAGAGACGAACGATAGGCAGCCTAAAGAGGATTATTGACAAAACGTTTTCCCTCATCGTCGTTGATTCTATAACCGCCCACTACCGCGTCGAGGAGCAGAGGAAAAACCTGACAGCTGAATTAGGGAAGCAGTTACAGGTTCTCCTCTGGCTCGCGAGGAAGAACAGAATTCCAGTCATCGTCATAAACCAGGTGCACTTCGACTCCCGCGCCGAGAGGCTCAAGCCGGTGGCCGAGCACACCCTCGGTTACCGCTGCAAGGACATACTGAGGTTGGACAAGCTGAACACGCCGGGGCTAAGGGTTGCAATCCTTGAGAGGCACCGTTTTAAGCCAGAGGGCGGAATAGTCTACTTCAGGATAACGGAGAAGGGCATAGAGGACGCGCTTGAAACTGGGGAAGTCAAGAAAGAGGGCAACCTCACTCCATTCTGACTTCATGAATCCTTACCATCGCCATTTCTGGGAATTATTACTTGCACTGCGGTTTATAATAAGAGAGACATAAAAAGACCACGCTCAGACCTTCTCAAAGACCTCCTGCGTTATCCTCAGAACGGCCCGATAGAGCTTCTCCGTGATAATGCCCTCCTCGTAGTGCTCCGTGAGCTTCTCCTTGTCTATTATTTCCTTCTTGCCGTCGGGCCACTTGACGATGTCCACCTCGAGGTCCACGTAGCGCGCCCTGTCCGGGTAAATCTCAACTGGAGTGTTGATGTTGTAGTACTCGCCCTTCAGGTTGCCGTTCCTGTCGTAGTACCTGTGGACGAACCACCACTTTCCGGCCTCTATCTCAGTGATCACGTAGTCGCCGAACTCTATCGGCAGGTCTAGGCCGTCGTAGACCTTACCCGGCTTTAGATGGCGCTTCATGGTCACCTTCAAGGGGTTCATTGAGACCTCCATTATCTCGCCAGGTCCGATTCTTATCCTCTGGCCGTCGGGTTTGTAGTGTTCAAGGCTGAAGAGCCAGCCCTTCCTTGGACCCTTGTTGGCTATCAGCGCCTCCCAGAGGCCCTGCTTCACCTTCTCCCTCTGGGACGGGACTTTGCTCAGAATACCCTCAGCTATCTCGACGGCGAAGCTCAGCTCGGGATCGTAGGCCTTGAGCTGGTGGTGGCCCTCGACCGTCGGAACGATCTTGTTCCTTATCTCGTCCAGCTTTTTCTTGGCTCCTCCACCGAACTCGACCTCGTAGATGTTCCTTCCCTCGATTATAACGGACGGAGCTGTGTATGAATCGGCCTTCTTGAGCCTGTCCGCGAGCTTTGAGAGCCTTATTATCTCGTCCCTGAGGGTGTTCCAGTCTTTGTAGGCAGCGGCCGTCCTCCAGAGGATACCCCACTCACCGAGGCCTATGCTCAGCCCGAGAATCCTCAGCCTCTCCCTCTCACCCTGGTCGCGTATTTTCCTTGAAATCTTGACGTGCCTCTGCGCCCCTATCGGCTTTGGAATCAGCACGGCGTAGTCGCCGGGGATGGTCAGTGTAACGCTCAAGTGCGGCAGGAGGTTGTGCTTCTTCACTTGAACGAGAACCTCATCGCCCTCCATAACGTTCGGAAGTTCCTCTGCAACGACGGTTCCGATAGCACTCCCTATGTCGATATAGACGTAGCGCTCATCCCGTTTAACCACCATGCCCTTGTAGATACCGTAGATCTGATAGGGAAGCCTTCTAAAGAAAACGTCTATTAGTTCCTCCTCCAGAACTTTCCTAACTTCCTCAACCTTTGTTCCGACGAGAATAACACCATGGTGATCCTTCTTGTCGTATATGTCAACATCAAACTCGTCGTAGGTTCTGTCGAGGTTGAAGCGCTCGACGATCTTCTGGCTCGACTGGACGATACCAAAGCCCCTGTCAAGGAGCACTTTGGTCAAGGCTGTGCTGTAGATGCCCCTAACCCGAACTGAAACTCCTGTGTCTGTAGACACTTTCACCACCCCTCATCTTCTTTTCCACTATCCCAATGAGTGTGAGTCCCTCGAGTATCTCTCCAGCGTTCACGACGCCGCTGAGCTTCTCAACGTTTCTCGCCTCAACCCAGAGCAGGCCCCTCAAATGCCAGTCCTTCAGGGCCTCTTCAACCTTATGAACGTCACCAGGATGATAGTAAAGCCGAAATATGAAGCGCCTCATGACTCCGAGCTCAACCTCAAGCTCCTCAATTTTCCTAAGCTTGTCCATTATACTCATAGGCACCTTTTTCTCTTTTTCGCCTTCGGTTAGAAGGGTCAGTCCCTCAACCTCGGTAGCAAGTTCCTGGAGCGCTTTGCTCACCGCGTAGTCATAAATCCTATGAAAGTGAACCAGCCTGTCCAGAACAGTGTTCAATCTAAGCCTGGCGTCATAATCGGTTGTTTTCGCCAGTAGCGACAGAACCTCCTCGAGGCGAAACTTCATCTGGTGCTCGTTCCTGTGAATCTCCTTTGCCAGCTCTTCGGCATTTCCACCAATGTATGCAAGCTCACGGTAGAGTGCCGAGGCTATCTCCCGCTTCTCTCTGGACAGTGCGTAGAGCCCCTTGATTCTCTCGAGAAGAGCCACATAATCCTTCTCCTCATAGATGGAAGGAAACTGACGCTCAAATTCGGCGTGAAGGGCTTCAAGACGGGACAGCTTACTCCCAAGTTCCTCAACGTTCATGCGGAAAACCCCCTAAGGATTATCTTCCCATTTCACCTACTTGTAGTTTTCGATGAGAGTTTATTAAACGAAAGTACTTACCCAAAATCTTTTTTTAAGCCAGATGGTTAATTATCCCGGGTGCTTAAAGATGGTGCTCTTCGACCGTTTCGGCAGGCCAGTGACTAACCTCAGGATTTCCCTCACGAAGGACTGCAACTTCCGGTGCTTCTTCTGCCATAGAGAGGGCCAGCACTTCAACGCGAGGTTAGAGCTCACTCCAGCTGAAATCGAGAGATTGGTTAGAATAGCCTCCCACCTGGGGATAAAGAAGGTGAAACTCACCGGAGGCGAACCAACAGTTAGGGACGACATCCTGGAAATAGTACGGCGCATAAAGCCCTACGTGGCCGACCTCTCCATGACAACCAACGGGAGCCGGCTTAAGGAGCTCTCGAAGCCCTTAGCGGAGGCAGGACTGGACAGGGTCAATGTCTCCCTTCACAGTCTAAGGCCAGAGGTTTACAAGCGCATAACAGGCGTTGATATGCTTGACACGGTTCTCGAGGGTATAGACGAGGCTGTAAAGTACCTAAGCCCGGTTAAGCTTAACATGACAGTGATGAAAGGCCTCAACGACGGCGAGATATGGGATATGATAGAGTTCGCCGCCAAAACAGGGGTAATACTCCAACTGATAGAGCTGGAAGCTCCAAAGGAGATGACCCAGACGAACTTTTTCAGGAAGTATTTCTTCCCACTAAAACCAGTGGAGCAAAAGCTGGAGGAGATGGCCATTGAGACAAAGGAACGGCAGATGCACAGAAGGAAGAAATATTTCATACCAACAGACCATGGCATCGCAGAGGTGGAAGTAGTTCGCTCGATGCATAACACAATGTTCTGCGCCAACTGCACGAGGCTTAGAGTAACTTCCAACGGAAAGTTCAAGACGTGTTTACTTAGGAAGAACGACCTTATCGACTTCGCTACCGCCCTCAGAAACGGGGCCAGCGACGAGGAGCTCATTGAGATTTTCAAGAAAGCAATAAGATTGAGGGAACCATACTGGAAATAGTTTAATACTACTTCATCCCAAACTATAATGGTGACCCGATGGAAGTCAATCCCCTGCCCCTCACAGTGGGGCTTTTGCTCCTGCTTGTAACCGCCTATGGGATACTCAGAGCTAGGCGTTACTATGGCCTCGCAGACAGTCCCACTAGACGATTTATTACCGGGCTTGAAGTGGCATTGGTGCTCTTTGGGTTTGCCGGTGGGACCACGATGATCCTGATGGCTTTTCTCGGGGAAGGGCTATTTCTGCTGGTTGAACTTGTACTCATCACAGGATTTTTGTTCTTGGTAGCTTTGTCCATTAGATACCTAGAGGAAGAAACCCAGGGTATATATGGCAAAAAACTCACTGGAGAGACAGGAATAAAGAAGTCAGACGTTTTTCTCGTTGAAACAACTGAAGAAGCCAAACTTCTCCTGAAGGCCCTTGAGCGTGAGAACGTGCCAATCTTTGTCATCAGCAGACGACCAAAGGACGACTGGACGCACAAATTCGGGATAAATCCCGAAAAATTCCTATGGCTCAGCGGAGTACCTCATAAGCATGCCGTTAACCCAAGCAGTTTGCACATCCTCAGAGAGGAATCCGTGAAATTCATGAGGAATCACGACAGGAGTGCAATTTACATAGATGGCATAGAATACCTAATGTTCTACGTGGAGTTCAATGCCATAGCAAAGTTTCTCTTCACACTTAGGGACTACGCACTCGTTAACGGTGCTTACATGATAGTCCTCGCCTCACCCTCAATCCTGGACAAAAAACAGTTCACCATCCTTGCCAAGGAATTCAAAAAGCCCGATATAGAGGAAGTTGAGGAAATACTATCCAGTAAGGCGTTCTTTGGGAGCATAACCCGAGAGGACATGGACAAGTTAATTGGAAAAACAAAGGTTAAAAGCAGAAAAAGTGAGGAACAAACGGGAGAGGGGAATGCCAGCGATAGCGATTCCAAAGAGGGAAGCAGATCCGGTTAAACGTAAGCTTAAACGGCTCGGTCTCTATGATGGAAAAAGACGTCCCAAAAGGGAAGGAGAGCTCGTTCTTCTACCGGTTTTGAATCCGGAAGAAGTGAGGAAGCTCGGCTACGAGGTTCTCGCTGTTGACCTTCCACTTAGGCCTGAGAGGCAGATTTACAAGAACCTGGAGAGCGTTTTAGCAGAGCGCCTGACTCCAGAGGAGCTCGCCCACTTGAGGCGCTACGACGTTGTGGGTGACATAGCCGTAACCCAAATCCCTCCCGAGCTGGAGCACCGTGTTGACGACATCGTCTGGGGCCTGAGAAAAGTCCATCCCTTCCTGAAGGTTATAGCCCGGAAGGGCTTCCACGAGGGGGCCTTTAGAATTCGCGACTACTCAATAATCTGGGGCGAGCACCGCTTAGCCACGGTTCACAAGGAGAACAGAGTAATGCTGAGGGTAGATTTAAGCAAGGCCTTCTTCAACCCGCGGATGAAGGGAGAGAGATACAGACTGGCTCAGCTCGTCGAGGACGGCGAGAGGATTCTGATACCCTTCGCCGGTGTCCTTCCCTACGCATTGGTTATAGCTAGCTATAAGGCGGTGAAGATAACGGCCATCGAGCTGAATAAAGAGGCCTACAAGCTCGGCATTGAGAACCTCGAACTCAACAGGAAAAATCTCAAGGGAGAGATAGAGTTCATCCACGGCGATGCCTTTGAAATACTTCCAAAACTGACAACGTTCAACCGCGTTATAAGCCCAACGCCGAGGGGAGTGGATGCCCTAGCTCTAACCCTGAGCAGGGCCGAGAGATGGCTCCACTACTACGACTTTGTCCACGAGGACGAAATCAGCGCCTTCAAGGAAAGAATCCTAAGGGAATGCGAGAAACTGGGAAAAGAATGCGAGGTAAGGATAAAGAAGGTCAGCGACTTCAAGCCCCACGTCTTCAAGGTCTGTGCAGATGTAAAAATCTTGGAGAAAGAATGAAAAGTTCACTTCTTCAGGAAGTCGAACAGAGTCGCCTGTTTGCCCTTCTTTTTGGGCTTGTCTATCTTGTCAGATTTCTTCTCCTTCCTGAGGGGCTCTATCTCCTCCTCGGCCTTCTCAAGCTCCTCCTCGCTGAGCTCCTCAGCTTCTTCGGCCTCCTCTGGCTCCTCCGTTACCTCCCCTTTGGCTTCCTCCATGATTTCCACGGCAGCTTTGACGTGTTCCTCCAGCTCGCTCCGCGCCTCCTTCAGCTTCTTGTGGATGTTGAGGCTCTTGTCCCATATTGTCCTGGCCAGTTCCTTGTCTCCGGTCAGGAACTCAACCTCCTTCTTGCTCAGCTCGAGGAAAACAGTAAAGTGCGCAGCCATCTCTGGGTTGCTCTGGAATATCGACTTGATGATCTCGAGCGTCTCCAGGGCCTCCATCCTGGCCATGTGCATCTCTTTCATGATTTTTTTCACTATAGAGTCCCTGAGCGAGCGTTCTTCCTTGCTCTCCGTGAGAAGCTTTATCGTCTTTGGGGGATAAATTCTGACGAAGCCCTTCTTCTTGACTCCAGCAACGGCGACTCCAGCCGTCATCATATCAGTGGCGTACTTCCAGAGCGAGTAGTTGCCCGTTCTCTGAGCCCTGCCAAGGTATATATCAGCTCTGCTGAGCGCTTTATAGGCCCTCGCGATATCTTCGGGCTTGTAGTAGACGTAGGGCAAGTTCTCGTCTATCCACTGGAGGAGTTCGTGGGGGTACATATCAACGCCCAGAACGGCCAGCTTGGCGCGTTTAGCGTTGTCCGTTGCGAACAGCTGGGCTAAAGCCTGGAAGACGCTCTTCTCCACGTCGCGATAAGCTAAGACCTCCTCGGCATCCTCGATTCCACCAGAGACAACCGTCTGGAGGTCATTTATTGCCGCCCTCAAGTCGCCGTTGGCGTGTTTGGCTATTTCCTGGAGGATTTCCTTCGGAACGGTTATACCCTCTGCCTTTAGAATCCTTATGAGGGCCTTCATTATGTCCCTCTGGGTCAGGCGCTTGTATTCAACGATTTGAGCCTTGTTCCTTATCCCCCTCGGGACCTCCCAGTAGTGGTTGGCCGACATGACTATAGGGTTCCTGGCTTTATCGATGAGCTTGGCTATCTCCCTGGCCCCGCTCGGCTCTATGTTGTCGGCCTCGTCGAGGAATATCAGCTTCCTTCTCTTTCCGAGGATGTCCCTCGTGTAGGCTGCCTGGACGTAGCGCTCTATCTTCTCGTAGGTCCTCTCATCGCTCGCGTTGAGCTCGATGACCTCAAAGCCGTACTCTCTGGCCAAGGCGTAGATAGTGGTGGTCTTGCCCGTCCCCGGAGGCCCAGCGAGGATGAGAGCCTTCTTCTTCGGTGCATTACCGTGCAGCCAGTCCTCTATCCAAGCCCTTACCTGCTCCAAAGCCTTATCCTGGTTCACTATCTCGCTCAGCCTTCTCGGACGGTACTTCTCAACCCAGGGAACGTCGAAAGACGGCATTGGGCATCACTTATCCATCAGGGTGAACTGAGCGAGCAGAGCCTCGAGCTGTATCATCTCGTTCGCACCTTCGACGAGCCGGAAGTTGTACTCGCCTATCTTGTCCGCCAAAGCGACCTTCTTGTCCTCTGGGATCGTCAGGTTGAAAACCTCCCTGTGCATCTGAATTAAAACGTCCTCACCGCTGAGGCCCTGCTTGAGGAGTATCTCCCTCAGCTTTCCCCTGGCCTTGAGGAAGTTGCCCTCCAGAGCCAGGTTCATCATCTCACGTACGTCCTCCGGTCTCGCCCTGCTCGCAACGAGGAAGACGTTCTCGTCGGTTATCTTTCTGTCTAAAGCTGCTGCCGCCTGAAGGACGTTTATTGCCCTCCGGAGGTCACCTTCAGCGACATAAAGGAGCGCCTGAAGGCCGTCCTCAGTGAGCTCAAGCCCCTCGTTCTCGGCTATGTACTTGATGCGTTTTGCTATGTCATCGTCGTTGAGCGGCCTGAAGCGGAAGATGGCACATCTCGACTGTATTGGCTCGATTATTTTGCTGCTGTAATTACAGCTGAGTATAAACCTCACGTTGGTTGAGAACATCTCCATTGTTCTCCTAAGCGCCTGCTGGGCGTCCTGGGTTAAAGCGTCCGCCTCGTCGAGGAAGATTATCTTAAAGCTTGCACCGCCTATTGGCTTAGTTCTCGCGAACTCCTTCACCTTCTCGCGGATGACGTTGATGCCCCTTTCATCCGACGCGTTGAGTTCGAGGAAGTTATGCTTCCAGTGCTCCCCGAAGAGTTCTCTAGCAAGACATAGTGCTGCGGTTGTTTTTCCAACGCCGGGAGGACCAGCGAAGAGCAGATGCGGCATTGAACCGGTTCTAACGTAGTGCTTTAAGCGCTTGACTATATGCCCCTGACCAACTATATCATCGAGCTTAACGGGCCTGTATTTCTCAACCCACGGCTTTTCGAGGATTTTAACTTCCTGAACTTCCTCTCGCATGGTTACCACCTTACCTAAAGGTTTAATGGGCAACGAGGGTATTAAGCCTTTTGCCATAATTGCTTGAGCGTGCCAAGCACGAGGCTGATTTACCCCTCTGCTAGAGAAGTCAACTTCCCGCTGGGACCAATGTACTGAACTGATTAGTGCAAAGCTTTTATACCTCAATGTCCAACTTCTAGCGGTGGTTCTCATGGGGAAGCTCGACTGGATTAGGGAAGAACTTCAGGAGCTTAAGGACAAGGGGCTGTACGTGACCATAAGGAAGCTCGAAAGCGCCCAGGGGCCCTGGGTTGTCATTGATGGAAAGAAAGTTTTGAACATGTGCTCCAACAACTACCTCGGCCTTGCTGCACATCCCAAGATTAAGGAGGCCGCTATAAGGGCCATTCTCGACTACGGTGTTGGTGCCGGAGCGGTTAGGACCATAGCCGGAACTATGGAGCTCCACGTGGAGCTCGAAGAGAAACTGGCTAAGTTCAAGAAGAGAGAGGCTGCTATACTCTTCCAGAGCGGTTATAACGCCAACCTGGGAGCTATAAGTGCGCTCCTCAAGAAGGGCGAGGATGGAGTATTCATTAGCGAGGAACTCAACCACGCGAGCATAATCGACGGAATGCGCCTCAGCGGCGCTCCAAAGGTCATTTACAAACACCTCGACATGGAAGACCTCAAAAAGAGGCTGGAGGAGAACAAGGACAAGAAGAAGAAAATCATCGTCAGCGACGGTGTCTTCTCGATGGACGGAGACCTTGCCCCGCTCCCTGAGATGGCAGAATTAGCTGAGCAGTATGATGCGATACTCTACATCGACGACGCCCACGGTGAGGGTGTCCTCGGAGACAGCGGAAGGGGTATAGTGGATCACTTCAAGCTCCACGACAGGGTTGACTTCGAGATGGGTACTCTCAGTAAAGCATTCGGTGTCATAGGTGGCTACGTTGCCGGTCCGGAGGAGGCCATCGAGTACTTAAAACAGAGGGGAAGACCGTTCCTCTTCTCGAGCGCTCCGAACCCGCCTGACGTTGCCGCGGCAATAGCGGCCGTTGAGATACTCCAGAAGAGCGACGAACTTGTCAGACAGCTCTGGGACAACACCCACTTCCTCCAGAAGGGCCTGAGAGACCTCGGCTACGACCTCGGCAACACCAAGCACCCGATTACCCCGGTCATGCTCTACGACGAGAAGCTGGCGCAGGAGTTTTCAAAGAGGCTCTACGAGGAGTACAACATCTTCGCGCAGGCCATAGTTTATCCGACTGTTCCGCTTGGAACTGCCAGAATAAGGCTCGAGCCGTCAGCGGCCCACAGCAAGGAGGACCTGCAGTACGTCATCGATGCCTTCGAGGACCTCGGAAAGAAAACCGGATTTTTGAAGTGATTTTTCCTCTCTTCTTTTCTTCTTCATTATAAGCGATCTGTCAGTTTTTTGAATTTTAATAGTAAATTTTATAAGCTGACATAAAGTAATTGGCACATGACTTTCTATGGTGAGTAAGAAACCTTTGCTAATAGTGTTGATCCTCCTCGGAGGAACCGCGGCAGGGGCCTTGAGCTACACCGCAGGCAACGAAGACTCCGTAACCAGAATCCTTGGTTACGATGTATACAAAATAGAAGGCTCCGGTGATTACATCATCTACTATCCCCTCCCCAATGGGAGCATTAAAGTTCTCAGGAAAGGGGAAGCAGGAAAGCTCTTCCCAACCTTTGTGAAGGTGCCAAGGCAGGAATGGATTAGACAACTCTCGACGGGTGAAGAGGCTCTCTACGCCCCACCAACCCCTCTGATACTCTACGTTACCAGAGACGGAAACCTGGGGATCAAAAGCCTAACATCCAGCAGGGTTGAACTCGACGGAAAGGGAATATTAAACCTGAAGGGAGAGGTTGAAGTCATCGGCTCGTGCCCAAGGGGCTGGATAGACTTCGGAGGCAGATACTGCCTTAACCCCCAATGGGATCTGTACTTTGAAAGTAGGGCAAAATCAAAAACCTTCAACGAATGGGTCTCAGTGATGGGACTAAAAATAGAGAACAGAGTCGCAGAAGAGATGAATTTCGACTGGGTTCTCGTGCTCAGCAGGAGTACCTACAGCTACTGGACGATTGGAATTGACGTTGGGCCCTTCGCGGTGCTTAGCGTATCCAAGGGACACCACTTCGAAGGCTGGGCACTGGATATAGGCTATCATTCATTGGGGCCCTTGACAGTTAATTCAGACACCTGGGAAAGGTATCTTAACATCAAGGTGGAGTACATTGTGGCTCACGCTAAGGTTCCAGCGTACGACAAGCTCACGGGGAGGTATGTGGACATAGAGATGGCACAAACGTACCCGATCAAAATCCACAGCACCGGAAAGTATACGATAAGGGAGTCTTCCACAAGGGGCACCTACTTCACGGAGTCGCAGGGGAACAACCTTCCAAGGATCACCACAACCCCAGCATCTGGAACATCTCAAAAGAAGCGGAGTGGAAAAGGAAGTGGATAAGTGCCGGGAGTTGGGAGAGTGCCGTCTATGTTAGACAATCCCAAAGTGAGGTCTTCTCATCGAGCTCCAGCCTGAGCATCCCAATAGGCTATGCCGCCGGAAAGTACCTTGCGGGTATAAATCCCACCCTTGGAAAACTGGCCAGCGCGCTCAGCCTAACGTTTGGATTCCACAAGTACATGAACGCAGGTTCAATGGCATTATACAATGTCGAGGTCAAGCCCAAAAAGAGCTGCTACGCAATGTACAGCGTTCTTGGGGTGAAGGTAAATAGTTACGGGCCAAAGGTCAGCGTGCCGCTTGTGTTTGGCATTATAACCGACGGCAGATCCCCAGTCCCACCCTGTAATCCAAGAACAGGCATATGCATAAATTCTGACAACTAAGCTAGAGATCTCTTTCCTTTTTTTTCAGAACTTCACCCACTCAATCTTATAATACACGACATCGTTGTCCTCATCAACGATCGCCATGACCATGTTCTTCCTGACGCCATGGGCAACTCTCACGCGAGCCGTTATATCGTTAGGGCTGAAGCGGAGGTTCTCCGGGACGACCCATATCAGCCACTGGGAGTGCTCGTCCATTCCGCGCCGGTAAACCCTGAAGTGGGAGCCGAACTTAAGGGCCGACTTGACGACATAACCCCTGTCGCGCAGGTCCTTATAAACGAGGTACTTGATATCGAACTGGTCGTCTTTTTTCCGGCCGAGTTCAAAGAGCTCCTCAAAGGAGAGCTCTTTATCGCCGTCAAGAACCTTTATCTTACCCCTCTCCATCAGGTATGCCGCCTCTATGAGCGAAAGAAAGAGCTTCCCGTTGATGACCTCACCGAAATAGCGCTTATTGTGGAGCTGGTTTATTGCCTTCTCCCTCTCGCTGAAGACCCTGTCACCACTGAGCTTAAACTCTATCGGCCCCTTCAATTCCTCCCACCCCACTCGTCGGTCGGCATGAGCATGTAGTATGCATCCTCGCCGTCGGCGTAGTAGCCTATTATCCGCTTAATCCTCCTGAAGCCGAAGCGCTCGTAGAGCTTTATCGCCTTTTCGTTGCTCACGCGGACTTCAAGCCCTATGTAGCGCGCGCCCTTCTTTATTAACCTTTCTATCGCCTCGCTCAGAAGGGTGGAACCTATGCCGTTGCCCCGATACGCTGGATCAACCGCTATGCTCATTATGTGGCCCTCCAAATCAGGCCTGAGATAGGCCATCACGTAACCTATAACCTTTCCGTGGTACTCTGCGACGAGAAATGTGTCGGGATTGTTCTCGAGGAATACTAAAAAGACACCCCTCGGGTACTGCTCACGGAAGGAAATCCGCTCTATCCTCACTATGTCAGGCATGTCGAAGAGCTTGGCGGGCCTTATGACCACCCTTGATAGGGGGATTCTACCGCCCAGCTCCGTTGTGAAGACGCTCATGTTAGAATCTACGAGTCAAAGCTTTTAAGGCTTGAGGGAACTCTAAGCGGTGGCCACCCGGGCGTGATGAGCACTCTCGAACCTGACCCAGGGATGATGACCGGATTCCTGGCTGATTGCCGCCATTCTCCTCACTTCCACTATCCCGTTGAGTAAAACTTATAGCCTGGAAAAACCAACCTACTCGACAGGTGGTGTTATGCGGATTAAAGAAGAGGCCGTTGGAATAGTGACTGGTGAAGCGACCGTCAACTCATTCCAGTTTTATGCTCAGCCCGATGCCAATTTAAAGTTCGGAGACTTCGTCGTTGCCAAGCTCTGTAAAGAAGCGAAGGAGAGAAACTGCCGCTGGAGCGATGATGTCGAGTGGGTCATTGGAACGATAAGGGGACTGAAGAACATAAACTGGCTCCTCAGCGAAGGAAAAAGCACCTACCACTCCCTCCAACTGGACATATGGGAGTACGGTGAAAGCATAGGCGAGAACGAGGCTCTGATAGTGAACGTCCGCGTGCTTGGAAGGGTCATCATAAACGGTGAGCGAGCGGAGATTGTCCCCAACCGCGTGCCGATACCGAACGGCAACACCGTCTACAGGGCCAGCTCCGAGCTCCTTAAGGCAATCTACTACGGCGGCCCTGGATTCATCGAGGTCGGGAACCTTCTCCTGCGCGAGGACGTTCCCATATACCTCAACGCCGACGAGCTCGTCTCGAGGCACTTCGCAGTTTTAGCGGTTACTGGTGCGGGCAAATCAAACACTGTGGCGGTTCTCATAGGGGAGATAACCAACAGGCTCCGCGGAACGGTTGTGGTTCTTGATCCCCACGGCGACTACGTAAAGCTAAGGCTTCCTGAAACGGGTAGAAAATACGTCAAGCTAATAGAAGCCAAAATAATGCCCGAGGAAATGGACAGCGAGGAGCTGGCTGACCTAATCGAGATAGCGAGCAACGCGACAATACAGAGGGAGTTTTTAGCTAAAGCCTGGGAGACCGTCAAGCACGAAAACCCAACTCTCGGCGGAAGGGAGCTCATAGAGGCCCTTATGAGCACGATAACCGAGTGGATAATGAACCGCGCTGCTTATTTCTGGGACGAGGGGAAGGAGAGCTACATACCCGAGGAACTCAAGAGCGAGAGGATCGAAACGCTAAGGGGTGTCGTTTACAGGATAAGGCGCTTCCTGAGAAATTACGGCTCCCTACTAACAAGTGAGGATTTGATAGCCCAGATAGAGCCAGGAAAGGCCAACGTGATTGACCTCGGCCCGCTGGATGAGGGCCAAATGAAGGTTGTAGTTGGTAAACTCCTCGAGAAGATATTCGAAGCAAGGGTCGACTACGAACAGGCCAGAAAGAACATCCTCCGCCTGAGAGAAGACCTGAAAGAGAACCCCAACTCAAAGACGGCGGAGGAAATTAAGAAGTTCGAGAGCACGATGAGGGCGATAGAGAACAAGAGCCCGGCTTTGGCTGAGCCTATACTCATCATAGTGGAGGAAGCGCATATCTTCGCACCTCATGGTGAACACAACGACGCGGTGAGGATACTGAGCAGAATAGCGAGAGAGGGCAGGAAGTTCGGGGTGGGCCTTGGGATAGTAAGCCAGAGACCCAACAAGCTCAACGAGGATGTCCTCAGCCAGACCAACACAAAGATAATCCTCCGCATCGTCAATCCAAAGGATCAGGACTACGTCCTGAGGGCGAGCGAGCAGCTGAGTTCCGATTTGCTCGGAGATATAGCTTCCCTCGGCAAGGGTGAGGCCGTTATAGTAGGCCAAGCCATAAGCCTCCCGGCGCTCGTCAAGATACACAACTTCAAGGCCCTCGGTGGTGGCTATGGCGGGGAAGACATAGGCGTTGTAAGCCGCTGGAAAGAAAGGGCAGAGCGTGAGAGGCTCGAGAGGGAGAAAGAAAAGCTGTACGAAGAAGAGGAGATTGAGATAGACTTCTGAGGGATGGGAATGAAGTTCGCCCACATAGCGGACGCGCACCTGGGCTTTGAGCAGTACCGCCTTCCTTATAGGGCCGAAGAGTTCACCAGTTCCTTCAGGGAGGCAATAGAAAAGGCCGTTGAAGAGAGGGTGGATTTCATACTCATCGCTGGCGATCTTTTCCACCAGAGCAGGCCCAGTCCGGAGACGATAAAGGAGGCCATAGAAATCCTGAACCTGCCAAGGGAAATGGGTATCCCAGTCTTCGCGATAGAGGGCAATCACGACAGAACCCAGAGGAGGATCTCCACTTACCACCTTCTCGAAAGCCTTGGCCTGCTCCATCTTGTCGGCCTGCGCGAGGAGAAGGTCGAAAATGAATACATAACCAGCGAGCGCCTTGGAAATAAGTTCCTCGTCAAGGGCATCTTTGAGAAAGGACATCAGAGCATTGAAATCCACGGGATAAAGTACATGAGCGCGGCCTGGCTCGAAAGGAATAAGCTGAGCGACATATTCAAGCCAAAGGGAGATGCAATCCTCATGCTCCACCAGGGCATCAAAGAGCTCATCGAGAGGATGGTGGGTTTAATCCCAGAGAGCCAGCGCGACTACTTCGAGCTGAAGATGGAGGACTTACCAAAGGGCTACATCTACTACGCCCTCGGCCACATCCACAAGAACTTCGAAACGAATTACGATACTGGAAAGCTCGTTTATTCAGGTTCACTCCAGCGCTGGGACTTCAGCGACTATGAGATAAGATACCGCTGGGATGGAAGGGCATTCAGGGCAAAGGCCGGAAGCAAGAAGGGGTTCTACATTGTCGAGGACTTCGAGCCGAGATTCATCCCCCTAGAGATAAGGCCCTTCATAGACATCAAGATAGAGGCAGATGAGGAAACTGCCAAGAAGGAGATCAAGAGGCTGGGCGCCAAGATACCGGGTGAGGCCTTCGTGAGACTTGACCTGAAGTGGGAAAGACCCTTCGATGTCTCAGCGTTCCACGAGCTCCTGAAGGTTCGCTACATCTACATCAGGACGCGCTTCGAGAGGAAGCTCAAGGCCGGAAAGCCTAGAAATCTCCCGAAGCCAGAGGAATACTTCCTTCCAGTGGAGCTTAAGGCGATAGAGCTAACTAGAGAGAAGAAGTTCGAAGCGGTTGACGCCGTTGTTGAGCTTTTCCTCGGTGAGGGCTGGGAGGAGAGACCAAAGAAAAGGGCAGTTGAAAAGCCAAAAGATAGCAGGAAGGAAAAATCTGAGGAAAGAACCGGGAAAGTTGATAGAAAGGTGGAAGAGGGACAAGACGCACCGCCAAAGAAAGTCGAAAAGAAGGATAAACCCGTCAAAAAGCCAAAGAAAGGGGCCGACCTTCTCGCGTGGCTCGGTGGTGAAAAATGAAGGTTGAGAAGATTCTAATCAAGGACTTCCGCTCGCACAAGATTACAAAGGTGACCTTCACGAGCGGGATAAACCTCATCGTCGGCCAGAACGGCTCCGGAAAAAGCTCGCTACTCGATGCCCTACTGGTGGGTCTCTACTGGCCCGCCAAGCCCAAGGACCTCAAAAAGGACGACCTCCTCCGGATAGGCGGGACTGGAACGGAGATAACCGTCTTCTTCGAGAATGACGGGGTTAGGTATCAGGTGCACCGCAACATCACCAGGGGCATAGCCTTCGTCAAGTACCACGACGGAAGCTCCTGGAGGCCCCTTGAAAGCGGTCAGAAGCATGTCAGGGAATGGATGGAGAATGCCATCCCCTACGATGTCTTCGTCAACGCTATCTACATTCGCCAGGGGGAGATAGACGCCATCCTGGAGAGCGACGAAAGCCGTGATAAAGTCGTGAGGCAAGTGCTCGGCCTTGACAAGTACGAGAACGCATACAAAAACCTTCTCGAGGTCAGAAAGGAAATAGAAGGGCGGATAAAATCCATAGAGGGCTACCTCAAGAGCACCGAGAACATAGACGAGCTAATTAAAGGTATGGAGAAGGAGCTAGCCGAAACCCTTAATGCCATAAATGAACTCTCGCCGGAGATTCCAAAGCTGAGAAAAGAGCTCGAGAAAGTTGAAAAGAAACTTAAGGAGCTCGACGCCCTTGCAGAGGAAATCAACTTCTTCAGGCTGGAAGTCAGAAGAAAGGAAGGAAACGTAAAAGCCCTCGAAGCGAAGCTCCGGGAGCTGGAGAGAAGAATAAAGGAAAGCGAAGAGCGCGTTAAGGAACTCGAAGAGAAAGTCAGGGAACTCGAAGGGCTGAAGGAGAATGCAGAGGAATACCTCAGACTTGTGGACTTCAGGAGGAGATACGCCGAAGAGAAAGCCAAGAGCGAGAAGCTGGTGGAGAGCTATAAGGCCCAGATTTCAGGCATAGACGAGCGCCTGAAAGAGCTTGGGGCTCTTAAGGAGAAGCTCAAAGAGCTCGAAGAGAAACGGAGGAATCTCGAAGAGAAGCTCAAGAGCCTTGAAAAGAGCGCCAAAGCCTATGAAGAGGTCAAAAGCCTAACTACCAACCTTGAAAGGCTAAGAAAGAGACTTAAGCTAAAGCCAGAGGAGATTAAAAAGCTCGCCGAAGAGATAGAGCGTGCCAGAGCGAGAATGGAGGAGATAGCGAAGGAGCTCGAGGGGATAAGCTCGAGGAGAGGCGAGATAAAGAGCCAAGTCAAGGAGCGCAATAATGCCATTCTGGAGCTTAAAAAGGCCCGCGGAAAGTGCCCCGTCTGCGGGAGGGAATTAACGGAGGAGCACAGGAAAGAGCTTATGGAAAAATACACCCTCGAGCTTAAGGGGTTCTCGAAGGAGCTCCAGGCCCTCGATGAGGAGGAACTGAAGCTCAGGCGTGAGCTGGTCGAGATTGAGGTCATCCTCAGGAGGGAGCGCGAGCTCTTCTCCCAGAAAGAACTCCTGGAGCAGATTAAGGAGCTTGAGGAGAGGCTCAAAGAATACGACCTCGAAGAGCTTGAGAAAGGGGCGGAAGAATACGAGAAGCTGAAGAGCGAGCTGGACAGAATCGAAGGTGAGCTCAAGGGGATCAGGGAAGAGCTGGCAAAGGCAAGGACCCTCGAAAAGAAGAGGAGGATCATTGAAAAGAAGCTGGAAGATGTAGAAGACAGGCTCAGGAACCTCGAGGAAGGACTCGGGACACTTGGCTTTTCAAGCCTAGAGGAGCTCGACGGCAGGATCAAAGAGCTCGAGCCCGCCCACAGGAGATATTTCGAGCTGAAATCTGCCGCAAGTGAACTGATGAGGGAAAAGGAAAGGCTCGAGAGAAGCCTTAGGGAGCTCAAGATGACTAAGAAAACACTCGGGAAAGAGGCACAGGCATTGAAAGGTGCCAAAAATAAGCTCGAGGAGAAAGAAAAGCTCTACAGCGTCAAGGAGCACACCAGGCTAAGGGAAGACTTCACAAAACTGAAAGAAAGGCTCGCAGAAAAGAGGACCCAGCTCGAAGCACTGGAGGACAAACGAAACGAGACCATGGAGAACCTGAGGAAGCTCAAGGAAGAGAAGAAAAGACGAGAGGAAAAGGTCAAGGAGCTAGAAAGGCTGAAGAAAGCTAAAGAGCGGGTGCAGAACCTCAGGGAGAAAGTGAGGCATTACAAAGCGATGCTAAAGGAGGACGCCCTGTCCAAGGTTGGAGAGCTGGCGAGTGAGATATTCGAGGAGCTGACAGAGGAGAAGTACTCGGGCGTAACGGTAAAGGCCGAGGAAAATAAGGTCAAGCTCGGTGTCGTCTATGACGGAAAGGAATACGGCCTCGGTTTTCTCAGCGGCGGCGAAAGGATTGCCCTAGGCCTGGCCTTCCGCCTGGCGTTGTCTCTCTACCTCGCAGGAGAGATTTCACTCCTTATTCTCGATGAACCTACCCCCTACCTCGACGACGAGAGGCGCAGAAGGCTGGTCGACATAATGCAGCGCTACCTGAGGAAGATTCCGCAGGTCATAGTGGTCTCGCATGACGAGGAGCTTAAAGATGCTGCCGACAGGGTGATACGGGTAAGCCTCGAGAACGGCGTTTCCGTGGCAAAGGAAGTAGAGCTGGGGGTGTGAGAATGAGCTACAGGCTGATAGACAGGGCCAGTGTGGACAGGATCAAAGCGATACTCCAAAGGGGCTACGCGGAGGCACAGAACAAGCTGAAAGATATAGAGTGGCGTGAGCTTCCCAAAGAGAAGGTCAGAAGCACGGTTTACGCCATCGATGGGAGCCAGGGAAAGCAAAGGCTCAGCGGGACTATATTCTACGCCGTCTCATCCTATGCCTTTGGCAATGGTCCTCCCTACAGGCTCGTTTATACCAACGCGATGCTCTACAACCAGGGAATTTCAGATCAGATTATCCGCCTTCAGATGGGAACGCTTGAGAACAAGCTCGGCTATTTAGCAGGGGAGCTTGGGAAGGTTGACTACATTATGATGGACGGAACGCTGACCGGCTCGCTCACGAGGCCGCCGGTTTATCCGGAGAGCGTCAAGGACATAAACGCTCTCCAAGCAATACTCGATGAAAACTTTGAGCGTCTCGTGGACGATTTCTTGACCGAGCTGGAAATGCACTACAAATCCCTCCAAGAAAAGCTGAAAAATGAAAACCGTCTCTCCGAGGGCGTTATTCTTGCGGATGACTTTGTGGAGACATTTATGAAAAGATACCTCAAGAAGGGACTCATAGGTTACGCGAAAAAGGTCAAAATACCATCATGTGAAACCGCTCCAGAGAAAATACCAATACCTCTCGAATACCTTGAGAAAAACATAGGAAAGAAAGTGGAAGATATCCTCGAAGATGTGAAGAGGAAATTCTGTAGAACGATTGTCCTTGATGACATTAGAGAAGCCATACACGTCGTTCTGAGCTATCTCGAATATCTTTACTCCCTCGACAGGCTTTTGGAAATGGATCTTGTCTACATTGCAAAAAGCTTCTACAACAGAAGGATAACCCAGAGACTCGGAATAGACGTCGTTGACGTTCCGTACCTGGATGCTTACCTTCACATGAAGTTTGAAGGAGAAATAGCTGGGTATTATGCTTTCCCCGAAAAGGTCAAGGTTGAACACTCTATTCCAGACGTTTTAGAGGGTCGTTTCAAAAATATAGAAGACGCATTAGACAGGGGAGTCAACATGGCCTACATCAGAACCATGAAAGGTGGCGTCATCTACCTCCTCCAGAGCAACGAACCCATAAACGATGAGCTCCTGAGCAGAATCCTCTGGCACGAGAGCAACGGCTACTTCAGACCCCTCCAGAGAGCGCACGAGGGGGTGAAGATCGAGAAGAGGGCCTTCGAGGCCGAGCTTGCTGCCCTGCTGAACATAATCAAGAGGGAGTCACCGGAGCTTAGGGTCTTTCTCAAATACGGAAGAAGTCCGCTGGAGTAAAAGCAGAAAAAGGTGTCAGGAAACCGCCTCGCTGAACTCCGCGAGCAGCTCAGCGTAAGCCGAGTCCAGACCCCCCAGGTAGGCTTTTATTTTTCTACTCGTTCCCCACCTGTCCTGACCAGCTAGGACTATCACGACCTGCCCGTTCTTCCAGACATTGGTCTTGATGAACATCCCGGCCTCGCCGTTTATTATCGCGTTCTGCTCCTCCAAGCTTAGAGCCTGCTGCACATAGGAACCAACGCCGTCGTAGGCCTCCGGGCCACCGAGGATTACAACTATTGGGCTTTCTTTGTATACCTCAAATTCGTTGGCAGTGACGCACTCCACAGAGAGGCCAAGGGCCTCAAGCTGGGAAGCGAGCAGGTCCCCTCTTATGTCCCAGCCTATATCGTTGGCGAGCACGACGTCCTCAGGGGCAGGAAGCGGCTGGTAGTCAATCGTCCAGTTAATAAGCTCCTCGAGGATGGAGAATTCTGCATCTCCTCCAGCTTCAAGCTCGAGGGAAGTGTAGACGGCCCGGTATTCACCATCTCTCCTCAGTATACCGCTGTAATCCTCGGTGTATGTAAGGAGCGCTGGCAGGTACTTCTTCACCGCGTGGAGGAGCCTTATGCGCTCCAAGACTGGCCTCTCAAGAGTCAGATTGACGGACGAGTCTCCAAAGCCCAGGGAAATACCGTCGTCCGAGAGGCTCATCCCGGTGAGGATTTCGGCTAGGGGCATAGATGCCGCAAAGGAGAAGTTGAACGTCAGCCTGGTCAGGTTGGCCATGCTCTGTCCCATCTCGCACATCCTCAAGCCGTTCTCATTGGCGAAGCGCATCACGCTCCTCTTCGCTATTCCGAACTGGAGGGATGGGAGGACGTACTGCCAGCCGGCGGCAGAATAGACATTGGTCTCGAGCTTGCCTCCAGCGAACGGGCCGTCCCTCAAAAGGACGAGGAAATAGCCCGTACTGATGTAGGGAATTACAGCTGGAACATCAGTCAGGTTAAAGACCTTCCTGGCGCTCTCCGCTATGGGAAGAATCTCAAGACCAACCATCTTCGCAAGGCTCGGCTCTTCCCAGCTCTCGAGGCTTCCGATGTGCTGTGAGTTCAAGGCATCTAGGAGGCTTCCGTGGGTGAATATAAGGCCCGCGTGGTTGGCTTTGAGGTAGCCCTCGAGAGCAACCATCTCGTCAGCTGAGAGGCCTCACTCGGGAAGCCATAGGTTGGATGGGGATTATCACCTCGGGCTTGAACTCGCAGAGGGCTTCAATGAGCTCCCCGGGAGAGACGATCCTGATGTTGTAATCCTCAGAAAGCATCTCCCAGTGGTGCTCGCTCAGCATCCAAGGGCTTATTTTTGTCAGAGGCTCGGCTATGGCCTCGTAGTCAGAGAGGTTGTTGTGGTAGAACTCGCTGGAGCTGTTGAACTGCTCAATGAGCGAGGGTAGAGAGCGCTCGAAAGCCATGGTCTCGACGGATGGATCAACGATGATAATCTTTGGCCCGAAGGGATTGACTACGTAGTAGGCATAGACGGGTCTGACGGATACGTGGCCCTCGACGTCGATGACCTCTATCTTGAACTCAATCTTAGTGCCCGGTGCCCCAGCCGGAAGGTTGAACTTGCGGTAAAAAACATAGAAGTTCTGGCTCTCATCGTAGAAACGGTCTATTATAGACTGATAAATCGTCCAGTTCTCTCCGGCTGCTGTCTTTACATAAGCGGGTTTCCATCCACCCCCCGTTGATCCTGTAGTAGGCCGTGATGTTCTTGATGCCAAAGTCCTCGGCGATGTAGAATTAGACGGCGTATGTCTCGGAGGGTTCTGTGACAAAGCCCTCCGGAACGTTTCCCACGATTATCAAGGGAGGATGCGGGTGTGTGACTATTATTAGCGGTGATGCATATAGCGAAAACGAACCAAGAAACAGCACCAACACGAGAACTGCTAGGGATGTTCTAATCATAGGTCTCACTAGGGTATAATTATCGCTTCCAATCTATTTATACCTAACCCGAAAGCTTTAAACGAGTGGACAAATAATCCAGGCTCATGAGGAAGTGGCTTCCGGGGCTGATAGCCCTCTCCCTTATCGCCGGATTCCTCGGCATTTACATCGGATCAGTTAGCATCTCCCCATCCGACGTGACGGAGAGCGTGGCCTATGGGATAAAATCAATCCTGGCGCGTTTTTTCCCCTCGATAGAGCTCGGGGAAAAGCCAAAATACTTCATCATCATCTGGGAGCTCCGCCTCCCCCGGGTTCTCCTGGCTTACCTCGTGGGGATGGGTCTGGCATCCTCTGGAGTTGCCTCCCAGGCCCTCTTCAAGAACCCCCTGGCTGACCCATACATAATTGGAGTGAGCGCTGGAGCGGGCATAGGGGCGGCGCTTGCTGCCATATACGCGCCCACCCATATGGGCACATTCGCCCTCGCCTTCGCGCTTTTCTCTGTTTTTGTCGTTTACTCCGTTTCCCGCGTCGATGGTCACGTCCCCATTGATACCCTCCTCCTGGCAGGGATAGCCTACGGCTTCCTCGCCAGCGCTATCACGTGGTACCTCGTCATAAGCCAGGGAGAAAAGGCCCACGTCACCTGGATGTGGCTCATGGGGACGTTCAACGGCACGGGCTGGAAGGATGTCGGAGAGATGTTTGTCGTCGCACTCTTCGGAGTCGGGTTTCTCATCCTGAAATGGCGCGAGCTGAACCTGCTCCTCTTCGGTGAGGAGAGTATAGCCCTAGGCCTCGACGTGAACCTCTATCGGAAGCTCGTTATTGGAGTAATAGCGCTCCTCACGGCCTTCGCTGTCTCAACCGCTGGAATAATCGGATTCGTTGGTCTTGTCAGCCCGCACATAATGCGCCTCCTTCTTGGTCCGAACCATAAAGAGCTCACTCCCGCTTCAGCCCTCTTCGGCGGCGTTCTCCTTGTGGTGGCGGATTTGCTCGCTAGAACCGTTGCTAGGCCGACTGAATTGCCCGTCGGAATCATAACGGCCCTCATGGGCGCTCCTTTCTTCCTCTACCTGCTGACGAAGCACAAGAGGGGGGAGCGGTACTCATGATTCTTGAGGTTAAGCTCTCCTTCTCCTACAGCGGGAAGGAGGTCCTCAAGAACGTCGAGTTCACCACAGAGAAGGGTGAGCTTCTGGCGATAATCGGACCGAACGGCGCCGGAAAGAGCACACTTCTCAAGTCGATGGTGGGAATCTTGAGGCCAACAGGCTACGTGAAGCTCAACGGGACCGACCTGCTCTCGCTGAAGCCAAAGGAGAGGGCGAAGCTGATAACCTACGTTCCCCAGAGCTCCTATCCCGAGTTCGCCTTCACAATAGAGGAGTTCGTCGAGCTCGGAACCTACGCCACGCGCAGGGACATGAGGAGCGCCCTCAAGAGGGTGGACCTCTGGGAGAAACGGAAGGAGCAGATAACGAACTTAAGCGGCGGCGAGTACCAGCTGGCTCTGATAGCCCGGGCCCTCGCTCAGGGGAGCGAGGTTATTCTCCTTGACGAGCCGACTTCACACCTCGACATTAACCACGCGCTCAGGATAATGGAGCTCCTCCGCGAGCTGAGGGAAGAGAGGATAGTCATAACGGTTCTCCACGACTTAAACCTGGCACTCCGCTACGCTGAAAGGCTCATACTTATCCACGAGGGTAGGAAACGCTGGGATGGAGCGCCAGATGAGCTGAGTCCTGCCGTTATTGGGGAGGTCTATGGAATCAACGCAAAGATAGTTGAGGTTGACGGAGAGAGGCTCCTGCTCGCAAACCTCTAGCAAAGGTTTAAAACCTGCCGTGAGAATCAGTCTCAGGGGTGAGAGAATGGAAACGAAGAAGACTGGAACTACCACTGTGGGAATAAAGGTCAAGGACGGTGTCGTCCTAGCAGCCGATACTCAGGCTTCCCTCGACCACATGGTCGAAACCCTCAACATCAGGAAGATAGTCCCAATCACCGATAGGATAGCCATCACAACCGCCGGAAGCGTTGGAGACGTGCAGGCTTTAGCGAGAATGCTCGAGGCGGAGGCTCGCTATTACCAGTTCACCTGGGGCAGGCCGATGAGCACCAAGGCCATGGCCAACCTGCTCAGCAACATACTGAACGAGAACAAGTGGTTCCCATATCTTGTCCAGATCGTCATCGGCGGCTACGTCACTGAGCCAGAGCTGGCGAACCTGGATCCACTCGGCGGCTTGATATTCGACAACTACACCGCGACAGGCTCTGGCAGTCCATTCGCGATAGCCGTTCTTGAGGACGGCTATAAGGAAGACATGAGCATCGAAGAGGCCAAGGAACTCGCAGTGAAGGCCATCAGGACGGCAGGAAAGAGGGACGTCTACACCGGAAGCAAGAAGGTTCAGGTGGTCGTTATCACGAAGGACAGCATGGAGGAGGAGTTCGTCGAGTTCAAGGATTGAACCAAATCCCTTTTTAACTTCCTTTCCAAGTCAGTCTCATGCAGGAGAGAACCCAAAGATTAATCGCCCTGGCCCTCGTGCTGCTTCTAATTCCCGCCTTTTACGCAGTCGAGAAGGTTACGGTTACTCCCAACGTTGTTCTCGAGCAGGTAAGCGAGATTCTCACCCAGGTTCAGGAGATAAGGAACTTGACCTTCAAAGAAAAGCCCCAGATAATCGTAATCACGAAGAACGAGGCCCTCGCGATGTGGAAACCGTCCAAGGCAGACGTGGAGAGGATGAAAATAGAGGAGCTGACCTACAAGATGACCCTTCTCCTACAACCAGACTACCAGTATGCCAAGGAGGAAACCGAGCGCTCCGCCAACTGGATAGCAGCAACGGTAGGGGATAAGATATACGTCATCCAGGAGAACTTCCTGTCGAACCTCGACGTGGCCGAAAGAACAATAGCCCACGAGTCAATTCACGTCCTCCAAAAGCAGTGGTTCAACGCGAAGTACGGCGCATACACGCTCGACGGAACACTCGCGATAAGGGCCCTCGTGGAGGGCGACGCCGACCTCATAGCCGACATCTACTGCGAGCGGGGGGGCATTCCCATCTACAAGATACGCTCGCTAAGCGGCGACTCTCTCACAGACCTCAACATTTTCTCCTACGTCTTTGGAGACCGCTTCGTGAGGCACCTCTACGAGAAGGGCGGCTGGAAGCTGGTAAACGAGGCCTACAGAAATCCCCCAGTTTCAACCCAGCAGGTTATGCACCCCGAGCTATACTTCGAGAACGTGACACCCATTAACGTGAGCCTGAGCGCTCCAGAAAACTCGCGCGTTCTCCGCGACGACAGGATGGGAGAGTTCTACATTTACATCCTCATGAGGAACCACAGCTATGACAACGAGACCGCGTGGAACATCTCGTCCGCGTGGCGCGGTGATAGACTGCTCCTGACCCAGAACGCAAGCGGCTACACTCTCCAGTGGGCAGTCGTCTTCTCAAACAGCGCGAGTGCCATGGCTTTCGGGGAGGCGCTCGAGAAGATGACCAAGTATAATACCTACGCGAACTACACGATAAGGATAGACGGAAACTCGGTTCTCCTGATAGCGGAAAGGAGGGAAGGTCGTTGAAGCTCAGGTGTACAATCTGCGGCAGGGAGTACGATAGGCCCGTGCAGAGGTGTGAGTGCGGCGAGCCGGTAGAGTTTGAGCTCTTTCATGGAAAACCCTACATAGGAAAGACCGTGTGGGAGCGCTTTTACGACTTCTGGCCGGTCGAACCGGATCCCGAGCTGAGCCTCGGCGAAGGGGATACTCCGCTGATTAGGTCGAAGCTCGGAAATGAATTGGGAATAAAGCTCTATCTCAAGAACGAGACCGTCAATCCGACCTGGAGCTTCAAGGACAGGGGGACATTTTTGGCCATAAGCCACGCGGTGAAGGAAGGATACAAAGCCGTTGGAACCGTCTCAACAGGCAACATGGCCGCGAGCGTTGCTGCCTATGCTGCCAAGGCTGGCTTAAAGGCCAAAATCCTCGTCTCGGAGGAGGCCAGCAAGGAGAAGCTGAAGGCCGTTTCTGTTTATGGAGCTGACGTGATAAGGGTAAAAGGTGACTACGGGAGGCTCTACTTCAAAAGCCTTAAGCTCGGAGAGAGGCTCGGCGTCTATTTCATGAACTCGGACAACCCCCTCAGGGTGGAGGGCTACAAGGGAATAAGCTTCGAGATAGCTGAAGAGATCACGCCCGACTACGTTCTTATACCCACTTCTTCCGGCGGCCTTTTCAGAGGAGTTGCCAAAGGCTTCATTGAGCTCTTCGTGAGCGGGCTGATAGATAGAATCCCCACACTCGTTGCCGTTCAGGCTGAAGGCTGCTCGCCGATATGCAGAGCCTTCAAGGAGGGGAAGGAAAGGATCGAGCGCTTTGAAAGTCCAAAAACGATAGCCCATGCCATAGAGAACCCATACCCACCGAGCGGGAACGCTGTCTTGAAGCTCTTCCGTGAAATGGGCGGCCTTTGCGTTACAGTGAGCGACGAGGAAATCATAAAAGCCCAAGCGGAGCTTGCAAGAGAAGGCCTCTTCGTCCAGCCGTCGAGCGCCACCGGGATAGCGGCACTGAAAAAGCTCAACCTTCCAGAGGGTGTGAATGTCGTCTCCATACTCACAGGCTCCGGTTTGAAAGCTCTCTCAACGGCACCATTGGGTAAGGTAAGGGAGTGTTCTATCGAAAAGCTTAGAGAGTGTATCGAAAATAATTCATGAAAAATTTCCTCCCCAATCTTCTGTTTGCTTCGTTTTCTTCCTCATGAACATTTAGGTCATTACCAAAGAGAAAATATAGAGCCACCCGAGAAAAACCGTAATTGCGCCATAAAAAGCAATTAAAGGCATCGCAAGACCGTTTGTAAAATAGGCCTAGAAAGTTAGAATTCCCATCAGAAAACCGAAGGTGAAGATAATCATAAACCCAAGAAGTATATTGTAGCCACAACGCTCCATGAAGAGTCCAAAGTCTACACCGCCCACCCAATTTTTACATTAATGTAAAAGTTTATAAATTTTGGCCATGTGTGAGCGTTCAACGACCAGAAAGGTTGGTAAGAGGTATAAGCGCTGAAACATAAAAGGCACGGTGATGAAGATGCTGGTTGGGATAGGTCTCATGCCCCACGGAAATCCAGTTCTGGAACCCCCCGATGGGGAAACGAGAAAGCTCGCAGAGGTCCTCAGGAAGATAGGCGAGAAGCTCAGGGACGTTGACGCTTACATCCTCATCAGCCCCCACAACGTGAGAATGAGCGACCATCTCGGCGTCGTCTTGGCAGAGAACCTAATTTCGTGGCTTGGCTTTGAGGGGAAGGAACTGCCCGGTGAGTGGAAAACCGATAGGGAGCTTGCCGAAAAGGTTTACAGGACCGAGAAAGGGGCAGAAATGCCTGTCGTTGGCCTGAACTTCGCCGCTCTACGTGGCGAATACTCCCGCTGGCCGCTGAGCTGGGGGGAGCTCATACCTCTCCAGTTTCTCGAAAGGAAACCACTGGTTATCATAACCCCTGCCAGAAACGTAAGCCGGGAAACGCTCGTCAAGTTTGGAGAAGTCCTCGGTGATGTCATCGATACTGACAAGAGAAGGATAGCCCTGATAATCAGCGCCGACCACGGTCATGCCCACGACGAGGACGGACCCTACGGTTACAGGAAAGAAAGTGAAGAGTACGACAGGCTCATCATGAGGCTAATCAACGAGAACCGCCTCGAGGAACTGCTCAAAATCCCAGAGAAACTCGTGAAGAATGCCTTAGTGGACAGCTACTGGCAGATGCTGATAATGCTCGGAGCCATGAGGAAGGCGGAATTTGAGCTGGAAGGTTCAGCATACGCATGTCCAACCTACTTCGGCATGGCTGGGGCACTGTGGGTGAGGAAAAACTAAATGACCTCAAAGCTCACCTCAAGCAACCCCTTGCTTTTCCTGAACCTGACCTTTCTGATTCTTATCTCCCCGATTTCGCCCGTAGTTGCCGTGTGCTCCCCCTTACAGGCGTTCACGTTCCAGTTTTCAATGACGACGACTCTGAGGGTTTTGATTTCCGGAGGGATTGGAAAAAGGTCGTACATATCCTCGCCGAAGCATCTCTCCGCTTCCTCGCGAGGGGAATTGTATACCTAGACAGGGACGTTCTCCTTAACCTTCTCATTGGCAAGGCGCTCTATCTCGGTGATCTCCTCTTCACTTGGCTTTCTGTTGAACTTGACGACGAGCACTCCTCGGTTCCCCTTAACGTAGGTTGAGGCCATCCACTTTGCTCTCTCTCCGGGAACCTTAACAACGGCGCCCTTGACGATGTGCAGAGCGGTGTGAGTTCTCACCTCCATGACGATTCCCGAAACTAACTTCAAAGATCATTTATTAACATGACGGGTAATCCCGAAGCGGCGGAAGTTTGGCCTTTTCTGTGAGTTTTTCGGAATAAGGCTCAAGATTCCAAAAAGCATACGTGAAAGCCTTTCACGGGTAAACAAAAAGTGTTATAAGTCCTGACACTTGATACACTGATGGACAAAGTTTTAGGGGTGAACAAAAATGGCCGAGAAAAAAAAGAAAAGGGTTCTCATTCTTGGAGCGGCTGGAAGGGACTTCCACAATTTCAACGTCTTCTTCAGGGACAACCCCGAGTACGAGGTCGTTGCCTTCACCGCAACCCAGATTCCCGACATAGAGGGCAGGCTTTATCCGCCCGAGCTTGCCGGCGAGCTCTACCCGAACGGAATACCGATATGGAGCGAGGACGACCTTGAGAAGATAATCAAGGAGCATGACATTGATATCGTTGTCTTCGCCTACTCGGACGTCCCCCACGAGCACGTCATGCACCTCGCTTCTCGCGCTCACTCCGCTGGCGCTGACTTCTGGCTCCTCGGCCCGAAGAGCACCATGCTCAAGTCCAGCAAGCCGGTCATAGCGGTTACCGCCGTCAGAACCGGCTGTGGAAAGAGCCAGACCAGCAGAAAGGTCGCCCAGCTCCTCCAGGAGATGGGTTACAAGGTCGTCGCCATAAGACACCCAATGCCCTACGGTGACCTCAGGAAGCAGGTCGTCCAGAGGTTCGCGACCTTCGAGGACCTCGACAAGCACGAGTGCACCATCGAAGAGAGGGAGGAGTACGAGCCATACATCGAGAGAGGCATGGTCGTCTACGCGGGCGTTGACTACGAGAAGATCCTTCGCGAGGCCGAGAAAGAAGCTGACATAATCCTCTGGGACGGCGGAAACAATGACTTCCCGTTCTACGAGCCCGACCTCTGGATAGTCGTTACCGACCCCCACAGGCCAGGCCACGAGCTCAAGTACCACCCCGGTGAGACCAACTTCAGGGCTGCTGATGTCATAATCATCAACAAGATAGACACCGCCAACAGGGACGACATCCAGAAGGTCCGCGAGAGCATCGAGAAGGTCAACCCGAACGCCACTGTAATCGACGCCGCATCACCAATATTCGTTGACAACCCCGAGCTCATCAAGGGCAAGCGCGTTTTAGTGGTTGAGGATGGTCCGACCCTCACTCACGGCGGCATGAAGTACGGAGCTGGTTACGTTGCAGCTAAGAAGTTCGGTGGCAAGGAGATAATCGACCCGAGGCCCTACGCCGTCGGCTCAATCGTCGAGACCTACAAGAAGTACCCGCACCTCGACCTCATCCTTCCGGCGATGGGCTACGGCAAGAAGCAGATTAAGGAGCTCGAGGAGACCATCAACAGGGCCGACGCAGATGTGGTCATCATGGGTACACCAGTTGACCTCAGGCGCTTCATGAACCTCAACAAGCCGGCCGTCCGCGTCCGCTACGAACTCGAAGAAATCGGCCAGCCCAAGCTCAAGGACATCCTCAAGGAGTTCGTCGAAAAGTGCGAGAAGCTCAAGAAGTGAGCTTCTTAATCTCCCGTTTTCTTTTCCATACTATTAGCCAAAAGTAATCTTTTTATAAAAAGAGACCCACTCAATCTTTGGTGAATGCCATGACGGGGTCAGGAATATTTTTTGCACTATGGGGATTTGGATGGATTTTGGGCATTTTAGGCCTTGTCGCGATTGTGTGGGTGATCTACGACGTGCTGGTTAACCAGAAACGTATGCCCGACGTTGAGAAGGTGGTATGGATCATTGTAGCGCTCTTTCTCGGAATAATAGGCGCGATAATCTACTACGTTATCGTTAAGTCCAGCCACAAGTACGAGTAGCCGAGAGAGGAAAGTCCCTAATCCAACGATGACATTCCGGTTTACTGACCGGAAGCCTTTTAGGTATGACAACCAACTACCTCTGCCCGGGGAGCACCGCCGAAGGCGGAGTCAATGAACTTGGGCGGGTTATTACCGTCCCGCCGACTCCTTCCCTTTTTGTTACGGAAGAAGCCAGCTTCCCCGCCCTTGTCTTCATTGCGGGGCTTTCGAGTGGAACAGAAACTCCCCACATCTTCAGGGCTTTTAAACGAATATTCCAGGAGCCAACAACATCCCTGTCTGATTCAAACCCGCACTTGCAACTCAAAACCCTGTGCCCATTCGGGCTTAACTTACCCCCACATACCGGGCACAGGGAGGAAGTAAAAGCAGGATTAACAAAAACAACCTTAACACCCTTTAGTTTAGCCTTGTACTCAATAATACTCTGAAGCTTCCTAAAACTCCACCTGTGAAGACGACCATTCATCTTGAAGAATACCGTATCGAATTCCCTATTTCACTCAAATCCTCAAGAGCAATACCACCATATTCTTCAGCTAACTCAACAATCTTGTTAGCCAGCTTGTGATACAAGTCGTTAAACATGTCCCTCTCACGCTCGCCGTATTTTCTAAGCAACTTCTTCCTCCTCTTGCCAGTCTTAAGCTTTTTCTGGATTTTCCGTCTTTTCAAGTAATAACCAGTCCTGATTTCTCTCTCATGAGTGATAATTTGTACAAACTCCCCGTTTGGCAAGGCGAGGGTTACATTATTCTCGTTCAAATCAACGCCAACGAAAGCTTTAGGCTCTCAAATTTCAACCCCCTTCGAGAAGACAACGTTCAGAAAAACACCCTTCGGTGTTCTCCCTAACCAAGCCTGGCCAACTTTCCAGCCCTTGAACCGCTCATAATACTTGGCAGGATAAAACTCCAATTGGACTCTTCCCTGTGGGGTGGAGAGTTTGATTATTCCAGCCTCAACGCTGAGTTTGAAGAGATGGTCGTCCAACATGATGACTTCCTTCTTGAAGACGGGTTTACCATTGGCCTTTCCCTTCTTTTTCCTCTTCCTAAAGCTTTTGAAGATGGCTGTCGCCATTTGACAGGCCGTGTAAAGGTAATGGCTCGGAAGTTCCGGATACTCCTTCCGAAGGCTTTTGTATGTTTCTTTCTTCAGCCGGTAAAAGCTTGTTACATTGTTCTCAAACGCGTAAGTGATTAGGAAGTTCACAATTTCCCGGTAAGTGGAGAAGAGACTATCTAATCCGGCAGGAGTTTCTTTGAGCTTGAATTTTGCAGTCAGCTTAACCGTCTCTTTTTTCATTTCTCACTACCAAAATATAGAGATATTGTATTAACACTCAAAGTGGTCATTTGGATATTTAAATGTTGCGGAAGTCATAACCAGTGTTCAATACGCATCCAAGGTATGAAGGTTCCTAGTATTATACCCTCCGGGAGGAGGGATGAATCTCCATGAATAATTAATACCGGGGAATATTTGGTAACCCTTCTAGATCACGTGAAGGTTGAGGGTATCTATGACTAATTAGCTAGTACAAACAAAAGGGTAATTATGTTCAATACAGCTAAATCAGGCCTTTTAAGAAAAAAGTCCACTGAAATAACTTCTCCAAAGTCATTTCCTTTAGAAGGCATTAAGGAAATATCCATTCAAATAACAAACGATACCTTTTCGCTATATTATATTCGAATGCGTGCAAGGGATGCAAATCATGATATAGTCTTTAGTATTGGGATAAACCCAAAAATTGGCAGAAGTGACTTGAGAAAAGTTTACAGCATCCTCTGGACGACATTTGAAGGACTATCCAAACGATACAAAACAGATGCCAAAAGGAATAGCAACATTCTATTTCTAGACCAATATCAATGAAATCCCCTTTAAAGGAGCGAGAGCCGGGAGTTCTCACTCCCCCATGACCTGAACAACGACCTTTCTCCTCCTCGGCCTCACATCCAGCTCGACGAAGAATATCTGCTGCCATATCCCCCGGACGAGCTTTCCATCAACCACAGGAAAGCCCTCGCTCGCCCCGAGGAGCGTGGCCCTTATATGGGAGTGGGCGTTGTCGTCGATTCTGTCGTGAAGGTAGCCCTTGCCTTTGAGTATGAGCTCTCCCAGGACCCTCTTGAAGTCCTCCAAGAGACCTGACTCGTGCTCTATCGTAACTATCGCCCCAGTAGCGCCAGGAACGAAGACGAGGACCTGGCCGTTATTTATTCCCGACTCCTCGACAATTCTCTCAACCTCATGAGTTATGTCCACGAGATCAATCTCGCCCTTCGTTGTGAAGTGAAGCTCCTTCGTGACGACCTCCATACCACCACCCCAGAAGAACTCCAAAGCCAAATCCTATTAGATTTGCGGCCATGTCGTATGGCGAGAAGGTCCTGCCCGGGACGAATAGCTGGAGAAACTCGAGAAGGAAAGGCAGGGGAAGGAGGTAAAGAAAAGCCGGCCATCCGAGGAAACCTAAAGTGAGGAACTCCAAGAAATGGACCACCTTATCACCGTGGGCAACGGGGGCAGAGGGTGTTCTAGGGGAGAGATTGAGAATGAAAAGCAGAAGGATATAAAGGACGAGTAGCTTCCGCCTCAAAGGCCATTCACCAGCCTCTTGAGCTTCTCCACGACCTCAAAGGGATCCCTCCCAAAGAGGTAAACCACAGGCTCAACCCCAAAGCCACCCTCGTCCACCACGGCATCGTGGGTTCCATCCCTGAATGCATCTGCGATTATCTTAACGGCCTCGTCTTCCTCCAGCCCCCCGGTCTTAACCCTTGCAACTTTGAAACCCGCCCGTTCCAAGGCTAATTCAATGTCACTACCATAACGTATGTTCAGGACGCTCCTGACCTCTAGCCGAACCTTTCCAAGTTCCACGAGTATGCCAGCGGTGAAGCTGCTCGCGCCGAACTCGGGTGGCAAAGCGAAGGCCTTCCCCTTAACTGCCGTGATTCTCCCCGGAATGGCCGCGACGTCCTCAGAGCCTCCGGGGTTTGGAAGGGAATACGCGAAGTTGCTCCTGACCTCTGGAATAAGTGAGGGGAAAGCCTCGTTTCTAAGAAGCTCGTTGAGGGCCAAGTTAAGTCTCTCCAGTATCTCACCCCTTGCGGGTTGAGCTGAAAACAGCGACTTGCAAGCTTTCTCACTTATCCCGGCGTAGTCCGAATAAAACCTGCACAGAAAACCGCTCTGGAGGAGTTCGAAGAGCCTGCGGGAGGTCAAAACTATGGCGTCCTCTTTAGTTCCACCGAAGAGGATTAGCTTCGACACTTCGGAGGCGAGCTTTTCGAGCTCATCGGCGACCTCCTTTGGGGGAACCTTGTATTTCCCTGCAAGATACTTGCTCACCATAGCTTGGGTTATGCCGAGATACCCAGCTATCTGGGCCTGCTTCATGCCACTCTTATAAAGGTTCTCAGCTATCTTGGCCCTGATGAAAGGCATGAGCTCCTCGGCAACGTAGAGGCTCGGCGTCCTCATAGCATCACCCTAAAACCTGGTTATTGAATATTCGAACTGGGGTTTAAAGCGTTACTGTCAACAAGTTTATGTCAAAAAATGTTTAAAAACCCATCGATTTTTACATTGGAAGGGCACTTATGGAATGGAAAGGACGCGACGTGATAAGCGTTAGGGACTTCTCCAAGGAGGACATCGAGTTTGTTTTGAAGGTTGCCAAGAGACTCGAGAAAGAGCTCAACGAGAAGGGCTCGCTGGAGTACGCGAGGGGCAAAATTTTGGCCACACTCTTCTTCGAGCCCTCGACCAGAACAAGACTGAGCTTTGAGAGCGCCATGCACCGCCTCGGAGGCTCGGTCATAGGCTTCTCCTCTGCATCGAGTACTTCAGTGAAGAAGGGAGAAAGCTTAGCTGACACAATAAAAACCGTTGAGCAGTACAGCGACGTCATAGTGATAAGGCATCCAATAGAAGGAGCTGCACGATTAGCGGCCGAAGTGGCGGATATTCCCGTCATAAACGCCGGGGATGGAAGCAACCAGCATCCCACTCAAACGCTCCTCGACATTTACACTATAAAGCACACCTTCGGAAAAATCGACGGCCTCAAAATAGGCCTCCTCGGAGACTTGAAGTACGGGAGAACCGTCCACAGCCTGGCTGAAGCTTTAGCATTCTACGATGTGGAGCTCTACCTCATCTCGCCGGAGCTTCTGAGGATGCCGAAGCACATCGTCGAGGAGCTCAAAGAGAGGGGTGTACTGGTTCACGAGACAACCGATTTGGAGAAAACTATCGAAGAGCTCGATTTGCTCTACGTAACAAGGATTCAGAAGGAGCGCTTCCCAGACGAGCAGGAGTACCTCAAGGTCAAGGGAAGCTACCAGGTGAACTGCTCCCTTCTCAAGAACGCCAAGGAAGGCCTGAAGGTCATGCACCCACTCCCGAGGGTGGACGAGATTCACCCAGAGGCAGACAAGACGCCCCACGCGCTCTACTTCAGGCAGGTCTTCTCGGGCGTTCCAGTGAGGATGGCTTTGCTCGGATTAACGTTGGGGGTGTTATGAGTGGCCTCTTTAACCAAGCATCCCCCTCAGAACATATGGAGTGGGGATGCGTTTGAAGGGGAGCCCGTAGTGGAGACTCCCGAACTTCTGCCATCCATTAAAGACGCTCGAACGAGAGTAAGAGAGGCGCTTGCGAAGGCAAGGGCTGAAGTCCTGGGGGTGCTGTGAATGGCCGAGCTCAAGGTTACCGCGATTAAGGAAGGAACCGTTATAGACCATATTCCGGCCGGAAAGGGCCTCAAGGTCATCGAGATACTCCACCTAAACATGCTTAAAGGGGGAGTTTTGCTCCTTGCCTCAAACGTCCACAGCAAAAAACTCGGCAAGAAGGACATCGTCAAGGTTGAAGGCCGCTTCCTGAGCGAAGAGGAGGTCAACAAGATAGCTCTGATAGCTCCAACGGTCACAGTAAACATAGTGAGGAACTACAAGGTAACCGAGAAGTTCAAGGTCGAGATTCCGGAGGAGATAAGCGGAATCCTCCGCTGCGCCAATCCCAATTGCGTCAGCAACCACGAATACGTCACTTCAAAGTTCTACGTCGTCTCAAGGGAGCCTCTGAAGGTGCGCTGCCATTACTGCGAGAGGACAATGGAGGAAAGTGAAATTCTGAGCAACCTCTAAGAACGGCTTATAATCCCCCACCCCTTATTTTTAATTGTGGGTGGTATGAAAAGAGCCATCGCTGTGTTAGTAATTGCGTTCATTCTTATCGTGAGCATAGTAGGATTCGTTTACGGGGAGAGCCCATCAAAGACAGGCCCATTGGAACTCAGATCACAAAAAACAAGGAGGGCGTTAGGATATATGCAATGATCGAAAACAAAAATGCCGCCTTTGAGGTGGCTCTTTTTAATCATCAAGATTGGTGAGGTAAAGATAAACGAGACCAACGTTTCAATGCTGGCTTACATAGGAGCGCCCGGGAGGGTTATGTTCAAGATTAAAGGATGGACAATCAACTGGAACAGCATTGAATTCGACGTCAGTGGAAAAGTAACCGTAAACACAGAGGCTGGAAAGACCTACCTGGTAACGCTGGAGCCCGTCCACGAGCCAGGCATCTTTGTTATGAGACTCGACGAAAAGCTCAGCGGCGTCATCGGCCGGGACGTATCAACCATCAGATTTCTCGATGATTCCACAGCTGTAGTGGATATCCTTGCGCAGGCAGGCTTTCCCACCGAGCTCACTGTCAACAAAGAGCTGAGGGAGAAGTACTTTAACCTATGGAAGGAAACCGGGAACCTGAGCTACCTCCGGGCATACGGGGATTTAAGCTACCACATCAAAACACTCGGCCTGATGGCCAAGCTTGGCAACCTCGATGGGCCCTCAGTCAGGACTTTAGTTCTGGACCTCAGGGCCACGGATTATTACTACTACCACTGAAGCGAGCAGGAAAGGAAAGACCTGATCCTTGTCTTCTTCAATGACTTCCCATACTACGATGCGCTCAAAGTCCATGACGGCCCGATTTGGAGCAGGCTGCCCTTCATCTACTACACCGCGAGTGCTGTTTCGTAGGTAGTAACGAGTGAAATATTTGGTAATTTTTGTTTTTCGAAATTTTTAAATGGTTTTGGAGGATAAGTGGTAGTGATGTAACTCGATATGTGGGGTTGTAAGCCCGAATGGGGGCCGTTGACTGAAGATGTGCCCCCGCTCCCCCGAAAGCCAGCCGATGAGCAGAGGCTGGAAGGTTACCCGCTACAATCACAGGTCCCAAAAGTAGCGGGTAACCAGAACGGTTACCCGTCTTCTGAACATCCTGCATGTTCATTCAATTTCTCATCTCCTCCAGCAGTTCTTCGAGGGTTCTTGTATATATTCCCTCTCCCAAGGCGTCAGCAATAACCTGCTCGATTATTGCCAGCCTGTACCCTCCTATGTCTATCGTATAGCTAAAAACATCCTCATCATAGGAGTAGAACCTGATTGGGTAACCCTCCCGTTTGATTCCAATTCGTTTCAGCTTTTCAAAGTCTTCCCTTTTGATGTAAGCCGTTCCAAAGCTCGGCTCCAGAACCTTTCCAAGAACCCATAACGCCGACGTACCAGAGAACACCACAAAGTCTCTGACATTTTTCGGCCTCACCCTGTAGGTTACCCCCTTAATGACCTGGAATATCTTCCTCTTTTCCTCTCCCCAGGTATAGAGGAGAGCTTTTTTATCGACAACCCTTATTTTCCCCGTCTCCAAAATTATCGCACCGTTGCTCTCCAATGATCTGAGAATTCTGTAAAGATAAGGCCTGTTAACCTTAAATTTGGCCAGAAGCTCTTTGACAGAAATTTCTTCTTTAACCGCCAGCTCTCTCAATAACATGCAGATTTCGATTATAAAGGAGGGCGATATTGCCCCGCTATAGAGGAGCTAAAACAAAAGTTGTGGAGGGCACAAAAAGAAAAAGACGTTATGATGCAGAAACAAATCGAGAGAGAACTGGAGTACTATCTACAGAGGAAAATCCTGATAACAATAGCCGATAATTATGTTAATCTCAGAAGAAGGGGAATAAAACATTAAAAAGAGAACCGGAGACACACCCACTCATCCGCCCCCTCCTGTCATCGGACGGGCTTCACAGGGGAGCGGGTGGAATGAGTTGTTTTCTAACATCAATTACTGTTCCCAATAGTTCGTATTGATTTCAACCTTTTTAACACTTTCGGAGTCGTGTTATCAAACCTAATATGTACCCAACCCATAGTGCCTTTCAGCGATTTCAACCATAATTCTCAGACTTTTTCCTGCCCTTTCTTCAATCCAACCGTGCCAAACTTTCCAATAAAACATTACTATCCTTAGTAGCCCTTCTTTTTACCTACCATCACAGCTTTACTCAAAAACCGGAAGAACATCGCGCAAAGATAATCCCAGTCCCCCTTGCAATCCTCTGCAGAGCATAACTTGATTCGCTCATGAAATCACCCTTTGACTCATTTGACTCATGGTTGACTCATATTTGACTCATGATGAGTCTTTAGTTTATACCTGCCTTTTTCAACACGCTTGAAAATTCCCAATTTAACCAGATCACTAAGATCCCTTGTCGCTGTTTGTCTTGAAACGCTGAACAGATTTTGATATTCTTTATTTGTTATGCTGCCTTTCTCCTTCACATAGAGCACTGCTTTAATCTGCCTTTCATTCAAACCCAGCTTTCTCAGGTAATCCTCCGTATAGATGTCCTTTCTCAAAAGAACCACGAAACCTCCAGCCTCTTCACTAAACTCAGGCTCGGGTAAACCATTCTCCAGACAGAGGCGCACCATCTTAAACGTTCCAGTACCGTTCTGGTTACCCGCTACTTTTGGAACATATAAAACTATCGTAGTGGGTAACCTTCCAGCCTCCCATCTTCATTGGCTGGCGTTCGGGGGGAGCGGAGACTCCCCACATCTTCAGGGCTCTCAAGCGAATGTTCCAGCTACCAACTACATCCCTATCTGATTCAAAGCCACAATTTTCACAATGCAGAACCCTGCACCCATTCGGGCTTAGCCTACCCCCACATATCGGGCACAGGGAGGAAGTAAAAGCGGGATTAACGAAGACAACTTTAATACCCTTCAACTTGGCCTTGTATTCAATAATTGACTGGAGTTTGCAAAAACTCCAGCGGTGCAAACGACCATTCATCTCGGCTGAATACCTAATCGAATCCCTGATTTCACTCAAATCCTCCAAGGCAATTCCACAGTATTCCTCCGCCAGCTCGACGATTTTATTGGCTATTTTATGGTAGAGATCATTAAGCCTGTTCTTTTCCCTCTGCCCGTATTTTTCGAGGAGTTCTTTCCTTTTCTTACCAGCTCGAATTTTCCGCTGGATTTTCCTCCGCTTTAGGAAGTAACCAGTCCTGATTTCACGTTCGTGAGTGATGATTTGGAGAAACTCACCATTCGGGAGGGAAAGAGTTACATTGTTCTCGTTCAAGTCCACGCCGATGAAAGCTTTCGGCTCTCTAACCTCAACCGCCCTTGAGAAAACAACGTGAAGAAAGACGCCCTTAGGCGTTCTGACCAACCAAGCCTGTCCAACCTTCCAGTCCCCAAACTTCTCGTGGTATTTTGCAGGATAAAACTCCAATTGAATTCTCCCGTTTGGAGTGGAGAGCTTGATTAAGCCCTTCTCCAGATCCAGCTTAAACAGGTGGTCGTCCAGCATTATGACTTCTTTCTTAAAAATAGGCTTTCCGTTAGCTTTTCCCTTCCTCTTCCTTTTCCTGTAGCTTTTGAAAATTGATGTGGCCATTTGACAGGCCGTGTAAAGGTAATGACTCGGTAGTTGTGAGTATTTCTCCCTTAACTCTCTGTAGGTTTCCTTTTTGAGCCTGTAAAAGCTCGTAACGTTGTTCTCGAAGGCGTAAGTTATGAGAAAGTTCACAATTTCACGGTAAGTGGAGAAGAGACCGTCTAACCCTTCAGGAATTGTCTTGAGCTTGAATTTTGCCGTGAGTTTAACCGTCACGGAGGGCATTCTTTACCGCCTCAACGAGGCGTTTTTTCCTGTGAGAACGCATACCATAAAGCTTTCCAGCAAATGAGGTTACGATGGCTAATAAATCCTCAACGAGTTCTTTTTCTGGTGTTTTATCCTCGTCATCGAAGAGTACTTCAATCTCAACGCCGTGAGAGTTGAAGTATTGTTCGAGGTATTTGAAGCCAAAACGGGTTAACCTGTCCCTGCATGTTATTATTACCTTGGTTGTCTCTCCACTTTCCACAAGTTTAAAAAGCTCTTTTAAGCCCTTCCTGTTCTCGTTCAAGCCTGATGAGATGTCCGTGAGGGTTTTTGTTACTTGATACCCTTTGGTGGAGCAGTAGTTTTTGAGGTATTCAACCTGTCTTTCCAAGTCCTCCTTCTGGTCTCTGCTCGAGACCCTGGCGTAAATGACTACTTTATCAGGGATTTTGCCTTCAAGAAGTCTTAGAACTTCGCTTTCTGGAATTCTAAACTCTTTCCCAATTTGATATGCCTTTATTTTCCCTGCCCTGATCCAGCGCCGCACTGTCATTGTTGAAACTCCAAGTTTCTTTGCAACTTCACCAGTCCGATAAAGCCTCATAACTCCCCCCAATTGCAATTATGTACGGAAAATATTTAAATGTTTCGCTTGTTTCAATCTATAAAACAGCCCATCTCTCAACCAGCCCGGCATAGTAGAAAACCTGAGCAATTTTGGGGTTTCTCAGCTTGGATGGGTGCATCTCCTTTTTCAGGTCTTCAAGGCTAATCCCCTCCGGCAACTTCCCGGGATTCCATATCCAGATGAAGTCATCAAAGATTTTAATCTGCACGTTGCTCGGGTCGGTGTAGTCTCTATGAATCAGGGTGTTTATTATAGCTTCTCTGAGGGCATCTAAGGGATAATCCCAAATTTCCTTTCTCCTCAGCCCTCCCTCAAACTCGTACCTGACTCCAATATGGCTCATTATAATCTTCATTGCTTCTTCAACCTGGGTGAAGAGAGTTCCTCCAATCTCCTTGTCGTCTATGATTGTTACCGGATCCTTAAAGCGCCCTATTCCGACCTTAGCCTGGATATAATATTTTTGAGGCTCTTTTCCAAAGAGAAGAAGAGCAGCGTTGGTTATCTTGCCATCCTCTAGAAGCCCAAGCTTATCTAGAATTGACTCAACGTCCTCGTTTTCATTGATGTACGGCAACCTGTTCCTAGCCATACGGACAAACTTTCTGATCGTTTCCTCATCAAGATCTTCCAGAGTTGCAGGAGACGGTAGAGAATCCCATGTGGCCCCAGATTTCTGAAGGAAGAACCTCCGCAAATCCTCCCAGCCCATCTCAACGGTCTGGGCACCGACCCTCCTGTAGTACCTCCCTCTAAAAGAAACTGGAACAGGGGATTGGGGAACTTCAATGATGACGATTTTCTTTCCATCAATATCTTCAACTTTTATGGAGGGGTTTATTCCAAGGTTGTGCCTTATTGATCTGGCTAAGCTGTCCAAGTCTCCAGAGAAGCCATAAACCTTTCCATCATCGCCAACACCTAGGAGCAGAATTCCACCGTGGGTGTTAGCAAATGCCGACAGCGTCTTATACACGGAATCATTCAGCTCCCTCTTAAACTCACTAGTTTCGCTCTTGCCTTTCTTAAGCAGGTCACTAACATTCATACAGCCCACCTAACATTTTGAGGGAGTAATTAGTTAATAAGCTTTTCAGCATAATGGGAAACACTCCCCGTTCCTCTTGTAATCTTCTGCCGTTCGCCTCGCTCATGGGGGTTCACCCTTCACTGTGACCCGTCAGCGTTTTTGAGGGCATCCTCAAGTTCTTTTAATTTCCTCTCAAATAGCCTCTCCTCAAAGACTTTGAAGCCGACGTAGTCAGCCAGCATTACCCTAATGTCCTCCCGGTACTGACTTCCCTTTAAAATCTCATAAACTGAAGTCGGACGATAGCTCTTAGCCCTGTAGAGCTCCCTTAAAACATCCTTCCTGAGATAGAAGTCCCCTCCGCGCCACGCATCTCTTTTCTTGTAGAAGCCCATTAAGAGAGAATAAACGTCAATCACGTCCTTCCAGTGCTTATCCCTCTTGTCGTCTGGATAATCTCCGGCATTGGTGTAAATGTCGAACTTTAGGGCCAGAACTGCCTCAGGAAAAGCCACGTCAACGTCCCCTTCAGCGATTGTATTTCCATTAAAATCACGAAATTCAAAGTGAACCTCCGAATAATACCGATTTCTGAAAATTGATGAAGCGAACGGAGTGTCAAAGCTGAGATGAGAGGGCTTTTTGTCAAAGAGAAAATCCACCTTCACATCTTCCCTAATGATTAAGCTGCTTTTGACAGGTTTTGCAAACCTGAAGCCCGCACTTTGAAATCCAAGGTTTTTCATAACTTCTCTTATTTTCTCAAAGCTTTCAGCCCTTGAGAGGAAATCAATGTCAATTGACGGAACTCCGTTGTAGCCCAAAACGTTATCCACCCAGTAATACACACTCCAGCCACCAATAAGGATGACCTTCCCCTTTAGTTCTTCAGTAATTTTGAACATTGCATCTATTGACTCCCTGATAACCTCGTTGTTGTGGCTCCTCAAATCATAAACCTCAAGGGATATATCATCAGAAAGTTTAGACCCCTTCATTCTTCCCACCTTCAATTGTGGAAACGATGGTCTCAAAAACATCGTCAAAGAGCCTCGTATACGTCCCCTGAGCGAGCATGTCCGCCAGAATCATTCCCCAGCTTGGAATGTAGTAACCGTTGAGCTCCCTCCTAATCTTGAAGTAGAAGTCATCGTAGATGTAGACCTTGAAGGGGTAGCCTTCAGGATCCCTGAACTTCATGAGCTCTTTGAAGGTTTTTTCACTTGCGTAGAGAATTCCACCTGCAGGGCTGATTACCTTGCCGAGCAACCAGAGGGCTGAGTTTCCGGAGAAGAGAACCAGATCCCTCAGGTCGTAATCCGGGATAAGCTTCATGGTTACTGGACTCAAAGAATTCAGTATTATCCCCTTATCCTTTGCCCACTTGAATATCAGCCCTTTTCTATCGATAATCATCAGCTTCCCGCTTGGCGTCGTTGTTAGATAATTCTCCTTCCTTAGAGTCCTGACAACCTGGAAAACATACTTGTAGTTCATCCCGGTGACTCTGGAGATTTCAGGAACTGAAATTGGGGCGTGATCAAAAAGCAGGCTGTAAACTTTCTCCCTCGAAGTTGGAGGTTTCACTCTCTCCACCAATCTACAATATCAACAAATGTTTAAAAGTCTTTTGTTGATATTGATGATAACAAAACATGACCGATTTCGACTCGTCTCGCTCACGGGATTCACCTTTTGTTCATCACCACTACCCGCTCATCTCGCCTTTAGATATAGAGGCAGTCTCTCCGCAGCGTACCTGTAAACCGGATCCGAAAACCTGTAGACCCCTATGTCGTCCCTGACCACTGCGAACAGCTTCCCTGTGGCACAGTAGGTCAGTCTCTTCGCCGCTCCGATACCTCCCGAACCAGTTCGGGGAGTATTTTCTGCAAAGCCTGGCTCGCCTCGCCACGGGGTTCACCTTTTGACTCATATTTGACTCACGATGAGTCTTTAGCCTTCGAAATGGACATATTCAGAGTTTTCTTATTTGAAATTCAAATTCTCGAAGTCCCCCAGATCCCACAGGAGCCAGCCCTCACCCCTGAGGGTTTCCTTGCTTTCAATGCCCTTCGCTATCAACCCGTAATACTTCTGCCAGTTTTCTAACCCGACAAGCCCACTTTTACGCTCTAAACCTTTTAAAACTCCCCTCGCCTCTTTCTCGCTCAACTCCTTCCACTTTACCTCCACCAGCAGAGCCGTATTTTCCCTTTTGTCCAGTGCAACGAGATCAATTTCCTCATTTTTATGCCACCACTTTCCGATCTTCGTAAACTTAAACGGCAGCTCCCCATGCTTGTTAAGTTCTATTAGAAACTCTTTGGCTGCTTTTTCGAAGGTCTTTCCAAGGTAAGTGTTAAAGTTCCTCAGGAAATCCTGAATTGCTGGCTCAGGGTTGAGGGAGTCTATCTCCTCATAATGCGGACTGACGAAGCGGTGGTAAAAACGGAAGTATTCATCTTCTATAACATAAATCCCCCTCTTGGCTTTCCTCTCTGTTATTGGAACCTCACGACTCACAATTCCAAGATTCGAGAGCACCCTAAGATATGCAGATAGGTCTTTGGCCTCCATCCCAACGTACTGAGCGATCTCGTTAAGCCGGGTTTTTCCCATGGCTATGGCCTCGATGATCTGCATGTATCTGGTTGGATTCCTCAGTTCCTCCATGAGGAGAAGCCTCGCCTCGTTGAAAAGAAATGCACTCGGGTCAAAGAAGTTGTTGATAATCTCATCATCGCTCCCCGTTTTGAAGAATTCCATGTATTTAGGAATCCCCCACGTGACCCCATAGAGTCTTAAAAGCCCCTCAAAGTCCTTTCCAAACCATTCGACCATATCGAAGAAGCGGAATGGTTTGACCTTCAGAACCCCACTTGCCCGCCCATAGAGGGGGCTCTTGTAGCTGAGAACCTCACGCTCCATCATTCCAACGCTCGAACCGCAGAGGACAATGGTGATATCCGAACCCTCAAGCACTATGTCCACTACCTCCTGAAACTCGGATGTAACACCTCTATCTGCCTCTATTAAGTAAGGGAACTCATCAAAAACTACCAAAAGCCTTCCTTGGCTCCTTAGAAACTCAAATGCGTCCCTAAAGCTTTCGAATCTTACCGGAGCACCAATAAAAGAGCTTATCTCGTGAGAAAATCTCTCAAGGTCTTTCTCATACCCTCTCTGGGAACAGAGGAAATATACGCCCCTTTTATTCTCCAGGAATTTCCTCAAAAGGGCGGTCTTTCCTACTCTTCGCCTCCCATAGACCACAAAAAGTCGAAAGCCTACCCTCCACACCCTCTCTAGGACTTCGAGCTCTCTCTTCCTATTTACAAATTTTCGAATCATGATTATAATAAACATGACTCGAATATTTAAACATTTTGGTTTTAGCAACCTGACCTCCTCCTTGCCTGAAGGGCGAGGCTTTCAAAGAAAAATGTAAAGCATAACCTCCCTCGCTCATAGGATTCGCCTTTTTTTTGCATCTTTTGCATCATTCTTGCTTCATTTTTGCATCATATAATACGTGCGGCGCGTAAGCGCCGAGATAAAGAGGATAAAACGGGGTTCAAGGGGCGGAGCTCCTTTATCCAAAGACATCTAGAGATACCCCTTCTCTCCCAAATACTCTCTCAATGCCTCTCTCCAATGTTTCATCTTCATCCCAATTCTCTCCAACATCCCATTCCCCAGCGCAGAGAACTTCGGCCGCCTCGCCAGTCTGTTCAGCTCGCTCGACTTTATAGGCTTCACTTCAACGTCCCAGCCCAGGATTTCAAAGACGGCCTTTGTGAACTCGTACCACGAGCAGTAACCCTCGTTCACCATGTGGTATATGCCCCACTCCGGCCCAATCTCCAGGAACTTTTTCAGAGTTCTGGCAACGTCAATCGTGTAGGTGGGGCTCATGAACTGGTCGTTCACAATTTTCAGCTCCTCTCCGTGCCTTGCCTTCTCGATGACCCAGTTGACGAAATTTCCACCCTTTCCACTCGCACCGACCTTCCCATAAAGGCTCGCGACCCGAATGATGTAGTACTTCCGAGAATAGTTCCTCGTGAAGATCTCTCCAGCATACTTGCTTACGCCATAGACGTTTATCGGGTTCGGAACATCTTCTTCAGTGTAGGGTTCTCCCTTAGTTCCATCGAAGACGTAGTCAGTGCTGATGTAAACATTAACGGCATCAATTTCATTAGCAATCTCTGCAACGTTTAAAGCCCCAATTGCATTGACGGCGAAGGCTTTATCAGGGTAGAGCTCGGCATCATCAACCCTAACATAGGCGGCGGTATTGATGATGACGTCGGGCTTCAGATCTTTCAGCACCTTCAAGGTCTCTGGAACGGTAACGTCTAAGTCTTTGTGGGTCAGCGGGATGACCTCAAAAGACGGGTCTTCCCCAAAGACCTTCACCAGGTCGGTTCCAAGCTGGCCGTGGGCACCGATTACAGCGACCTTCATTTTGAACCACCGGAACCAATTATTTCACCCAGCTTTTCCTTGCTATCAATCAAAATAATTCCATCTCCCCCACATGCCAGGATTATGGCATCATTGGGTAGACCATAAATGTCCATTGATGCCACTGCAGGATGTTAAGCTCAATGGCGATTTTTCCCATATCCAACCACCGTTTTTATCATGGCGTTATAAAATGTTTTGCGATAGTAGTGTCTCAGAACACCCATCCCCTATCAATGACCTCCTTTAAGGTTGGCCACTTTCTGTCCTTCTCCGAGACTATGGGGTCATCAACCGGCCAGTCTATGCCTATATCCGGGTCGTTCCATATTATTCCACCCTCATAGTCAGGGGCGTAGACGTTGTTCACCTTGTAAACCACTTCCGCAACGTCGCTCAGTACGAGAAAGCCGTGGGCGAAGCCCCTCGGGATGTAGAGCTGCCACTTGTTGTACTCTGAAAGAATAACCCCCACATATTTTCCAAAGGTCGGTGAGTTCTTCCTCAAATCAACGGCAACATCGTAGATAATCCCTCTAATGCACCTCACTATCTTTGCCTGGGCGTAAGGATTTCTCTGAAAGTGCAAACCCCTAAGAACACCGTACTTTGATTTTGAATGGTTGTCCTGAATGAATTCCCCTTTGATTCCGGCCTTCTCAAAATCCGATTTCTTGTAAGTTTCCATGAAGAAGCCCCTCTCGTCCTCGAAGACCTTGGGCTTGATTAAAATAACATCGGGAATTTCCAGACTTTTAAATTCGAACGGCATAACATCACCTCATCGCCTGAAATGGCGTAACCTTACCGACATCGGTTGCATCAAAATCAGAATCGTACTTCTTCCTGAGCTCCTTCAGCCCCCCGTGCCATCCAAGGGAGCGTCTCCTGCGCGCGTTCCTCTCCAGGAGGAACTCGATGTGGTCCAGCACCTCATCCTTGAGGTCATCTGGGAGCTGCTGAAAGAACTTGTAAGCGTTCCTCATCACGTTCACCATCCTAAACATTCTCGCGGAACTTAATTACCTTTTGCTTACTGCCAAGTGATTAATAACCATATCATTCAACCAGTTCGAGTCTGAGCTCGGGGGCAACATTGCAACGGCAACAACTATAGTCCCGGCTTTCACGAGTTTCTCGGAAAGCTTAAGGGTCAGAGCGTACTCTTTGGGCGAGGGCATAAAGTTTTCTACGGTATTCTCCGTAAGTCCCGTCAGAAATCGACTCCATCTTCCCCCAAAAGTTCCCTAAACTCGGGCATGGACATCCCGGTTCGGGAGTTCTCAAGCTCACTGAGGTGCTCGGCTATGGCTTTTCTCACAACTTCGCTTCATTTAATTTCCGGATGCCTTTTCATCCGGCGGTAGAGTTCCGGATTATGTGTATGCACGTATTTAAACCTCCTCACCACCCCAGCTTCCAGGGCGTTGGATGAAGGACTTTTTCATTAACCAAAGGCCTCCACCACCATTCACTGTTCAGATACCACTCGACCGTCTTTTTGATTCCCTCCTCAAAGCTGTATTTTGGGCGCCATTTAAGGTCGCGCGTTATCTTCCAGGAGTCGAGCGAATACCTCAAGTCGTGACCGGGCCTGTCCTCAACAAACTCTATAAGCGACTCGTCCTTGCCCATGAGCTCAAGGATCGTCTTAACGACCTCCAGGTTAGTCTTTTCCTCGCCGGCTGAAATGTTGTAGATTTCCCTGGGCTTCCCTTTGAGCAGAACGGCCTCGATTGCCCTCACGTGGTCTTCGACGTAGAGCCAGTCCCTGATGTTCTGGCCAGTGCCGTATATCGGTATCTTGAGCCCCATGCTTGCCCTGATTATCGTCTTGGGGATGAGCTTTTCCGGGAACTGATAGGGACCGTAGTTGTTTGTGCAGCGTGTTATGGAGGCGTTCAGACTGTAAGTCCGCGTCCAGCCAAGCACGAGAACATCACTGGCAGCTTTAGTAGCGGAGTACGGAGATGATGGCATAAGCGCGTCTTTTTCGGTGAACGAGCCTTCCTTTATATCGCCGTAGACTTCATCGGTGCCCACGTGAACTAGTCTAACTTCGGGGTTGAACTTCCTTATGGCCTCGAGTATCGTGTACACACCGATGACATTGCTCTTCAGAAAGTGCTCTGGGCTTGAAATGCTCCTGTCCACGTGGCTCTCAGCAGCGAAGTTAACCACTGCATCAACTTTCTTGATTAGCTCCTTAACAAGTTCAAAGTCCGCTATGTCTCCCTTAACGAACGTGTAGCGCGGGTCGTCCTCGATGTCTTTCAAATTCGCCGGATTCGAGCCGTAGCCGAGCTTGTCGAGATTTATCACTTCCCAGTCGGGATGCTTTTCTATGATGTAGCGGATGAAGTTGCTGCCTATGAATCCCATTCCACCGGTCACCAAGAGCCTCATCATTCCACCTCACAGCATCAACTGGGAATTGTCACCCACGACCAGCTTCCTTCCAATGGGATGGTTATTCCCCTCCAGTATCTTCACGTTCTTCCCTATCAGGCTTTCAACGATCCTCCCGCCGCACCTGATTTCGCTTCCCTCAAGGATTACCGAGTCCTCAATCTCCGTGTTCTCGATGATGCAGTTATCGCCGATACTCGTGTAGGGGCCGATGTAGGCGTTCCTGATGATACAGTTCTTTCCAATTATCACAGGGCCCTTTATGACGGTGTTCTCATCGATCTGGGTGCCCTCTTCAATAACCACCCTTCCATGGATTCTGGCCTTCGTCTCAACCCGTATGTCCCTCTCGATATCGTCCAGGATCAATCTGTTGGCGTCCAGAATGTCCTCGGGCTTTCCGGTGTCCTTCCACCAGCCGGTGACCTTCGTCCAGCCAACGCGGTAGCCGTGGTCGATGAGCCACTGAATAGCGTCGGTTATCTCGAGCTCGTTCCTCCAAGAGGGCTTTATGTTCTCGACCGCCTCATGAATCACCGGTTTGAAGAAGTAAACCCCCACCAGAGCAAGGTTGCTCGGCGGTACCTTGGGTTTCTCAATTAAACGTTTGATTGTCTTTCCGTCCTCGCTCAGCTCGGCAACTCCAAACTGCTGGGGATTTGGGACTTCACAAAGCAAAATGCTCGCATCGAAATTTCCCCGTTTAAAGTGCTCCAGGTGCCTCACAATGCCCTCCCTGAGTATGTTGTCGCCGAGGTACATCACAAAATCATCGTCACCGAGGTAATCCCCTGCAACTTTTATCGCATGGGCCAAACCTTTCGGCTCGCCCTGGTAGATGAACTCAATGCTTGCATCCCAATCAACGCTCTTAACTGCTTCGATAACCTGTTCTTTGTTTGGGCCTACGATAATACCAATCTCGTGAATGCCGGCCTCGATGACATCCTCGATAGCGTAGAACAGGACGGGCTTGTTTGCGACTGGGGTGAGCTGTTTCTGCTGGGAGTAAGTTAAAGGCCTCAGCCTGGTTCCGTGGCCGCCCGAAAGGATTAAAGCCTTCATATCCAACCCACCGCCGTCAATACTATCCCAGAAAATAAAAACTTATCGTGGCCGTCGTAACGGCCAACATCCTCAGAGGGTGGATGAATAGGATTCCAAATGTAACGTTATGCTCAGGCCGGTTCACCCAATCGCCGCCTTCATCCCCCCGAGCATCTTAACAACCCTATCAATCAGATCTCCGAGGCCCATCTCCTCCGGCGTCGTCTCGATGGCGAGGTTCATCTTAATCGGAACGATCAGCGTCTCGTCTATTGGCATAACAACCGTCTGGTTTATCGGCACCTCAAGGGTCATGTTGAGCGGCACTGTGGTGTCTACAACGTCCTTGAACCTAACCCTAACCGTCGTGACTATCGGGACATCGACGTAGGTATCAAGCGGAATTATCACCGTCTCCTGCTTGCCGTTAACTTCGACGGTAGTGTTATGTTCTGGGCGATGTGCACTTTCACAGTCCTGTTTACGGGAACGTCAACGTAGGTATCGAGAGGAACCTTCACGGCAATCTCCTCATTTACCGGAACCCTCGCCACCATGGAAACGGGAACACTGAGGTTCATCTGGAGAGGGACCTGTATCTCCTGGTCGAACGGATACTGGATTGTTATCCTCTCGCTCTTCATGCCATCCACAAGGGTTATGACACCCTCTATCTCCTCCAGCGCTATGCTCCTGGCTTGAGTGCACCGTAGACCATGCCGATGTGGAAGACAAGCAGAACAACCACGAGAACCGTCAGCACCTTAATTAATTTCTTACCCATTACCCACACCCCATCATTAACTTTTGGTTCTCGAAGAATTTAAGGGTTGGGTTTGAAAAAGCAGGAAATTCCATTTCTCCGTCTTTTCAATGTACGATTCGATTTCCATTTTAGCTAACTACTAAACACTCCATCTCAAACCAAATTCCCAACCTGATTGAAATTATCTCGGAAAGTTGCCAAAAAATTTTGATTTAAATAAAAGTAAAGATTTATATAGTTAAAGCACCTAAGGGTATATGTGGAGCGCCTGCGGGGGAGACTGAAGCGAAAGCTTCACCCCAGGCAGATCTAACCCGAACAGTGATTCCGTGATCCGAGAGGGTTATGGGCCACTATTACGCAGGGAAAGGTCTGTCAAGAGTGAAACTTCACTCCAGACTCGTCTGTATGACGCTCCTCACTATTCTACCGCTCCGTTTCTAAACGGTGTGGCCATTGCCAGCATCTCATTTAAATCTTCCAAATCATACACCATACCCCCTATCCTTTCTTTACTCCCAATCCTCTTCGCAACGAGCACTAAATGAATCCTCCGCTTATCCCCCACAGCTTCGGCTTTTTTGGACAGCAATTTGAGCTCCTTTTTGGCCTCGCCAAAGCTCAGCTCCTCCCACTTCACCTCAAAAAACGCAATGTCTTCCCTTCCGAGGGCGACCACATCAATCTCAAAGGAATCCTTACCCTTCTCCTTGCCTTTGAACTTCCCCCAGAGCTTGCCCGTTCTGATGACCCCAAAAGGCACAAGTTTTGGAACAAGCAGCTCCACCAGACTCTCAAACTTACGGCCAACGTAAGCGTTGAAATCGTTTTTATCAAAGCTCAGCTCGCTCCTCTCGAGCTTGGAATAATTCCGCCACAGAAACCTGAACCAGAAGTCAACCAGGTTTTGGGTTATGTAATACCTGTTTCTCCCCCGCTCAAAGACATCTTTCCGCTTTGTGACTAGTTCATACTCCCTCTCAAGGGCTACGAGATACTTGGTGAGGCTCGTGCTATTGACGGACAGATAAGAGGAAATCTCCCCTAGCATGTTCTTGCCCTCGCTTATCGCTTGGAGGATGCTGAAGTAAGTCCTGTACTCCTTACCTAGCTCCTCCTTGAGCATCATGAGGACTTCAGGAAACATTGGATAAAGCTCCTCAAAGAACATCATACGGATGAAGTCCTCAACCGGCATACTGAATCTCTCAAGCGTCTCGTAGTACTTGGGCAAGCCGCCAAAGACTGCCCACATCACAACGGCGTCCTCGATGCTGTAACCCAAATCGCGCATTATTTCCGTCACTGTCCAAAAACCCAGCTCCCGGAGTTTTATAATGTAATCAAACCTACCATAAAGCGGGTCTTGATAGTCTTCAACAAGCTTCTTGCTCATACTAATGAGTGAACCCGTAACGACGAGCTTTGCATCGCGGTACTTGTCGAGGAGCCTTTGGAGATCATAAAGAAAGGAGGGATTTACCTTGAGGGCATTCTGGAGTTCATCAATGAATATCGTCTCCCCTTCCCTCATTAAGAACTCAACGATTTCCTTCATAGAGTTGAGCGTTGGAATGTATCTCCTCTCGCGAATTTCTTCGCTCCAACCTCGGCATATTAAGGCCTCGTTCTTTTCGGCCGGGATGAAGAGCGTTATAGGGTTGAGAGTCTCCTCGACCAATCTAGTCTTTCCCACTCTGCACCGTCCGATTATGGCAATCTCTTGCCCCTTCTGAGGAGTTCAATCTCCCGCTCACGGTCATAAAACTTCATTTTTTATACCCCATAGGTATTATACCTTGACAGGTATAAAAAGTTGCAGATGCTCTAGTGGGGAATGGCCGTTCAAAGATGCAAAAAATATGTAGAGATCTTACTCACCCCTCTGTATCTTTGCATGCCCTCCAACGAGGCTCTTCCTGAGCTCGAGGTTCCTTATCTCGCACTTCTCATCGATGATGGAGCGCCATATCGTCGAGTTCCTGATAATGGTCTTCCTGAATATTATCGAGTCGCTGATGTCGGAGTTCTCTATGACGCACTCCTCGCCTATGTAGGCGTAGGGCCCTATTATCGACCTGCCGAGTATTTTGGCGCCCTTCTTTATGACCACCGGCGGGATTATCTTGGCGTAGGGGCTTATTTGAATCTCCTCAACGTAGCTCTCCCTGAGGAGAGTCTTGAGGGCCTCCAGGTAGCTGTCCGCACTTCCTATGTCGTACCAGTACTCGGAGAAGCGGTAGGCCCTGATGTCCTCACCGTTCTCCAGGAGCCACTGGATGAAGTAGCCCGGTGAATCCCTGTTTCCGTCGGAGAGGTACTCGTCGATTTTCTCCATCACCCTTCTCGGGAAGACGTAAACGCCCGTGCTGACAAGGGTCGACTTCGGCTCGGCCGGCTTCTCCTGGAAGGAGATGACCCTGTCGCCTTCAAGAACGACCACACCGTAGCGCTTGGCCAGCTCCAGGTCGCCGACGTCGTAGACCGCTATGAGGGTTCTCCCGTCGTAGGCCCCGAGGAAGTCGGCCAAACTGAAGGAGAACAGGTTGTCGCCGGCTATGACGAGGTAGTCATCTGAACCGAGCTCCTCCACAGCCTTTTTCATGGCTCCTATCGTTCCGAGCTTCTCCTCCTCGTGGAGGGTGTCCTCTACGATGAGGTTCAGACCCTTCCTCTCGGCGTAGGGGCGGAAGTGCATCTCAAAGAACCTGTTGGTCGATATGTAGGCTTCGAAGCCAAGTCCCTCGACTTTCTCCAGGATGTAGTCGAGTATCACCTTGTTCCCAACAGGGAGTAAAGCTTTAGGATTATCTTTGGTTATGGGCCAGAGCCTCGTCGCGTAGCCGCCGGCCATTATTAGAACCTTCATGGCACTCACCGTTTGAACGTACTTCAACCGCATAGTTATCCTAAACATATTTAAATAATTTTGCTTCATCATTGGTGGTGGTATGAATGAAGGTTCTAGTCACGGGCGGTGCAGGGTTCATAGGCTCTCACCTCGTGGACAGGCTTATGGAGCTCTGGCAAGAGGTCAGGGTTCTTGACGATTTAAGTGCCGGGAGCTTGGACAACATTGGGCGCTGGCTGAACCACGAGAGGTTCGAGTTCATCAAAGGGGATATGAGGAAAATGGAAATCGTGGAGAAGGCCGTTGAAGACGTAGAGGTCGTTTTCCATCTCGCCGCTAATCCGGAGGTTAGAATCGGCTCCCAGAGTCCTGAGCTGCTCTACGAGACCAACGTCGTTATAACCTACAACCTTCTTGAAGCGATGAGAAAAACCGGGGTCAAATACTTGGTTTTCACCTCGTCATCGACGGTCTACGGCGACGCTGAGGTTATCCCCACTCCCGAGGACTATGCTCCACTCGAGCCGATAAGCGTCTACGGGGGAGCGAAGCTCGCGGCTGAAGCCCTGATAAGCGGCTACGCCCACACCTTCGACTTCAGAGCTCTCGTCTTCAGGCTGGCCAACATAATAGGCGAGCGCTCCAACCACGGCGTCATCTACGACTTCATCAACAAGCTCAGGAAGAACCCCGATGAGATGGAAATCCTGGGCGACGGAACCCAGAGGAAGAGCTACCTCCACATGAGCGACACCGTTGATGGGATGCTCCACATCTTCGAGCACTTCAGGAAGGAAGGCAAAACCTACGACGCTTACAACCTCGGAAACAACGACTGGATAACCGTCAGGGAAATCGCCGAGATGGTCAGCGAGGAGATGGGGCTGAATCCAGCCTTCAGGTTCATAGGTGGAGTCGACGGCGGCCGCGGCTGGAAGGGCGACGTCAAGTTCATGCGCCTGAGCATAGAGAAAGCGAAGAAAACCGGCTGGGAGCCGAGGCTGAACAGCTACGAGGCCGTGAGGAGAACGGTTAGGGAGCTTCTCTCAACCATCTAACTCATTTTATCACTTCATACACTTTTCTCGCCACTATGAAGGCAAAGGTGAGAAGGAGCAGATAGGCAGAGAGCTTCAGAGAGCTTTTGACGTCCCTCGGCAGATAAAACTCACCTATCTCAAGGGTTATCAATATCCCAATAAGGGCTATGGTCAAGAATATCTCCACCGACGGGCTCACGAGTGCGGCCGTGATTATCCACAGCGCAAGGAACAGGACGACGTTTTCCCTCATAGCCATCTCTCGATCCCACCGAGCCGCTTAAGGGTTACCTTGATGTAGTCCTTCACGTTCTCAACGGATTCTATCCTCATGAGTTCTTCCATCCCGGCGGCGATTCCGAGGAGAACGGCCGAGGCAACGGGGTCAGCGTAGACAGGGCCGTCGCAGAGGGGCTTCACGAAGACCTCTATCGTCCCGTCCTCACTCTCAAAGGCCTCCGCTGAACCGAGGCCCAGGGCGCTTAAGCCGGAGGAGACAGCCGAGGAGGCGTATCCGAGGCCCGTTCCGGAGAATCCGCCGACGTTCTCCTCGATGTAGTTCACAAGCGCCCATCCAGCAGGAGGACTTATCAGAACGCCGCTCTCCTCCTCGGTGCCCGTAACAAAGACGGTTCCCTCGTCGAACTTTCCAAGGCTAAGTGAGACAGTCCTGGACTTGGGGAAAAAGATGCCGCCTTTGGGGAGGTTCTCGTAGGGCGGTATGATTAGGGGCTTCCCCCTGAGCTCGAGGTCATTTCTTAGCTTTTCAACGAACTCACAGGAAGGCTCGCACGTTAGGAAAAGGGCTTCCCTGTCAACGTGGCCCCGGGAAGGCATGGCCGCTATTACCAGACCGAGAATTATCGCTCCTATCCCCAGGTTGACCAGAGATGTTCTTCCAGATACGCCCCCGTGGTACCATAGGACGATTCCAGCCGCTAAAAGGATACTTCCTAAAATCCTCCCCATTCTAACACCGGAATGAATAAACTTAAAAGGTTTTTATGCCTTATGGATGTGATGGCGATGAGGAGAGAGTTGCTTTTAATAATAACCCTAATTCTAATCGTCGGCTCCGTTCCACTCGCCTCCGGGAAGGCCGTTGAAGAGCCGACCCAAAGGGATGTTTTTCTCTATGAGTACTTCTCCAAGATTATCCTCCGCTTTGAAGACTCCCTGGAGTATGCCCTGGTTAACGAGAGCTACGGCCTAACGCTCGCCAACACCACCCTAAACGAGCTGGAGCTCATCCACCTGGAGGCGCTGTACTACAGAGAGAAAGGGGTTAACTCCACGGTGATGAAAGTCATCCCGCCGTTCTACGAGTTCTCCCGGGAGCTGGTGGTTCTGAACGAGCTCATGCTTGAGTTCCGCAAAAATCCGACACCCGCGGTTACAGCCGGGATCCGGGGCACAGTCCTCAACATGGAGTCCCTCCTGGATGAGATAGACTCTCTGGGACTGATGAACGGGACCAAAATCCTGAAGTTCAACACGGAGAAGGTCAGAAAGTACCTCGGCGAGATAGATAAAATTGTCTCCAGGACTCCCTCCAGCGGGAAGTTCGAGATAGGGATCTCGGATTCAGAGCCGATGCTCTACCAGTCAGTCACGATCTTCGGCTCCTGTCCGGGCAACGAGACCGTCACCGTGATCATCACAAAAGGGAACTTCACATCCTTCCTCATAGTCACCCCCCAGAACGGGCTCTTTGCCACCATGTACCAGTTCAGGGAGCTCGGGACTTACGCGGTGTACGCCACCCAAGGAGGGCTCAGGTCGAACACCATCAACGTGACGGTGAGGAAGATACCCTCCGTCTTTCTGGTCGAAAACGTCTACAGCGCCTTTCTGAACCAGAGCCTCACCGTCTCCGGAAAGCTCGTTGACTACTACGGCAACCCCCTGGGGGAAAGGGAGATAACGGTTGGAGACGAAACGCTCGTCACCGGATCCGATGGAGGCTTCGCAAAGAGCTATCACTCCTCAGAGGCCGTAACGTTCCAGGTGCCGCTGGAATTCGCCGGCGACGGAACCCACACCGGAACCTCAAAGATAGTCACGGTTGAGTTCAGGCGCTTCCCGGTTGCGATAACCCTCAACGGGCCAGAGAGAATAACCCTCGGGGAAAAAGCCGCGTTCACAGGAAGGGTGAAGCCGAACATGACCTTCCCCCTCATCGTCTATGTCAACGACACCCCTCAGTTCAACATTACGGCCGAGAATGGAACCTTCTCCTTCGCCCTGGAGCCGCAGAGTCCCGGTCGGCTGAAGGTCTACGTGGCCTTCGCCGGTAGCGAGGTGTACGAGGGAGCCACCTCCAATGTGGTCCTCCTCACCGTCGTCCCGCCGGAGAACACACTGCCGAGGTACATCGCAATCGTTGTCCTGGCGATGCTCCTCGCGGCTGGCATCCTAACCAGGAGAAAGAAAGACCAAACAACACCTCAAGCATCCCAGAAGACGGTCTTCAAGTACGCGGTAGGGGGGAATGAAACGTCCGGAGAGTTCCTTGAAATCCCCGAAGACATTGGTGAGGCTTATAAGCTCCTCAGAGAAAGGTTGAGGAAGATGTTCGGAATAAGCGAGAGCCTGACTCCGAGGGAAGTCCTGAGGATTCTCCGCGACTGGGAGCTGTATCCAGACCTTGAGGCCGTAACAAAGCTCCACGAGAAAGCCGTTTACGGGGAAATCCCCCTGGGTGGAAAGGAGCTAACCGAGTTCAGGGCGAGCATCGAGAGGCTGCTTCGGGGTGAGAGAAGTGAATAAAACCATAAAGTACCTCGTTCTTATCCTACTAATCTTCACCCTCATCACCATGCCGCTGACGGTACCCCTGTTCAAGAGCTCCACCCAGTACAGTATGTTCAACACAAACTGGGACGGGATTTCAAACTTCGTCAAGCTTGCCTACGGAGAGGGGAAACGGGTCGCTCCCATCTTCGAATCCTTCGACATGGCCAGCATCAGCGAGAATAGCGGTGTTCTAGTCATAGTCGGCCCCAACATGGCCTTCACTGATGCCGAGATAGAGCAGATTAAGACCTTCCTGGAGCGTGGAAATACCCTCTTCATAGCCGACGACTTCGGCACGGGCAACGAGATACTAAGGGCCCTCAACTTGTCAGTGAGCATATCCAACTATCCTCTCCGCGACTTCTTCTACGAGAAGGATGATAGGATCATAGTCTCCGTTAGGATAGAGAACCCCCTTCTGGCAAGAAACGTCACGAGAATAGTCACAAATGAGCCCTCAGCAGTTTTCGTGACGGGAGGCAGTGAGGTCTACGCAAGCAAGGTGGCTATGATAAAATTCCAGAGGAGGCAGTACCCGCTCATGACTGAAGTCGAATACGGGAATGGAAGGGTCGTAATCCTGGCAGACCCGGATATACTGATAAACCAGCTCTACGGCGAGAACGAGCCTTTCCTAAGGAACCTCATCGAGTACCTCGGAGGAGATACCTTCTACATAGACGAGGCCCATCACCCGGACTTCAACCTGTATACCGCTGGAACAGTCACGATAAAGAGGCTGCTGCCCAAGGACATTGTAATCAGGCTGATACTCGTCATCGGTATTCTAATACTCCTCAAGGAGCTGGGCATCTTCAGAGCGGTGGGAAGGCTGCTCTGGAAGCCTGTCTCGCGCTTCTTCAGAAGGAAGGAAAGCCCCGAAGAGCTCGCCCTGGCTCTGGCAAGGGAGCGGGGCTGGGATGAAAAAGAGATAATTGAGATGCTCGAAAGGATGGGTGGTTGATATGATACTCAAGAAGATTAAGGCCGAGATTGGAAAGGCAATAGTCGGAATGGACGATGTGATCGAGCTGATGACAATAGCCATTATATCCAACGGGCACGTGCTCCTGGAAGGAGTCCCGGGAATAGCGAAAACGACCCTGAGCAAGAACTTCGCACAGACCATTGGACTGAAGTTCTCGAGGATACAGATGACGCCAGACATACTCCCGGCAGACATAATCGGCCACACCTTTTACGACATGCGAACCGGGGAGTTCAAGATAAGAAAGGGCCCCATCTTTGCCAACGTCGTTCTCGTCGATGAGATAAACCGTGCCTCTCCAAAGACACAGTCAGCTCTCCTCGAGGCGATGGAGGAGCGACAGGTCACCATAGAGGGCCTCCCCCTCAAGCTCCCGGAGCCGTTCATAGTCCTCGCGACAATGAACCCTGTGGAAATGGAGGGCGTCTACGAGCTCCCTACCGCGCAGATTGACAGGTTTATGATGAAGATAGACCTCACTTACCTCCCCGAGGAGAGCGAGAAGGCAATGCTCAGGATGAAGAGCCTAGGGCAGTTCTCGGAAGCAAACCAGGTCGTCCTCGGGAGCGAGCTGGCCAGGGCCAGAAGAGAGGCCATGAGAGTCCACGTGAGTGAGGCAGCAATCGACTATATATACGCCATCGTCAAGGAGACGAGGCTCGACGAGAGGGTGATCCTTGGAGCCTCGCCGAGGGCTGGCGAGCATCTCCTCTACACCGCCAAGGTTAAGGCCTACCTAGAAGGGAGGAGCTACGTCATCCCGGATGACGTTAAATGGCTGGCTATTCCAGTCATCTCCCACAGGATCATCGTCAAGCCTGAGTACGAGGTGGACGGCATCGACGGAAAGACCATTGTAAGGGAAGTCCTCGAAAGGGTAGAGGTGCCAATGGAATGAAAAGGGCAGAAGTCTTGCTCTCCCTCGCGGCAGTCCTTTCGGCCGCCGCCTACCTGATGGGCAACCCAGCGGCGGCGCTGATGGCGGTCGGGATAATGGCCCACTACGCCCTGGCAAGGTTAAGCTTTGAGCCCAGTGTAAGGATCGAGAGAACCGTTCCGGAGAGAGGAACCGAGAGGGAGCCTGTAAAGGCCAGGATCAAAGTCGAGAATCTCTCCGGGGTTACGGGCGTACTGAGGATAAGGGAAACATCGAAGAGCGTCTTCGCTAGAGAACTCAGGACCTTCCTGAATCCCGGCGATAAGAAATATCTCGAGCAGACGATAGTTCCCCAGGCTAAGGGCAGGATAGTGATCAAAGCAGAGGCGACTTTCGAGGATGAGCGCGGGCTCTTTAAGAAGGACTTCCCTGTGATAGAACACGGAGAGATGACTATCTTCCCATCACCCAGAAGCATAAAAGAGGCCATGAGGGAGAGGCGCCAAGTCGAGGCCTTGGCCGAGGTCGAGAGGGCCCTTGGAATCGGGGCAGAGACCCTTGACTTCGAGGAGCTCAGGGAGTTCCTTCCAGGGGATGATATAACCAAAATCGACTGGAAGGCCACCTCAAGGCTCAACACGCTTATAGTCAGAGTCTTCAGGAGGGAAAGCCTCGCTGATGTTTACCTGCTCGTCAACGTCGACCGCAAGTTCCGCAGGGAGCTAAAGTCTGGCAAGATAGACTACCTCGTCCTTATCATAGCACAGCTTTCCGCCTACTTCAGGAGATTCGGCCACAGCGTGAAGGTTGTAGCCTATGACGAGGCGGGCATTGTCAGGGTAATAGAGCACGCAAGTGACCCGCTGACACTCGTCTCCGAGCTCGACTCAGGGGCGAGAAAGGTTTACCCCCGCTGAAGCCATCCGGCCTGTCGTCCCCATCGACGATAGGAAGACTGGTACTGAAGATGAAGCGCGGCTCCAGCGCCTCAGGTCCCCTCAAAGCGGCAATGGAAGTCAAGAGCGGGGCGTACGTGATAATGGTCGATGACCTCGGCCTCCACCCGAGGGAGATAATCAAAGCAGCGAGGATGCTCGAGAGAAAAGGCTCAAAGGCCGTCCTCCTGTATCTAAACCCGGTATTCTTCGTCAGCAAAGAGGGGCTGACCGAGAGAGAGCTGGAGACCCTCTACCGTGGCTACCGCGAGAGGAAGGAGGTCATGAGGAAAGTCAGGGGCTGGATAAAGGTCATTGAAGTCGGCCCCCGAGACGTGCTTCCAAGGGTGGTGGGTAGGCTGTGATAGGGCTGATAGCGAACATCCTAACTGGAATAGTGCTCAAAAACTACGTCTTCCTCCTGATCATGCTGGCTTATCTGCTGAGGTTAAAGAGCAGGAATGCCTCACTGGCCGCTTTCTACCTCTATGTCCTCTCCATAGCGGTATCACTTCCCAGTACTTCCATCTACACATGGGAAGGACTCAAGCTTGCCGTGTTTGTGGCCCTCTCCACGATCCTCGCGCTCGACGACGTTCTCAGAGGAATCAGGGTCGAAGGGGAAGAGCTTATCCTCTCAGCGGTTCTAATAGTCTCGGCCGTGACGGACTACACATTCCTGATAGTCCTCATAGCAGTAGTTCTCTACTCATCCTACAGGCACTTCGGGAAAGCGACTGCATACCTCGCCGGCTGGCTGGGACTTTCAGCGGCGGTGATGTACCTAACAAGGGACAGCCTCACCGACCCCGTGGCTCAGGCCTTCGTCATCATCGGCCTGGGACTGCTCTTCATCCTCTTCGCCGAGCGGAAGGATGTTGAGTTCCTCGAGGTGAAGCTGTTTGAGGGGGAGTGAATGTCCAGCCCGACGTGCTCAAGGACGGCTGCACAGGTACTCCCAATCTATTCTATGTTCCGGAGGAAAAGGGTTTTAAACCGGGCGAAGACGCCCAAAGGGGGGAAGTGAATGAAGCTCAAGAACTACTGGGACCTGCTCACAATCATCGCCCTGTCGTTGATCCTCGACCTTCTGATTTTCTACGCACCGGACAGCCTTCTTAGAAAAGCCCTTGGATTAGCCTTTGTACTCTTCTTCCCGGGCTACGTCTTCATAACTGCCCTCTTTCCCAACAGGAAGGAGCTCGACAACCTCGAAAGGCTCGCCCTCAGCTTTGGCCTCAGCATAGCCATTGTTCCACTCATAGGCCTCGGCCTCAACTACACCCCCTGGGGTATAAGGCTCATCCCAATACTCGTCAGCCTGACGATTTTCAACATTGCTTTTTCAATCATCGCCATCTACCGCAGAGCAAAGGCCTTCGAGCCGTGGATTCCATGGATAACGCTCGAGGACGTGAAGAAAGAACTTGAATGGGAGGAGTCGAGCAAGCTCGACAAGGCCCTCACGGTGATCCTGATAATCGCCATCATAACATCCATTGGAACGCTGGGCTACGTCATAACCCACCCGAAGCCCGGCGAGGCCTTCACAGAGTTCTACATTCTCGGGCCAGAGGGCAAGGCCGCCGATTACCCAACCGAACTGAGGGTAGGCCAGGAAGGTAGGGTTATAATAGGCATAGTGAACCACGAGCACAGGAACGTAACATACTATGTCCAGATATGGCTCGTCAACCTGACGTGGGACAGCACGACCAACACGACGATAATATACGAGATGTACCCCATGCCGGGCTGGTTCAATGTCACCCTGCCAGACGTTCCCGTCAACATCGAGGGCAACTGGACGCCCCAGTTCGAGACCAACTACACCTTCAGCATAGACAGGCCGGGCCAGTGGCAGGTCTGGTTCCTCCTCTTCAAGGACGAACCGCCAGAGCTTCCGCCGGCACCGCCGGACGGGAACTACGCCGAAACCGATGCTAGAAACCTCATCCTTGAGGCGATAAACGGCACGGTGCAGAGCCTCAAGCTCAACGTGAAGGTAATCCCCTGAGTCTCACTTCTTACTATTTTGAGAGAAAACTTTATAAGTCCATCTCACGTAATCACTAGTTGAATACTATCGCTGGTGGTGGAAATGAGACGTAGAGAAGTTGTGCTGAGTGCGGTCCTTCTGCTGCTGGCTGCGCTCGCGGGGCTCTCCAGCTCCCTATTCACGGACATAGCCCTCTCTGAGAACAACGAGATATCCTCTGGGGAGTTCGACATAGGCATAAGCAAGGGCGGGGAAAGATTCTATAATGACCTCAAGCTCTTCGACTTCTCGAATTTAAAGCCGGGCGACGAGAAAACCGTAACCTTTTACGTGAAAAACCGCGGGGACCTCGAGGTTTCGAGGATTACTATGACCATTTACGTTAACGACCTGGAGGACGGTGCCCTCTCCCCCGCCGAGAAGGAAGTCGACAACACCACAGAGAGAGGCGAACTGAGCGGCTACCTCGTGATAACGGGCCTCTCGGTACAGCACGGAGGCACAACCACCGACCTGACGGAGGTGGCGGGCAGAACACTGAGGGAACTTGACGGGAAGGAGATAGAGCTCTTCAAAGGCTCCCTGGAAGAGGGCGAGGTGCTAAAGGTCGTTATGAAGGTAAAGTTCTCACCAGAAGCGGGTAACGAGTGCCAGACCGACAAAGTGGAGGTAAACATGAAAATAAACGCCGAGCAGTGAGCTTTTAAACTCCTCAACATTTAATTACCAGCATAACAAAGCTCAAACTAGAAACATGGAATAAATAACTGCTAAAATCTAAATCACTCCGGCTACGTACCTATTATCCTAAAAACAACGCCGAAAACTAAAGGTTCAATAAGGCTATCCCGTTTCGAGAATCGTGATTTTATCCCCCGGGCTAAATCCGTTGGTATCCTGGGAAGTCAATTTCGCAACGTCGATTACAGTGTTGTCATTCTCTTCTCATTTCCCCACAAGGTATTTGGTGTTCTGGTATTTGAGAAACAGATTCGGGTACACCTCTTCAACGAAGTCATTCCAATGGAAACGATATTGTTCTCACCTGGTGGGATCAAGGATATTGGGTTACCTACTACTCATGGAGAGCCCCAGTCACCCAAGGAGTTCCAAACGAGTTCGTGGCTAAGTACTACTTGGGTATGATCACCAAGGAGGAGCTTATGAGTCTGGGTGTGGATTACGTCATTGTGTCATATGACACCATCCTAAAATTCCCATCTGTCTTAAATACCGCCGAAGTTCCTGTTAAGGACTACCCCATGATACCCATCCCCTGGTAGCAAAACAGGGGGATGTATTCATATTCTCTGTGGATTCATATTCAATAGCTGCACGTCCTATTAATGGAGGCTAGGAGATATTTGTAAACGTTGCCGGAACCGTATTTTCTCCCGAGAGGGCCTTTATTGAAGTGGGGAGTGATGTGAACGAAGTCAACATCACTGGAACAACCAAAGCGAATGCATACGTTTATATAAACCTGAATTACGGATATGCCGTTCTAATGAACGATAACTCATTCCAGACAACATTGGCAAAACTCATGTTTACCAATGAGTACCCACATTATACCCTCATCTATTCCGATGGTGGATATATTAAGATCTTTAAATTCAACCATCCAAATGTCCATGTCATCAAAAATGACAGCGACATAACATTAAAATTCATCAATGCCACGGGGACAGATTTAATCCTGGAGGGCTTCCTAGATAATGGCACCCTCGTTTTTGAGAAAAGGTACGATGTGGACGGCGTGGAGTACTTCAAGCTTCCATCAGAGCTTAACGGAAGTGTTGTAATAAGGTATTCATACCTCAAAGATGGTACTGTGCTTGACAGAGGAATTTTTAGGATAAACGAGACGACAACTACCTCGTACCCCCTAAAAAGATCCTGATCTCATCCCAGAAAGGTGTACTCCCTTGAATCAGTCAGAAGGAACAAGAGTCCGTCCAAACATCAAAGTACCTGATAGATATACAGGCATACTTATCCTCGTCACTGTGGGGCTCATAATTGTGATGGCATACAAATTGTTCCTGCAGGATACTCCTCCCCTCATATGGGACGCAGCGACACACTTCACGGACAGTGTGAGATACTACTTCGCCATCGTACAGTTCAACCTCCCGTATATCAATAGGTACTGGCCCCCGCTGGGGTCCTTGTTTCCTCTACCGGCATATGCCATCTTTGGAGTCTCCCCACAGATAGGAACATTCGCAGAGAACGGTCTGTCGATAGTTATACTCGTTTTTGCACTCTACAAGCTGTCAAAGTACTTCGGAAAAATCGCGGCAGTTGCTTCCACGTTCATCGTTCTCACAGCCCCGATTATCCTCGATCAGTCCATAACCTTCATGATAGACATCCTCCTCACTGCAACCGTAATGATGACCTGGTATCTCCTGATGGAATCGAAGGGGCTCTCCAGAAGGAAGTACACAGTCCTGGAGGCCGTGTTTTTTGGGCTCGGCCTCCTCGCCAAGTGGACGTTTGTGTTATTTGTGCTGGTAGTCTTACTCTACGAACTAGCAATCGCCTTTGGTTTAGAGGCAAAGGGGCATATGGTAAAGCTGAAGCACAACATGAAAGCCGTAGAAAACCTCGCTCTCTTCGAGATTGTGGCCACCTTCGTAGCGGGATGGTGGTACATACCCAATCTCAAGATACTGCTGAACTTGGTTCTGTACAACAGCAGTGTTTCTGGCGCCATAGAAGGGGACCCACCAGTATTCACAGTGCAGTCCACCCTCTACTAAACGTACACGATGATAAACTTTTACCTGAATCCGATACTGTTCGCCTTGTTCGTGGACATAGTACTGCTGCTCCGCAGGGCCAAGAACATTTCCGTGTACATAAAGCTAGTCCTCATCCAAATCCTGCTCGCATACATGATCTTCACCCTGACACGCAATAAAGACCCAAGATTCCTAATGCCGGTCATACCTTTCATTGGCCTCGTGATGGGCTCCGGCGTGGAGCTGGCAACAAGAATAGAAAATGAAGCAAAGATAGCTTCCGCTCTCATGGTCTGCATAGTGCTTGGAGGAGCACTCAATGTGGCTACTTTCTTGAGGGTGATACCCCAAACAGAGATCTACAAAAATCCCGACCTTATACCCATCTCAGGCGGCAGCCTGTATCTGTCAGGGAACTACTGGTCGTTTAATCTGGACACGACGGAGGAAGAATGGGAAATTAACAGAATACTCTCCACAGTAGAAGAACTAGGAGGAGACAACGGCATCTTGTATATACTCTCGAATAACCCCATTATAGTGTATCCACTGAAATACAGAGCGCTAATCAACGGAAGTGACCTAAAAGTCGTTAAACCCAATACCAGCCAGCTCATTCCCCTCGTGTTCTCCGCGGACTACGTTCTGTACACCACCAGCGAATACTACTCAGCACGCTGGAAGGTCAAGTACTCTACCTTGGCCAGAAAGCTATTCATAACGTACAACAACATCACTGGAGTCTTCGTTCCCATTGAGAAGTTTGAATTCCCTGATGGAACCATAGGCATTCTCTACAGGCACGAAAAAGATGAGACACTTTTCTCCAACATATCCAAGGAGAACGTCAGGGTAATGTGCAAAAAAGAAAACGTAACCTTCGAGGGCAAGATTCAGCTTACGGTCATCTGTGTGTACTGGATTGAAGGGATTAGCCTTATAGAGTACCGCTGGAAAGTCCTCAAGGGAATAGGGACAGACTATACAATATTCGTCCACTTAACCGATGAGAATGGAAACACACTCTTCCAAATGGACCATAAGCCCTGCAACGGCCTGTGCCCCACATCAAAATGGAAGCCGGGGAACCATCGTGGAAGCATACTACTTCCCTCCCCAGGATGCTATCGGATTAGACTGGGATTCTGGGACCCCACAAACAGGGTCAGAGTGTCAGTAAAAGATAAAGATAAAAACGATGGGCACAACCGAGCTGTGGTTGGACAGCTGTGTTACAAAGCTACCACCATCATTGATCTAAGGTAGTGGTGCAAAGGAACGATGGGCTTTAAAACCCACCACCATTTTTTATCCCGGTGCTCATGATGATTGGTATAATATTTGACATGGACGGCGTGATGTATCGGGGCAAGAAGCCCATAGATGGAGCGCGGGAGGTAATAAACTTCCTGAAAGAAAACGGCATCCCCTTCGCCTTCCTCACCAACAACTCCACCAAGAACGCCCGAATGTACCGTGAGAAGCTCCTCGAGATGGAAATAGACGTTGAGAAAGAGCGAATCATCACCTCAGGCTACGCTACTGCCAGATACCTTGAGACCCACTTTGAGGAGGGGCCGATTTTCGTCATCGGTGGGAAAGGGCTCCAAGAGGAAATAAAGAAGATAGGCTGGCCGATGATAAGCCTCGAGGAAGCAAGGGAGGGGTGGAGGGAGATCAAATACGTTGTGGTCGGCCTTGACCCGGCCCTAACCTACGAGAAGCTCAAGTACGGAACGCTCGCCATAAGGAACGGGGCGCACTTCATCGGGACCAACCCCGACACAACTTACCCCACTGAGGAGGGCCTCTACCCTGGAGCTGGCTCGGTAATAGCGGCACTGAAAGCCTCAACCGAAAGGGAGCCCCTGATAATCGGCAAGCCCAACGAGCCTGCCTACAATGTAGTTATGGAGAAGCTTGGAGATGTGGACGAGGTCTGGATGGCCGGGGACAGGCTCGATACAGACATAGCCTTTGCCAAGAGATTCGGCATGAAAGCGGTGATGGTTTTAACCGGTGTCAGCACGCTGAAGGACGTCGAGAAGAGCGAGGTAAAACCCGACCTGATCATCCCGAGCGTGGAGGAGCTCCTCGAATACCTGAAAGTCAAAGTGGAGGCTTCCAAATGAACCTTGGGGAGCTGCTCGAAAAGCTCATCTGGCAGGAGAACGAGCTCTACAACCTGTACAAGCTCGGCGAAACGTTTGCCACCTACGAAAGGTCCGAGTTCGTTGAGACGTTCCGTCTTATAGCAGAGGAGGAACTGAGGCACAGGAAGACCCTCGAGGACATGCTCTCAGGGGGAACCCTTGAAGGAACGGCCGTGATAGACTACCTCGACTCCCTGAGCCTTGAACCCATGCTGAGCGACGAGAGGGCCGAGCCAGAAAGCCTTGAAGAGCTGATACTGGAAGCCCTCGTGAGAGAAAAGCACTCTTACGAGCTCTACACAAAGCTCTCTGAAATCCTGGACGGTTCCCTGAGTCAGATCTTCCGAATGATGGCCAGCGAGGAGCTCAAGCACGCCTACAGGCTCAGGCTGGTCTACGAGGGGCTTTGACGTTTGGATAATTTATCCGACATCATCCTTTTCTACTCCCTTACCCCAAAGGCAAATTTATAGCCCTAAATTCGTCACCCCTGCAAAGGCCACTGGGGTAAGATATATGTAGGGGTGACAGCCATAAAGCTGTGCTGATGCTTCTACTAATGGGAACAACAATAGACAACCGTATGTCAGGGGTGTTTATATGGCTGTTGAAAAAGTGATGAAAAGGGACGGCAGAATTGTCCCATTTGATAAGGAGCGTATAAAATGGGCTATCCAAAGGGCAATGCTCGAAGTCGGTATCCGTGACGAGAAGCTTCTCAACAGGGTCGTCAGAAGAGTCGTCAAAAGGGTGAACGAACTCTACGACGGGCAGGTGCCCCACATAGAGAACATCCAGGACATAGTCGAGCTTGAACTGATGAGAGTGGGTCTCTTCGACGTCGCCAAGGCCTACATACTCTACCGCAAGAAGAAGGCCGAGATCAGGGAGGAAAAGAAGAAGATCCTCAACAAGGACAAGCTAGACGAGATAGACAAGCGCTTCTCCATCAACGCCCTCCGCGTTTTGGCGAGTAGATACCTCATAAAGAACGAGAAAGGTGAGATAATAGAAAGCCCGAGGGAGCTCTTCGAGAGGGTCGCGATTCTGGCGGTCATCCCTGATCTGCTCTACGATGAGAGGGTCTTCAACAGGGAAGGAAACCACGAGCAGGACCTAAGTAAGGTCGAGAAATATATGGAGAAACTCGACGAGTATGATAGAAAACTCTCAATCGGCAGGTTCAAGCTCAACAAGTACCACTTCAAAAGGTTCCTCAACCTCTACCGCGAGCTCGCCCAGAAGGGCCAGATGAAGGTCTCCATCGACGAAGTCATCGGGATGCTCGAGAACGGGGCCTTTGACAAGTATGAGGACGAAATAGAGGAGTACTTCCACCTGATGACGAGCCAGACCTTCATGCCGAACACGCCGGCCCTCATAAACTCAGGAAGGCCGCTCGGGATGCTCTCAGCATGCTTCGTCGTCCCAATAGAGGACGACATGGAGAGCATAATGAAGGCAGCACATGACGTGGCTATGATACAGAAGATGGGCGGGGGTACAGGTTTGAATTTCTCAAAGCTCCGCCCGGAGGGTGATTTAGTCGGGACCACCACTGGAGCAGCCTCTGGTCCTGTCAGCTTTATGCATCTCATCGATGCCGTCAGCGACGTGATAAAGCAGGGTGGAGTGAGAAGGGGCGCGAACATGGGCATCCTCGAAGTCTGGCATCCCGACATAGAGAAGTTCATCCACGCCAAGGAGAAGAACATCGGAACGAACGTTCTGTCCAACTTCAACATCAGCGTCGGCATATGGGCCGATTTCTGGGAAGCTCTGAGAGAGGGCAAGCGCTATCCGCTCATCAACCCGAGGACTGGTGAGAAGGTCAAGGAGATAGACCCCAAGAGCCTCTTAGAGGAGTTAGCTTTCATGGCCTGGGCCAAGGCCGATCCGGGAGTCATATTTTTCGATGTCATCAACAAGAGAAACGTTCTGGAGCCAGCAAAGGGCGAAAAGATACGCGCGACCAACCCCTGCGGAGAAGAGCCCCTCTACGACTACGAATCCTGTAATTTAGCCAGCATAAACCTCGCCAAGTTCGTCAAGTATGACAAAGAAGGCACGCCCTACTTCGACTGGGACAAGTACGCCTACGTAATCCAAAAGGTCGCCAAGTACCTCGACAACGCAATCGACATCAACAAGTTCCCGCTCCCGGAGATAGACTACAACACCAAGCTGACGAGGAGGATAGGCGTCGGAATGATGGGCCTAGCCGATGCCCTCTTCAAGCTCGGCATAGCCTACAACAGCGAGGAAGGCTTTGCCTTCATGAGAAAGGCAAACGAGTACCTTACCTTCTACGCCTACAAGTACAGCGTTGAGGCCGCGAAAAAGCGCGGACCCTTCCCGCTCTACGAGAAGACGAGGTACAAGGATGGGGAGCTTCCGGTCGAGGGTTACTATCACAGGGAAATCTGGACACTTCCATGGGATGAGCTGGTTGAGGAAATCAAGAAGTACGGCGTCAGGAACGGAATGGTGACCACCTGCCCGCCCACCGGTTCGGTCAGCATGATAGCCGATACCTCCAGTGGCATAGAGCCCATCTTTGCCCTCGTCTACAAGAAGAGCGTAACCGTTGGCGAGTTCTACTATGTTGACCCTGTCTTCGAGGCCGAACTGAAGAAGCGCGGCCTCTGGAACGACGAGATACTGAGGAAGATAAGCGACAACTATGGAAGTGTCCAGGGCCTCGAGGAAATCCCAGAGGACATACAGCGCGTTTTCGTCACCTCGATGGACATCCACTGGCTCGACCACATACTGGCTCAGGCCAACATCCAGCTCTGGCTTACAGACAGCGCGAGCAAGACCATCAACATGCCAAACGATGCCACCGTTGAGGACGTCAAGGCCGCCTATCTGCTCGCTTACAAGCTCGGCTGTAAGGGTATAACCGTCTACCGCGACGGCTCGCTTAGCGTTCAGGTTTACAGCGTTGAAGGAGAGAAGAAGCAGCGCATCAAGAGCAAACCGAGCGCTTACGCTGTCGAGAAGCTCAAGACCGTCGTTGAGGCCGAGCCGTGGCTGGCTAAGTTCATCAACGTCGAGGGCATACTCAACGGCACCAACGGCAAGGAGAAGAAGGAAGCTCCCTCACTCAGCTTTTCCCTGAACGTTCCAAAGGCGGTTAAGCCAGAAACTCACGAGCACCCCCACCACAGGGAGCCGCCAGAGATCCCTGAAGAGAAGATAAAGGAGCTCTTGGGAGTCACTTACTGTCCCGTCTGCTATGAGAAGGACGGAAAGCTCGTCGAGCTCAAGATGGAGAGCGGCTGCGCCACCTGTCCTATCTGCAGCTGGAGCAAGTGTGTGATAAGCTGAAGCCCTTTTCTCTCAGATTTTATACCCCATTTCCCCGAGGCGTATTTTGTAAGTCGTATAGAGGAAGAAGACCGTCACAATGATAATTAAAGGCAGAGCATACCGAAAAGGCACCGGAAGGAAGGCCACCAGGGCCACGGAGAGTATGTAATATGCCATAGTCCTCTTGCTACGACGATACTTCTCGGCGATTTTCCTCTGTCTTGGATTCCGTATCAGGGCAAAGTATATTGCCAAGTAAAGGCCTGCTCCATAGATAAAATTTCGAACACCTTCCCAACTAAAACCCGGAAACCTTTCCGAAACTGGAGTTGCAATTACATAAATGACGAACACGACAGGTATAAAGAGATAAATAAAGAGAAATTCTGCCCAAAACTCACTCAGGACTTTCCTCATGCTCATTCATTGATCCCTCCAACGCTCAATGCACCCGGAGGCCAATAGTCAGGTAATTGTATTGTGGCTTTTATAGGATCAGTAGCCCCCATTCCATCTCTGACAATTCCAAAATACTCTACAGCTTCTTCCACAGCTTTATCCACTGCAAACTGAATAACGGTACCAACAATAGTACCTGCAATGGGATCTTTTAGTAAGAGTGCCGTTGCTCCTCCAGCAATAAGGCCTGCCGGTTTAGAGATGACGTCTGATAACCATTTATTCCCAAAGGTATGTATATAAGTCACATAGGTAGCAATAGCCCCACCTTTTCCTAGAAGATATTCCGCGTTTATATCGTACATGACCTGGATAAAGCCCCGTTTTATCTGATCCCCCACTTTAAAGCTCAAATGATGCTCAAGAACCCCACTCTGCCAGTCAAAGCTGGTATTGTCTGCAGTTTTTACAACATCATGATTACCAAATACACTACCCTGCTCCAGCTGGCCACCCCACACATCCACTGGCTCTACAAGAACATTTTCACTAGCCTTTCCAACTACAGTCGTTATTGATATGACATCCATGTCCCCACTGTCAGCCAGATCCTCAGTCAAATCCCATTCCCAGTAATAGTCAATAAACAAAGTGGCATATTGTTGCTGAATAGGAATAGTCAAAGTAAGGTCACTTTGTGAAACCCATGTGTCAGGATGAGGTAGGCCCTTACCAAATTTTTGAGACTCTACTGAAGAAATTCCCCTCGATACATGAATACTGAAAGTCTTTTTGATTTCTCCAAGTTTAACAATTCCATATTTCTCTAACAGCATATCTGCTTCCCTCGTCCGTTCTTGTGCTTTTAGCGTTACATATTCCTTCATAACTTGCTTTAAAATATCCCTTGTAATCTTTGGTCCCTATCCTTGCATACCCGATGCCTCAACGGGTATGGCACTAATACCAAACACTAGTAGTACTAATATCATGCTACCCAAGATCTGGTGTTTTATATAGACCACCCCCCAACATTTTCATTACATTTGTTGATGATCCAACATATAAGTTTTTCTTTTTTGTCAAAAGTAATTTCTTTTTTTAGTAGTGTTTCTTTCTAATCATGATTTATCTGAGACTTTGGGACAAAAGAAAGAGGAATAAGCTGATGAACAAATTAGCACAACTATCCATTAATTCAAAACATGTTCTCAGATATCACCAAAAATTGATTTTAACATCTTCCTGCTAACGGAGGTTTTTTAAGTCTACGGCTTTAACTTCTCCCCATCGGACGAAAGCCTTAAAGTAAGGGCCTTTCAAACCTGCGCTATTTGGAGGTGGTAGCATGGACAAGGTTTACTTAACCTGGTGGCAGATAGATAGGGCCGTCTTCGCGCTCGCCGAAGAGATGAGGAAGAAATTCATGCCTGACCTCATAGTCGGCGTCGCCAGGGGCGGCCTTATTCCAGCTGTAAGGCTCAGCCACATCCTCGGTGACGTTGACGTCAAGGTCATAGCCGTCAAGTTCTACAAGGATATAGAGGAGCACATGGAGAAACCCGTGGTGACCATACCGCTGCACGGCTCACTGGATGGAAAGAGGGTCGTCATAGTGGACGACGTCAGCGATACTGGGAAGACCCTCGAGGTGGTCATTGAGGAGGTCAAGAAGCTCGGCGCCAAGGAAGTAAAGGTCGCATGTTTGAGTATGAAGCCCTGGACAAAGATCGTTCCGGACTTCTACGTCTTCAGGACCGACAAGTGGATAGTCTTCCCCTGGGAAGAGTTCCCTGTTGTTGTGAGGGAGTGAGGTTTCTTTTTTTACTTTCCGCTAGAAAGTCAGATTCCATATCCAAAGAGTTTTAAGCTTTCACTTCCAAGAAATTCAAGGGGTGGTTCTAGTGAAAAAACTACACGCAATCCTAATTCTGGCCGTGCTTACTTTTTCGTTGTTTTTCGTCAACGCGGCGCCAAGAACCCCAGAGACCACAGGGAAAGGTTCCACGCCAGCACAGAAATACTCACCGGGAGCCCTGTACGTCTCTCCGTAGGAATACGCAAGAGTTACAGGATTCGAGCCCAAGCGGCTAACGCCGCAGAAGTACCGAGAGCTCATTGAGAACGCTCCAGGATATCCTGGAAGGACGGGCGCGCTGAAGGAGAACCTCAAGAACCTTGCGTATCCCGACGTCTTCTCACTGGACAGCCTGCCGGCGAAGGTCGTGAATGGCCTCTACCTGCCACCGATTAGAAGCCAGGGAGCAGTGGGTTCGTGCGTCGGCTGGGCTTCCACATATTATACATGGACTTATATGATAAACTGGTTCCGGAACAATCCTACGCCGTCCACGGACGGGGAGATAATGAATCCCACCTTCACCTACAACCTAATAAACTATGGAACCGACAGCGGCAGCTACATGCTGGACGCGATGAATCTAATCTCGACGATCGGAGCCGTTCCCCTGAACGTGTTTCCCCTATTCGTCCACGGGCCCTATGGAGACCCCGACAACTACGCCTGGCTATGGCCTAACGACACCCAATGGCGCAGTGCCCCCTACAACCGCGGGGTTGATGGAATGGCATCTCCTGTAGGATATCCTTGGGACATCTACATGCTCGATCTGATGAACAGTACACAGTTCACGTACCTGAAGGGACTGCTTGCCTACGGTTACGTTGCGTACACTGGAATCAACGTATACGACGAGTTCTACGGATTCAACTCCACCCACAACGTGTACGCCCTAAACCAGACCCGCGGGAACTACGAAGGCGGTCACGCCGTGACCATAGTGGGGTACGACGACACAATCCAGACCCCAGACGGTCAGGGAGCGCTCCTGCTCCTGAACTCGTGGGGCGAGAGCTGGGGCGACAACGGCTAATTCTGGCTCACCTACCATGCCGCCCAGGACCCCAACCACGAGATAAGTCAGGGCTATGCCTTCGTGATGGTACCAAAGTATCCCCAACCGTACCAGCCCAAGATTCTCGCGGGCTTCAAAATCAATCACCCACTCAGGGGAGAGATAATCGGCGGGGTGTGGAACCAGGAGTCCGGCGGAATAGAGATAGGAATTGGAAACCCCGACTCTCCCACGTGGAGCAGGCGGTACTTCAACTTCTACATGGGCTATCAATCCTCTCCTCAGGATCTGGCCAGCTACCAGGCCCACCCGTTTCCGAACACTACAATCTACCCGGACATCACCGACGCCATAGAAGTTGCCGCTCAAGTTGCGGACTCACCGGTGGTGCCAGTGTACATCAAGGGTAGGGACAAGTACCAGGACGGGATCACCGGAACCCTCGAGTATTTTGGAGCTAAAATATCCGAACTTAACATAAAAACATGGACCTACATCAATTCCCAAATTCCAGAGGGGAACGACATCGTAGCCTTGATAGACATTCCGCTGGCCGAGTACGTGTCTCCAACACCCTCCGATGGTGATATCCTGGCCCAGTCGTAGCTCTACGTGGGGGTAAAGAGCATCGTCGATGTGAACAACGCCGAGTTCGTACTCACAAATCTCGGAAAGGATAGGCCCATCCAATGGTACTCGGTCGGTCAGCCGCAGGCTATTGAGGGTACCGACTGGATTGTTACCGTCCTTGACATAAACATCATTGACCAGAGGGCCATTATCACAGTTAAAAACGCCGCCACGGGGGTTGAAAGCGACCCAATAACACTTGAAAAGAGCGTACCCGTCTATCTGTACCCAGTCAACGGCCCACTTCAGTACGGAACTGCCTATCCTGGTCGGGCTGACCTCGTGCTGACCCTGGTGGACACGTTCATAGGCATCAACAACAATCCCTACGCGACGATACAGGCCGTGACGGACAGAGAGACCGAGACGTACTGGATGTGGAGAGGGAAGAATAATTTCAAGATTAACGCAACAGGACTCGAACCAGGCAACTACACCTATCAGGTTCTCCTGAACCTGACCAATGGGAACGAAATAAGGCTGCCCGAGAGGAGGGTAACCCTCCTGGGAGAACCCGTAGCAACCCTCAAGATCCTCTCCAGGCCCTCGAACGCCAGCGTCTACATCGACGGGAACTACAGGGGAATGACCCCGTTAACCCTGGAAATTCCGTCGGGGAACCACCCATTGCACTCGCGAGAACGGGATACGAAACTTACACCACAGCAGTAACGCTTGGATTCCAGGAGAGCAGGGTGATCGACATGGTGCTAACCCCATCAGGTGACTACGCCCTCTTCCCCATCGGGGACTACCCCAGCTCGGTGGGGAACGCGAGCAGGTTGTTCTTCGTGTTCAACAACCTCGGAACTCCAGATGCCTTCTCAACGGCCCTTTACGTCTCACCGACCGTGGCGTCCGGAAACAGCGTTAGGAGAACCGCAAGATTAGCCAGCACCTTCGACCTGAACGAGGTGTCTCCAGGGGACACAGTGGTGTCGGTCGGTGGACCCCTCGTCAATCCAATAACCGCAAGATACGATAACGTTTCAATGGTTCACATGGAAATCTTTGGGGGAACCATAACGATAGTAACGCCCCAGGGCAACGTCACATGGACCGCTCCGAAACCGGGGTGGAACGTCACACCGGGATACTTCGTCATTCAGAGCTTTGCGGACAGAGCTCTCAATGCCACAGTGTTCACGATATACGGCACGGACGCCGATAGCACCGCTGCCGGAGCCTACTACTTCCTAACCACAATCTATCCAAACATCGACAGATATAGGGGTATTCACTACATTGTCAGTCTCTGGCAGGATACTGAACCGGGCGCTGACATTCCACTCCCCGGAGCCAGCCAGGGAGACACCAGCGGCTTTAGTGCGGGCGACAGTATAACAATAGTATTTATGAGATGATCAGCATTCTTTTCTTTTGTTTTGAGGTACCAACACGTCATCTTAAGCTTATGAAATTCTCCCAAGGTCTACCTATTGTTCCAATCACTCAGGAAAACTGATTTAACTTCCCAATTCTTTCTGGTATCAGGTGGTGTTATGAGGGCGTTCATAGCAATTGAAGTGAGTGACAATGTGAGGGACAACCTCCTGAAAGCTCAGGAAAGGATTGGAAATAAAGCGGCGAAGATAAAGTTCGTTGAGAGGGAGAACTTCCACGTCACGCTCAAGTTCCTCGGCGAGATCGACGAGGCAACCGCCGAAGAAGTGAAGAGGGCTTTGGCAGAAATAGCGAAGAAGCACAAGAAGCACCGCATTAGGGTAAAGGGCATTGGCCTCTTCCCCAACCCGAACTACGTTCGCGTCATCTGGGCGGGAATAGAGAACGATGAGGGCATAAAGGCGATAGCCCAGGACGTAGAGAAGGCCATGAGGAGGCTGGGCTTCAAGAAGGATAAGGACTTCGTCGCCCACATCACAATCGGTCGCGTCAAGTTCGTGAGGGACAAGCTGGAGCTGGCGATGGCGCTCAAAGATCTGGCAAACGAGGACTTCGGAGAGTTTGAGGTCGAGGCCATAGAGCTCAAGAAGAGCACGCTCACCCCCAAGGGCCCGATTTACGAGACCGTGGCGAGGTTTGAACTGGCGGAGTGATGATAATGGTTCAAGAAGTTATTGGGGAAGTCCTCATCAGGATCAGGCCGAACGAAGAGGAGAGAGCTTTTATTGAAGGCCTGATGCGAGAGATCGAGAACATAGCCCGTGGAAGGGCTGAAGAGCTTGGCCTTGACATTAAACCTTATTTTGTTGGTTCCCTCGCCAAGGACACTTACCTAACCGGCGACCACGACGTTGACCTCTTCATGGCCTTTCCCCTCGACACTCCCCTCGAAGAGCTCCGCGGGAAAGGCCTCGAGCTTGGTAAGGCCATAGCGGAGAGGCTCGATAGCTACGAAGTTGCCTACGCGGAGCACCCCTACGTGAGAGCCCGCTATAAAGGGGTCAAAGTTGATATAGTCCCCTGCTACGACGTCGACAGCTGGAAGGACGTCAGAACGGCAGTTGATCGCTCCATACTCCACACGAAGTGGGTGCTTGAAAACCTCCACCGCAGAAACGACGATGTCAGGCTTTTGAAGCGCTTCCTCAAGGGAATAAACGCCTACGGCAGCGAGATTTACGTGAGGGGCTTTTCGGGCTACCTTGCCGAAATCCTGATTATCAAGTACGGCTCATTCCTAGATGTTCTGGAGAAGGCCGACTTCATGCTGAGGCAGAAGATAATAGACCCTGCCGGCTGGCTCAAGAGTGAACCAGAAATAGCCATGAAGACCATTAAGAGGGAAGCTGAAGGGGACAAGCCGCTCATCGTCATAGACCCCGTTGACCCGAGGAGGAACGTCGCCGCAAATCTGGGCTGGGAGAAGTTCGGGAGGTTCTACTTCAAGGCCCACCAATTTCTGGAAGAGCCCCTCGTAGAGTTCTTCTTCCCGACGGAGAGCACGGGAGAGAACTACCTCGGAGAGCTCAGAAGAAAGAGAACACACCTCGTCACGCTCCTCTTCAAAAAGCCCCAGCTTGTTGATGACCTGATCCTCCCGCAGCTGGAGAGGAGTGCCAGAGGCTTCGAGAAAGCGTTGAGAAGGGAGAACTTCAAGGTTCTCGGCTGGGACTACGGCTACGTTGGAGAGGAAGCGTTCATCATGCTGGAGCTGGACAGAATAGTGCGCGAGAAGATAACCATAAAGCCCGGCCCGGAGTTCTTCACTGAGAGGGGCTGGGACTTCTACCGGAAGAACGAGAGCGTCTGGCTGATTGGAAAGAGGCTGTACGCGGAGAAAAGGGTTAAGGAGAGCATCGTCGACGTCATTGTAGAGCTCCTGGAGAAGAATCAAGTTGCCTTGGGCAAGCAGGTAAGAGAGTTCATCCACTCCGCTGATATTCTGGTGGATTACGTTCCAGGGGAGCTCAAGAGAGAGGCATACCTCTTCCTGAGCAGGAAAAAGTGGAATTTGAAGGGCTAAGGCGGAAGTTGTCGTTCATCGAACAGCTTTTCAATCTTCTCCAGTATTCGTTTCAACTTCAAGTACTCCTCTCCATTCAGGGTTCCAAATATCAGCTCCAGTATGAAAGAGTTCCCTCCAGAGGATTTGGACTCCTTCATTCAGCACCACCTTTGTGATAGGGAGCGGTTTTCTTTTGCCAGCATCTTTCCAATCTCCGCAATGATTGCTTGCGTCAATAAAGAAAATTTGAAGTCAGAATATTCAGTCTCTGTGCTCGCACCACTCCTGATTCTCCCATTGGCCGTGCCTCTAGCCCGGAATGTGGCCGGTGTCGGCAACGACCCACTCGAGGTTGTAGGATCCGATCAGGGCCTTAAGCTCGCCCTTCATGTCCCCCCTCCGACGTAGAGTGCGGCCCTCGTCACCATGTTGTAGCCGCTGTTAGGTACCTCTGGCTTCAGCGCGCTATTCCACGCTTTCTCGCTTGTTTCCCAGCCTTCGAGAGCCGGTAATGAGCCGAAGTTCCAAAGGTGGTAGAGTCTACCGAAGTTCCGGAGCTTCAGGTAGGCCTCGACGAAGATGTTTCTCCCCTCGTCGTTGAAGTACTCCATAAGCTCAATGAAGGCCTTAGCCATTACCGAGACGTTGCCGAAAGCCACGCGCGTGTCGAGGTTCTCCCAGAATCTCGGGCAGGAGTGATTTGCCAGAAGCATGAGGTAATAAATCCTTCCGAGCTTCAGGGCCTTCTTCTCGCCGTTCGCTGGCTCGAGGACGTAGTCCATTGAAGTTTCAATGCCGAAGTAGTCATAGTAATCCTTGAAGAAAATCCTCGCATATCTAACGAGGAACTCCTCGACGTTGGCGTTGAAATCCTTCAAACCTTCAAGCACGCCCAATCTCACAGTCCTATTTAGCTCCTCAAAAAGGCGCGTGAAAGCGACTTCCAGAGCTGACTTATCCTCCTCCCCTCCACCTCACGGGCAAAGACCTTTCCATCGGCCCTTCTGTAGCCCAGCCACCTCGAATCGCTCGTCTTTCCGTCGAGGCTTAAGTCGAAGTAGTCGCTCCAGGCAGAGTAGTCCCTGACGCCCATCTCAAACTCGCATTCTCCCTCGAGGCGCTTGAACTCATCAGTGAGCTTTTTCTTAACGAACTCCATGGCAGAACTCTCTCGACACCATTCCCTTCGAGGCCCTCCATCCATGCTGTAAACCTGTCGAGCTGGGCTGGATTCCCGAGGAGGCTCTCAAGGTCGCTGGCAGTAAAAACTAAGTACGGAACTCCCAGGCTCTCCTTATAGTCGTCCCACCGTCTGAGGGTTCCCTCTATCAGTTCCGAGACGTTGAGGGTGTTAAAAGCGAAGGCGTCGCTCAGTCCCCACTCGCGACCGAAGACAAAGGAGTTAGAATAGCGATTGCAGGAGTATTTGGCCTGAGGAAAGTCGTAGAAGAGCTGCCTCTCGTCGAGGAGGAAGACGAGCCTTTTATCCGTTGAGGACTCGACTATCTCGGCGCTCCCCAATGTTATGACAGCCTCGGGAAGCCAGTAGCCAACGACGGGCTTGCTCCCTGTAAGTGGGGCGTAGAAGTCAAAGGAAACCCTCGCCAGAATCCGCTGCTCGAACTCGTCGAGGTGCGGGACAATTGGATGGAATGGTGTGGTAGGGACAGCGTCAAACTTCTCCAAGAGGGAAACCGTCTCCTCGAAGGCCTTCCCGTGGTAGCGGAGGAGCATTAGAAAGGTGAACGGCTCAATGTCTATGCTTATTCCCTTCATCCGCGAGAGTGTATCGGCTATGTGCTCGTAGGAATAGAGCATTGCCCTCGTCCAGTTCTCCCCCCTGACTTCCTCCCCGTGGATTTTCATGGCAACAGAACTCCTTCGCTCCTCATACTCTATAGGCTTACTTCCATCGCCGTTCTTAACATAAACTATGTCGCCCGGCTGGTAGGCGTGAAAATGGTGTGAGTACTTCATAAAACACTTCTTGAACATGGTCTCACCAAGAGTGATACATCATCTCTCTTTATTGACCTTTCGAAGGTGCATTTCTACCCATATATGGCCGATAAGTTAATAAAGCTGTGCATTGAACTTAGACCGGTGGGAGAATGGAACGTGAGTTCCGGAAGATTCTGGGCGAAGATCTGGCTAATTACCTTGAGCTTCTTCGAGCCAAGTTAGCCTTTGCCGAAGAGCTCTATGGCGTTAAGATGAACTACGTCCCGCTTATAACCGAGGGGGAAATAGTAATCCTCGACAAGAACGACGGCAAGATTAAGTGGCTAAAAACCAAGAGACCGCTCACTCTCGAAGAATTCGAGCGACTGGCCGGGAAAGTAAAGGAAAATCTCGAATCTGGTTACGTCGAGATGCTCCTTGCAATGAACATGTCCTGCGTCCATGGGCCAGGGGAGTGATCAAGCTTTTTCGACTTCTATCTTGAGTGGTGTCATGTTGAGGAGATTGTCGCTGATGGGACAGCGCTCGTCTACCTTTTCAATCCACTCTTTAAGCTTCTCCTCATCCGCATCAGCCTTGACTTTTATCTTTACACTTATCCCCTTGAAGCCGGCCCTGCCACCGTTTCCAGTCATGAACTTCTCAGGATTAAAGATACCCTTTACCTCAACGGTTAGACTTTCGATGTTTATTCCCATGTCCTTGGCAACGAGGGTTCCGACTATGTTGAGGCATCCCGCCAAGGCAGCGAGCTGGTAGTCTAGCGGACATGGGTACTCCCCACCAAGCTTGTCTATGAGGATTTCAAAACCCTCGGCCCTGACCCTCATCTTGGTTGGAGAGAGTCTTTCTCCCACGGCCTTTATCTCCAAGTCTTTGTATCCAGGCATTCAAATCACCCAAAAACTTATTATACACAAGAGTTTAAAAGAAACTCCCAAACTGAAAGTTTAAAACAATGAGCTAACCCCCATAAATCACTGGAAGAACCTTAACAACGTCACCATCCTTCAAGACACAACTATGATCGACCTTTCTTTCGTTCACAAGTATATGGTGTTCAACGGCGCTTATCCCCAGTTCCCGTAGAAGCTCACCTACGGTTGTTCTTTCCTCAAGCTCAAGCTCCATCCGCGGTGAGAAGCGAAGGGCCACCTCGCCATAGAGAATCAGTATGACCTTCATTGAACCACCTCCGAAAAATAAAGGTTAGAGGCCGAGGCGCTTCCTTATACGCTTAACCTCGCGCTTCGCTTCACCTATGCCAAGCTCTTCAAGGACTTCCTCCTTCGGGATGCCGTGCTCGTCGTAGCCGACCTCATCGTAGTATTGTCTCACCTTCGCACGTATCTCCTCTCTGCTTGGGGCCTTGCCTTTAACAGGGCCACTCGGCAGGGGTTCGTAGAAGCGCTGTGGATTGTCGTCGTCTCTCCTTGGATCCCAGTAAACGTCAGGTCCGCCGAGGAGAAGGAGTATTCTCTGGAGATGGATTATTCTCAGACCGGTCTCGTTGAACCACTTCTCCGATGTCAGATCGAAGCCCGTGATGGCGTTTCCAAACTCGAGTATTCTCTCAAAGCCCGGTCTGGTGGTGAACATGCAGATGACGGCCGAGTCGTAGAAAGCATTCACCAGCTCACCCTCGTAGCTCCTCGCAGGAAGTCCTGCCGTCGCTGTGTGGTCGCCGCCCTGAACGGAAACGGCATAGCTTATGTCTCTGGTGTAGTCGAGGTCGCTCCTTATCCCGTGCGCTCCGATGCCTATGCCCTTGATGTGGACGGCGTACTTCATGGCATCAACGCCTTTCATCTCGGAAATCTTGAGCGCGGCCCTGTAGGTTCCTTCCGCGAGGATTTCACCTATCCCTTCCCTCTCGACTATCAGTTCAAGGAGCCTCGCAAAGGCCTTCTCATCGTCCCACTCAAGCCTGAAGCCGATGTCCTCCTCCGTGAGGATGCCCCTCTGATAGAGCTCGGCAGCAAAGCCGAGGACGTTGCCGGCGTTTATACCATCCAACCCCAGCTCATCCACGAGGTATGAGAGGTAGACTATCTTCTCAGGCTCGAAGATGCCGAGGTTGGTTCCCATGTAGGCCATCAGCTCGTAGTCAGGGGCATCTGTGATGGCTCCCTTATACGGCCCGTAGCGGAGGTAGGAAATCTTCATGCAGTTGACGGGACAGCCGTAGTCTGCCCAATACTTCTTGACCCATGTCCTGAGCTCGAAGTTAACTACACTTATCCTCTCGTCGTCGTGATACTCCTCCTGCCAGTTCCTCACCGGCTGGCTCGAGCGATCCTTTCCGACGCTGTAACCGCCAGATCCGGTTCCCCACTGCCTGAATGTCGTGAGGGTTAACAGTTCGCGCTGGAACTCCCGGAGCATGGCCTTGAACTTCATTGAATCATGAACTTCAGGCAGAGGTCCGTTACCCTTCACGAGGACTGCTTTAAGGTTCTTGCTGCCCATCACCGCTCCAAAGCCACCGTAGCCAGCGGCGTGCATCATCTTCGCCATTATCGCAGCGAAGCGGACTTTGTTCTCCCCACCCCTCCCGATGTACATCATAGCTGGCTCCTTGGGGACACCCCTGAGCTTCGCCCGTTTCCTCAGCTCGTCATGAACTTCCTTAAGGAGTGTCTTGTGAAGCTCAACACCACCCATTCCCCAGTACTTCGAGGCGTCGCGTATCTCTATGGTTTCATCGTTTATGAATAGATATACTGGCTCTTTTGCCCTCCCGCGGATTATTATTCCGTCATAGCCAGAGGCTTTGAGCTCGATTCCAATCTCGCTACTCAGGACGCTGCCAACGATACCGTTGCTCTCGGGGGACTTTGCAACGACAGAGGTTTTGATACCCGGATAGTAGCCAGTCAGCGGGCCCGTGAGGATGAGTAGAAGGTTCTCCTCACCAAGTGGATCAATATCTTCCCATCTCTCTCCCAGCTCCTTCCAGAGGAGGTAAGTCCCCAGTCCCCTGCCACCGTAGAACCGCAGCATCTCCTCGTCGAGCTCAACGAATTTCACTGTCTCGGTGCTAAGATCAACGTCTATCAGCTTTCCAGCGTATCCCTTCATGTTATCACCCCAACAACTCCCCGTACATCTTTCTCGAGAGTTCCTCGCTCTTCTCCACAGGGTCTTTGGCGAACGTCCTGTAGATCGAGCGGTAGTCACCCTTCACGAGGGTTAGGGCGTCGTGACCAGCCTCGTGGCATACCTCGACGCATTTCGGGTTTCCGCCACAGAGGTCGCAGATGACCACGCTTCTCTTACTGGGGAGAATCCTTGGGACGTTACCGGGGCAGGCAAGGAAACAGGCGCCGCACTCGGTGCAGTTGTCTTCGTTCACGAGAACCGCTCCAGTTCTCTCATTCACGCCCAAGGCATCAAAGTTGCATGCCTCAACGCACGGATAATCAGGACACTGAACGCAGGTGTGCGGGACGTTAACTCCGGGCAGAAGCTCGTATATTCTTATGCGCGAAGCTTCCGGCCATATTATCCCCTCATGCTCCAGTGAGCAAGCTATTTCGCAGAGTCTGCAGCCGCTGCACTTGTCAGGCGTTATCAGAATCCATATCCTCTCTTTGGTAGCATTGTCACTCATCGGGAACACCTAGTACCATAGTTGGAATTCAGACTATATAACCATTATGAAAACGCACAGACGTGAGTCTATGCGGGGAAGTTCTTATAAATTAAAGGGGACAACACACGGCGATGAACCGCTCCGAACTAATACTATTAGGCATCACGGCAATATGGGGCTTCACGTTTCCAGCTATGAAGGCGAGCCTAGATTACCTTCCCCCAATCCTGTTCCTCGCCTATCGCTTCGGAATCGCCTCGCTCCTCATGCTCATCATCTTCCGCTCTCGCGTCTTCAAAAGGGAGACACTGAAAGAGGGGTTTGTCTTAGGCCTAACCCTCTTCTTCGGCCACGGCTTCCAGATAGTGGGGCTGAAGTACACCACCGCCTCGAACTCGGCCTTCATCACGTCGCTCTACGTCGTCTTCACGCCGTTTATAGCCTATTTCATCCTCGGAGACAGGTTGAGAGGAAGGGACGTTCTTTCCCTGATCGTGGCGCTGACCGGCCTTTACCTTATATCCAGGGCCAGTCTAAACTTTAACTACGGAGATTTGCTGACCGTCCTCAGCGCGCTGAGCTTTGCTTTCCAGATAGTCCTCGTCCAAAAGTTTGGGGAGCAAGATTACCTGAGCTTGGCCTTCTGGCAGATACTCTGGAACTTCGTTTTCTCCTCGGCCTTCGCGCTCACCTTCGAGCCTTTGGTGATTCCAAGAGACCCGATGCCTTGGATGGGCATTCTCTACACGGCGATATTCGCAACGGTTGTGGCCTTCACGCTCCAAGTCAAGTACCAGAGGGACACAAAGGCCCACAGAGCAGCATTGATATATTCCGCTGAGCCTATATTCGGCCACATAGCGGCTTTCCTGACGATAGGCGAGATACTGAGCCCCAAGGGCTACCTCGGTGCGGCGCTGATTATGGCAAGCATATGGAACGAGGTCAGAAAAGAGAGCTGAGAGGTATTTACCAACAAAAAGTTAATAAATTTTTTGAAGTACACTCTTCTGGAGGTGATGAAGATGGTCCACGCATACATTAAGGAAAAGGCCAGAGAGTTCCCAAAGGAGGAGAAGGAGAAGCGCTACAAGTATCTGGGCAAGGAAGTCCTCGATGTCGGAGATCCCGGACTGGACAGCATCCCCGAGTTCTACGGCATAGCCAACGCCATCTGGCGCGACTGGAAGGAGGGAGAGATAAGCACCAAGACTGCACTGGGAAGGCTCGCACTTCTCAAGCTCCTTACGTACAAGACGAAGAATAAGAAAATCCAGAACATCCCCGAAGAAGACCTCGAAGAGGTCAGGAAGTTCATAGACTACGTAATTCAGGTCATCAAGAATGAGAGCAGAAGAAAGGGCGAGCCAGAGGAAGAGAGGCAGGTGAAGACGGAGTAAGCCCCTTTCGATTTTCTAATCCCCTCTTTTGACACAAGCCAAGTAAACAAGCTTCCGGAGGACCCCCCAATTCTCACAGTGCTCTTCACGTCACCCAGTTCTCCGTGAGGTTTAAATTCTCTAGAGAGATAATCATCACCGCGCCCTCCCCCTCACGCCCCTGGGAGAAGTGACCTGGGGTCGGTCGGGGAGGGCACACTTCTCTCCACTAGTCTCCAGCAAGCCCAAAATCAAGAGGGAACGTCTGGAAAATGAGAGACGCGTAGCGCTTCCCATCCAAAAACCTTATAAGGAAAGTTCCCAATTTTGCCCCGATGCCAATGAGGGGGGAGTGTTTTATCCTTCGCTCTGCTCGTTTCGAGTAAAACCCCTCACTGTTCTGAGCTAGTTAGTTCTAACTTTCCTTTCAAAGACCACAGGGAGGTTTTGAAATGATAAGGGAGCCAGAGTTTAGGGAGTATTCTCCAGGGAAGCTGGAAGAGAAAGTCGAGCACTTTTGGAAGGAGAACAACATCTATGAGAAGGCGAAGGCCAGCAGAGCAAACGGCCCGAAGTACTACTTCCTCGACGGGCCGCCCTACGTCAGCGGTGCCATACACCTCGGGACAGCCTGGAACAAGATAATCAAGGACATGGTGATAAGGTTCAGGATCATGCAGGGCTACAACGTTCGCAGGCAGCCAGGCTTCGACATGCACGGCCTGCCCATAGAGGTCAAGGTCGAGCAGGCTCTCGGCCTGAAGACCAAGAAGGACATAGAGACCGAGATAGGCGTTGACGAGTTCATAAGAAAGTGTAAGGAGTTCGCCCTCAACAACCTCAAGGTGATGACCGAGCAGTTCAAGATGCTCGGCATATGGATGGACTGGGACAACCCCTATATGACCATAAAGAACGAGTACATAGAATCGGGCTGGTTCACTCTCAAGCGCGCCTGGGAGAAGGGCCTCCTCGAGAAGGACAAGAGGGTTCTGCACTGGTGTCCGCGCTGTGAGACGGCTCTCGCTGAACACGAGGTTCGCGGTGAGTACAAGATAAGGAAGGACCCGAGCATATACGTCAAGTTTCCGGTTGAGGGGAAAGACAACGAGTACCTTCTCGTCTGGACAACCACGCCGTGGACTCTTCCGGCCAACCTCGCGGTTGCAGTTCATCCCGAATACGACTACGTCAAAGTCAGGGTCGAGACCGAGAACGGCGAGGAGTGCTGGATAATGGCGAAGGCCCTTGTCGAGAGGGTTCTTGCCGAGGTCGGCGTTAAGGGAGAGATAGTCGAGGAGTTCAAGGGTGAAGACCTCGAGGGACTCCACTACAGGCACATACTCATGGAGGAGTACCCAACTCAGAAGGAGTTCCGCGAGAGGTACGAGTGGGCCCACCGCGTTATTCTCGGCGAGCACGTGACGCTTGAGGGCGGTACCGGACTGGTTCACACCGCACCGGGCCACGGTGAGGAGGACTTCGAAGTCGGAAGGGAGTACGGCCTTCCGGCATATTCACCAGTTGATGACCAGGGCAGATACGTGGAGGGCAGATGGAATGGAGTCTACGTCAAAGACGCCGACCCCGAGATTATAGAACACCTCAAGGAGAAGGGCTACCTCGTCAAGGCCGGAACGATAGAGCACAAATATCCGCACTGCTGGCGCTGTAAGACGCCGCTTATATTCCGCGCCACCGACCAGTGGTTCCTCAAGGTCAGCAAGGTCAAAGACCAGATAATCAAGGAGAACGACGAGAAGGTGACCTGGTACCCCGACTGGGTGAAGGTCAGGTACGACAACGGCGTCATGAACTCCGGAGATTGGGTCATAAGCAGACAGCGCTACTGGGGAATACCTCTGCCGATATGGCAGAGTGAGGACGGCGAAATATACGTCGTTGGAAGCTTTGAGGAGCTTGTCAAGCTTTCCGTGGCCATAGAAGTGAACGGCGAGAGGATAGACCTCCCGGAGGACTACAGCGAGAAGCTCAGGGTCATCGAAGAGAAGCTCGGCCCGGAGGACCTCCACAGGCCCTACGTGGATGCATTCATCATAAAGGTCAACGGCAAGGAGATGCGCCGCGTTAAGGACGTCGTTGACGTCTGGTTTGACAGCGGAATAGCCAGCTGGGCTTCCCTCGACTACCCGAGAAACGAGGAGCTCTTCAAGGAGCTCTGGCCGGCAGACTTCATAGTTGAGGGTGAAGACCAGGTAACCAAGTGGTTCTACTCCCAGCAGGCAGCCAGCGTTATAGCCTTCGACACAGTCCCCTACAGGAAGGTCGCCATGCACGGCTACGTCCTCGACGAAAAGGGCGACAAGATGAGCAAGAGTCTCGGCAACATCATAAGGCCAGAAGAGGTCGTCCAGAAGGAAGGAAGGGACCCCTTCAGGTTCTACATGCTCTGGGCCACCAACCCCTGGGAGAACCTCAAGTTCAGCTGGAAGGGCCTGGCTCAGGTCAAGAGGATGCTCAACATACTCTGGAACGTCTACGTTTTGAGCGCCACCTACATGAGCCTAGATAAATTTGACCCGACGAGAGTCAACCCCGAGGAGCTGCCCTTCCGCGAGGAGGACAGGTGGATACTAAGCAGGGTCAACAGCCTCATCGGAGAAGTCACGGAGGGCATAGAGACCTTCAGGCTTACCAAGGCAACGAGGGCGATATACAACTTCGTCGTCGAGGACCTGAGCAGGTGGTACATCAGGCTGATCAGGAAGCGCATGTGGGTTGAAGGCGACGACCCGGACAAGTTAGCTGCCTACTACACCGTCTGGAAGGTCTTCAACGTCCTCCTGAGGCTTATGGCACCGTTTACACCATACATAGCCGAGGAGATTTATCAGAACCTCCTCAAACCGTTCCTTGGCGTTGAGAGCGTCCACATGCTTGACTGGCCAAGGGCTGATGAGAAGGCCATTGATGAAGAGCTCGAGAAGGAGATGGAAGCCGTAAGGAAGATAGTCGAGGCCGGCTCAAGTGCCAGACAGAAGGCAAAGATAAAACTCCGCTACCCGGTTAGGAGGATAATCATAGAGACCGAGGATGAAACCGTAAAGAGGGCTGTCGAGAGGCTTAACAGACTGCTCAGGGATCAACTCAACGCCAAGGAGGTCGTCGTTGGAAGGGTCGAGCGCGAGCTCATCATAAAGCCGAACTTCGCGAGGGTTGGGCCGGAGTTCAAGGGCGACGCCAGGCTCATCTCCCAGTGGATAGTCGAGCACGGTAGGGAACTCTACGAGGCCGGCGAGATGGACGTCGAGATCGAAGGAAAGACCTTCCACCTCACAAGGGAGCACCTCAGAATAGAGGAGAAGCTACCAGACTTCTTCGTCAGCGAAGACTTCGACGGAGGAAGGATCTTCGTGGACAAGACCCTCACCAGGGAGCTCCTTGCTGAGGGCCTCGCGAGGGAGTTCGTCAGGAGAATACAGGAGATGAGGAAGCGCCTCGATTTGGACGTCAACGACAGGATAATCGTCACCATAGAGACCACCGACGAGAACCGTGAGCTCCTTCATGAGAACCTCGACTACGTAAAGAAGGAGACGAGGGCAACTGAGGTAATCTTCGGCGAAGCCAGGGGCTACGTCGTTGAATGGCCCGAAGTTCAGGCAAAGATAGGGATTGAGCTGGTCTAACCTCATTTCTTTTCTATCTTTCCAGCAAAACCCTAACAACTTATGCCCCCATAAGTAACTTACGCCACCAGAACCAACAACTTAAAAGAGTAAAAGTTTGATTTAGGCTCAAGGCAGCGGAACCCTTTCCACCTCTATCCTGTCCCAGGTCGGGTATTCCTCGACGATGAAGAACCTGATGTCGCCTTCTATCGCCTCGGCAAGCTCCAGAGCTACCTCCTCAGGCATCTCTATCCTGCCCCTCTCGCGGTTTACGTAAAGCCACTCCTCGGGAACCTCTGCCTCCTCCACGAGGAGGGTATAGAGCTCGTCTAAGTCCTCGTACTCTGCTATGCCAAAGCGAAGCGTTCCGTCCTCGGTTATCTCCATGTAAGGCTTAGCGACGTTTCTCGCCATCTTTTTCAGCCTGTTCTTGAGCTGAACCGCGTCCTTGAGCTTGGCGGTGCAGAGGTGGTAGTTCAGTGAGGTGTTCTCCTCGCCCCAGCGGAGAATTTCGAGGCCAAGCTCTAAGCTGCCCTTAATCGCTGAACTCTCATCGCTGATGGGCAGGTACCCTCTATCCAGGAGGTTCCTCAGGTTGGTCTCGCTGAACTCCAGCTCGTTGATGTTGAAGAACTTCGCTCCAAGTCCGTCCAAAAACTCCGCGAACCACTTAATCCTCTCACCCTGACCAGGAACGGCGGGAACCTCTCCTCCAACGCCCCAGTCGAAGTCGAATGCGTTCTTTATGTTCTCAATCTCCACCCTGAAGAGCCTTGAGTTTGGATTGAAGAGGTCTGGGTGGAAGCGTATCTCGTCCAAACCTGCATCGTAGAGCTTTTCGAGGTTCTTCTTTGTTGCCAAAGCCCCAGTCGTGTAGAGGTGAACGTGAAAGCCCTCGCCGAAGGTTTCCTTTAAGGCCCTGATGTACTCAGCGGTTCTGTCGAGCCTCACCATCGGGTCGCCACCGGTGACCCCTGCTCCCCTTGCCTCCTGAATTTTGGCCTCCTCAATAATGTCGTCTACCCTCTTAACCGGTCTCTCGTTGGCGTAAACGACATCCTCCCTCCTCCAAGGGCTCAGCGGGCAGTAGAAGCAATCCCTCGGACATGCGCCCGTGGTGAAGAGAACAAGCTTCTCTCCTCTAACGCACATCTGGCAGCCCTTCGGCAGTTCTCTCACGGCGTATGAAAAGTAAGGGGTCTCCCACATCCAACTCCCTCCAGCTCTCGATAACACAACCAGAGGAGCAGACCTTAAAAAGGTTGGTCACCAAATCTGAGAAGGTGTTGAAATGAGGGAAAGACCCAAGACACTGCCGCCGACACTGAGGGACAAGCACCGCTATATTGCCTTTCAGGTCATCGGTGAGAGGACCTTCACAAAGGACGAGATAAAGAGGGCTATCTGGGAGGCGAGCCTCTCGACCCTCGGGACGCTCGGCTCCGCTCGGGCCAAGCCCTGGTTCATAAAGTTCGACGAGAAGAGCCAGACTGGTATAATGCGCGTTGATAGAAAGCACGTGGAAGAGCTTCGCTTCGCCCTGACGCTCGTCACTCACATAAACGGCTCTAAGGTGATTTTCAGGACGCTTGGCGTTTCTGGGACGATAAAGAGGCTGAAGAGAAAGTTCCTGAGTGAATTCGGATGGAAATAAGAAAAATGAATTAATTCCGTTCATCCCTGAGCGACAATGGTTATTGTGTCGCCAGCGCTGAATCCGCTGTCGTCTCCAAGGCTCGAGCCAGACAGTGGAATGTCCGCACCAAGCTCAGTGTCCTCCCAGAGACCAACGATGTAGCTGATGCCGTTGTAGTCGGCGATATTCGGATAGACCTGGGTGAGGAAGTAGTAAGCTCCAGCGGCAGTACTGTAGGCATCCGTACCGTATATCGTCACCACAAGGGCACCAGTTGTTCTATCGTTAAAGAGCTGGATAACGAAGTAGCCCTCTGTGACGTTCCACCACGGAACTGGAGCCGTCCACGTGAAGTTGCCCTCTGGGGTCACTATGGTTATAGTTCCGTCGATTGCCATGTGGACGAGGGCTATACCGTCGTATTTTGCCGTTACTGGATTAACCAGAGGCCCGCCAACGGAGACAACAACAGCATTGGTAGTTACGGTGCTCATGTTAAACTCGCCGACTGATCTCGAAATCGTCCTAGTGCCCAAGGGTATCGTACGTGAGACGTACTGGGCGGTCGAGAATGCATCAGGGGTTCCAAGACCCTGTTGATGAGCCAGTTCATGGCAAACCTGACTTCCCTGATGGCGAACGGGTTGAAGTAAACCTGGTCACCAACGGTGACAATCGGAGCATCCTTGTCTGGGTCATGGTAAGTGTTGAAGGTCAGCTCATTGTAGGAGCTGGCACTCCTGTAGAGATTGAGGTTAGACAGAACGTCAGAATCAAAGTAGTAATACCAGCCTTTAGTAAACCTGAAGAGACCAAAGTCATATATGCCCTGGGAGATAGTGAGAATGGCACCGGTCACGTCCTGGGTGCCATAAAACTCTATTACGTTGGAGTTTCCATCCCTCTGGAGGGAGTCTGTATAAACGGTTCTTGAACCGTTGAACTTCTCAAGCTTGAGGTGGGGGCTATCTAGGGGGTACGTAGCAAGAAGGTACGGACCGTTACTTATGACGAGATGCCCGCGTTCATTGTAGAATTGCAAATCCGCGTTTATCCTGGCGACCACAGCTGTCCAGTTAATGCCCGGGAAAGTTTCCACAACGTTACCTACAGAGATAGCATCCATAATTGCAGCCAGATCAGAAGTATGGGTGCCGTTGAGAAGGTCGAGCCAGAGGACTCCCTCTGCACCGCTGCTGAAGGAGTAGGTTCTGTTGATGCCGTACTCCTTGCTCTTAGCGACGAGCTCGCCCATGGCCCAATAGAGCTCCCACGGCATCTGGGAGTAGAAAGGGTCTCGTCGTCAAGCTCTTTGGCCCATATCATCGCCCTCGCTAGGGCAAAGGCGTCCCTTGGGGGGACGAGCATCCCTGTGGCATGCTCCGGATCGCTGCTGAGGTCTATTATCGTGTCCTTTAATCCCCCAACAGCGAAAGCTATTGGAACGGCACCAAGGCACATTGCCTCGAGCTGAACCAGGCCGAAAGGCTCGAAGTACGATGGGATTACAACAAAGTCCACGGAGCCGTAGAGCTCCCTAACGACCTCCCTGCTGAGAAGTTTGGTAAGTGTCCTCACGTTCTCAGGGAAATGGTTTTCCATGGCCCTTACCCACGCTCCCAGCTCCGGATCCCCTTGCCGATGATGAACCTCATTTCACTGAAAGAGGGGTCAGTATAGAGGAGCTCTATCCATACAGCAGGGTGTCCACACCCTTCTGTGCCCTATCAAAACGCCCTATGAACATAAAGACCTTTCCATCGCGCAATCCAATGCCCTCAAGAATCTTCTCCTGCGTTCCTCCCGAGGGAGGCCTCTCGTCTCTATCGGCTTCTCGTTCCAGAAGGAGCAGTCTATACCATTGAAGACGTGCGTAACTTTGCCCTCGAAGAACCCTAAGAAGTCCCATTCCTCCCAGAGGTAGCTCCTGCTGACGGTCGTTACTGCGTCGGCTATGTAAGCTGCGGTATGCTCGGGGTCGATGTCCGGATAGGGGACGAGCTCATCGAGGTTGGCCTCATGGAAGTAGCACGCTGGAACCTTGGCCTTGTTGAGCCTGTGGACGGTGAAGACGCTCCTCAAACCAAAGTATTTTCTGAGAAGACCGAGCGCGAAGACCGTGTGCCAGTCATGAGCGTGGAGGACATCGGGCTTGAACTTACCTATCAGTTCGTTCATGATTCCAACACTGGCCTTGCCGAAAAGAACGGCCTTCTTCAGCAGGCCGTCCCAGCCGGGACCGTAGATGTCAGGACTGTCAAGAACACCACCGCCAAGAGAATAAACCACGACACCATTCTGCTCTCTCTTTTTTACAGTTACCCCCATTCTCTCCCCAAGGCCGAAACCCTGAAGGAGGTGAAAGGTTCGCCCACTTCTTCCCCGTGGCTCGGGGTAAAGACCACCACTTCGTGGCCGAGATTCGAGAGGCCCTCGGCTATGCTGGTTAAGGCCTCGGCAAGCCCCCAACCTTCACGGGCAGGTACTCAAATCCCAATATCAGAATCTGCATTGCGGTCATCTCCTTTTTAAAATAGGGAAAGAGCAAAAAATCACTCCAAAAGTATGAACTTCTCACCCTCAACCTCTTCGAAGTAACTCCCTATTCCGCCGATCTTCCATTCCTTACCGTTGGCCTTAACCGTAACGTTGGCCATAAGAGGCGTGTACTCGTACCCAACTATCTCCCCATCGAGGGTTATTGGTTTCTTCGTCTCAACGAGCCTGCCGATGACTTCAGCCCTCCTGGGAAGTTCTGTAAACTTCAGGACAGTTATGAGAGTTCTGATGTTCACAAACGATAGTGGCTTGGGAAGCTTATTGTAGTTGAGGGGCTTGATGATCTCACTGTTGTCGAGGTATATGGTGTAGAACCAGTGCATGTAGTTCTGGATGATCTTTGGACTCTTAGCCCAGAAGGAGTAGAACTTCTCGCGCCTCTTGTCCATCGGCAGAGCACCGAAGAAGAGTGCATAGTCAATGTCGCCGATTATCCAGCTCGCCATGAGCCAGGGGGCGCCGCCGGTTTTCGCCAGGATGATGTTGTCGGCGTTGAGCCACTCCGGAATCTCCTCGAAGTTGCTGATTATAACGAAGATTATATCCTTCCGGCGCTTTATCTCGTCCCCCAAAAGGCGAAGGAACTCGAATGGGGTGTTTATTAAAACTTCGTGTTTGGCCGTCCTGATGATGTACTCTGCCCTCTCGACGGTGTTCTCAAAGCCCTGAATCGTCCATATCTCTGGCAGTTCCTCCCCGTGCACTTGGCGGTAGAGCTCGAGAAAGGCTGCCTTCAAGTTCTCTATGTCCTCGATGAACTCCTCCTTTATCTTCTCGAGGATGACCTCTGGATTGACGGGCTTGTAGAGCCTTGGGGCACCGTGCATCACGTCAACGAACCCCTTTCTGTGAAGGGAGCTCAGAACGTCATAGACCCTCGTGTGGGGGATTCCGCTCTCCTTCGTTATGTCCGTGGCCTTGCTGGGACCAAGCTTAAGGAGGGTTATGTAGGCTAAGCTCTCGTACTTAGTCAAGCCAAGTTTCTGAAGCTTTTCGACGATTTTCTCTTCCTTCATTTCCAGACCTCCAACTTTTTAAGTTCACTAGCATCAGTTTAATCATCACTAGTGATACCTGGGTGGAGAAGGTGTATAAAATTTTTGGATTTGAGTCAAACGAGTACTTTGGTCGGGTCGCAAAGGTTGAATCTTCAGTCCCGTCCAGAGGAAGGTACGCCTACCTCGTCGGGAGCTCCAACGCCTTCAATAAAGGCAGCTTTCGGATGAGAAGAGAGGCAGGAAGGTGGAGGATAAGGGTCGAGCTGCCGGAGGGGGTCTGGTACTACGGCTTCTCAATTGACGGAAAATACGCTCCAGACTCAGAGAATCCAGAGAAGACAACATACAGACGGCTGTCATACAAATTCAAGAGGGAAACCAGCGTTGCCAAAATATCCGCCGGAGACGACGTCTATCACGAACCCGCGCTCGCTTACTTGTACTCCTTTGCCGATAGAACCCATGTCCTGCCGAGGACTGTGAAGGGAAAAGCAATCTCCACTTACCTCATCACCGATGAGCGTATAGAGATGAGAAAGAAGGCAAGCGACGAGCTCTTCGACTACTTCGAGGCCGCTCTTCCAAGAACCGAGGAGCTGAGCTACGGCTTCGAGATAGAGACCGGAGAAGGAACAATCGAATACGGTAACTTCACCGCCGAACCGAGAGAGCTCCAAGTCCCAAGATGAATATTCAATCGGGTGTTCTACCATATAATGCCCGATAGGTTCGAAAGGGGCGTGATCAAAAAGCCAAGAAGAAGGATAATCGAAACCGGTCTGGGGCACCACGGTGGCGATTTAGCCGGAATCGTGAAGAGGCTCGGCCACCTTGAGGAGCTCGGTGTGAATGCACTCTATCTGACCCCAATCTTCGAGTCCATGACGTACCATGGCTATGACATAGTTGATTACTTCAAGGTCGCGGGGAAGTTCGGAAGTAACGAGGCCTTCGGAGAGCTCGCCCGGGAGCTGAAAAGGAGGGACATAAACTGATTCTCGACGGCGTCTTCCACCACACGATCTTTTTTCACTCATACTTTCAGGACGTCGTGAAGAAGGGAGGAGAGAGCAGATATCGGGACTTCTACAGAATCTTGAAGTTCCCAGTGGTGTCGGAGGACTTCCTTCGGGTTCTCGACTCGAACGAACCGCCGGAGCGAAAGTACCAGGGACTGAAGGAGCTCCATCAGAACTATGAGAACTTCTTCTCAGTGTGGCTCATGCCCCGTCTGAACCACGACAATCCACAGGTTAGGGAGTTCATAGTCAGTGTAATGAAACACTGGCTCGAAGAAGGTGCCGATGGCTGGCGACTGGATGTCCCCACGGCGTCCCGCCAGAGCTGTGGCGCGAGGTCAGGGAAAGAATGCATGAGGACGCGTATCTGGTAGGAGAAGTGATGGACGACGCAAGACTCTGGCTCTTCGACAAGTTCCACGGAACGATGAACTATCCCCTGTACGAGGCCATTCTAAGGTTCTTCGTGCGTGGAGAGATAAGTGCCGAAGAGTTCCTCAACTGGCTCGAGCTCCTGAGCACCTATTATGGGCCCGCTGATACTCCATGTACAACTTCCTTGACAACCACGACGTTGAGCGCTTCCTCGACCTCGTCGGTGACGAGCGGAGATACCTCTGCGCTCTCGCTTTCCTAATGACATATAAGGGGATTCCAGCGCTTTTCTACGGTGACGAAATAGGACTGAGGGAAATAGGTGCTTCTGGGATGGAAAGCTCAAGGACTCCAATGAAATGGGAGAAAGAGATGTGGAACACCAAGATACTCAGAGTGCCAAGGTCAAGAGAGTAACCCTCGTGGATATCGCCGACCCCGAGGGCGATGACTACGGTCCGGGAACCTACATATACCCACCCGACAATGTCTTCGTTCCTGGAGCCTTCGACCTCCTAAGGTTCAGGATGCTCGAGCAGAGCGATGCTTACGTAATGGAGTTTCACTTCAAGGACCTCGGCGGCAACCCGTGGAACGGGCCAAACGGCTTCAGCCTCCAGATAATCGAGGTTTACTTTTACTTCACCGACGGAGGAAACACCAGCGCCATCAAGATGTTCCCGAACGACCCAGGAAGCAACGTCCAGCTCGATCCGAGACACCCGTGGGACCTGGCCCTTAGGATAGCGGGCTGGGACTACAGAAACCGGATAGTGCTCCCGGACGGAACCGTTTACCAGGGTGAAATGCAGATTTCAGCCGACCCAGTTAAGAACGCTATAATCGTAAAGGCCCCAAAGAAGTACCTGAGCATCACCGACTACGGGCTCTACACTGCGGTGCTCGTAGGCTCCCAGGACGGCTACGGCCCGGACAAGTGGAGGCCAGTTGCAGTTGAAGCCGAGCAGTGGAAGCTCGGTGGAGCAGACCCGCAGGCGGTCATAGACAATCTCGCCCCGAGAGTGGTTGACATGCTCGTCCCATAAGGGCTCAAACCAACCCAGGAGGAGCAGCTGAGTTCCTACGACCTCGAAAAGAAGACCCTCGCGACGGTTCTCATGATACTGCTCGTCGAGGGAACCGGTGGCGAGGAAGTGATTCCCACTGAGACACCCACCGAGACACCGAGCGAAACGACGATCACTCCAAGCGAGACCACAACAACTCCAGCCGAGACCACCACTCCGGGTGAAGAGGGAGGAATCTGCGGTCCGGCGGTTTTGCTTGGACTGGCTTTGGCTCCGCTCCTGCTCAGGAGGAGAAGGTAGCTCTCCTTTCAAATTTTTGAGGTGATACCATGGCCGAAGTAAAGCTCATTGGGGTTTGGAAGCAGTTCGGGGACTTCACAGCCGTCAAGGACATGAACCTTGAGATCAAACACGGCGAGTTTATGATACTCCTCGGGCCGAGCGGCTGTGGAAAGACAAAGACTCTCAGAATGATAGCCGGCCTTGAGGAGCCCACAAAGGGGCAAATCTACATCGGAGACAAGCTCGTCGCCGACCCGAAAAAAGGAGTCTTTGTTCCACCAAAGGACAGGGACATTGCAATGGTCTTCCAGAGCTACGCCCTATATCCACACATGACGGTCTACGACAACATAGCCTTCCCCTCAAGCTCAGGAAAGTTCCCAAGCAGGAAATGGACCAGAGGGTGAGGGAAGTCGCCGAAATGCTCGGACTCACAGAACTCCTCAAGAGGAAGCCGAGGGAGCTGAGTGGCGGCCAGAGGCAGAGGGTAGCCCTCGGAAGGGCCATTGTGAGAAAGCCCCAGGTTTTCCTCATGGACGAGCCGCTGAGCAACCTGGATGCAAAGCTAAGGGTAAAGATGCGCGCCGAGCTTAAGAAACTACAGAAACAGCTCGGAGTCACAACGATTTACGTCACCCACGACCAAGTCGAAGCCATGACCATGGGCGACAGGATAGCGGTCATAAACCAGGGCATCCTTCATCAGATCGGAACCCTAATGAGGTCTACGACAGGCCAGCAAAAACATTCGTTGGAGGATTCATAGGCAGCCCGCCGATGAACTTCATCAATGCTTCGATAATCGAGGACGATAGAGGCGTCTGGGCCGACTTCGGAGAGTTCAGGCTCAAACTCCTCGACGACCAAGCCGAAGTCCTCAGGGAAAAGAATCTGATCGGAAAGGAGGTCATTTTCGGAATTCGCCCAGAAGACATTTACGACGCAATGTTCGCGCAGGTCAAAATACCTAGAGAAAACATGAACCGGGCCAGGGTTGATATCATCGAAAATCTCGGAAGCAAAAAGATAGTCCACCTCCGCGTTGGTGGGGTCACGTTCCTTGGAGCCTTCCGCTCGGAGTCTAAGGTGAAGGAAGGCCAGGAGATAGACATCGCTTTCGACATGAGGAAGGTTCACGTCTTTGACAAGGGAAGCGGAACGGCCGTCTTCTGAAGCTTTTTAAACTCTCTCTCCCATTTTTTACCATGCCAATTGAAGACTTCGCGGAGTTCTTGGCGGAAAAGGTTCCGAAAGGGAAAATAGTCGAACTCGGTATAGGTTTTCAGTTCAAGGTGGCCCTAAGGCTGAGGGAAAGGGGCTACGATGTTCTCGCAGTTGATTGGAACCCAGCCTCCGTTGAGAGGGCAAGGGAGCTTGGGATAAACGCCGTCCGAGACGACATCTTCAATCCGAGGCTAAAGCTATACAAGGACGCCAAAGCCATGTACTCCGTAAGACCAACGCCCGAAATAGTCCAGCAGATTCTCGAGCTCGGGAAAAGGCTTGGCCTCCCTGTTTACATTCTCCCTCTCAGCGGCGACACAATGCCGAGTAACCTGAAGCTTATCAACCACAGGAGGTTGGCCATATACATGGCTAAAACTATTTAAAGCCCCTCCCAAGTAGTCATGGTGGTGCTATGAAGCTCTTCGGAACAGCGGGGATTAGAGGCACTCTTTGGGAGAAGGTCACGCCAGATTTGGCGCTGAAGGTCGGAAAAGCGCTAGGAACGTATGTCAGAGAAGGAAAAGTCACGATAGCCCGGGACGGCAGAACGTCCAGCATAATGCTTGAAAATGCACTCATTTCTGGTCTTCTGAGCTTGGGCATGGAGGTCATCAAGTTTGGGCTTATACCCACGCCTGCCCTCGCGTGGGGAACCAGACGCTACGGCGACACTGGGGTTATGATTACGGCGAGCCATAACCCGCCGACCGACAACGGAATAAAGGTATTCAACGGAGACGGAACGGAGTTCTACCTCGAGCAGGAGGAGGAACTGGAGAGAATAATCTTCTCGGAAAATTACAAGAAAGCAGGGTGGGATGAGATAAGGAAAGTCCATGAGAAGGACATCGTGGACGAGTACATAGGCGAGGTTCTTGATTTCGTCAATCACGAGACGAACCTGAAAGTCCTCTACGACGGTACCAACGGTGCCGGAAGCGTTGTTGCCCCATACCTCCTCCGCGAGATGGGGGCGAAAATTATAAGCGTCAACGCCCACATCGACGGCCACTTCCCGGGAAGAAAGCCCGAGCCAAAGTATGATAACATAGCATATCTCGGCCCGCTCGTGAGGGAGCTCGGCGTTGACCTGGCTATAGCCCAGGACGGCGATGCTGACAGAATAGCGGTCTTCGATGAGAAAGGCAACTACGTAGATGAGGACACTCTCATAGCGCTCTTCGCTAAGCTCTATGTCGAGGAGCATGGAGGAGGAGTAGTCGTCACCTCGATAAACACGGGCTCGCGCATAGATGAAGTCGTCGAGAAAGCCGGAGGAAGGGTCTACCGCGTCCCACTCGGCCAGCCCCACGACGGCATAAAGAAGTACAACGCGATTTTTGCCGCCGAGCCATGGAAATTCATCCATCCCAAGTTCGGTCTCTGGATAGACAGCTTCGTCACGATGGGTCTGCTTATTAAACTGATAGACGAACAGGGCAAGCCGCTGTCGGAAATAATCCACAAGGAGATTCCGACCTACTACCTCACCAAGAAGAACGTGAAGTGCCCCGACCAGTACAAGAAAACCGTGCTTGAGGTGGCCAGACACGTCCTTGAAGAGAAGCTCAGGAACGAGATAAAGGAAATACTAACCATCTCCGGCTTCCGCTTCAACCTCAAGGACGGTTCGTGGGTCCTTGTAAGGCCGAGCGGAACGGAGCCGAAGATAAGGTTAGTCGTGGAAGGCCCGACGGAGAAGAGGCGCGACGAGCTCTTCGAGCTGACCTACGGCACCGTCAGAAGGGCTGTGGAAGAGGCAATGAAAAAGAAGAAGTAAAGCTAAACGAACCGCGCGGGCCTCAGCGTCCGCACCGCTATTTCGTTTTTATCCACCATTACTTTAAAGCCCTCCTTGGCGACGTAGGTCTTCACGCCTGTTACGGTCTCTATGTATTTTGCTTCTTTGTACGGGTTCGCAAAGTGCATTTTCATGCCTATGTGGCTCATGACGAGGACTTCGGGCTTTCGCTCCATCCTCTTGAGCATCATGACAACGTCATCAGTGCTGAGGTGGTAGGGAATCCCCATGTCCCTCGGCCTTGTCACAGCCGCTATGATGAGTCTCGAGCCGTTGTGCCATTCGATGAGCTCGTCGAAGTACTCGGTGTCGGGGATATATGCGATATCTCCGTAACGGGTCTTCATTCGGAAGCCTATCGTCGTCGGATCCGAGTGTTTCGTGGGAGTTATTATGAACTCCTCCTCCCCAATGGGTATTTTATTTCCGGGTTCGGGTGTGTGGATCGACTCGAGGACGTTCATGTGGTACTTAGAGACCGCAGGGGTGTGCGTCTCGTCCCCGTATACAACGCTCTTCGATGCTATCAACATGCCTCTCTTCTTGAGTGCACCTCCAGTCATGGCTTCAATCATGACTTCGGTGTCGTTGCAGTGATCAACGTGCCTGTGGGAGACGAATATTGCATCGAGCTTCCTGGGGTCGAGTTTGTACCTCCACGAGCGAACGAGTGCCCCCGGCCCGGGATCAACGTAGACGTTCCTGCTCGCCCTTATATGGAATCCTCCCGTGGAGCGGAACTGGGTTATGGTGATGAACCTGCCGCCGCCGCTGCCGAGGAAGGTAATCTCTATCAACTCTTCACCCCCGTGTTCTTTTGCAGACGTACGGATATCACGCCGAAGGTATATAAGGCATTGCCCCACCCCCAACCAGCAGTACCTCAAGTTATGATCAGGGTAACTCAAGAAATTTGTGAGCCATTACTGCAATCCCACGGCATTTTACGATCAAGAGAACACTCCATTGGAGTTGAGATTCGATTTTATAACATTGATGTATAACTACAGTCAAGATTGCTCTAATATATACAGGCATTAGCGTAACAAAATGTAATAACATAAGGTGAATGTTAAAATGGTTCGATGTAACTTCCAGAAAAGGGAAACGTTTTTAACATAGAACCAACATAATTAATATGCATATACCTTCTGGGGGTGCAAATATGGAACTAAAACCATACATCCCGCCCGAAAAATCACTGCCAGAATACACCCTCAAGGCTTTTGTTTTGGGTGTTGTTCTGGCAATTATAATGGGTGCAGCAAACGCCTACCTTGGTATGTATGCAGGAATGACCGTTAGCGCCAGCATTCCCGCAGCTGTTATATCGATGGCAATTCTCTTCGCGTTTAAGGACAGGAACATCCTGGAGAACAACATGGTTCAGACTGCAGCGTCGGCTGGAGAGTCTCTGGCGGCGGGCATAATATTCACCCTGCCTGCCCTGGTGGTTCTCGGTTATTATACCGAGTTCCCATACTACCTCGTGACACTGATAGCAGCCCTCGGTGGTTCCCTCGGTGCCCTCTTCACAGTGGTTCTGAGGAGGGCTTTTATAGTCGAAGAAAAGCTCCCGTATCCAGAGGGTACCGCCTGTGCTGAGGTCCTCATAGCGGGAGATAGAGGTGGAAGCCACGCCAAGCCGATATTCTACGGCGGTATCTTCGGTGGACTCTACAAGCTCTTTGGAAGTGCCGGCCTTTGGTCTGGAACTGTTGAAACCGCCAAGATTGTCGGTTCAAGGGTCCTCTACATAGGAAGTGACCTCTCTGCAGCCCTCATCAGCGTTGGTTACATCGTTGGCCTGAACATTGCATTCCTCGTGTTCCTCGGTGGTGCCATCGCATGGTTCATTGCAATTCCCATCTATGCCTCCCACATGGGGAACCCCGACAACCTAAGCGCTCTTGACCTCGCCTGGACCATATGGAGCACCAAGATCAGATACATGGGAGTTGGAGCGATGGTCGTTGGTGGTCTCTGGAGCCTTATTAAGCTCAGGAGACCAATAATAAGGGGTGTTAAGACCGGTCTCGAGGTCGCAAGGAGAAAGCAGTCTGGAGAGTCAATACTCAGGACTGACGAGGATCTGCCACTCAACCAAGTCATAATGCTCATAGCAGCCTTCGTCATTCCGCTGTTCCTGCTCTACTACCACATAATCAACTCGATAGGAATCGCGGCAGTCATGGCAGTTATACTGCTCATCGTCGGATTCCTTGGAAGCTCCATCGCTGGCTACCTGGCAGGTGTCGTCGGTTCTTCCAACAACCCGGTTTCGGGAATCACCATCATGAGCCTGCTCTTCACGGCCTTTGTCCTTAAAGCCCTCGGTCTCAGCGGAATGGAGGGCATGGCTGCAACGATACTCGTCGCGGCCGTCATCTGTACAGCGGCGGCGATAGCAGGTGACACCATGCAGGACCTCGCCACGGGTTACATCGTTGGTGCAACCCCCAAGAGGCAGCAGGTATTCGAGATAATCGGCACCTTCTTTGCAGCTCTCGTCATGGCCCCCGTGCTTAACCTTCTGATTCAGGCCTATGGAATAGCAGGAACTCCAACGGCCAAGGAAAATGCCCTTCCCGCTCCACAGGCCTTCCTTATGGCCAAGGTTACCGAGGGTGTGTTCACCGGAACCCTCGAGTGGACTATGGTCTACATAGGCGCCGGTATAGCCATTGTACTCATAATCCTTGACGAGATGCTTGCCAAGAGAGGCTCAAAGTTCAGGACCCCAGTTATGCCTGTCGCTGTCGGTATCTACCTGCCGCTCAGCCTTGGCGTACCTATCTTTATCGGTGGAATCACTAGGCACCTTGTCTCAAAGGCCAGGGGCGGTGGAGAGGAGAGCCCAACCGACCCAGGAGTGCTTGGAGCGGCGGGTCTCATCGCTGGAGAGGCAATAATGGGAATAATCTTCGCCGCCCTCATAGTGGCGGACGTTGCCCCGTCCATAGGATTCAGCAGCAACCTCCTCGGAATACTGTTCCTCCTCGGCATCTTGGCATGGCTCTACATGACCGGAAAGAAGAGGGACTGATTTTTCTTTACTCTTTTTAGCTCCTAGGGAGGTTCATGGATGGAGGAATATTTATATCTGATTCCAGAGCGTAACGAAAACGTTGAACTGAGAAAAATCGAAGGAAAATACTACCTCCTAGTACCAATGGACTCGCCCCTTGATTTCTTAGCTAGGAGACTCCATGGTGATTACAGGAGAATAGAGCTCAACGAGGTCGGAGCCTTCATCTGGGAGTTATGCGACGGTAGGAGAACGGTCGAAGAGATTGGAAAGCTGCTGAGGAACAGGTTTGAAAAAGATGTTGAGCCACTTTACGAACGCCTGATAACATTTCTTTTTGAACTTCACAAAAGGAACCTGGTTAGGTTTAAAAGGGTTGGCGAGTTAGAGTAGGTGGTGATACTCATGAGCGAAACCCTCGAAAGAGTCTCTCAAGAAATCGAGAACCTGCGCAACGATATGGTAGAAACCCTCGTGGAGCTCATCAAAATCCCAGCCATAAGCCCGAACTACGGCTACGAAGGCGAATACGACAAGGCGCAAAAGCTCCTTGAGATAATAAAGGACTGGCCCTTCGATAAGGTTGAGGTCTATAACGCCCCAGATGAGAGGGCTAAGAACGGCGTGAGGCCGAACATTCTCGCCTATTACTACGGCGAAAATGGGGAAGAGTCACCGAGGCTCTGGATACTCACCCACCTCGATGTTGTCCCGCCCGGAGACCCAAGCAAGTGGACAGTCACAGAGCCATTCAAGCCAGTCGTTAAAGAAGGCAAAGTTTATGGAAGGGGAAGTGAGGACAACGGGCAGAGCTTGGTTGCTTCGCTTTATGCGGTAAGAGCCATGATGAACCTCGGGATAAGGCCCAAGCGCACAATCGTTCTGGCCTTCGTTAGTGACGAGGAGACCGGAAGCAAGTACGGTATCGAGTGGCTTATGAAAGAACACCCCGAACTGTTCAAGGAAAACGACCTCGTTCTCGTTCCGGACGGCGGAAACGAGGATGGAACCTTCATCGAGGTGGCAGAGAAGAGCATCCTCTGGTTCAGGGTTAAGGTTAGAGGCAAGCAAGTTCACGCGAGCATGCCCGATAAGGGCCTAAACGCTCACCGCGTTGCCCTTGATTACGCTTACCACTTGGATAAGCTCCTCCACGAGAGGTATTCCGAGAAGGATGAGCTCTTCGATCCGCCAGAGAGCACTTTCGAGCCGACAATGGTTAACGGCCCGGCCGATTCGCCGAACATCGCACCCGGAGAGCACGAGATAGTCTTTGACTGCAGAATTCTGCCGAAGTACAGCATAGATGAGATACTGAGCGATGCAGAGAAGCTCGCGGAAGAAGTGAAGGTAAAATACAGTAAGGAAATCGGCGGAGAGGTTCTCCCGGAGATAAATGTCGAAGTTATCCAGCGCCTCGACGCTCCGGAGCCAACCGACCCGAACAGCGAGATAGTGAAACTCCTCCAGACGGCCCTCAAGGAGCTCCGCAGAAAGGATGCCAAGGTCGGCGGAATAGGCGGCGGAACCTTCGCGGCCTACTTCAGAAAGCTCGGCATTCCAGCAGTTGTGTGGGCAACACTTGATGAGATGGCTCACCAGCCCAACGAGTACGCAAAGATAGACAACATGGTTGAAGATGCCAAGGTTATGGCGGCCTTGGCGCTGCTCTGATTTTTATCCGTTTCAAGCCGGTTTGAAGCCATCGCCAGGTATTTATACTTCTCCAGTGTAGTAATTTCGGTGATTCCATAAACGAGCCGTTTTACTGGTCTTGCTCCTCACCGTCATCGTTGCGGGCTGTCTCGGGCAGGCCGAGAATGTCAGGCCCTCCACGACATCAAGCAGCTCAACATTCACGCCGCCGGGAACGAAATACGACATGCTGGAAGAGGGTCATAAAGACCTGGTAGTTGAGGGAATCAACACCTTTGCCAGTGACCTGCATCACAAACTGGCCGAAGAAGACGACAACGTGTTCTTCTCTCCCTACAGCGTTGAAACGGCGCTAGCAATGACATACGAGGGGGCGAGAGGAGGCACGAGGGAGGAAAGGGGAAAGGTCCTCCACCTACCCCCCGAAAACGACACGAGATGGACGGGCTTCAGGTACCTGTTGCTCTCCCTGGAAACCCCATGCGGTTCTCCATACGTCCTCAAAACCGCGAACGCGCTCTGGGTTCAGAGGGACTACCCAATCAACGAGAAGTACCTCTGGGTCACGAGGATGTGCTAAATGGGTGAGGTCGAGAAGGTCGACTTCATGAACGACCCGGAGGGAGCTGCCAGGGAAATAAACGGCTGGGTGGAGAACCAGACGAACGGCAGGATTAAGGACATCGTCTTGAGGCTCACCCCCTCGACAAAGCTCGTAATAACGAACGCGATTTACTTCAGGGGGAACTGGTCGAGCAGATTCAAGGTGAGCGAGACAAAGAACGGGACGTTTTACTCGCCATCGGGCCCGGTTACGGTTCCGATGATGCACCAGACCGGGAAGTTCCCATACTTCGAAAACAATGAGCTCCAGGCACTTAAGCTGCCCTACGAAGGCGGAAGGCTGGGCATGTTGATAATCCTGCCCAGAAGGAGAAGGTTTGACGAGGTCGAGGCGAGCCTGAGCCTCGGGCTCATAGAGGGCATCCTGAACGACAAAGTGAAGGAGAGCGTGGAGATAACCCTGCCAAAGTTCAGGTTCGAGAAAGAGTACCACCTGAAGGACACCCTCATGGAGATAGGCATGAGGAGCGCCTTCACCTTGACAGACTTCTCGGGAATCTCGTCCGGAGGTGGCCTGGTTATAAGCGACATCATCCACAAGATTTTCATAAGCGTTGCCGAGAACGGAACCGAGGCGGCAGCGGCAACAGCCGTCATAATGACCCTAGCTGCCACAGTATAACCGGAAGACACGAAAGTATTCAGGGCAGACCACCCGTTCATCTTCCTCATCTACGACAGGGAAACGGGGGCAATACTCTTCATGGGGAGGGTGGTTGACCCGAGGGACTGACCAACCCTATTACATATTTTTTTCTGTTTCTGCACAGCAGGCATGTGATAGCAACAGCAAATAGTATCACAGCTAACAGCCAGAATTCATGTTTATCTTGGCGAGGGGAAGTAACGTTAGTTCCTTTCGAATGTGAATATATGGTATTGGCTGAAACGAAAGGAGATGCCATGTTAGAATAGTAAAAACTCGGACTTACAAAAACAGAAGTGCTGTTGTTCGCGGTAGCAAGAACAGTGGAATATCTAAAATTAATCCTGCCAACTTTAAAGGCTTTAAAAGTTCCACTGCAAAAGAAGATATAGATCGGCTTCTTAAGGAGATGCAGGAGTTTGTACTGGCCTATTACATTACTTTTAATTTTTGACTTTTTCCAAGAGGTCTTAACGTAGTATGTAATGTTATACTGCTGATCAAGGTATAGCACAGATGCAGGGCTGTTTTGAATAGAACAGTCTTGATACCTAACCCCAGCCCCCCTTATCTAAATGATTACTTTTGGAAGAAATATCAAGCTCCCATTCATGTTATATCCCCACAGGTGCCGGATCCAGCAGTATCCCAGAGATATGGCAATATTTCTGAAACAGGAACTTTGTAGATACTCTCCCCAAAATTAAACAGTATAGAGCCATTTACATGAACTCCCTTAACGAATTTTGTTTTAGTCCTAAATCGTGCCCGATTTTCCGAAACGTTCAAATTTAGCCTGGGGCACATTGAGTATGCCCTTGTGTAGCACTCAGTCCCAAGAAAGCGCACCTCAGAGGAGTCCACATAGTAGTACCAATCAATTTCCGTGTCGGGATTCACCCATACATCATCGTATGCATCAATCTCTTCGGTGAAGATGAATATTATGTTCGAATTTGGAAGGGTTCCTACGGACACGTGAATACCCCTGGTTGGAGGTAGTCCTTGGGTTATAATCTTGACATTAGATGACACAAAAGGAAATGTAAAAATAAGGAAACACAATGATACTGCAATTATTTTAAGGAAGCTAGACATACCTTTCACCTAACGTTTCTTGGCAGTACCCATTCATAAAACTAATGTTATTCAAGTTTGTATCAAAGTAGTATGCTAGGTTAATAAGCTGCCCAGAACACTCGACGTATTTACATGCCCTATCTTTGTATTCAGTGGAGGGATGCCAAATCCCACTGCAATTATCATCACCGCCTGTCAAAATTCTGCCATCACATTCAAATTCGACGAAGACGTTGCTGGTATTTTTGGAACGATTTATGTCAGTTAGCATATCCACCCATTCACCCAAAGAAAGGCCAGTCCTCACTTTTCTTTCCTCATCTGTCCACTGCACATTTTTATACCAATCCCTGCATTGATAATAATTTGATTGAACGAAGACCAGATCAAAAAATTCTGAACCTCCTGGAATTGACCAATCCTTTCCGCACACTGGATAATCACGGGGCCAGATATCGGTATTTTGGAGGGCATATGTCCTGGCGTAGGGAATCCATATAAACTCAAGGCCTCTGTTGTGGATTTCTTCACTTAAAATGTCAATAGTTTGGGGGTTCACGTAAGGCATTTATCCATGATTGCAAAGAACATCTTTATAGTAATTTATAAACATCCAAACACTTTCAAGACTCCAATAAAATCCCCTGAGGTTGGAAGAATTTACACTCAGTACTCCGTTTAGCCAATCAAGCCAGTACTTGTTCCCTCCTTTTGGATTCTCTCGTGGGTCTGGAATATAGCTCTTCCAGTAAGGAATTGCCACATATACCGGGATACTTTTTATTATCGAGAAGATATCTTCAGCGAATTTTCTTCCATCATTGAAGCCATTTCCAGTGTATACAGCAAGTTCTTTGACACCACTATCTACCCTTTCCTAGCTGGAAGAGCCACTGCATAGTCAAAGAATCTCCCAAACTCATTTTCAGCATTGCCCAGCGTGGAGATGTTCTCTTCGCCATTCCACCTAAAATACCACAGTCCAAATGTTACCATCAACGATCATCAATAGTATTTTAATGACGATATTATTTAAATCTTTCTATGACTTCTAAACAAAATAACTCATAAAGTTGAAAAACCTCCTTGTTGATTGTATTCCCATGCCAACATGGAAGGACGGAAAGCTCGGACTGCTTATCAGTGAGGCCGTTAAGATCTTCCCGGAGCTGGAGAGACACCTCGACAAGAAAGGCAGGCTGGACTTCTCGAACAGGGAGGCAAGGATACTCTACAACCAGGCTATCGCGAAGGCCGTTTTCGGTCTCGACATAGAATACCACCCGCGCGGACTTGTTACTACCCCCATTTCACGATACATCTTTCTGAAAACCTTCCTCCGCGGCGGCGAGAGAGTTCTTGAGATAGGAACCGGGCATACTGCCATGATGGCGCTCATGGCGGCGAAGCTTTTCAACTGCGACGTTACCGCGACGGAGATTGATGAGGAGTTTTTCGCCTATGCCAAGGCCAACATCGAGAGGAACAATGCCAGAGTCAGACTAATCAAAAGCGACGGCGGGATAATCCGGGGTGTAATCCCTGAGGGGGAGAAGTTAGACGTTATCTTCTCTGCCCCACCCTACTACGAGAGGCCTACGAGGGGAGTTCTGACGGAGAGGGAAGGTGTCGGTGGAGGAAAATATGGAGAGGGCTTCTCAGTGAGGCTTATAAAAGAGGCGCGCGATTACCTCCCGTCCCGCGGAAAGGTTGCCCTCTTCCTGCCAGATAAAAAGCCGCTTATCGAGGCAATAAAGGAGAAGGGGGAAGAGCTAGATTATAAAACCAGAGATGTGAGATTCAAAGCCGGGACCCGCTGGAGGCACAGCCTGATTTTAGAGACATGAGGGACTCGGGCCCGTGGGCATCTCATCACTCACGCCGGAATCAGAGGAGGTGCTTTCTCCTCATCGTCCCTCAGGTTCACTTCATGTCCTCCACATAGAGGAAGAGCGCCTTGAGGTATTCCGTATCTTTGGAGGCCATAAGTATCGGATGGTCTGGCGCCTGGGTTCTGTAGGGCTCAATCATTTTGAGGAACTTGCCAGCCTTTGCTGCTGCAGCTATCACCATGTCCTTGAAGGTCTGCATGTCAACGTGCTGGGAGCACGAGGCAGTAACGAGTATTCCTCCCTCCTTGACGAGCTGTAAACCTGCGTAGTTCACGTTGAAGTAAGCTCTAAGACCTCGCTTTAGGTCCTTTTCATGCTGGACGAAGGCGGGTGGATCGAGGATCACTATGTCGAACTTCTCGCCGCGCTTTATCATCTCCTCCATGACAGGGAAGGCGGAGCCGACGATAAATTCCATTCTATCCTCGACGCCGTTGAGCTTTGCATTTTCTTTGGCCATCTCGATGGCCCTCGGTGACTTGTCAACGGCAACTACTTTTTCGGCACCGGCGACGGCCGCGTGGATAGCGAAACCGCCGGTGTACGTGAAGACATCTAGAACATTCATCCCAGGCTTGACATACTTTTCCAGGGCTATCCTGTTCTCCCTCTGGTCGAGGAAGAAGCCGGTCTTCTGCCCGCGCATGTCCACCATAAACTTTGCCCTTCCTTCCTCTATTATCGTGCGATACTTCTCCTTGCCGAGGAGGACGCACTCTATCTCGGGCAGGCCTTCCCTCCTGCGCGACGACCGGTGTTCTTTTCGAAGACGGTCTCTATCTCAGGCTCGGCCTCCATTATGGCCTCGGCCAGATCAAGCTTGAAGCGCTCCATTCCAACACTCGAAATCTGGAGAGAGGCTATCTCGTTGAACCTGTCGACGATTAGACCGGGCAGATAGTCAGCCTCGCCGTAGACCATGCGGTAGGCCTTATCATAACCTAAAACCTTCTTCCGATACTCATTGGCCTTCTTAATCCTCTCGCGGAAGAGCTCCTTGTTTATCTCAGTATCTTTGTCCTTCGTGACGAGACGAACCATTATGTTGGAGTTCGGATTGACGAAGCCTTTTCCGAGGAACTTCTTTCCGCGTGTGTAGACCTCCGCTATGTCGCCTGGCTTAACCTTGCCCTCAACGCGGATCACGCCCTTTTTAAAGACTATCATCGCGCCTTTACCTATAGCTCTCGCAGCTTGAGCGTCAACGTAAACCTTTGCCACCATTCTCACCACCTTTAGGAGTTCGACGATAGGTATATAACCCTTAGCGTCCCTAATATTTAATGGTGGTTCTATGAACTTCGATGTAGTGAAAGAGTTTCTGGAAGAAATTGGGGCGGATTGGACAGAGATAGATGGCGAAATCCACCTCGACCCCAAAATTTTCTACGAAGTTTGGAAATACATGGGGGAGCCTGACCTCGAGACGTACGTTATAGAGTACGAGGTCGTAGAGCCTGGTTCATATAATCCGCCAGAGAAGAAGTACGTCAGCGCTAAGACCGTTAAACTCAAAAAAGCCTATTTCACTACCCTCGACGGCAAGAGGATAGTTACCGATTACCCGGAACTCCAGAAGATCCTGGGGGAGAAATCCGCCTAATACCTTTTCCCTTCTATCCGATTATTATCGGAAGCATGAGAACACCCATGCAGTTCGTCCTTTTGACGCCGAGATTCGAGGCAAGCAGGCCAATCATAGATGCCCCAATCAGGACAAGAACACCAAGAGGGCCGTCAAAAAGGTAGGACAGGTCAAACAGGAAAAGAATCACGGCTAGGTTGAGCATTCTGTAAGGAACGCGTGAGACGACCCTCAGAATCAGGCCCGCAAGGGTCTCACCATAGATTAGGACGACCATAGATATGAAAAGCGCCGCAAGGAGATAGAAAGTTAGGGCCCCGCTTCCAGCAGGAGTCATCAGCGCAACGATTCCGTTTCTGACTCTACCAGTCGCCAAGAAGTTCGCAAAGGAAAAGAGGAAGTTCGAGGTGTTCACCGAAAAGACAACAGTGAGGAAGGAGCGCTCATCCCGGGAAAAGAACGAGCCGAGTAGGGCAGCCTGAGAGGCCGTGAAAGCAGGGACAAGGGAGGCAATCATACCAAGGAGTGTCCCCAGGAGTGAAAACCCAATGAACCTTTCCCCACTCATTTCAATTTCCGAGCTTTTCGTTTCCATGGGAGGGTTTTTAGAACGGAGTGCTTCGATAAGCACCGGGAGACCAAAGAGGCCAGTGAAGAGATGATAATATGGCTGTCTCAAAGAAAGTCTGAAAGTCAAAATTCCCAGGATCCCCGAGAGCAGGAACACAATGAGCGCAAAAGACTTTCTCCAGCCGCTCTCGGTGAGAATCAGAAAGGTCGCGAGAAAAAGGACGAATATTCTGCCGAACGTGGGGCGATAGAGATGCACAAGCGAGATGTATAATGGCATCAGTGGGATGACGATAATAACTGCCAGAAAGCTAGCCCAGAGGGCTATTCTAACCACTTCCATCGCCCTTCCCTGAAGAACGAGCCTGTGCGCAGGAAGAACTCCCAGAGAAGTTCCTTCATCTGGCACACCAAAGAAAGCGGATGGAACGACGTCTAGGAAGGTGTGGGTTAGCCCCATTGAGAAAAGGAGTAGGTTATCCGCAACCCCAGTTTTAGAGAGGAAAGCGGCCAGGGTGTTCACGTGGATTCCGGGGGAAATGCCGCTCAGCGTTCCGCCGAGGATCCCTGCTAGCATCTCCCTGAGCAAAGGTCATCACCCAAGGCTATTTCAAGGGCGGGCATGTCTCGGTAAGTTGTGAAGACCCCGTAGGCCGTAACCGTCTGATTCTTCTCCAGCGAAATTCCAAGAGATTTCCTGAGCTTGAGGAGAACCCAACAGTTTCCGTCTGTAACGTTCGCAAGCCCAAAGCCGTTTTTGTATACCTTAACCCACTCGACCACTCCGCTCATTCTGACAAGTTTACCTTCCTCGAAGTCGCAGATGGCGTTGGAGAGCTTCTCCCTGGGCTTGACAACTTCACAGCTAAGGCAGTACAGAGATGACTTCCTTCTGAGGGCCTCAAATGAGACGGTGTCTCCAACCCGGGCCGAGAAGCCGTAGAGCCTCAACTCCGTGCAGTTAAGCCTAAGAGAACGGCCAACATCCATGACAATGCAGGTACCAAAGGCTATATCCCCAACACGCGCCAGAGAGACGTTTTTACGATCTGCATCTCCCACAACATCAACGTCATCAGGGGAATCAACGATGAGCGAAAGCCTGGAATAGAACTTCGCTATCCCAAGAACGTGGATTTTCTTGCCGAGTTCGAGCTCTGTTCCGTAGGGCAAATATAGAACGATCTCTTCACTTCCGTTCCAGATAACAGTTCTCGAGCCCGTATAGAGCACAACTCCCTCAACACTCCACGGCATCCCATCCCGGGGTGTTTCTGGAATACCAAAACCTCGATATCTCAGGACGTAGAACTTTCTCCCATACCACAGTCCTTCAGCCTCTACAACCTCACCCTTCGATGCATTAAGGCAGCTCCCGAGCCTAATCCTGTCTGGTGTTAGAAGATAGCAGCCGTCAGTGGGCCAGTAAGCGCCCGTGATCTTTTCCAGTGGAAAATCGAGCTCGGCGGGTTCAATCATTACCGGCTTTATCCTTAACTCGCCTGAGGAGTTCATAAGCCTGCCAGTTATCTTGTAAACTCTTCCTTCCTCAAGGGGAGCATAAACCCCAACGCTCGTTTTTCCGTTGTTCAAAACTGAAAAAGAAGCCGAGGAGTACACACATAACCCCGTGAACTCATCTAGCTTCTCGTTCTGCTCCCCAAAAGTAGCCATGGCGCTTAAAACTATTATGGAGCCGACAATTAAAACCACTGTTAACCTTTTGTTTCTGACCATGGTTTATAGTAACAATGAAGACTTAAAAAGTTTACCCCACTAGAATAAGAATACAGAAAGGAGAGAATCAATAAACCTCACCGCTTGGATAAACGACAATACCTTCCTCAGTTATCTCGAAGGGGTATTTCTTCATAGAATGTTTGGTCTCACGCATCTTTCTGATGAGGAGATAACGTTTCAGCTCCACGCCCTTCTCCACGAAGTCCAGTAGGACAACACCCCTTGCAATATACTCTTCCACGCAGTACTTGCTTATCCTGCCCCTGCTAGGATCGGGAGCTTCAGTGGTTAAAATTGAAGTAACACCAATCTCAAGGAGTATCGTGTTAAGCTGCAGAAGAACTTCCCTTATTCTGGATTCTTCCCTAAGTCTAAAGGCTATTGAGGGGATGGAGTCTATAACAAGTCGCTTCGCGTTTATTGATTTAACCACGCGGTAGATGTAACGGAGAAAGTCCTCCGCGTTGATGTTCCCCTCAAGAACGAACGGCTCCTCAGAGGGGATACCAACAACAGCACTGACACCATCAACTATAGCTATCATCCTTTTCTTCTCATATTCCTCAAGATCCCATCCGAAAGCCTTCATTTCTCTCCTTAGATCCTGTGCTCTCTCCTCTAGGGTAACTATAACTCCCGGCTCATTGTACATCTCGGCACCTTTATAAACAAACTGAACAGCAAACGTGGTCTTACCGCTCCCTGTTGGACCAGTGACAAGAACAGTAGTCCCCTTTGGGAATCCCCCCTGAATTAAATCATCAAAACCTGGAATACCACTTTCCACCCTCTCAATCTCATATTTTCCGATCATCCGAATCACCTTCGGGGTGTTCACTACGAACCAATATCTCCATCTAATATAACTTGTGGACTTAAATGGATATAAAACTTTTGGGATGCATAAGAGTTTTATGCCCCTACCAAAATAAAGATGAGTGGTGAGGCCATGTTAGACCCCTTTGGACATGAAGCAAGGGAGCTCGTCAAAGAACTCGGCGATATCACTGACCTGCTCACGAAAATTCCCTCTTACGTTGGAATAGAACAAGCTCTGGAGAGAGTAGTTTGGGTAAAATCTGGTGAGATTCCGGGAGATATCCTATGTCTCAGTGAGCTCCAGGACCTTATGACATTTTACGCCCTCCTTGGAGCCCTTGCGTTTTCACCGTATGGTATAGAAATGGAGCTGGTGAAGGAGGCAAACCTCAAAATCTACTCTGAAAGGATAAAGCAAGCAAGAGATATAAAGGGAATCGCAGTTCCGCTGGAGAACGCTGGAGAAGGAGAGATCCCCAATAAGGATAGGGTCATACTGGAGCGAACCCATCACACCGAACTATCCCAAGGCGACAGAGAGAGGCTGAGACTCAAATACAAAATTGAGCTGAAAAAATTCCTAGATCTATGGGATGGAAACCTGAAGGAAGTCTACATAAGGGGAGGTTATGCATTCCTAACCCAAAAGCAGATCTTGAGACTGTGGAGAAACGCCTTCGAGAAGAACCTTGAGAGGGTAGCAAACCTTCTCTATGAAATAAGGGATGAACTTCCAAGCTATTACCTTCAACTCTACGAAAGACTACGTGAACTTGCCAGGGAGTACTTTAAAGAACGGCTTGAGAGAATGGGCTCTGCAGAAGCCCAACCCCTGCGCTTCGACCTTTTCCCACCTTGTGTTAGGATAGCCCTCGGCGGTGTTCCTTCTGGCCTGAGGAATTATGCAATAACCGTTTTGCTCACCTCCTTCCTGAGCTACGCAAGGATATGTCCAAATCCTCCAAGGAGAGACGTGAGGGTCAGGGATTGCATTCAAGAGTTGGGCATAATTGAGAAGGAGATACTCCCCATCATCATAGAGGCAGGAAACCGCTGCTCGCCGCCCCTCTTTGAGGATCAGCCCCATGAAATTAAGAACATCTGGTACCACCTCGGTTTCGGCCTAACTGATAGGCCAACGCTGGAAGACAGCGGTAACTCCACCTGGTATTTCCCTCCAAACTGTGCAAAGATTAGGGCTAACGCGCCCCAGCTCTGCAAGCCAGACCGAGACTGCAAGAATATCAAGAACCCACTGACCTATTACCTCAGAAAACTATACTTTGAGAGCAGAAAAGCTGAAAGGACTGGAGAAGGTGATGAGAATGGCTGAACTTTTCCGAGAGGTGAGCAAAGAGGAGAGGATTCTCTACTACCACACCGAATGGGACGCGAAAAAGTTGCCAGAGTTCATAATCGAAACCCTTGAAAACAAGGAGTTTGGCTTTGACCACACCGGGGAAGGGCCCAGCGACAGGAAGAACGTCTTCATGGATATTAGAGACCTAGAGGACTACGTGAAGGCCACAGCCCCCTACGCGATTTACTCAAGCGTTGCACTGTACGAAGAACCAAAAGGCATGAGCGGCTGGCTCGGAGCGGAGCTGGTGTTCGACATAGACGCGAAGGACTTACCCCTCAGAAGGTGCAATCATGAGCCTGGGAAAGTCTGCCCAATCTGTCTGGAGGATGCCAAAGAGCTGGCCAAAGACACTCTCATTATTCTCAAGGAAGACTTTGGATTTGAAGATGTGCACGTGGTCTACTCTGGAAGGGGATACCACCTCCGCGTTCTCGACGACTGGGCGCTCCAGCTTGACTCAAAGGCGAGGGAAAAGATTCTCTCGTACATATCGGCGGCAGAGGAAATAACGTTCGAAGACGTGCAGAGCAGAAAGGTAATGTTATCCTCGGGTTACTTTAGGGTCTTCCGCCTCCGTTTTGGGTACTTCATAAGGAGGATTAACGAGAACCATCTACTCAACATCGGTCTAAGAAAGGGGCAAGTTAGGAGGATAATCGAAAAAAGGGAGGAAATCTATGAGGGCTTCGTGAGAAAGGGACTCCTAACAGCTTTTCCGCAGGGGACGGGCTACAAAACCCTTATAAGGCTCTTCGCCCTCTCAAGCACGTTCTCAAAGGCATACTTCGACGGGCGCGTTACCGTTGACGTTAAGAGGATTTTGCGCCTTCCATCAAGCCTACACTCCAAGGTGGGACTAATAGCGACGTACATAGGCTCCGAGGAGAGGAAGCTGGAGAAGTTTAACCCCCTTCGCGACGCCGTCCCGGAGTTCAGAAGGGAAGAAGTCGATGAAGCCCACGAGGAGTGGATTGAACTCCACGGGGATGAGCTGTGAACGGGAGGATAAAAATCATAGTCTCAATGCTCATCTAGGGAAGTGTGGGCATTTTTGCACGCTTTTCCAACCTCTCAGGGTTAGGTGTGGCCTTCTTCAGGGTTTCCCTGGGCGCACTGGTGCTCTTCTTGGTCTGTGGGGCTGGGAAAAAGACATGGATCATAAACATTAGGAAATCCCTAAAGGAGAAGCAGAAAGCCCTCGTCGCGCTAGGAATTGCTCTGGCCCTCAACTGGGTCTTCCTATTCACGGCCTTCAACTACACGACCATAGCGAAGGCAGTTCTCGTTTACTACCTTGCACCAGTTATAGCAACGCTCATTTCATGGCGCTTCCTGGGGGAGAGGCTAACTGTAAAAAGGTGGGCCCTAGTGGGTCTGGCCTTCTTCGGCCTCCTCCTCATAATGAGTGGATAAAAGATGAACTTCAACGACAGAGGCTTTCTGGGGATAATCTTCGCACTAACGGCAGCATTTTTCTACGCCCTCATCCCGAACCTCGGAAGGTTCATGAGGAACGTTGACAGCTAGTTCTAACTTTCCTCCAGCTGGCGATAGCATCACTGGTTCTAGCGCCATTCATAGTGGTTTCCGGCGTTGGAAATCCTGTATGGTGGGCGGTTACAGTGCTCGTCATCGTCCACACAGCCTTTGCATTGCTCATCTATATGGACGGCCTGAAGGAGGTCGAAGTGAATGAAGCGGCATATTGAGCTATTTAAACCCACTGAGCGCTGTGGTTTACGCATTTATAGTTTTCAGTGAGGTGCCGGAGCTCAGAACAGTCATCGGCGGTGCGCTGATTCTTCTCGCTTCACTGCTGGACATTTGGGCGAGGGGGTCGTAGCCCGCCTTCTGTATCAAGGGGGCATTCGACTAAGCGGCCTACCACGGGGCTCCCACCGGGAACTCATCGCCCCTTCCTCGGCCTTGCACCCCGCGGGACGGCCGTTTCACCGGTCCCCGACGGGTCGTCTGCGGGTTAACTCGGGCGCCGTCGCCGGGCCCTTCGCCGCTTTCATACCCATCTCCGCCGGGACGTGTCGTTTCTGCGCCGTTGCCCTCCCTCTCAGGAGGTGCCTTGCGGCACCGCGGCCCCGGTGCGGTGGGCGGAACTTCCTCAGGAGCACCCCGAGAGCCCCCGACCCCCTCGCCAAGGGAAAGTTGTAGAAAAGGTAATAAAAAGGTTTGGTATTGAATGTTACTTCTTTGGGAGCTCCCTGTTCTCACTGAATCTTGGCTCTTTCGGCCTTTGGAACCTGCCCAACGGTGAGCGTCTTTTTGGCTTTGGTCTGAAGTGCTTCTTTGTTTTCCCCTCAGTTTTTGTGTAGTAGAATGCGCCAGCAACAAAAAGCAGGATGACTACGACGAGAAAGGCCATCCACCATACAGAGGATCCGCCGCCTTCAGTAGTCGTTGTTATGGTGCTGTTCGTACTACTCGTTGCCGTTGTCTTTGTAGTTACTAGTGGCTGGAGGTAGACTTCCCCTTTCTTACTGCTGTCCTCATCCATTGAGGATAGCGTAAATTCGTATTCAACGACCTTCCCTACAGGAAGTTTGAGCTCAAGGGTTATCTCGTTGATACCCTGCTTCAGTGTCTCCGAAATGGACTCCCTGTAGAGCACGTTGCCTTCACTGATTATCCTGTACGTGAGGGTACCATCAACGTTACCCCCGTTGGGGTTAAGGATACTAATGGTAAAAACAACCCCATCCTCTGATAGCCGCTCATACGTTACGTTCCTAATCACGGGCGGAGCCAGAACAGTATAAGATACGTTGCCCTCACCAATCAGTCTGCCGTTAAAGGTCAGCTTTATGAACGCCCTAAGGAAACCAGGAACGTCTGTCGGGAGAGACACATCCAAAACATCGGTACCTCCACTAACAGTTATCGGAGTAGTCATGTTTGAGATGAGGCTTCCTCCTTTGTAAGTCTCCACGGTGAGGTTCAGCCCTATTGACCTCTCAGAGATGAGTGTCAGGTAAGCCCTGTTATCCTCACCAAGTTTCACCTCGCTCGACTGAAGGGATAAACCTACAAGCTTGACCCCAAACTTGACTGGAAACTCCCTGGAGTATCTATAGCTCCCATCACTGTACTGTAGGATGTAGTCAAGTTTGTAAGTGCCCTCCGGAATCTCATAGCCTACAGGAATTTCAAACTTAACGAAGTTGTCACCAGGAACCATCTCAAGCGTCCTGTTCTCGAAGAAGTAGACATTTCCATTCCCCGTGAACAACACTGCCGCAGATATACTGACGTTGGAGTGTCCTATGTTAATGACATGAGAGAAGACAACTAAGGTCTCCCCATTGAGGATATACGGAGAACCGAGCCTTTCCTTGACGTAGGCCTCTGCAACCTCAAAGCGAAGGGGTTCGGCTATAACCCTGAGAGGAACCTCAGCATGAACAATATACATCGAACCTTCACTGGTGAAGGCCCAGAACTTTAGATAAAGAGTGTAAGTTCCTCCCTCCACACTCGCATTGCAAGAGATGTTATAGAGAAGAGAGTAAGTTTTCTGGGGTGACCAGTCGCTGAATATTCCGGGGTGGATAGTTAAATCGAATCCAGAAACCCTGTTTCCGTTTGAGTCCTCAACCCAGAAATCTTGATAGCTGACCACCTTAAAGCTGAGGCCACCAGCGTTGGTAAGTTGGATCGTTCCTGTACTGTAGTCTCCGCGGAGAACGGTTATTATATCATTCGTTGTGAAGCTCACGAACTGGGCGGAAGAGCCAGGCAGGGTCGAGATAACCAATAGTAAAGCGATCAACGTGACCATTGCCCTTCTCATGCGTTCCCACCATTGGTAGTTGTGACTTTGTCCATATAAAGGCTACTCTCCATAGAACAGGAGCAAGACACCCATAAGAATCAAACCCACAAAAAAAGCCACCGCAACTTTGTAGATGGTCAGCTTGGAAAAGTGGGGTCTTATCACAAGAGCCAGAATGAGCAGCATGAAACCGTAGAAGGCCGTAAAAATCCCGAGGGCAACGTTTGGTCTAACACCCAGGAGAAGAAGAACACCAAGTACCGCACCGGCTAACATCGTCACATGGGGGACAGTGAAAATGAGATAGTCTCTTAAAACCCGTGTATTTTCGTCCATTGGGCATCACTCCGCTATGAAGGCGTATGTTGTTGTGGTTGGAAGGGTTTTTCTGATTTTCGGCAGAAGATACCGGAGATATAGCTCCTCGCTTTTCTCATCCAGTACGGTATAGGTGCCAAGAATCTTGTCTATGACCTTGACTTCAATCCTGCCCCTAACCCTGAAATAGCCCCTGTAGATGGTGCTTATCTCCAGGACTATGGGAACCCTGAGCTTATCCTCTTCACCGTCATCGAGAAGGGAGCGGAGGTACTCGAGCTCCGAGCGCCTGAAGTAGTGGTAGCTTCCGTCACGGAGGCGAACTTTAGGCTCCTCAACATCGATGAGTTGGCGCAGGGTAGGTCTCACAACCGGCAGATGGAGGTTCACCCTGGCTATTTCCCTGTTCAGAATATCCTCGGCAGTTGGCATGGTTTTGCATACAACCCGAAGCACAAAAACCTTTGTTCAACATTAATTTGTAAATTTAGTGCAGAGAAGATAACTAAATGTGCAAAATTTTGTCAACACATGTTCCCAATGGGGGATACCTCGTCATAATGACAAAAACACAATAAAAAGGCTTTTATTATAGTGTTTGTTCAAAAACTTAGCGAAAAACTGAACATAGTAACATTAAGTGGTGATAAAAATGAACGAAATAGCCAAAGCTGGAACATTCCCAAGTGAGTCCCAGAGGTTCATTCAGCTGATATTCGTGGACATCAATGGAGTTCCAAAGGGAATGGAGATACCGGCGAGCAGGTACGAAGAGGCAATAACTGAGGGCATAACCTTCGATGGATCTTCAATCCCAGGCTTTCAGGGAATAGAGGACAGCGACCTAGTCTTTAAGGCGGATCCAGAGACCTACGCTGAAGTGCCGTGGGAGGGAATAGCGAGGGTCTATGGTTACATATACAAGGACGGAAAGCCATACCATGCCGATCCAAGAGGAGTTCTCAGGGAAGCCCTAAAAAGGCTCAAAGAGGAGGGGTTCAAGGCCTACATCGGCCCAGAGCCGGAGTTCTACTTATTTAAAAAGAACGGTTCGTGGGAACTCCACATACCAGACAGTGGAGGTTACTTTGACCTCGTTACACTCGATAAGGCAAGAGCCCTCAGGAGGGAAATAGCACTCTACATGCCCTCCTTCGGCCTAACTCCCGAAGTTCTTCACCACGAGGTTGGGAAAGCTCAGCACGAGATAGACTTCAGATTTGACGAGGCACTGAAGACGGCAGACAACATCGTGAGCTTCAAGTATATCGTCAAATCCATAGCAGAGATGCGCGGACTCTACGCGACCTTCATGCCCAAACCGCTCTACGGAATGCCTGGCAACGGAATGCACCTTCACATAAGCCTCTGGAGGGACGGCGAGAACGCCTTCATAGGAGAGGATGGTCTGAGCGAGACCGCGCTCCACGTCCTCGGTGGAATACTCAAGCATGCGAAGGCTCTAGCTGCAATCACGAACCCCACAGTGAACAGCTATAAGCGCCTCGTTCCTGGCTACGAGGCACCGGTCTACATAAGCTGGGGGTACAGGAATAGGAGTGCTCTCATCAGGGTACCGGCCTTCTGGGGCAACGGTGCACGCATTGAATATCGCTGTCCCGACCCGAGCGCCAACATATACTTCGCCTTTGCCGCGATATTAACCGCGGGTCTGGACGGCATCAAGCACAAAACCGAACCATCGGCCTACGTTGAGGAGAACGTGTACGAGATGAGCGACGCAAAGAGGAGCAACCTGGGGATAGAGACCCTTCCAGAAAGCCTTGGTGAAGCCCTTGAAGAGCTAAAGAAGGACAGGATCGTAAGAGAAGCCCTCGGGGATGCATACAAGAACTTCATAAGATATAAGGAGCGCGAGTGGGAGGACTACATTTCCTACCTCGAGGCCAGAGAACTGTCACTCGAGACGAAAAAGGTGACAGAGTGGGAGCTGGAAAGGTACTTCTACATCTAATGAACCTCATCAAGAGTCGCTTCCCCGAGTTTTTCATTTTCTCTTGCGTGCACGAGCATCGAGCCGCCTATGATGAGCACTGCCCCAACGAGCTGCTTCAAAGTGAGGGTTTCTCCAAAGAGGATGAAAGCAAGGACAATAGCCACCACGGGTTCTATGGTAGCCACTATTGAAGCCCTGCTGACCTCAACTTCTTTGAGGGCGTGGTTGTAAAGGATGTATCCAAGAAACGTCGGAAAAAAGGCTAGGGCGAAGAGATAGGGAAACGCACCAGCCGGGACACTGAAGTCAGTGAACGGGAACAGATAGATGAAACCGAACAGGAGGGTGTAGAAGAGGGCCTTCTCTGGCTCTTCCTTTCTAATGGCGAACTTCGCTAATACGCCATAGAGAGCATATGTAAAGCCCGTCAGCAGGCCAAAGATGAGCGCTTTGGTGGAAAACTGAACCTTTCCCCAGTTAACGAGAAGAACGCCAGACATCACCATAGCCAGGGCGGCGACCTTCTCCCTGCTGAGAGCCTCCTTGAATATTACCCTTCCCAGCACTATTGAGTAAACGGGAGCCGTGTAGAGGAGCAAAACGGCAAAGGAAACGGAGGATATGGTGACCGTGTAGAAGTAGAGGGTGTAGAATAGGAAGATGCTGAAGAAGCCATAGAGGGCGTAGAACTTCAGTCGAGAGCGCTCTATCGAAAAGCCACATCTGAAATAAAGATAAACCGCGAGGAGCATCAGGGCAAAGAGAACCCTGTAAAAGACCATTGTGAAGGGGCTCAGTCCAAAGCTGTCCAAGTACTTAGCAAAGATGCCCAGAGTTCCCCACATTGAGGCAGCAAGAAAAACGAAAAGGTAGCCTTTTTTCATGGACTCACCTCAGAATTCGGGGCCCAATGAAAGTCTTCTTTTGTGCTCGCTTCTTTTGACGAGTGATTCAACGTATTCAACTTTCTCCAACGGGATTCCAAGCTCCCCAGCAGTATCCTCTTTGGGCATCTTGAGGTCGACTAGTCTCCACAGGATTTCGTCGAGCAGTTTATAGCTTATTCCCAGCTCATCCTCGTCAGTCTGGCCCTCCCAGAGGCCAGCAGTCGGCTTCTTCTGAATAATTTTCTCTGGGACGCCTAGCCTTTTAGCCAGCTCCCAAACTTCAGTCTTGTAAAGGTTAATCAGTGGGGCATAATCACTTGCTCCATCACCCCATTTGGTAAAGTATCCAGTTAAAAGCTCGCTCCTGTTGCTGGTTCCAAGGACGAGACGATTCATGGAGTTAGCGTGAGCATAGAGAAGAATCATCCTGGTCCTAGCCATGATGTTCCCCTTGCTTTTAACGTCAAGTTCGCTAACTGCATTTTCGAATTCGTCCACGATGGGTTTTATGTTTATGAGTTTGTACTCGATTCCGAGGTTCTTGCAGACGAGTTTTGCGTCTTCAACGTCGCCGTTCTCGTAGTAGGGCATTATTAGACCAAGAACCTTCTCCTTCCCGAGAGCGTTGACTGCCAAATAAGCAGTGGTAGCACTGTCTATACCACCACTGATGCCTATAACGACGCCCGTGGCACTGGCTTCCTTGACCTTCTCTCGGATAAACGAAACGATTCTCTCAATCACAACATCATAATCCAAACTCCTCATCTCTTACCCTCCTTAATGTCCCTCAGGAATTGGGTGTAACCTATAAAGGCCATAACCGTTCCCACGAGCATAAGAACGAAGGCGAGGAGAGAATAAATCGCGTAAGGGTAGTCCTTCGCGCTGACGGTGTAGGTATAATTGATAGTTCCATTAAAAACGTCTATCACAGGCCGAGTCGTGGGTATTATCTCTACGGTTCCGTTTAACAGGGCGTATTTTTCTGTAACGTTTCCTTGGACTACAGAGAAGGTTGCGTTGGATGAAGAGATAACAAGAGTGCGGTTATAATAAACATAGCTCTTTTCAAAGTCTTCATCTCCGAGAAGATACCTACCCTCGCCAAGGGTGCCATTGGATGAGTAGGACTTATCGACCCCATAAAGCCCCATAGCTGAGATTACCAGGGCTAGAACAAGCATTATCAGACCGACCTTCAGAAACGGATACTCAAGTGCTTCCCTCAGTGTGCCCATGAGTCTCACCTAAAAGAAAAGTTGAAAGGAGGTCAGTACTTACCGACCAGGTGGCACTCCGCAAAGTGGTTGTGCTCATACTCGACGAGCTGCGGGTGCTTGGTATCACAGAGTCCCTTCTGGGCGTAGATACACCTCGGGTGGAACCTGCATCCCGGTGGAACCTCGGCGGCGTTTGGAACTTCACCCTTGATGGGCAGCTCCTTGATGACGTTCCTCCTCTCTGGCTTCGGCTCTGGAACGGCAGCGAGAAGTGCCCTCGTGTAAGGGTGAAGTGGGTTGTCTATGACTTTCTCTGCAGGACCCATCTCGACTATCCTTCCAAGGTACATGACCGCAATGTAGTCGGCGAAGTATCTGGCCGTTGAGAGGTCGTGGGTAATGTAAAGGTAGGTGACGCCCATCTTCTGCTTGAGCTCCTTCATCAGCTCGAGGATCTCAGCCCTAATGGAAACGTCGAGCATCGAGACCGGCTCATCGGCAACTATGAACGTCGGGTTCAATATGAGAGCCCTAGCGATAGCGACACGCTGTCTCTGACCGCCGGAGAGCATGTGCGGGAACCTTCCGATGTAGTCCTCGGGCGGGGTTATCTTGACCATCTCAAGGGCCTTGTAGATGAGCTCCTCACGCTCGGCCTTGGTTTCGCCGATGCCGTGTATGAGGAGCGGCTCCTCGAGGATGTCAAATATCCTAAAGCGCGGGTTCATGGAGGAGAATGGATCCTGGAAGATTATCTGAACACGCCTTCTGTACTCAAGGATCTCCTCCTTGGTTTTGACGTCGGTAACGTCCTTACCCTCGAGATATATTCTACCATCCGTAGGCTCGAGGAGCTTGACTATGAGTTTACCAGTGGTGGACTTACCACAACCGCTCTCACCGACTAGGGCAAAGACCTCCTGCTTCCCAATCTCGAAGCTTATGCCATCAACGGCCCTAACGTACTTCTGGGGTTCACCCTTGAGGGCGCTGACCAGTCCCCTCTTGATCGGGAAGTACTTCTTAAGTTTTTCAACTTTTAGTACCGGCTCCGCCATCTCTCACACCTCACAACAGCCAGCATGCGGCGTAGTGATCCCTATCAATTTCCTTCAGCTCGGGCTCCTGCTCCTTACAAACCTGCATCGCGTACGGGCACCTCGGGTGGAAGCGGCATCCCTTGGGCGGGGTGATCAGGTTGGGCGGCTGTCCAGGGATGAACTCGAGCTTCTCAATGTCTTCGTGGAGCCTCGGTATTGCCGCAAGGAGCTTCTGGGTGTACGGGTGGGCCGGCTCGTAGTAGATCTTCTCGCTGTCGCCTATCTCAATGATCTTACCGGCGTACATTATCGCAACGCGGTCGCTAATCTCAGCGAGGATGCTGAGGTCGTGGGTGATGAATATCATCGAAAGGCCGAGCTCCTTCTTGAGCTTCTTCATGAGGTTGATAATCTGGGCCTGAACAACGACGTCCAGAGCGGTTGTCGGCTCATCGGCGATAACCACATCAGGCTCGAGGAGCAGGGCAGTTGCGATGATGACACGCTGCTTCATACCACCTGAAAGCTCATGCGGATAACGGTAGACGATGTCGGGCGGAAGACCAACGAGTTCGAGGTACTTCTGCGCCCTGTCGAGGGCGTCCTCCTTGTCCATGTCCTTGTGGAGCAAGAGGGGTTCTATCATCTGATAGCCAACGGTGTAAACTGGGTTAAGGGCGTTCATTGCACCTTGGAATATCATGGATATCCTCTGCCAGCGTATCTCCTTCCTCAGAACGTCCTCTGGGAGACCAACGATCTCCCTACCATCGATTTTAACGCTACCACCAACGATCTTTCCTGGCGGGGTAGGCATTCCCATTAAAGTAAAACCAAGGGATGACTTGCCACAACCGCTCTCGCCGGCAAGTCCCAGCACTTCACCCTTCTTGAGGTTGAAGGTGATGTTGTCGACGGCCTTGACGACACCTTTGCTGGTGAAGTAATACATCTTGAGATCTTTAACTTCAAGCACATTCTTAGCCATTTATACCACCTCACAGCCTCCTGAGCCTCGGGTTGAGTATTTTATCGAGGGCCGTACCTATAAGCACGAAGGTTAGACCAACGACGGCAATTCCAAGTCCAGGCGGAATGACCCACCACCAGTATCCCTTGGTAGTTGCTGCCTGTGCCTGTGCAGCGTTGAGTATCTGACCCCAAGTAACGGCCGTCGGATCACCTATACCGAGGAAGCTCAGCGATGCCTCAGCGATAACCGCACCGGGAACGCTGAGGGCTATGACGGAGAATGCGTACGGGAGCAGCTGCGGAAGGATGTGCTTGAAGATTATCCTGCCGTTGCCGGCGCCAAGGGCCTTCGCTGCCTCAATGTAGGTCTGCTCCTTGATCTGGAGTGCCATACTTCTAGCAATCCTCGCGATTCCCATCCATCCGAAGATGACCAACAGCACCACTATGAACCACAGGGTAATGTGTCCGGCAGTAGCACCTATGAGGATAAGTATCGGCAGACTCGGAATTGAGGCGAATATTTCGTTGATACGCATCATGAACTCGTCGGCGTTTCCACCGAGGTAGGCACTGGTAACTCCGTAGATGAGACCGATGATCGTGCTTAGCACGGCGACAAGGATACCGATTGTGAGCGAGACCCTGCTACCCCAGATGAGACCAGCCCAGATATCCCTGCCAAGGTAATCGGTACCCATGGTTCCATAGGTCCTTCCAAGGAAGGTGACCTTTATGTCATCGTATATGACCTTGTTCTCGTCCGGGGCAGGGTTGTCAATCTTGAGTATGAGCTTGTAGGTTCCAGGGAGTGGCTGCGGGTTCTCAATGATGTCGTCCACGTTCATTCCCGGCTCGACCTTGGCAAATAATGGGGCGACCATGTCGCTGATAAGGATGGTCTCAAGTGGAACCTCGAACATAGTTATTTCTCTACCCTCGGTTACATTGACAAGCCAGATGTATATGTTGGAGGATATAGTGCTGTCCCTACCTACAGCAACGGTCAGTGAAGAGCTGAGCTGCTTATTGATAAGGAGTGGAACGGTCTTACCATCTGGCCTCTCTAAATACACACTTATAGTCGGAACCTCATACGGGGAATTCAGCGTCACGTTAATATTCTTGACTATGATGCCCTGCGGTCCAAAGTAGTAGTTCTCGGGTAGGACGTAGTCAACCTCGATTATAGTGGTGTTCTTGTTAAGTTGGGTTATCTTCAATTCGTCCTTATAGTAAATCTCCTGCGGAACGAGCTTCTTGGAGGTAAACATGTTATACCAGGTCGGTGGAACGTTCTTCGGGTTGTCCTCCCAGTACTGGGAGTTCCTCCACTTTTCGGGGAGGTTTGGAATGGTAGTATACGGTGCGGTTAGTGCAACGAGCACAAGGATGATAAGGAGAATCACACCGGCTATACCGGTCTTCTCCTTCTTGAATTCATCAAGGAACTCTTTAAACCCCTCTTTGATGTCAACCCATCTCATCGTGAATCACCTCACATCCTGGCAGAGGCACCGACCTTGACACGCGGGTCGAGGAATCCGTATATCATGTCCGCAAGGACGACGCTGGCAAGGTAGAGCACCGTGAAGAAGTACGTGAGTCCTATGAGAAGGTTGGTCTCGTTCTGCTGGAGGGCGACCCAGTAGAGCCTGCCCATTCCTGGGTAGTTGAAGACAAGCTCACTGATGATTGCACCACCGAGCGAACCAAGGAGGGCGAAGATGATCATGGTGACTATCGGCGGAGCGGCAGCGCGGAGTGCGTGGCCGTAGATTATCTTGTGTTCGGGGATACCCTTTGCCCTGGCCGCCATGATGAAGTCCTCCTGGAGGGTACCTATCATGATGTTCCTCGTAGTCCAAGCCCAGCCACCGAAGACAACGAAGACGTAGGTGAAGACCGGAAGGACGAGCCTCCAGATGACATCCTTAATGTGGGCCCAGCCGGTGAGCTGTGGGTCAAACATCGAGCTCAAGGGGAACCAGCCGAGCTTGTAGGCGAAGATGAGCAGGAACATCATTCCCGTCCACCACATCGGCAGACTGTAAGTGACCAGCGCAAAGATGGACAACGCCCTGTCAAATACGCTTCCGGCGTGTCTGGCGGCCCTAACACCAAGGAAAATACCCAGGATAATAACGATTATCGTAGCAGTCGTGAAGAGGAGTATGCTCCTCGGAACCGCGACTTTAATGATGTCCGAAACGTTGTTGGTACCGAAGATAGGCATGCTCGTCGTTCCAAAATCAAGCTTTAACGTACGCACCGCCTTATTGTAAACCTTCTGCCAGTAGGGGACGTTCAGCTCATACTTCTCCTCGAGGGATGCCTGTTTGGCAGCCTTGGCCTGTTCAAAAGCTTCAAGTCCCTGACTCTGCTTGATTTTGGCACCCTCGGATCTTTCCCATAGCATCAGCTCCTCATACATCTTTGATTTATTGCTCTCCTCCGCGACTTTAACGAAGAGTGCCGAAATAATAAAAGTCACTATCAACAGAACAATAATGGCGTTCACGATTCTAAACGCAAGGTACTTGAGATACCCCATCTTTTCACCCCCAAGTAGATTGCTCGTGTTTAATGTATCTTTTTCAGCATTGTAAAACTGACCTTATATATCTTACTGCTTAAATGTACACATTTCATAGAAGCGTAGGGTTGAGAAGGGTGAAGCACATCAAGGTAAAATTCCAAAAAAGAAGGAAAAGAACGAAATCACTTCTTCTTGGTGAAGTACCAGGCCGCGCCGGCGATGATGATTATCACAAGGCCGATGACGACGTAGGTGGTGGTGCTGGTTCCGCTCGGAGTAGTTGTGGTGGTCTCGGCTGGAGTTGTTGTGGTCTCGCTTGGAGTGGTCGTCGTTGGCTGGGTGGTCGTGGTCTTGGTGAGGTCCTTAAGGCTTATACCGGACATCTTCTGGATGACGATGGCGAGGTCATCGACGTGGTCCTTGGTGAGGAGGTCGAGCCAGAGGACTCCCTCTGCACCGCTGCTGAAGGAGTAAGTCTTGTCGATGCCATACTTCTTGCTATTAGCGACGAGCTCACCCATGGCCCAGTACATCTCCCATGGCATCTGCGGGTAGAAGATGTAGAATTCTGCAGTCATGTCGTCGGCGAGCGGGTGCTCGTAAGTACCGTAGACGACGTAACCATCATCAGTCCACTGCCAGCCGAGGATGTTGCTGAGAGCACTGGCAGTTCCACCAAGACTCTCGTCGTAGTATGGGTCGTCAGCACCATCCTTGTAAGCCCAAGTGTAGAGGAAGGCCACATAGTACTTAATGTCGTCAACACTGCCCTTCACGCCATTATGCCAGGTGCCAATGTCACACTTGACGGTAGCCTTAACGGAGGCGTCCTCGCCGGCGTGAGCGGCAATCCATCCCTGGGTTTGGTTGTAGATAACCGCATCATCTGGAACCTTGAAGTCTCCCCTCTCAATGGTCCAAGTACACCTGTACGGAGTGAAGATACCGTCGAAGTTGTTGGTTCCACCGTAGTCCCTTATGAGATTCCAGACCCTGGTGGAGTAAACGTCACTGAGACCTCCAACCGGGTTAAAGGCGCTCATGAACATGGCACCGGTTGAAGCGAGCTGGGCAATCTTGAGGTGCTTGTCTGGGGTCTCGGCACTCATGACGCTCCAGCGGCTGCTTATACCAGTGCTGGCCTCGGCGTTGATCTTGGTGACCCTCTGCTTGTTGGCCGGGTAGAAATTCCAAGTCTCAATGAGGAAGACCCTCTCGCTCTCCATGATACCTATGAGCATGCTTATCTTCTGGAGGTCCCAGTACTGGCCAGCAGTGGTTATCTTAATCGGCTCCTTGGGGATGAGGTCAGCGTTGATGTGCGGAGTGCCCTCAGCACCTGCAGTGGTGAAGTATGTCAGCAGGTAAGTGAGCTCCTCCTCAGTCCAGTTGAGGATCGGACCGAGGCTGTCAGTGGTCTTGTAGTACTCGGTACCAAGCTTCTGGAGGCCAGCGTTGGCGTCACCGTTGCCGATGTACTTGAGGGCCTCTTCAACAGTCACAGTGTTCTGGTGCTTCGGCTCAACTGCACCTGGGACGTATCCATACCAGGCAGAATAGAACCAGGCAGTGTAGTCATCAATCCAGACGCTCGGAAGTCCACTGGCACCCCAACCGCCGGTATAGATGTTCCACTCGTAGTTGCTCGGCGGCTTGGCGAAGACGACCTGACCGGCCTTCTGCCTGTCCCAGAGGAGCCTGTCAACGGTAAATCCGACCTTCTTCTCGAGGAGGTCGGCAACGTAGAGACCAATCTCCTTCCTATTGTCCTCGATGCGGATGATGAACTTGATGGTAACCGGCTGACCGTCGAAGTACCACTTACCGTCGCCACCCTTCTCAAGAGTGTGATTGTACTGGGCAACCTGCTGGGCGGCCTCGTTCAGAGCGTCGTTTATTATCTTGAGGGCGAAGTCCTCGTTGCCGCTAGTGCTCATTCCAAGGGCCTCGTAAACGGGCACGAAGTACTTGTTGGCCGGGTGGCTCGGCCTGATACAGCCGAACATCGGAGCACCGCTTCCTTGGTAGATGTTCTGGACGATGTAGTCCCTGTTGATGAGCCAGTTCATGGCAAACCTGACTTCCCTGATGGCGAACGGGTTGAAGTAAACCTGGTCACCAACGGTGACAATCGGAGCATCCTTGTCCGGGTCATGATAAGTGTTGAAGGTCAACTCGTTGTAGGAACTGGCACTCTTGTAGAGATTGAGGTTAGACAGAACGTCAGCACCAAGACCCTGGTACTTACCAGCCGGGAAGGCGAACAGACCGAGGTCGTACTCGCCCTTGGCGATCTGGAGGATGACGTTCTCAGGGTTCTGGACACCCTGGTACTCAATAACATCAGCGTAACCGTCCTTCAGGAGGTTCGGGTCGTTGGTGAATATATTCCTGTCCCCAGTGTACTTCTCCAGCTTGAGGTAGAGGTTCTCCGGAGAGTACATGGCGAGAATGTACGGACCGTTGCTGATAACGAAGTGGCCGTGCTGGAGGTACCACTGGAGGTCAGCAGTGAACCTAGCCTTGGCCTCGTCGCTGTTAAGCGGTATGTCCTTGGGGGTGTAATCTACTGCACCCACTGGGTTCACAAAAAACAAACTAAACAGCATCAAACCCATAACAAACAATCCCAAAGCTTTTTTCATATTCCACTGCCTCCTTCACTTTTTGGCAATGTCGCCATATGTGGTGTATAATGGCATGATAGTATACATTGAAAGCCTATTTAAGGGTTACGTTCTTGTAAAAGTATCTTCGATGAAAAAATGCAGACATGACAGTGATCACCGATAATAACTCTTATATTTCCCTATTCAAGATTTGCGTTCTTCATAAGTCCTAGTATACTGTTTCAAACGTCAGAAGAAGGTTAGATCAATTAAAAAGACACCATAGTTATGGGGAAACCCGAAAAAATCGTTAGCCGTCTTTTAGATATTTAAGCAACCATTAAAAGAAGCAAAAAACTTAAAATCTGAAAGATGCCACCATCGTGCGGGTACTATGTACGACCTAGTCCTAAATGGAAAGTTTCTGAAGGATGGGAAACTAATAGAAGGAAGCATAGGGATTCTCAATGGCAAAATTTCCCGAATTTCTCTCGGAGAGTTGAAAGGAGAAGAAACCCTGAAGATTGGTCGCGGACAGGTTATCCTTCCGGGAATGATAGACATCCACGTCCACCTTAGAGACTTCAGACAGAAACCAAAAGAGACAATAAAAACTGGAACGATGGCGGCCCTCCATGGGGGAATAACAACTGTTTTTGACATGCCCAACACAGACCCGCCCATAAGAAGCGCAGAAACGTTCAGGCTCAGGGAGGAAGCCTTCGAAAGAAAAGCCTACTCCGACTACGCGCTGAGTTTTCTCATCGCTGGAAACTGCGACGAGGCAAAACAGTCCTGGCTGACTTCTACAAAATATTCATGGGAGCCTCAACAGGTGGGATATACTCGAAGGACTTTGAGGAAGACTTCGAGTGCGCACCGGATATAGTCAGCATCCACGCCGAAGACGCGGGTACAATAATGAAAAGTCCCGAAAGGCCGCCGGAGGCGGAGATACTGGCGATAAGCCAAGCTTTGGACGTCTCCGAAAGATTGAAAAAGCCCCTAAACATCTGCCATGTCTCAACAGCCGGGGGTATGAAGCTAATCATGAAGAAAAACCTTCCGTGGGTGAGTTTTGAAGTGACACCACATCACCTCTTCCTGACAAGGAAAGACTACGAAGGGAACACCTTCCTCAAGGTTTACCCTCCCCTGAGATATGCGGGCGATAGGGCTTTCCTATGGAGAAACTTCGATGAAATCCCAATCATAGCGAGCGATCACGCCCCACACACACTCGAGGACAAGGAAAATGGGGCCGCAGGGATTCCAGGACTTGAAACTGAAGTTGCCTTGCTTCTCGATGCTGCGAACAGAGGGGTGATCAGTCTTAAGGACATCGTCGAGAAGATGCACACGAATCCTATTAGAATATTTGAAATAAGAAACAAAGGTCTGGATGTCGGGAAGGACGCGGATTTTACTATCATTGATATGAAACAGGAGTGGGTCGTAAAGCCAGAGGAGTTCTACACCAAGTCCAAATGGAGCCCTTGGAAAGGCAGAAAGCTTAGGGGTAAGGTTGTAATGACCCTGCTTCGTGGGCAGATCGTTATGGAGGATGATGAGATCATAGGAAAGCCGCAGGGGGTTAGGATTGATGCTGGAAAGAGTTGAGCTGAGAGAGGTTTGGGACGTCGTCAGGGACGTTAAAGCCTTCAGGTTCGAGAAAAAAATTGACTTTAAAGCTGGCCAGTTCATGATGGCCTGGCTTCCGGGAGTCGGGGAGAAGCCGTTCAGCCTGGCCGATGAAGACATCATAGTAGTCAAGCGCGTTGGACCGTTCACGGACAGGCTCTTTGAACTCCAACCCGGGGACTATCTCTGGCTCCGCGGACCCTACGGGAATGGATTCGAGCCGAAGGGGAGAAATATAGCCCTTATTGGCGGCGGAATAGGAATTCCACCCCTCTATGCCTTCGCCAAGCAGAACGCCGGAAGGTTCGAGAAGGTCACCCTTATCTATGGAGCCAGAACAAAGGAAGAGCTCGCACTTATGGATATCGAGAACTACGTAGACGAGCTGATAATAACCACCGACAATGGCTCTGCCGGTAGGAGAGGCTTTTCCACCGATGTTCTGGCCGAAAGGAAGGAGGAGTTTGACCAGGTCTATACCTGCGGCCCAGAACCCATGCTAAAAGCAGTATTGCGTATTATGAACTACAGAAACGTCCAGGTTTCCGCGGAGAGATACATGAAGTGCGGCATCGGGGTGTGCGGCAGTTGCAATCTTGGCCCATATCTAGTGTGCAAGGACGGTCCGGTCTTTGATGGTTCCAAGCTCATAGGACTCCTTTGACCAATCATATTTTTAAACTCCTTTTCTCCTTCGCCCTCGGTGAGAACCGTGAAGTATTCGTGGGAAGAATTCGCGAGAAAAATGGGCGTTGAGCCTCAGATTCTGGAGAACGAAGAGGCTAGGCTTTTAAAGAAGTTTGTGGACGATTTGGCTTATCCCTCTCACTGTCGGTTCTGTCAGGGACTAGATTTGAGCAATCCAAACCCTATCCACCATCCAAGTTACGAATTAACTCCAGCGTGCAACCACGACTGCATCTTCTGTTATTCAAATGTAGCCGTAAAACTCGGGAAAGCTCCTAAACCAGGCTATTACGGCTGGGATAACCCCAATGCAATAACGGTTTCGCAGTACGGTGAGCCTCTGATATCACCAAGGATCATAGAAGTCAATAGAATTCTCCGCAAGAGGTTTCCAGAGGCAAGGCTCGACCTCCAGACTAATGGCTCGCTTCTGACCGAAGAGCTCTGGGAAAAGCTGGACTTTGACCTGGTGATGATAAGCCTAGATGCGGCGAGCAGAGAGAAGCACCTCGAGATAACCAACGCTGATACTTTCGATAACGTCGTCAACGCGCTCAGAATAGTTGGGAGAGATAAATCCGTCCGCTCCATCGTTAGGACGATATTCATGCCAGGAATAAACGACGAGGACATACCAAAGATAGCCGAATTAGCAGCTTCACTTGGCGTGGACGAGATGATGCTCCAGCCTTTAACAATTCATAAACTCAATGGAGAGCGGCTTAGAGAAGCAGGCCTGGATTTTGAGAGAGCTGAAAGTGTTAGAGAGTTACTCAAGGTAGCAATGGAAGCTAAAAAATACATAGATGTGAGAATAAGCGGCTGTTTGCTAGTTCAGCTCAAGAGAATGGATGCCCTAACGCTGTATAATGTGTATAAAGTTTCAAGAGAAGTCTCACCTTTGGTTAAAAGAAAGAAGCTTGATGAAATTGAAAAGAGTAATACATAAGTTGGCTCTCTAAGTGGTGATGATTATGGATTTAGCCCTTTTGTTTGTATACTTCCTTTTGATACCATTTATTCTAATGAACATAATGATTTCAGCAACTGGATTCCTCTTTTCAACTGGTGGAAAGCTTATAGCAAAGCTCCTCAAACCCCAAATCCCCAAAAATGAAAAAAGATGTTATGAAATTCTCTTTACAATTGCATGGCTATTGGCTGGAATCTATGCTCTGAAAAGGCTTGAAAATACAAATATGCTTTTAGCGGCTTTAACGTTCCTGACATTTAGAAATGGAGCAACTATAACCAAAAGGTTCATCTATGGTATCCATGACGCTAAAATAGTTAAAGAAAGCACAAAAGATAGAAAGCTCACAGGATTGGTAAGCAAGGCAGTGGTACTTGGTATATTAGCCGAGGTTTTATTTTTGTTTATCTGGGCCCTCTCCTACAAGGCCATAACAGCAGGAGTGACAACTCTTCTAAGAGTAGAACTTAATAGGCTTGTACTGTATCTATGGGTTGCTGGAGCAGTTTTTGGAGCGGCATTTGGAGCATTTATCTCACATAACAATCGAGGAATTCTTTTGCAGAATGAGCTTGCACTTATGCTTTTGTTCACTGGAAAGCGAAGTCCCGAGGTCTCTGTAAAGCTGAAAAATAAAGCAGGAAAGAAAACCAAGCACATTTTTCAACAGCTTAGAAGATAACCTTTTAAACTCCCTTTCTTTCTTCCCATCATGCTTACATGCTCACTCTGCATAAACAACGAAAAAACCTCAAAAATTGAAATTGTTGACAGAAAGCCCATCTGCAAAGAATGCGTAGTTTACCTCAAGCACAAGCCGGATAGAGGTAAAATTAGGGCCGAGCTAGATGAGCTTATGAAAAGTGTTGATAAAGCTGTTGTAGCATTTTCAGGCGGTAAAGACAGCACAGTTGCACTGTATTTGGCCAAGGAATACTATAAAGTGCCAGAGCTTGAGGCCATTATGATTGATCACGGATTTATGGCAAAGGAAGCAATTGAAAATGCCAAAAGAATAGCAGAATATTTGGATGCCCCTTTCACAATTCTGCGTTACGATTATTCCGATATATTCCGTGAAGCTCTCTTAAAGGCCCAATCTCCATGCAGGAGATGTTCAAAGAGAACCATGGAAAAACTTAGGAAGCACGCTTTGAGTAAGGGAATTAAATACATAATCACGGGTCATGAGTTACCCTTTGGCCATCATCCCTACCGTCTGATGTCCGGTGGAATAATCCAAATCAGGCTTTTAAGCTTGATGAGTGAAAAAGAGCGCTTTGAAATTCTGAAAAAGCTACCTTTTGAGTTTCCCAAGCTAGCGGGATATACAACGAACTGCCTCATCTTAGGTCCAGCCTTGGAGAGGTACTATGAAAAACACGGACTCAGCTTTGAGCATAGGAGAATAGCAGCTTTGGTTAGGTATGGACTCTTAGACAAGGAAAAAGCTTTGGAAAAAGTGAAAAAGCCGGAGATTCCAGAGGAGATAAAGAGAGATGTTTATGAGCGTTTAAACTTAAACTTAAAGGAAATGCTTTAACTTTTTCTGAGCAATCTCAAGCACTTTCTCCGGTTCAACCTTAAATCCTCCCCCTTTAGCTAAAACTTCACTGCCCCCTCCACCGCCGCCCGTCTCCTCGAGGACTTCTCTCAAAAGCGCCCTCATTGAAACACCTTTAACACCTCTGTTCTTTGCAAATATCACGTAGTTTTTCCCTACAACCAAAGCAATGCTGTTTGGATTCTTATCAACCAAATATACCACAAAAGCCTGCGCATCTTTCATATCAAGCTCTTCAACATGAGAGATCACCCTAATTCCCCCAACTTCTTCAGCTTTACTGAGCAGGACTTTAGCCTTCCACTCCCATACTTCAAGCCTTAAAGCTTTCCTTTCCTCTTCAAGCTTCTCAATCTCGTTTTTAAGCTCTTTAACTCTCTCGACTAATGGTCTGTTCTTATTTGGCATCTCATCTAAGCTTCCCCAGTAATCCTTCAAAAGTTCGTCCAAGTAATTCAACACCCTATTCCCACAAGCAAACTCAACACGCCAGATGTTTTTGCTTTTCTTGTAGAAGTTCACCACTTTAATAAAGCCAACCTCTCTCGTGCTTTTTACATGAGTTCCGCCGCATGGAATTACATCAACGCCTGGAATCCTAACAATCCTTATCGGCGGCTTAACTTTATCTGAAAGCTCTTTTCGGAGCTGCTTCCTTAAGTGCTCTGTTAACTCCTCATAGAACTCAATTTCGACGGGCAAATCCTTCTGAACAATTTCATTAGCTCTAATCTCAGCTCTCAAAATGTGCTCCCAAGTAAGCTTTCCCTCGAAATCAATCTCAATCTTGTTGTAATTCTCAAAAATCTGGAAGCCTGTTGTGTTGCTGTCATATAGATCTTTGAGGACTGCAGAAAGGATATGCTGACCTGTGTGCTGTTTCATGTTTTCATATCTCCACTCCCAGTCGAGCTTAAGCTTAACCTCCTCCCCAGCTTGGGGAAGGCGACCCTCAATCTTCCCTTCATGCCAGATCTCATCTCTGCCATATACTCTTTCCACTTTAATTTCAAAGCCCTCCCCTCTGATAATCCCTTTATCACTTGGCTGACCACCTCCTTCCGGATAAAAAATCGTCCTGTCAAGGGTGAGCCTTACTATACTCTTTCCCTGCTCAACAGCCTGAACAATTGCTATAGATTCTTTCAAATAAGGGTCCGTGTAAAAAAGACGCTTCGTCATTACTGACCACCGGTCAAACTTTATTGGAGAGCTCCATCTGTTCCTTTGCATACTCGCTGACCAGCATTCTGATCAGGGAAGCGAGTTCTTTATTGTATCTATCTTGCATGTCCGCGAATTTCTTCAGCGCAAGAGCGATGCCATTGAGGCGTTTGATGTCGTTTACAATCTCCTCCTGCTCGCGGGAAATCTCATCAAGGACGGAGCTTATCTCCACTATGGTTTCAATATCCCTGCCGAGTATCTCGGTGCCCTCCTTGATCCGGTCCATCACGGAGAGTGCATCGCGAAGCGTGTCAAGCTGACCCATGACACGAGTATTGAAATCCTTTATTTCCTTAGCGAGATCCATGGTCTGAACAGCCATCTTTCTTATCTCATCAGCAACCACTGCAAAGCCCCTACCAGCTTCTCCTGCCCTCGCGGCTTCAATCGAAGCATTCAGGGCCACCAAATTGGTCTGCTTTGCAACGCTTGCTATCGAATCACTTATACGAGAAATATATTCAAGATTCTCAACAAGGGTATTAAATTCCTTAGCAAACACCTCAAAGCGCTGGAAGAATGGTAAAAACTCCATTTGAAAGCGTTTAAGCTCTTTCATAACCTGAGAGAGTTTTTCTATATTCTCGATAATCATCATGTTGTTCTCAAGAAACTGTCCACTAATCTGATCCGCAAGCTCGCTGATAATCTTGCTGGATTCTCTGCTGGAGGTTTTTATCCTAACCGATTGAGCCAGTGCACTTGATGCCTTCTCGATGTTCCTAATGTTCATGGTAACCACCTCAACGCATCGTATCAACGCCTACTTTAAGGTTCTCAAGGAAATCAAAGAATCTCTTGACATGCTGTCTGGGTATAATGGCCCCGTGTTGGGGCAGTATAGCCTCTATATCCAAATACCGAACGCGGTTGAGCCAGAGCTTTATCGCGGCGCTGGTGGGCATAAGGCGCTCATGTATCGGCCTCATAGCTTGAATGTGCCTCTCCATGTTTTCAACCACTATATATGGCTCATCCAAGATGGCTATGCCGATATCACCAGTGAACAGGAACCTACTCCTGTGGTCGTATATCGTGAAGTGACCCGGACTGTGAAGGAAATGGGCGGGAATGAATTCGAGGGTTGTAGCCCCAAAATGAATGGTCTCACCATCATCCGATAACTGATGTGTTATTGAATTGGCATCTTCGAAACCAAAATGAGGGAGAAATCTTGTCCAGAGCCAATGGACGATTATCTTGGAATTGGTAACTTCCTTCCAAAGCGGAAGACTTCCCGCTACATCCGGATCCTGGTGGCAGATATACACATATTCTATGTCCCTGGGATCAATGTACTTCGAAACATTAGCGAGAACCTTTGAGAATATCTTGTACCCACCGGGATCTATAAGCATACCCCTACCTCCGCTAACAATGAGGTAACTGTTGACATCTACATCTTCACCGCCTTCCTGAGTCCCAAGATAAACCACCAAGTGCTCCTCATCCCTATAGAGAACGTGATCTTTCCTCGGGTCAAGGCTCGGCTCTATAAAGTATTCACCCATACCCATTATCACCACCAAAAAACTTTATGATAAAAATCTATTTAAGTCATTTGCATACACAATTACCTACACAAACCCAAAGAGAGGGAAAAAGTCCAAACGATGGTTAACTACCGGCTTTAGCCTCAATGAGGGCCTTAACGCGCTTGAGCCTGAAGAAGTTCTCACGCTCCATCTCGTCGAGGCGCTGCTTGATGAACTTCACCGTTGCCTCCATCCTCGGGATGATAATGTATTCCAACGCGTTGACGCGCCTCTTGGTGACCTCTATCTCCCTAGCGAGCCTCTTGAGGGTCTCCTCGACTTCAGCAAGACGGACGGCAAGATCGAGCACTTCCTCGAACTTCTCCGCGGCCAAGTCGACCCTTGGCGAGCTGGAAACAAAGGCGTAGCCCCTATCTTTGGCGCTCCTCCTAAAGCCTTTGGCCTCTATGAGTGGAACCGGAACACCCATGACGTTCCTCTTCCTTATCTCCACCTCTTTGTTGGGCTCGACGCTGAGGCTTATCTCCTTGAGGCGGAGCATTCCGACGTCAATCTCTGCCATCTGAAGGGCCTTAAATGCCTCCTCCATCTTCTGGCTAAGCTCCTGCCTTAAGCTTAGGGCCTCCTCGTAGATAGTGAAGAACTCCATGATTAGTGCATCCTGCTTGTCCTTGAGGAGCTTGTGGCCCTTTTTGGCTAACTTAATGCGCCTCTTGAGGTTGAGGAGCTCCATACGGGTGGGCTTGACGTTGAGCAACTCTGCCATCTCGACCACCTAAGGGATAAAATGGGGAGTCAAGCCTCCCTCTTCCTGTACTTGGGGTGGTACTTGAGGATGTACTCCTTCCTGACACGCTTGAGCTCGCTCTCCGGAAGCTCAGCGAGGAGCTCCCAGCCGAGGTCGAGAGTCTCCTCGATGCTCCTGTCCTCGTCGTAGCGCTGGGCGACGAACTCCCTCTCGAACCTGTCCGCGAACTTGAGGTACTTTCTGTCAGTCTCGCTGAGTGCCTCCTCACCGACGACTGCGACGAGATCCCTCAGGCTTCTTCCCTCGGCATAAGCAGCGTAGAGCTGCTGGCTGAGCTGCGGGTGGTCCTCCCTGGTTCTTCCCTTACCGATACCATCTTTCATCAGACGGCTGAGGCTCGGGAGAACGTCGATGGGCGGGTAGATACCCTTCCTGTGCAGCTCCCTGCTGAGGACTATCTGGCCCTCGGTGATGTATCCAGTGAGGTCTGGAATCGGGTGGGTGATGTCGTCGTCGGGCATGGTGAGGATGGGCATCTGGGTTATGCTTCCCTTCCTGCCCCTGACCCTTCCAGCACGCTCGTAGATGGTAGCAAGGTCGGTGTACATATAACCTGGGTAGCCACGCCTTCCTGGGACCTCCTCACGGGCGGCGCTGATCTCACGCAGGGCCTCGGCGTAGTTGGTCATGTCCGTGAGGATGACGAGGACCTGCATGTCGTACTCGAAGGCGAGATATTCAGCCACTGTCAGAGCCATACGTGGGGTGATGATTCTCTCGATTGCCGGGTCGTCAGCAAGGTTGAGGAAGAGGACAGCCCTCTCAATGGCTCCAGTCTCTTCAAAGCTCTTCTTGAAGAAGTTGGCTTCTTCATAGGTGATACCCATCGCAGCAAAGACGACGGCGAACTGTTCCTCCTCACCGAGGACCTTCGCCTGCCTGGCTATCTGCGCAGCCAGCATGTTGTGGGGCAGACCGCTACCACTGAAGATTGGGAGCTTCTGACCCCTAACGAGGGTGTTCATTCCATCAATGGCCGAAACACCGGTCTGGATGAAGTCCCTCGGGTAAGCTCTAGCGACCGGGTTAAGGGGAGCGCCGTGGACGTCGCGCCTGTCCTCGGGGATGATTTCTGGGCCTCCATCTATGGGCCGACCGATACCGTTGAATATCCTGCCGAGCATGTCCATGGAAACGGGAACCTTGAGCGTTTCGCCAGTGAAGCGGACGCGAGTGGTTTTAATGTCCAAGTCACGGGTTCCCTCGAAGACCTGGACGATGGCCATGTCCTGCCTTGCCTCAAGGACCTGACCCTTCCTCTTCTCGCCGCTTTCCGTCTCTATCTCAACGACCTCACCATAGGCGACTCCCTTGATGCCCTGGACTATCATCAGCGGGCCGTAAATCTTGCTAACGGTGGAGTACTCCATTCCAGGCATCAGCATCACGCTCCGTACTTCTTAAAGAGCTCCTCAAACTGCTGGTTGGTTTCATCTATGAGCGCAGCGACCTTCTCTATCTCAGGCTCGAACTTCATACGACCGATCTTCTCCCTGACGGGGAGCTTGGCTATCTCGTCAACTGGAACGCCCCTGTCAACGGCCTCCATAGTCTTCTCGTAGAAGTTGAGGATAACCCTCATCATAGTGACCTGCTTCTTGGGCGGGCAGTATGTGTCGACCTCATCGAAGGCATCCTGCTGGAGGTAGTCCTCACGGAGCATCCTGGTGACTATGAGGACGGCCTTCTCCCTGTCGGGCAAAGCGTCTGGACCGACGATTCTAACTATCTCCTGGAGCTCGGCCTCCTTCTGGAGGAGCCCCATGGCCTTATCACGCATCTTCCTCCACTCTGGGTCAACGTTCTCGTGCCACCAGCCCTGGATGGAGTCTATGTAAAGGGAGTAGCTCCTGAGCCAGTTTATAGCCGGGAAGTGCCTCCTCCTGGCCAGGTCAGCATCGAGGGCCCAGAAGACCTTGACGACACGAAGGGTGTTCTGAACGACGGGCTCGCTGAAGTCTCCACCCGGGGGTGAGACTGCACCGATGACGGAAACGCTTCCAATCCTCTCGTCGCTTCCAAGGGTAATCACACGACCGGCACGCTCGTAGAATTCAGCTATCCTGCTCGCGAGGTAGGCAGGGTAGCCTTCCTCACCGGGCATCTCCTCAAGCCTTCCAGAAATCTCACGGAGCGCCTCAGCCCACCTGCTCGTCGAGTCGGCCATCAGAGCGACGTCGTAGCCCATGTCTCTGAAGTACTCGGCTATGGTGATTCCGGTGTAGATGGAGGCCTCACGCGCAGCGACGGGCATGTTCGAAGTGTTGGCTATGAGGACAGTTCTCTCCATGAGTGGCTTTCCGGTCTTCGGGTCTTTGAGCTTGGGGAACTCCTCGAGAACATCAGTCATCTCGTTTCCGCGCTCACCGCAGCCTATGTAAACGACAATCTGGGCGTCACTCCACTTGGCGAGCTGGTGCTGGGTAACGGTCTTTCCTGAACCGAACGGTCCAGGGATGGCTGCAGTTCCACCCTTGGCCTGGGAGAAGAAGGTATCTATCGTCCTCTGTCCGGTGATGAGCGGAACCTCGGGCGGGAGCTTCATCTTGTAGGGCCTCTTGACACGAACTGGCCAGCGGTGGTACATCTTGAGCTCCTCTATCTCACCGTTGGGTTTCTTGACCTTGGCTATGACCTCTTCAACCGTGTAGTCGCCCTCCTCTGCAATCTCCACTATCTCGCCCTCGACCCATGGAGGAACGAGAATCCTGTGCTCGATGATGCTAGTCTCTGGAACAACACCGAGGATGTCGCCACCGACGACCTTGTCGCCAACCTTGACCTTCGGAGTGAAGTGCCACTTCTTGTCCCTCGGCAATGCAGGAGTGGTGAGACCTCTCGCTATGAAGTCGCCGCTGAGCTCCCTGAGAACCTCAAGCGGCCTCTGAATACCGTCGTACATCGCAGTGAGTAGACCCGGACCAAGCTCGACGCTGAGCGATGCACCGGTTCCCGTGACCGGCTCACTTGGCCTTACACCGGCCGTTTCCTCGTAGACCTGTATGACGGCCTTGTCGCCCTCGAGGCGAATGATTTCTCCAATGAGTCCCATTTCGCCTACTCTGACTACCTCGTACATCTTTGAGCCCTTCATTCCTTCGGCGACGACAAGTGGACCGGTAACCCTAACTATCCTTCCCATTTTCTTCACCTCTTCAACTCAACACCTATCGCCCTTCTAACTATCTCCTTAATCTGCTCTTCACCAAACCTCGAACCCGACTTGTCAGGCACCTGAAGAATGATCGGAAATGTAACCTCTGAAAGCTCAACCTTCTGGGCGAATCTCTCCGTTATCAGGATTATTCCAACATCGCCCCTTTCGATGAGTTCGTTGAGCTTGTTCCTGAGCCTCTCCATTTCGAGGGGCGTGTCCTCGAAGGAATAAACCTCATGGGCCCCGGCGAGCTTAAAGCCAAGGGCCGTGTCCCTGTCGCCGAGGACGGCTATCTTCATGCGACATCACCCACTATCTCCTTTATCATCTCTGGCTTGAGACCATCGTCGATGAGCTTGGCTATCGCCCTGAGCTTCTTGACCTCACTCTCCTTCTGCAGTATGTAGCTGAGCGGCGTTGCCACGCTGAGCGGGTAGAACCGGGTCAGCTCGTTCATCCTTTCCCTGATGTGCCTCTCCAGAGTCCTCTCGAGGACGCTCAAGTCTTTCTCAACCTCATCCCTGACGTCCCTGATGACCTTGCCGTAGCTCGTGGAGTCGAGCTCGGCCAAAGCCATGCTCAAGTCGTCCACGTGGAGTATGGCCTCAAGGCTTCTACCGAGCCTTCCCCCAGGTATGAGGAGAGGCTTTATCTCCTCGGCGCTCATCTTTGCCGCTTTAGCCCTCATGACGGTCATTATGTTGGTCTTGTCTATCTTGAGCCTCACGAACTCTTTGAGGATTATCCTCTCGTCGTCCTTCCTGGAGAGCGCGTATTCAAGGAGCTTGGCGTAGTACATCTTGTAAAGTTCGGTCTCGAACTCCTTGAGGCTTATCTCCCCCAACAGAAGCTTCTGGTAAGGCTCTTCGTAGGGGGTGCCTTCAAGGATGACGAGTATCTCCTCGAGCGTCTTTGCTTCAGCCATGGCCTTGACCTTGGGGACCATAGTTCCAATCTCGCTAACGTAGTCGCTCGCGGGTTCGCCGACCTTCTTGGCCTTGACGGTGCTGGTTACATTCCTGACATCCCACTCCTCGAGCAGGAGCCTGAAGAAGGGGCCGACCCTCTTCGGAAGAATCTTAACCATGAGCTCGTAGGTTCCGGCCAAGGCCTTATCCAGGGCCCTCTCTATCTCCTCCACGGTGTAGCTTGAAACTCCCGCGAGGTAGCCCTTATAATCAGTGTCCTCCAGGCTGACCACGAAGTTGTTAAGAGTTCTGCTCTCCGCCAGCTCGTTGAACCTCTGCTCGGTCAGGAGCTTGGCCTCCATAGCCTTTATCCTCGCGTTAGGGTAGGAGTAGGGAGTGTACTTCCAGATTATCTTGGACGTCTTGTACCCCATCCAAACGAAGACCACCGCCAATGTTGTGTTGAGGATTCCAGTTACCGCTCCTGCTTCCATTCGCCTCACCCGAAGAGAGCCTTGGCAATCTCTGCCCTCAAGTCACTCTCAAACCTCTCTATCCTTGACTCAAAACGATTGTCCACCCTAACGCTCCTATCTATGGTTTCGACGATGACGCCGCCTATAGTGCTTATTGGCTCACCAAGGGTTATCTCAACGTTCTTCCCGAGCTTCTCCTCAAGGACCTTTTTGAACTCCTCAAACCTTCCGCGGAGCAGCTCAAGGGTTCTCTCATTGGAATTAATGACAACGCTCTCGCTTCCGAGCTCCTCGACGGCCTGGACCGTCAAATCCACAAGCATCGAGAAGTATTCCTCGGCGGATAGTTCAGCCAGCCTCTCGCGCAGGGCTGCAATGACCTCCTGGATGAGCGCCTCCTGAACGGCTAGCCTCTTCTTCCTCACCTCAAGCTTGGCGTTGGCTATGATCCTCTGCTTCTCTATCTCGGCCTGAGTGTGGGCCTTCCTGAGTATCCACTCTGCCCTGGCCTCGGCCCTCTTGCAAGCCTCCTCCTTAATCTTCTCCGCCTCCTTCTGGGCCTCGTTGAGTATGTACTGTATCTTCTGCTCCGCTTCCCTGTTTATCTCCTGAATTATCAGCTCTGCTCCATTCATCTTCCTTCCTCCGTCGGGCTATATATAAAGAAAGTTTGGAGGGCTCAGAAGCCAACTCCAGTAACTATCATTATCAGGGCACCGACGAGACCGAAGATTGCCATGGTCTCGGCCATAGCCGAGAATATGATGCCCTGGGTGAAGGTCTTTGGGTTCTTGGCAACGGCGCCGATGCTCGCGCTCGCGATGATACCCTGCGGTATGGCTGAGAGGCCAGTGAGGCCGACGGTAAGGCCGGCACCGAGGAGTATGGCACTCTTGACGATGTTGTCCACGTTGTTGGGGTCGGTGAACTTGAAGCCGCCGCCGAGGATTCCCGAGACCAGCAGGATGAGGAACAGCGTAATGAGTCCGTAAATGCTCTGGGTCATTGGCAGACCCTCAAGGATGAGGGCGTTCTTGAAGTTTCTCTCATCCTCGGCAACGACTCCAGCAGCCGCTGCACCTGCTATACCGACACCAAAGGCTGAAGCTGCTCCGGCTATACCGGCCGCAAGGGCCGCTCCAAGGGATACGTAAACTATCGGGTCCATTTCTCAAACACCTCCTTAAGCTTCAAACTCTAACTTTGAGACCTCCCTTTTTGCCCTGAAGGGCTCGAAGCGCTTACCTTCGCCAGAGTAAAAGGTTCCGAAAAATTCAACGTACTGCAGACGGAGCGAGTGGACGAACGCTCCGAGGGCGTTGATGGCGACCGAAAACAGCTGGCCGCCGACAAACAGTATGAGGCCAATGACTATGCCTATTGGAACGGGGCCGATGCTGATGCCCCAGACCATCTGGACAAGGATGTTGACGACCATGGCTATTCCAGCGGTTGCCAAAGCCAGTGCCATCAGACGGGCGTAGCTGAGCCAGCTGCCGACGAAGCCGAAGAAGTCCGATATCGTCAGCAGTATTGCCAGTGCACCGTTCCTGAACTCGCTGAGGATGAAGAGCACTAGGCCAGCCCCGAAGAGAGCCTTTCCAGGCAGGGTAAAGCCTGGCTGACCCATGGCTCCCAGGCCAAGGAGCGAGACGCCGAGTATTATGAGCATCCAGGAGAGCTGGTCGAAGATTGCGTCTTTGACTTCGCCGTTCTTCATCTTGGCTATGAAGCCTACGGTATATCCGGTGAATAGGTGGGCGAGGCCTATGGCCAATGCCATCTGGAGGACTACCAGCGCGTCTGTCATGCTGTCCCACTTGCGCCAGACGTTGAAGCCAGCCAAATCGAGGGCGTTGCCGAAGTAGCTGCCGAAGAGGACGCCCATGATCATAGTGAAGGCGGCGCTGATGAGCAAGGTGTAGGCAAACTTGTAGGTGCCGTCGTTGAACTTCTTGTGACCCTTGATGAGCAGTGCAGCGACTATGGCTATTATGAGGCCGTACATGAAGTCCGTGAGCATGAAGCCGAAGAAGAACGAGTAGGTGAAGGTTATTATCGGCGTTGGGTCTATCTCATTGTACTTCGGGACACCGTACATCTCGGTGAGCATCTCAAAGGGTCTGAAGAAGCTCGGGTTCTTGAGCTTGATTGGGATGTCATCGAGCTCCTCCTTGCTCGGCTCCTTGATGTTGATGTAGGCCTTTTCCTCAGTTATCCTCTTGATTCCCTCAAGAACATTCGGAACCTCGCTCCTCGGGAGCCAGCCCGTCATGGCGAAAGTCATGTTTGTCCTCGCGAGCATCGGCAGGACTGTGGCCTTGTCCCTCTCGTTCTCCATCAGCTCCTGGTAGAAAACCACGTCGTCGTAGTACTTCTCGGCGAGCATCTCGGCGTCCTTCTTCGCGCTTTCAAGCTCCTTCTCCTTGATCCTGAGCTTCTCCTCATAGACTTTTATAAGTTCCCTTGGAGTCCCCTCACCCTCTGGGACTTCCAGCCTCTCGAGAGAGTACTTTGCCAGTATCGGATTGGCCTTCTCGTAGTCCCTCTTGATGAATGCGAAAACCACCAGAACCTTATCTTTGAACTCCTTGGAAACAAAAGCCACTCTCCCCTCGGTGGCCTTTTTGACCTCCTCGATGAGGGGTGGGAACTTGTTTCTATCGATGGTTCCGACCACTATCTCGACTATGTCGGTGGACCTGAGATAGGAGACATCAAGGTTGAACGAGGAGAGGAGCTCAAGAATTGAGATGTCGGCCTTTATCCTCTCAATTTCCGTCTGGGTCGCGGTTATTTTACCCTCAACGGCCTTTATCTCTGGTTCAACAACCTCAAGAAAGCTCTCAACGTCCTTTATGAGCTTCTCGATTCCTCCATATTTGTAGGTCTTCTTCTCCCTCTCGGGGGGAAAGATGAACTCCTTTATACCGCCGCCCTTGGTCTTTCTGTAATCCTTGAGGAAATCAACGAGTCTTGAGATTGTTATGCTGTATGAGGCAGCCTTTCTGTGGAACTCGTTGGGAGAATCCTTCTGGGCGATTTTAATGTCTATCTCCCTGATCTCCACGACACCCTGCTCGTGGAGATAAGTCAAGAGAGAATCCTTGTACCTGTTGAGGGCCATTACCTCGATTTTAACCATCTCTTCTGGCCTGAACATCTCAGCCCCCTCTTATGAGCTCTATGCCGGCAGATATGGCCTTCTCGAAGTTGTTGATGGCCTTAATCTTCAGCTCTTCGACTTCCTTCTCGCCCTCCTCAAGGATTTTCTTCGCCTCCTCCTCGCCTTCCAGGCGGGCCTTCTCAACGAGGGCCTTGGCCTTTTCCTCAGCTTCCTGGATTATCTCCTTCTCTATTAGCTTCGCATCTTCCTTGGCTTTAAGGACTATGACCTTAGCGTCTTCCTTCGCCTTTTCAATCCTTTTCTCAGCCTGCTTCTCGGCATCGACAATCTCTTTGATGACCTCCTCCATGATGAGCCCCCCAATGACCCTGAAAACAGGTTCTCTCTACGCCACCTTTGGCTTCCCTAATTGGTTTAAATAGTTTATGGTGAAAGAAAAGGAAGGAGCAAACTTACTCCTGCGTCTCCTCAGGCTTCTTCTTCTCGAGGAGTTCTTTGACATTGTCAAGAACGTTGTTCTTGGCAAAGACAATTATCTGGCCCCCCTCTGGCAGCTTCGTGTCGCCGGAGGGTATCAGCAGGTTGCCTTTTTCGTCATAGACGGCTATTATGAGAGCGTCTTTTGGTATCCTGAGATCCTTAACGAGCTTTCCTGCTATCTCACTGTCCTTGTCTATAGTGAAGCGCACAATCTCAGCACCCTCCTTGGGGAAGAGGACACGGTCAAAGCCCGGCGTAACGATGTTCCTGCTGATGTACTCCGCTGCTATCTCCTCCGGCGAGATGACGAAGTCAAAGTACCTCCGGAGGTCCCCCACCTCTTCGAAGATGCGCCTGTTTTTCGGGTTGCCTATCCTGAGTGAGGTCTTTATCTTCGGGTTGAGGTGCTTTGCCAGTATGCACGCCAGCAGGTTGGCGTCGTCCTTGCCGGTTAAAGCCGCGAATGCATTCGCCTGCTTTATGTTTGCCTCCTCGAGCGTCTTCGGGTCGGTGGCATCGCCCTCAATGACGAGACCGTTGATACGGAGGGAGAGCTCCTTGGCCCTCTCCTTGTCCATCTCGATTATGGTCACGTCGTGGCCCTCTTCCTCGAGCATCTTGGCAACGAGATAGCCAACCCTTCCGGCGCCCATTATCACGACGAACATTAGTCCTCACCGAGCAGGTACTTGGCTATTTCAGCATAGGCAGGCCTCGTAACGAGGATTCCTATGACCACGCCCAGTATTGTCGTGAAAGCGAAGCCCTTGAGTGTTCCGACGAAGTATATGAGCAGGAAGCTCATGGCCACTATCGTCGTCGCTGCCGAGGCGAAGATAACGAAGAACGCCCTTCCCATCCTTTTGAGAACGTTCGAGCGCCTGGTTATCCTAGTCTCCTTAGTCCCACCGAGAAGTTCGTCGGTTATTACTATCTGCTGATCAACGCCAGTACCGATGGCGGCTATGATACCCGCTATGCTCGGCAGGTCGAGGTTCCACTGGATGAGTGCGGCGAATCCAAGGATGATTATTGCCTCGAAGAAGCTGGTCGAGGCAACTGGTATGGCTATCTTCCAGTTCCTGTAGTGGAAGTAGACTATGGCAAAGACCGCTATAAGCGCTCCGATACCGGCGAGCAGGGCCTGGTACTTGAAGTTCTCACCGAGTCTGGGGGAGATAAATTCCATTCCAACGACGTTGAGCTTGACTGGAAGCGAACCGCTCTTGAGGACGGTGTAGATCTGCCTGGCTTCCTGCTCAGCAGTGAGCCTGTCCGAGGCGGTTCCAGTTATCTGAACATCCTGCTGCGGCTGGCCGGTGGCGAGGCCTTCGCCCACTGAGTACGGGCCGTAGAGACCAAGGGTCCTAATGATGAGTGCGTGGTCGCTCTCGCCTGGGCCCCTCTGGACGAGTCTGACGGTAACGTTCATGTTCTCAAGCTCACTCTGGAGGCCCTGGTTGAGGTCAACGAGGACTATCTTCTCCCTGCCCTCGGCCATATCTGCCAGCTCATCGGCGGTCTGATTGGCATAAGCAACGACGGTTATGTTAAAGGCCTTGGTTATCCTCTGAAGCAGGGTCGGGGCTTCAGGAACCTGGGCGTTGAACTCCGAGCTGTTCATGAGATTATATACACTGTCAGGAACTACGAGAAGTGAGTTAACGGGTGGGTCAAGGAACATGTCGACCGGCCATCCCGTCTTGCCCTTCGCCAGCTCGGCGAACTTCTCGGCGGCACTCTTGGATATCCTGAAGGGGACGCTCCATGTGTTGTCGGGCTTTATCTGATAGATGCCGACGTACTCAACGTCCTGACCCGTTCCAAAGATTACTCCATCAAACTCCATGTAGAATACACCCTGGCTTTCAATGACGTTTTTAATGGCATCGGCTTCTTCAGCGGTGGTGACGTTGGCGACCTTGACGAGCACTATCTGGTCCCCCTGGGCCTCAACAGTTATGTCCCTCAATCCCAGGGTGTTGAGCCTCTTCTGGAGCGAATCAACAACGAGCTGCATCGTGTCGGCATCAACGGGGTGCTCAGTCTGAGCGACGAGCGCAACACCGCCGCTTATATCTATTCCAAAGGTGAGCGGCCTAACAGCAAGAGTCACAACCGAGCCTATGAGAAACACGGTGAGAAGGATGATCCTCCAGTTCAGGAGGAGCTTTTTAGTTCTCCTTTTCATGCCTTACCACCCCTAGTAGAGCCTCTGGCCAAGTACCACTTCAGCACCCCTGCATTGAGCAGCCAGGTGTTCATGAAGTCCGCGAGGAGACCGAAGATGAGCACCACTGCGATGTTGTCTATAGTCTGAGAGGTCGAGATGAGCCAGAGCACAAAGAGGGCACCGAGAGTGGTGGTGCTCATGGTGAATCCAGTCGAAACCGCCGAGAGGTAGGCATCCTCGATGGTGTCCTCCTTACGCTTCAGGAGCCTCGTGGTCAGGAGAATGTTGCTGTCCACGGTGTAACCGATGAGCATCAGCAGGGCCGCTATGGTTGCGGTTGTTAGCTGGATGCCGAAGATCCCCATTATTGCGACGGCTATCACCATGTCCGAAAGGGCAGAGAACATTATGGTGAGCGACGGGACTAAGTTCCTGAAGAAGAGGAACACGACTACGGCCATTCCGATGAACGCCAGTATAAGAGCCCTGATACCCTGCTGCTGGGAAATCTCACCGAAGGTCGGCTGCACCTCGCTGTGAGTATACTCCGCGTCAGGATACTTGGTCTTCATGACATTGATTATCTCAAGCGGGTCTGTTCCAGTGGGCGCGTAAACCCTCACACCCTTGGTGTCTACACCGCTAAAGCTCTCAACTCTCACATCAACGCCAATCTGGTCGCTGATGTATTTGGCAAGTTCATCCGGGTTAGTATCGACACCATAAGCAGTGATAACCACACCTCCCTGGAGGTCTATTCCAAGGTGCGGAAAGTGAACCGCGAGTAGAATCAGGGCAACTATAAAGACCGCCAGAGGGTAGGTAATCATTTTCTTATAATCCATCCTGGCGAGAACACTCAGTTTCTTCTGTTTTTTCATTCGGACGGCTTCCCAAGCATCGGGCTCGCCCTTGGTTTTAGGTTTCGACATACCTTCACCCCTTCTTGAGTTTTTGCAAAACTTATCGTTAGTTGGTCCGGACGAGTTTTAAAATTAGTGGTTCAATGATTAAAGATGGCTAGTGTTCATCGGATAATGCGAGGCTTAACTTTAAAAAGGGAAGGCCAAACCCCTCACTTAGGTGAGAGGCCATGGAGACGATAGGGTTTCACTATGTGGTTGAGGCTGCTGGCTGCGATCCGGAAACCCTTGGTAACGCTGACAAAATAAGGGAAATATTCCTAGAGGCAGCAAAAGTAGGTAAAATGGAGGTCAAAGCAAGCTATTTCTTTAAGTTCTCACCAACCGGTGTGAGTGGTGTAGTCATAGTGGCTGAATCCCATATCTCGATACACACCTGGCCGGAGAAGGGCTACGCGGCCCTGGACGTTTACACCTGCGGCACCACGGCAGACCCAGAAAAGGCCGTTGATTACATCCTCGACAAGATAAAGGCCCAATACGCCCACGTTTCCGAGATAAAGCGCGGTATTGAAGAGGACGACGGAACCTTCACCCACATGATACTGACCTGGGAAGAAAAGCTCGAAAGAAAGAACGGGAACGGGCAGGGCTAAGAGGTCCCTTTTCCCTTCTCCACTTTTGAAACGTCAGAGCAGGTTCTTTATCTCCCCGAGTTTTTGCTCAATAGTTGCTATTGTCTCTCTGGCCTTCTCAAGCTTGCCTTTGAGTTCTTTGTTTTCCTTTCTGAGCTCATCAAGCTGGGCATTAAGCTCAGCCAGGCTCCTCTTGAGCTTCTCGTACTCCTCGAGTGCTACCAGTTGGCCGCCTTTAGCTAAAACCTCGACGTTCCTGACGAGCTCATCGAGCCTTCCAGCCTTTATGAGCTCGTAGGTCTCCCTGACGAGCTGGCCGGCCTTAGTCTCGCCCTTGAGATGCTTCCTTATAGTAGCCTCGGCTCTTCCAAGTTCATCCGCTATCTCCCTCACCGCCATACCTGCCTTCTCCCTGGCTATCGCTCCAGCAGCGACTGCCAGACTGTCAACCCAGGTGAGCCTCTCTGCCGGATCCTTGATGAGCTCTATCACTTCGGGCCTGAAGAGGGTTGCGAAGAGCAGGATGCTTTCGAGCCTGTGTATTTCTTTCCTTCCAAGGGGATTCAGCGGAATCTCCATCGCTACCACCTCCCCCAGCTTTCACTCGAGCCCGACGACAGTCCCCCTCTTGAGAACTTTGTCTGGGTGGACGACTATTCCATTGTTAGTTATCTCGAAGGGGTGCCTCCTCATGGAGTGGCTTGTCCCACGCATTTTCCACACTATCAGCGAGCGCTTGAGCTCGCCGTCGATTTCGTCCAAATCAAGCCTTATTATTCCGTCAACGCCGTGCTCAACTCCCGGTCCACCGAAGCCACGCTCGCCGACGCTTATCTGACTCACAAGGATACTCGTAACCCCAAGACCGGCCAGAACACGCTTAAGCTGCATCACTATGCTCCTTGCCATTGCCGGTTTGTTGATGTACAGCGTCGTAACCGAGTCAATAACCACGCGCTTGGCCCCAATGTCCTTAATAGCTCCTCTGACCACGTCAATGAACTCCCTGATATCTGTCAGGTCGTGTACAATGTATCTCTCGTACTCCTTGCTCTTACCTATTCCAGCCGTGAAGGCGTCGACCATAGCAAAGAGGCCTTCCTCCTCGTACTTCCTGACGTCCCAGCCGAAGTTGGCCATGTGCTGCCTAACCTGAACAGGATGTTCTTCTAAAGCCACGTATATTCCAGGCTCGCCGTTCTGGAGACCGTTCCAGAGAAACTGCTGGCTGAATATGGACTTTCCCGTTCCGGGCCCACCGCTCAGCAAAACCACGTTTCGCTCCGGGATTCCCCCGTGAAGAACCTCGTCCATACCCGGGATGCCTGTCTTTACCCTCTTCATCATCGGGTATCACCCCGAAAGTTTTAGTCACTAATAGTTAATTTAACATTTCAGTTTAAAAGCGTTACGTCAGAGTCAGAACCCTTAAGGACAATCTCCAGACAGTTACAGAAGACAACCGAGTATTCACCACGGCCAGTCAAAGAAAGCTGAATATCAGCGCCTCCTCCTGATGAACTCCCCTATGTCAGTCACATTTAGAATGAACTTGTTTCTGCTTTTGGGATTTATACGTCCTATACCGAGTATGATGCCATTTTCGTCATATACCACAAGCTTCTTCGTTCCTTGCCAGTCGTACTTCCTGACGCCGCTCCTGGGGACATCTTTTCCCGTAGTGAAGAGGAAGCCCGCCCTGGGGCTTAGGATTGCGTAGTTTTTCTTAACATCCACAAAGTAGAAGAACTCGACATTTGGATAGAACTTCTCGACAAGGTTTTTGTCCACCTTAATCGTGCCAACGAAGGTTCCGTAGGCATAGGGCTTAACTTTCAGGTTTTCAAGTTCTTTCCAAACGCGCTCGTTCACAGCATAGACGTCTCTAAACCTGCCCTCAACGACCGCAAAGGTATGGTGACTAAGCTCACCGTACTTCTCTGCCTCGCGAAGGATGAGGTCGTACTCCCACGCAGAGGCCCGTCTATAGCGGAGTTCATTCATCGACATCGGTCATGAGTTGGGGAAGCCGTTTATAAGGATTAATCTTCTCAGTCGAGTTCCTCAAGTAGTTTGAGGAAACCGTCCATATCCGTCTTCTCTAATTCCCGCTCAAACTCAAGGCCAAGCTCAGCTATCTCCTCTGGGGTTATGACCGCCTCAGGCTCCTCCGGGTTTATTCCCGGGCAGGACTCGTCGTAGTAGAGCCACAGGTTCTCCCCTTTATACTCGAAGGGCTCCTCCCCCTCAACTCCCAGGGGCTTTCTGGAGACCATGAATGGGTAGATGCGGCATATTATCGGGTTTTGGTCATGAATCCTGCACTTGCCTGTTTCCGGGTCGTGGAAGACGCAACCGAGATCCCACTCACGGTAGGCCATGACAAAGCGAACCTTCCCGCCGTCAAGGGTCAGCATTACGGAGTCCTGTGGATCGTGGCCGGCCTTTACTATTTCTCTAATATCATTTAAAGTTAAATATATCATTTAAAGTTAAATATATCATTTAAAGTTAAATATATCATTTAAAGTTAAATATATCATTTAAAGTTAAATATATCATTTAAAGTTAAATATATCATTTAAAGTTAAATATATCATTTAAAGTTAAATATATCATTTAAAGTTAAATATATCATTTAAAGTTAAATATATCATTTAAAGTTAAATATATCATTTAAAGTTAAATAGATGAACCTCCCCCTACAGCAGTCAAGGCAGAACTTGCACTTGAAGTGGACGTCTTCTCGAAAAGATTTCGGCTTGAACCTCATAAAAAACGTTAAAGAGAAGTCTCAAAAGAGTTCCGTTAGCTTTCCTTAGGGTAGGCTACTTTGAACGCTCCCCAGTCAGTTTCTTCTCCGTAGGTTACCGTGAAGTTGACCAGCTCATAATTCTCCGGGGCCGAATCCCTTTTGTATGCAATCAGATGGTAGCCGCTCTCCACGTACCAGTAGAAGGCACTGCTTATCATGAACAGATATTTTGGTATGACCAGCTTCCTAACACACTCCTTGCTCCTCACGTATTTCTGTCCATCCCAGAAGAGGACGTCGAGGCACCAGTCAGGATTCTGGATATTCAGCACCACGGAGTTTCCATAATCCTCGCTTCCCTTCAGAATGAGGTGCTTCTGAAGGTCAACTGCGTTGCTCCAAGTGTAATTTCCGAGGGTTATGTTCTCCAGCAGAATTATCCGGCCCTTGGGAGACGCAACACCGTAGGGAACGAGCTTGTGAGTGATTATCGGCACGAGGAGGTAGTAGAGAACTACTATCGCAATGATTGCGACGACAACAAGAATCTTAAGGACTGACTCAGTCTCATAAGAGATTCTCATACAATCACCTCTCGGACTTACTAAGATTTTGAATAATAAAAAGGTTATGACTTCTTTATCGCCACTTTCAGGGAGCCTTCTCCTGTAATTCCTCCGTAGGTAACGGTCAGGTTCACGAGTTCGTAGTTCTGAACGGGTTCAGTTTTGTGGAGAACCAGCGCGTAGCCAGGCTCGAGGTACCAGTAAAGTATCTCCTTGGCATCATGGGTGGGCACTCTCCTGAAGGCGTACTGACTCATTTGGATTTCATTGGAGCAGTTGTACTTCAACTGCCAGCCGTTGTTCGAACCGCCCCAGACCCAGAGATCGAGGCACCACCCCGGGCTTGTTACGCTTATTGTCAAGCTATCACCCATGTTGTCATTGCCCTTCAGGACGAGAAGGTTGTTCTGAGAAGTTATAGGCACGGCGTTGGTGTAGTTGATGGAACCCATAGTGAAGTTCTGAGCGAGGACTATCTAGCCCTTAGGAGCCGCAACATCGAAGGGATTTGGGTTATGGGAGAGGATAGGATAAATAACCGCGAAAAGGACGACCACACCTACTACGAAGACAATTAAGAGAACCTTGATTATGAATGAAGTCTCGTAGGAGAGACCCTTCTTGGATTCCTCTTTCACTCGGAATCACCTAACTAATCCCGAGGAGTAAGAAGTACTTAAGATTTACTGTCAGAAAAGTCGAGGAACAAAAATTTTTAAATACAAAAAGTTATTTTAAGTGTCAGCGGAGGTGATGATAAAGGCGGCGAAATCCACCGGAGAAGGGGCCCCTACTTGAGGCCCTTCTCATGTGTTTAAGTGGGCATCAAATTTCCCACTCTTTTCAAAGTTTGCATAACCCCTATCGAGCCTCTTGGCAACATACGGACCGTTCTTGCGATAGTCAAACTTACGGTAATACTCCCTCACGCCGACGCCGCTTATGATGAGCATCTTCTTGACGTCAAACTCCTCGCGGGCTATCCTCTCGGCCTCCGCTAAAAGTTCCCTTCCATAGCCGCGATGCTGCCACTCATACTTCGGCTTCCCACCTATTGGCACTAGAGGACCGTAGACATGGAGCTCCCTGACAATGGCCGAAGGACAGCAGTTTATCTCCTTCCGATGGGCTTTTTCGCTCGGAATCCTCAGGCGGAGAAAGCCTATGAGGATGTCATTCTTCGTGTCCTCGAAGCTGAGGAATATCTCCTTCCCACCGGCTGCGTCGTAGTCCTCTCTTAAGAGCTCGATGTGCTCTATTTCAGGCTCTATTCCGAACTTCTGCATCATATGGCCGACTTCCCTAAAGCGAATCTCCCTCGGGCGAATTCCTCTTTTAATCAGCTCGTTGAAGACGAGCTGTCCAAGATTAGAGTGCTTGACGCCGTCGACGATGAGCTTCGCCGGGATGTCGCGCTGTATGCGCATAACGCGAACCCACTTGGGGAAGAGCTTGTATGCCTCAACCAGTAGTTTAACCGCCTCCTCCGTGCGGTATGGCCGGTATTTACCTTCCTTCCACCAGCGGTAGAGAGGAGCATCAGCGGTAACGAGCGTAGGGTATACCTTCAGCATGTCCGGCCTGAAGCAAGCATCCTCGAATATTGCTCTGAATGTGTACAAATCCCTCTCGAAGTTGCTCCCGGGCAGACCGGGCATTATGTGGTAGTTTATCTTCAACCCAGCGTCGCGGAGGAGCTGGGTAGCCTTAACTATCTCCTCAACACCGTGGCCGCGCTTGGTCCTCTCGTGGATGAAGTTGAAAATCGTCTGAACACCGAGCTCAACGCGCGTCGTTCCCAGCTTGAGCATCCTGTCAATCTGCCTTTCGAAGGCCCAGTCCGGGCGGTCTCTATCGTTAATCCGACCATCCTCACATTAGCCTTCTCGTTCTTCCTCTGCTCCTCTTCGAGATAATAGTAGGGCTTTCTGTGCGTTTTCTCCCAGGCCTCCTTGAACTTCGTGTCCTCGTCAAGGACGGACTTATCTCCGTGGACTATCAGGCGGACAAGCTTCTCCTCGAGGTTTTCTATGTCCTTGAAGTGCGGGAAGTCGTTCATGGCCTTGAAGGCGCACTTCACAAACCACTCCTGGTAGTCCAAATCGACCGCAGGGAAAGTTCCACCCTGGATTATGACCTCAACCTTGTCCACGTCGTGACCTATATCAGTGAGTTGCTTTAGCCTGCGCATCATGATGATATATGGGTGGTAAGCGCTCTGGACGGCCCTCAGAGCGGAAGGTTCTTTTCCAGTATAGCTTTGAGGAGAGCCAACGCTCGGACCGCCCGGGCAGTAGATGCAGCGTCCGTGGGGACAGGGGAAAGGCTTGGTCATCATGGCAACTATGGCAACTCCGCTTATCGTCCTGGTCGGCTTCCTCTTGAGGAGCTCCCGGAAGCAGTCGCGCTCCCCCTCAGGGATGGCTTTGAGAATATAAGAATTACCGGGAATCTTGCTCAGATGATACTTCCGCGAGACGATTATCTTATACCTGTTCAGCTCGTTTCTATCTTTAATCTCGCCCGCCAAAACTGCCCGCGCTATCTCTTCAACCGCTCGCCTGAAGTTGTCACTCCCACCCATACCAACACCTCTCGGAGCGAGTTGGGCAGGCCTTTTAAAAGGTTAGCTGGTCGAGATGTTGCTCGAGATATTTAGTATAGTGAATACGGAGACGTTAAAAGCTCTCGCGGGGATTAAGTTTGGTGGTCGAAATGGTCGCGCGGGACGAGATAGTCACATTTCTCAACGAATACCTCAACATTAACGCCTTCCCGGACAAGTCAAATAACGGTCTCCAAGTGGAGGGAACGGAGGAAGTTGAGAGGATAGCCTTCACCGTCGACACGACACTCAAGACGATAGAGAGAGCTGCCAAAGCCAGAGCCGACATGATGATAGTCCACCACGGCATGATATGGGGTGGCATAGACTACGTGACTGGAGTGACGTACCGCAGGCTTAAGGCGCTCTTCGATGCTGGCATAAGCCTCTACGTCGCCCACGTGCCTTTAGATGCCCACCCTGAGGTCGGAAACAACGTCCAACTACTCCAACTTCTCGGGCTTGAACCGAAGGAGCCCTTCGGCGAGTACGGAGGGGTCACGATAGGTTATATCGGGGAGTTTGAGGAGACAAAGCCGGTGGAGGAAGTGGCACAGGTTCTCGCAGAGAAGCTGGACACGACAGTTAAGACCTACGAGTTCGGAGCGAGGGAGGTAAGGCGCGTCGGGGCGATAACAGGAGCCGGCGGCTTTGCCTTGGAGGAAGCAAAGAGGAAAAACCTCGACCTATTCGTTCTCGGAGAGTTTACACACGCCAACTATTTGACGGCGATGGACTTAGGGATAAGCATCGCGGTTGCGGGCCACTACAAGACCGAGACGCTCGGCGTTAAGGCGCTGATGGAGCTCATCAGAGAGCGCTTTGGGCTGGACGTTTTCTTCATAGACGAGCCAACTGGACTTTGAGCCTGCCGGTTTTTTCTCTATTGTAAACACTTACACAAAAGGGTTAATAACGGCAGGGGAAAATATTTTGGGGTGATACCATGGACAAGGCGCTCACAATAATGGCAATAATCACAATAGCGCTCGCGGCCTACGCCCTCAGTACGTCACAAATTCCCCCTGCGAGCATAGAGTACAGGGAAGTCTTCTACACCAACAACCAAAGCGTTACGTTCATCACAAAGGACGGCGTCGGGCTCTTTACTATGAAGATTAGTCCCCACGTGAACTCCTTCGAGCTGACAATAAAGTTCCCAGAGGGGACCTCATACCTCATCAGATACGGGAATGAAAACTACAAAGGCACCAACGAGTTCAAAGTCACCATACACAAAGACACCGTGCCCGATGAAATCTACATCCAGTTTCAGCTCCCACAAGACGTAACAAAGAAACTCATCTATGAGAACGGGAAGGTGGAGATAATCATAAAGGGAGACAAGATACCACTCTGGCACGCTGAAGACGTAATCTACGTCAAGTATTGGAAAGAAGAGAGAAAGCCCTGATTCCAGCTATTTCCTTTTCCAGCTCTTCTGGAGGGAGCACCTTAAGTCTCACACCTAACTCCTCAGCGTAGTTCAGAACCCAACCCGGCTTCACGTTTTTAAAAGGCGTTATAACCCAAAGCTCCGGAAACCCCGCCCTATGGGCCTTGACGACGTCGTAGAGAACCCTCTGAGGAAACCACTTGAAGGAAGCCTCAAGCTCGATGGCGAGGAGCTTTTGTCCGCCATTCAGAATCGCCACGTCTATCCTCGTCCCGTCTGGAGTCCTATACTCAGGAATAGTAGTTAGCCCGAGTTCAGAGCAGAACTCTACAATCTGCCTGGTCAGGGTCTTGACCTTGATTTTGACCACCAAGGAAAGTTTAAAAATCAGCCGAGGCGCTTCTTCACCTCGGCTATAGCCTCCTCGGCCTTCAGGGGGTTCTTTATCCTGCCCTGGGCGAGCTCCTTTCTTCCACCCCCACCACCGCCGGCAACGCTTGTTATCACCTTCGCAAGCTCGCCGGCCTTAAGGTCGAGGCCATCGCCAACGGCAACGACGAAGTGACCCTCCCTGCTGATGAGGAGGACAACTCTCTTATCCTTCCTGAGCTTGTTTGCCGTCTCGCGGAGGTCGTCCATGGTTCCCTCAACGACTGCGCCAATGAACTCAACTTCCCCGACCCTCTCGATTCTGTCCTCAAGTTCGTAAACGAGGAGCTTCGCCAGCTCCTTCCTGAGCTTCTCAACTTCCTTCCTTGCCTCCTTCCACTCGTTGAAGAATCTCCCGGCAGTCTCTGGCAACTTCTCGGGCGGGACGCGGAAGACCTCACTTGTTCTCTTGAGGATTCTCTCAGTTTCTTGCATCCAGTTTACGGCGGCCTCTCCCGCGGCGAAGATTATCCTCTCAACACCGTCCTGTATGCGCTCGGTTCTCAGGATTTTAATCGGACCTACAAGGCAGGTGTTCGGCAGGTGGGTTCCACCACAGGCCTGGACATCCCAGTCCTCTATCCTGAGCACCCTGATAATCCTGCCCGGCACAACTCCGCCCTGATAGAGCCTGAAGCCGTACTTCATCTCGGCTTCAGTCCTTGGAAGCCACTCCCAGGCTACCCTTCTGTTCTCCATAACTATCCTATTGGCGAGCCTCTCTATCTCCCTGAGCTCCTCCTCGGTTATGCGCTTGTAGTGGGATATGTCCAGCCTGGCCCAGTCGGTATGAAGCTGAGAACCAGCCTGCCAGACGTGCTTTCCGAGAACCCTAACCAGGGCACCCATGAGGACGTGGGTTCCCGTGTGGTGGCGCATGTGCTGTATCCTCCTAGTCCAGTCGAGCTTTCCATGGACAGTCATGCCCTCCTTGAACTCCTCAGGCCTCTCAACGCGGTGAAGGATTACCTTGCCGACCTTCTGAACCTCAAGAACCTTAACGCCATTGAGCTCACCCGTATCGTAGGGCTGTCCGCCGCCCTCTGGATAGAATGCCGTCTGGTCCAAAATGACCCAATCGTTGATGACCTTCAGAACCTTTGCCTCGAACTCCCTCATGAAGGGATCCTCGTAGTAGAGTGTCCTCGTGTCCGGGAGGTCCTTAACGAGCTCGAAGTCGACTATCTCAACCTTCTTCTCCTCTTTCTTAGTCTGCCTCTCGGCCTCTTTGGCGACGAGGGTGTAGAAGTTGTCCGGAATGTGAACCTTGATGCCTTCTCTTTCGGCTATCTCGGCGACTATCTCTGGCGTAAGCCCGTGGCTTTCATAGAACAGTAAGAGCCTCTCCAGTGGGAGCTCCTCTATTCCCTTTTTCTTGAGCTTCTCTATCTCCCTCTTCACGAGGTCGCTTCCGCGCCTGAGGGTATCAAAGTAGCGCTTCTCCTCGACATTTATGATGTCGAGGATGACGTCCTCCATCTCTTTGAACTCGGGGTAGGTCGGGGAGAGCTCCTTTATGTGCATGGCGACTATCTCCGTCAGCGGAACCTCTAGACCGAGCTCGCGGAGGTGCCTTATGCTCTTCCTTATGAGGAGTCTAACCAAATAGCCGGCCTTGACGTTCGAGGGAATAACCCCATCCGCCAGCATGAAGGTGAGAGCCTTGGTGTGATCAGCTATGGCGTAGATGAGCTCGTAGGGCCTTATTGATCTCTCGAGCTCTTCCATGCTTATTCCAACGCGCTTGGCGACTTCTTGACGAAGGGCCTTGAGGTCGCCCATATCCTCGATGTCGAACATTCCGGCTAAACGAGAGTTCTCTATCAGGATTCTCTCGTCTATCCTCTCTATCCCCGCCATCCTCTTGAGAGGCTCGACGACGTAACCGAGGACAGCGTCATAAGCTGTAGGAGTACCGTGACTCATCCAGACTAAGCGCTCGAGGCCATAGCCGGTATCAACTACTCTCGTCTCCATGGGGACGTACTTGTCGCCCTTTATCTCGACCACCCGGCTCGGATCCGCGTTCTTTGGGGCCTTCTTGTACTGCATGAACACGAGGGTAGCAACCTCAAGGCCTCGGTAGAGGACCTCGAAAGCCGGTCCGGCGTTTCCACCGCCGGCCCAGGGGTTCTCCTTGAAGGTTATGTCCTCGGCCTTCATGCCGAGCTCCTTGGTGAAGAACTTAAAGGCCAGCTCAACGGTCTCGTCCATCCAGTATATCGGCTTGCCAGGATAGTTGAAGGCGTGGTGAGCCATCATTTCGAATATCGTGAAGTGCCTGCCGGTTATTCCGACGTTGTCTATGTCCGTAAACCTTATTGAGGGCTGTGAGATGGTGAGCGGATTGGCCGGAGGATCGGCTTCACCGCTTATGACCCAGGGCTGGAAGTCCATAATTGAAGCACCAACGAGGAGAACGTCGTCTCTCCATCTCGGCAGAATGGGATAGCGCTTCACCCTGCCGTGACCGTGCTTCTCAAAGAAGCTCAGGAACTTCTCTCGCATCTCGTCGAGGGTGTACTTCTTAGGAATACCAGGCTTTCCGATGAACTCATACTCATCACACGGCGGGTCCCCGCAGGTTTCTCTATCGGGGTCGAGCGTCCAGAAGGGTTTTCCGCAGACTTTACAGGTTTTCCTCATCCACCCCTCTTCCTTGAACATTCTCGTGGTCATGTCCATGCTCATGAGCATCACCTCTTTTTAAGTTGAAGTAAAAAGAGCCGGAGCCTAATTAAGGTTTTTGTTAGTCTTTCAAATCAGCCTCCAAATCAACGTCAACGTCCTCGAACTGTTCCTCATCCACTATGACAAGGGGCACCTTAATCTTCCTGAGAAACTCCCAGAGGCGCTCCTCACGGCGCTCCATCATCTCAAGCTTGTGCCTCAGGCTGGCGTTCTCTACAGCCAGACGGTTGGCCTCGTCCACCTTCATGTTAAGCTGCATTCGGAGCTCTATTATCTGCTCCTCGAGCTCTTGAAGGGAGCACTCCAGCCTACATATCTCTTCGTAGAGGTCTTTACACAGCCAGTGCTTTATCATGGCGGTCAGCCCCGCGAAACCTCCTCACCAATCAGGGGGCTCCAGACTCATCATCCCAACAACTTTGGCCGTTCATGGTTTTAACGGTTGCCCTACGTTAAGGTTAAATTCACAAGTTGGATGTACACCATTGGATGGTGGTACGCGTGAAGAAAGCTCTGGTATTTCTGCTCATCATAACTGTTCTATCAGCGGGCTGTCTTGGTGGAACTCAAACCGTGACAACCACCGTAACTGAAATCCAGAACCACACACTCACCGAAACCGTATCCGAAACCCATACCGAGGTGAAAGTGATAGAACCTGAAATCAACGTCACCGAGCTGACCGAGAATCTTAGCTTGTGCGTCTCAAAGCTCTCCGAGCTCAACTCCACACTGGCCAAGAAGGAGGAAGAACTCAGCTCGTTGAAGGCCAAATACGAGAGCTGTCTGATTCAGCAGGCTCTTGGAAACGGGGCAGGTTTTGAAATACTCCTCGATAATGAATACTACTATGAGGTTCTCAACGCCATAAACAACGCCGGTGAGAGCATCTACATAATGATGTTCTCCATGAAGTACGACCCCGCGGACAGCTTCGACTGGGCAAACGACCTCATAAGAGCCCTGGCGGAGGCCGAAAAGAGGGGAGTCAGCGTTCATGTCCTTCTCGAGGACTCCTCGGACATCAACCGGGCCGCCTACGATTACCTGAAAGCCAACGGCGTAGACGTTTCTTTTGACTCGCCCGAAACGACGCTTCACGCTAAGGTGGTGGTGATAGACGGGAAAATAGTCTTCCTCGGGAGTCACAACTGGAGCGAGAGCGCCCTCTACTGGAACCACGAGGTCAGCATCAAGATAGTCTCCGAAGATCTCGCCAAGAGCCTGATTAACTACTTCCGGAGCATCCGCTAAGGCTTTAAACTCACTCCACCAGCATTTTCGGGGTGAAGATGATGGAGTCGCTGAAGAGGGCCTACTGGAAGTGGCGCTCCCGCTGCCCCTTCGTCAGAAAGCTCGAAGAGTGGAGAATGAAGAGAACGGCGAATAAATTCAAGGTAAAGAGAAAGTAAGGGTCTACCTCCTGAGAAGCCGTGAGAGCTCTTCCGGGACCCTTTCAATTTTAACAGCTATCTGCTCGCCCGTGACCATGTCCCTGACCGTTACCCTGCCCTCCGCGAGATCCTTCTTTCCAACGAGGACAACTATCGGCACATCGAGCCTTCCCGCATAGTCTAGAGCCTTCTTGAGCTTCCTGCCCATGAGGTCGTAGTCGGCCGTGATGCCTTTCTTCCTAAGGCTCTGAGTTATTTCAATGGCCTTCGCCCTGAGCTCAAGCTCTTTCCCGATTGGAATCACGTAGACGTCTGGCCGGAGCTTCGGCTCTGGAATCAGGCCCTTGCTTTCGAGGATTGGTATGAGGCGCTCTATTCCGATGGCAAAGCCCGTCGCTGGAGTTGGCTTTCCGCCGAAGACCTCTATAAGGTTGTCGTAGCGGCCGCCGCCACCTATCGAGCCTATCCCGAGGTCATTCGGCGCTATCGCCTCAAAGACGACGCTCGTGTAGTAGTCGAAGCCCCTGGCTATGCCGATATCTATGAGTATGAAGTCGTAGACGCCGTAAGCCTTGAGGAGCTCCACAAGCTCGTAGAGGCGCTTTATTTCCTTCCCCGCCTTATCGCTCGTGAAGAGCTCCTCCGCGTTCGGGAGAACCTCATCAGGCTTTCCTTTTATCTCTATCAGCGCCAGAACCTTCTCAATACCTTCGTCGCTTAGACCGAACTCTCCCAGGGACCCTATGAAGTCTTCCCTGCTCCTCTTGTCCTTCTTGTCGATAAGCCTCATCAGACCAACGTCATCGCTAACGCCAAGCATCTTCGCGAACTCGTCGAGCAGAATGCGGTCGCCGATGTTGACGGTGAACTCCCTGAGGCCTGTCGCGAGGTAGCTCTCGACGAGGAGGGCTATGACCTCAGCGTCGGCCTCGACCTTGTCGCTACCGATGAGCTCGACTCCAGCCTGCCAGAACTCCCTGTAGCGGCCGCTCTGAGGTTCTTCATACCTGAACATGTTGGCGATGTAGTACCACTTCACAGGCTTTGGTGCGTTCTGGAACTGGTTGACGAATAAGCGCGCTACGCTCGACGTCATGTCAGGCCTCAGTGAGAGGTTCCTACCGCCCTTGTCCTCGAAGGCGTAGAGCTGCTCCACAACCTCCTCACCGCTCCTCAGCTGAAAGAGAGCGGTGTATTCGAAGGTCGGTGTGAGTATCTCGTGAAAGTTGTAGCGCTCGAAGACTCCCCTTATCCTCTCAAAGACCCATCTCCTCTTCGCCATCTCCTCCGGCAAAAGATCTCGCGTTCCCTTTACCTTCTCAATTCTCATTTCAAACCCTCCCTCTTGGTTGAGAAAGTAGGAAGGGGGTTAAAATATTACCTACCAATTCCCCCTAAATGACAAACCTCAGGGGGCGGTCATCATGATGTATATCCCCACCACACCCTGAACCATCATCTGCGCTCCAATGGCCATCGTGAACATACCGATTGTCCTGATGAAGACACCGAGCGTTGTTTTGCTGATGTTCTTGATAACGTATAGGGTAAGGCACATCACGAGGGCTGTAAAGAGTATAGCAATGAATATAGCAGCGGTGGCGTGGTAGATTCCCCTCTCGGCTGTGAGGGTTATTGCCGTTGTTATAGCCGCTGGGCCGGCTATCAACGGGGTGGCCACAGGTACGGCAGCCAGAGCAAGGATGTTTTTCTCCTTCTTGAGGGTTATCATTCCACCGCTCTCAAGGGCCTCAAGACCTATCTTGAAGAGAACAAAGCCTCCAGCGACACGGAGGGCGTTGAGGTCTATGTGGAAAATCTGCTGGAGGATTATCTGGCCGGAAACCGCGAATAGGAAGAGGAGAAGAAATCCTATGAGGTTGGCCCTAATGATTAGGGCTCTTATATCCTCTATGTGGAAGTCTTCACGCAGCAGACTGACCAGGAGTACCTTATCGCTCGGGTCTATCATGATGAGCATGAAGAGGGCCGAACTCAGTATCGCCGTGAACTCACTCATAGCATTTCCTCCGGCAAGGATTTTATAAACCTATGCCCTGAAGTGTGCACGCGATGATGAGACCGGCACTGACGGATGGATGAAGAGCACTCGGTTGGCTGAGCTACCTCGAATAGAGCCACTTTAGCAGGGGCGGAGTTATCATCGTCGTAACGAAGACCATCAGGATTGCAACGGTCAATGCATCGGGCCCTATAATCCCACTTGCCAGTGCAATCGCCAGCATGGCCAGCTCGACACCTCGCCTGGGTATCATGCCGACGCCTATCCTGACAGAGGAATTCCAGTCAAAGCCGGCAAGTCTTACTCCCGCTCCGCATCCGAGCACCTTGCTCAATATGGCCGCAGCGGTGTACATAACCGCAAAGAGGCCTGCGTGGAGGATGTAGCCCAGCTCAATCCTCATCCCTACCTCGACGAAGAACAGGGAGATGAAAAGGGAGTATCCGATAACGTTCACGTGCTCCATTACCGCCTTTTTCTTGGCACTCTGACCGAGGGCGAGGCCTGTAAGATATGACCCGAGAATGGATGCGAGGTTGAGGTGCTCGGCAAGGTATGCAAACGCTATCAGAAAAACTAGGGCAAAGGCTGTCTCTGATTCCGGCAGGTCTATCCTCGAGATGAACATGAAAGCCCTATCCGCAGTCCAGGCCCGAAGTAAAGGAAGAAGAACAGAAGGAGGGACACAGATATCAAGACTTCCGCAAGGCTGGCGTAGTTCACCTCACCGCCCTTTATCATCGAAATCGCGATCGTCAGGATAAGGATTCCCAGCACATCATCGACAACGGCAGCAGCGAGAATCGTCATCCCTTCCTTTGTGTTCAGTCTCCTTAGCTCCATGAGCACCTTGACGGTTATGCTGACGCTCGTGGGTGTCATCATCGCCCCGTAGAGAACCGCCTCGTGAGGAGGAACAAACGGATAAGCAACGAGAAGCCAAAGACGAAGGCTATAAACACCCCAGGCCAGCAACCATAACGCTCTGCTTCCCGACGCGCTTGAACTCCTTGAGCTCGCTCTCGAGGCCGGCTATGAAGAGGAGGAGCAGGACTCCCAGATTTGAGAACTGCCCTATAACTGGGTTGGTATCGAAGAAGATGCCAATCAAAAGCCCACAGAATATCTGGCCCAGCACAACCGGCTGGCCAGCGCGCTCAAAGATGTAACCCATCAATTTAGCCGTTGCAAGCATCAGGGCTATGAGGAGCAGTATCTCCATATCACTCCCTCGAAAATGCCCACTTCAGGAGGAAGGGATTACCAGCGTCGTTATGATGACCATACTTACGGGGATGGAGAAAGTCCCTCTGTCAAACACTTCCTCGCGGAGGCCTATGTTGGCCATTATGAGCGCAACCTCCATCCTGGGAACCATGCCGACGCCTATCTGAAGAGCTTCCCGCGGCTTGAACTTCATAAGCAGACCGCCGATACCGCAGCCCACTACCTTACCTGCTATTGCGAGGAGTACATATCCTCCTGCAAAAAGCCCGATGTGGCCCAGAACGTGGATGTCAGTCTCAATGCCTATGCTCACAAGAAAAACGGGAATGAAGAGGGAATAGCCTATGGTCAGCGTTTTGCTCGTTATTTCTCTGGCCTCTGCACTCCCGGCTATGAGGAAACCTGCGAGATAAGCGCCAGTTATACCCGCCAGCTAGAACTGCTCGGCGATGTAGGCAAAGAGGAGCATTATGGCCATCGCAAAGGCCGTGACCGTCTCGGGGAGGTTTATTCTCTCCGACGCGCGGAGAGCTTCCTTTATAGCGGGACTACCAAGGAGAAGGCCCAAAATAAAGGACAATGTAACCTCACCAAGGATTATGAGCACATCCATAGGATAAACGCTTCCCTTCGTGTTCATGGCCACGAGAACCGTCAGAATTATTATACCAAGCACGTCGTCAACTACGGCAGCGGCGAGAATAGTCGTTCCCACCCTGCTCCTCAGTGTCTTCATCTCCATGAGTATGCTGGTGATAAGGCCCATGCTGGTGGCGGTGAGAATTCCACCGAGGAAGAGGGCCTGTATGTTGGAGTACCCCCACGCCAGAGCGCCAACATAGCCGAGTACGAAGGTATAGTTTTAAGTGATATCAAGCCGAAACTATGCGGATGAGGCAGATTATGTCCTTAATTTCAAGCACGCCGTGAAGATGGCCGTTCTCGTCAACTACCGGGAGATGATGCTTCCCGGGTTCAATCATTATCTTTATGGCCTTTTCCCCAGGTTGTCATCGATGTGAATCGTTATAGGCTTCCTTACCATTATGTCTCTAACGCAGGATGCCCTGCTTATGGAGTACTTCTTCAGGAGGCCGGTTCCTACTATGGAATATCTCCTTGGGGGTTCGAAGAAATGAAGCAGGTCTTTCATCGTTACAAAGCCCATCAGCTTCCTCTCATCGTCAACGACAACCGCAGAGCTCTCCTCGTCCCGAAGGTTCTGGATGAGCTCGAAGAGCGGATCGTCAGGATGAACAACAAGAAAGTCCCTATCCATGACTATCTCGACGGGGACTTTGGAGATGTAGCGAATGTTGTGGCTCAGCCCCTCCTTTCTCCGGAGCTGGAGAAGCTTTCTCTTGCTGTGGATTATCTTTATCTTATTTGCCTTGGCTTTATCAGATTTCTCTCCGGCCATACTCCCACTGAAAGTCGTACTACTCAATTCTGTTTAAAGGTTTCGGGAAAGTATCTAAAATTTAAATGTCAAAAATTGCCCGATAATTTGGCAGAATTAACCAGAAACTTGCCAAAAAGTTTTTAAGGAAATTGTCCCAAACCTCGACAAGGGAAATATGGTTTCTGGAAAGATGTACGACGTTGTGATCATCGGAGCCGGTCCGGCAGGTCTTTTCGCAGCCTACGAACTGGCAGAGAAGAGCGATGTTAGGGTTCTGATAATAGACGAAGGCGGTGACATCGACCAGCGCGTCTGTCCTATGTACGAGCTCGGCTACTGCATTGGCTGCCAACCCTGCCACATAATGAGCGGTGTTGGCGGTGCGGGGGGACTGAGCGACGGCACCATCAATCTCCGCCCGGACATAGGCGGCGACCTAAAGGAGCTCACAAACGACGAGAACTACGCCTGGCAGCTCGTCTGGGAGGTTGACCAGATTTTTCTTAAACACAAAGCCCCAAAAAACCTGTTCAAAGGCGACCCCGAGCATGTAAAGTACTGGGAGCAGAGGGCCGCTCAGGCCGGCGTCAAGTTCATCCCCATCATCCAGAGGCACATCGGCTCGGACAGAACGCCCGAAGTTATCGGCGACATAAAAAAGCACCTCGAGGGCAAAGGCGTTGAGTTCCTTCTCTGGACGAAAGCGCTAGAGTTCGGCCAGGGACGGGTGAAGGTCAGGCGGGGAAAGAACATCTTCACTATAAACACCCGTTATATCATCGTCGCTCCCGGAAGGGGAGGAGCGGACTGGTTCCACGACGTGGCCAAGAAGATAGGCCTCAAAGCGAAGCATGGACCCATCGATGTAGGCGTTCGTGTCGAGGTTCCTGCCATAGTGATGGAACCCATAACGAGCATAAACCACGACCCCAAGTTTCACATCTATACGGACACCTACGACGACTTCGTGAGAACCTTCTGCACCAACCCAAACGGTTTCGTCGTCGAAGAGCGCTACGACGGATACGTTGGAGTAAACGGCCACTCTATGCACGAGAAGAAGAGCAACAACACTAACTTCGCCTTCCTGAGCAGGATTGAACTCACAGAGCCAGTCGAGGATACCACCGCCTACGGAAAGAGCATAGCGCAGTTAGCCACGACCATAGGCGGAGGAAAGCCCCTCCTCCAGAGGCTCGGCGATTTAAGGCGTGGAAGGAGAAGCACATGGGGTAGAATAAAGAGAAGCGACGTCGAGCCAACACTCAAACACGTTACTCCAGGAGACATCGCGATGGCACTACCGCACAGGGTCGTCACCAACATCTTAGAAGGCTTGGAGAAGCTCGACAAGGTTCTGCCCGGGGTTGCCAGTGACCATACTTTGCTCTACGCACCTGAGATCAAGTACTACGCCATGCGCGCCGAGGTTAATGAGAACCTCGAGACGAGCATCGAGGGCATATTCGCCGCTGGAGATGGTGCGGGCCTGAGCAGGGACATCGTCAATGCCGCCGCGACGGGTCTTCTTGCCGCGAGGGGCATACTCAAGAAGGAGGGCCTCTACACGGAGAAGGACTTCAGGAAGCCCGGTAACTGGAGGACAAAAGTGGAATCTCTTAAGCCTGAGGAGTAAGTTTTTAACCGTCCTTTCGTTTTTCTGTTAAGGTGAAAAGATGGAGCTACTGAGAGAGGTGCGTACAAGAAATCGACCATCTAGGGAAGTTCGCATTCATTTCGCGCCCGAAGAGCGCATCCTACCAGCGAGCAATTTAGATGAACTCATCAGGTCGGCACCTGCTGGAAGATATGCCACCACAGTGGTAAAAGTTTTTCCGCCAGCGCTTGCCTTGCAAGGGCTGTGGAGGTGAGAGAATGCCGATGAGATGCAAGTTCTGCGAGAAACCAGCTTTCATTAAGCTTCACTACCCAAAGATGTACCTCTGTCCTGAGCACTTCACCGAGTACTTCGAGAGAAAGATTAAGCGCACAATAGAGAGATACAAGCTGCTGAAGCCCGACGAGAGAGTTCTAGTCGTTGTGAGCGGGGGAAAGGATTCAGCCGTTACCGCTTACGTGCTGAAAAAACTTGGCTACGATATAGAGTGCCTCCACATAAACCTCGGCATAGGGGAGTACTCGGAGAAGAGCGAAGAACATGCACAGAAGCAGTGCGAGGCTTTGGGAGTTCCTCTCCACATAGTCCGCGTTAAGGAGCTCCTGGGTCACGGAATTGGCGAAGTAAGGACGAGAAGACCCACATGCTCCTACTGCGGCTTAACGAAGCGCTACATCTTCAACAAGTTCGCCTACGACAACGGCTTCGATGCAGTCGCCACCGGGCACAACCTCGACGACGAGGCGAGCTTCATATTCTCCAACATGATGCACTGGAATACGCAGTATCTGGCCAAACAGGGACCGCTAACCCCCGGTGAGGGCAAATTCGTGAAGAAAATTAAGCCCCTTTACGAGCTCACCGAGAGAGAAGTTGTTGCCTATGCACTTGCCAACGGCATAGAGTACCACAGCGAGGAGTGCCCGCACGCTCACGGAGCCACAACACTTGAGTTCAAGGAAGTCCTCAACGATATGGAGGAGAAGAGACCGGGAACCAAGATAAACTTCGTGAAGGGCTACCTGAGGAAGAAGCACATCTTCGAGGCCGAGCTTGAAGAGGTAGAGCTGAGAGAGTGCAAGATCTGCGGCATGCCGTCGAGCGGTGAGGTGTGTTCATTCTGCCGCTTCTGGCGCCTTGAGGAGCCGCTGGATTTCAGAGTAAAAAAGATTAACGGAAAGGGCCGATGAGGTGAGCCTTTCGGGCCCTGAGGGATGATGAGGGCCCCCCTAGCTTAGGCCCCCTCACAACTCCTCAAAGCGGAGCCTGAACTTCAGCTCTCCATCACCTGGGAAGAGCACAGTATAGCTGACGCCCTGCTGGATGAAGTCCCAGCCGGCCTCGCTCTGGGAAAGGGTCTTTATCGGGAACTTCCAGACTTTAGTTTTTCTGTCTAGCTTTATTTCCACCTTTCCGATGCCGTATGGGTCGTTCAATTCTATCTTCCTGGCATCGAATTCATCCGGCTCCTCCATGACACTGTGGACGGCCAAGTTCAGCTCGACGCCAAACAGCGCTCTGGCCTCGCTCTTCACGGAGTAATCGGCAACAAAGCCGTCCTCGGCCAGCTTTGCCGTTTTCTCGACCCTCATGGGGCTCCCGGCAACGTTTCCGTCGCGCCAGAGCTTTACTGCGCCATCCATAAGCTCGAACTCATAGAAATTATCAATGAAGTCTCCAAGCTCAGTGTAGCGCACAAGCCTGTAGTCATCGAGGCTCGTTTCAGCGGAGAGGAAGTGGTCCTGCAGGATAGCCCTTAAGTGACTGCCGTAGGCAAGCTCGCGCTTTATCTCATCAGGTATCTTCTTTCTGACCTCGTGTATGCTAGCAACTCCTTCGTCACCCCCTTCCTCCAGCGTAGCTGCCTCTGGAACCTCATGGTAGTGCTCCCATCTCCTCGCCAAAACGTCGTTGTAGTTCACCGCTTTTTTCTTGGAGCTGAGCTCAAAGAGTGCCCCACCGTAGAAGGGCTTGAAGACGGCGAAGAAGTTCTCACTCTCAATGAAGACCTCCTCACTGCCATCGAAATCTATATCCTTCACGAGGTTTCCAGTGGAAACGTAGCTCTGGGCCCTTATTATGCTCTCCCAGACTGTCCTCCTCAGGGAGGAAGGTAAACACCGCCAAAGATGCCGTGCCAGTAGGCATCGTTGCACTGAGCTTTGAAGATAAACTTCCTCGCCTCCGGATTGTCCCTAACGAGCTTACTCACTATGAGCCTCCTCTTGTGCATGTAGTTGCTCTCCGGGTACTTGAAGAAGTTCTTCCAGATGCCGCCCCTGACGAAGACGCGGTACTTCTCGAACTGGCCGCGCTCCTTCAGCCCCTCTACAAACTCGACGAAGAGCTTGGCCTGCTTCGCTGGAAGTGACCACTCGCTCATCTCAAAGTATGAAGCGATTGGTATGTATACCAGACCTTTTGGCTTGAAACGCTGGAGATACTCTGAATAGAGCATCAGGTTTATCCTCTCGTCGCTCAAAACCCTGTCGAAGAATTCCCTGAGCCAGCCCTTCTTGTAAACCCACTCGTAGGTTCCAGGCCCGACGCCGAACTTCTCGCCGTCGTCGTGGAAGACCGCAACCTTGCTCTCGTCTCCGTCCTCAAGGCTGTGGAGGTACTCCAGAGTTTTCTCCACCGGCCTGAAGGGGATGAGGTAGCGGAGCTTCTCGTCTATCGGGAAGACTGCTATGACCTCACCACAGTCCTCTGTGTAATACGGCCAAAAGAGTTCCTCCTTTGACAGACCCGCGCTCATGAAGTGGTAGTCGTCAACTATGACGTAATCTATCCCCTCCTCACGGAGGCTCTTAACCAGCTCCGGCTGCCAGACACGCTCGGTGAGCCAGACCCCCTTGGCATCGTAGCCCAGCTTTTTGGCAAAGTCCTTGAGAAGCCTAATCTGCTCTATACGGTCTTCTTTCGGGATGGCAGCAAGGACTGGTTCGTAAAAACCTGCCACGACTATCTCAAGCTGACCCTTCCTCACCAGCGAGCGGAGGAAGTCAATGTACTCCGGCTTGTTCTTATCAAGCCACTCCAGCAAGGGGCCGCTTATGTGGACTGCGACTTTCATTCCTGGATACTCCTCGAGAATTTTCATAAACGGGCGATAGGAGCGATCGTAAGCACTCTCAAACACCCATCCGAAGTTGCCGAGAGGCTGATGGTTGTGTATTCCAAAGATGAAATTGACCATCGATGCACCCCAAAACCATTATCACTACCGGTGATATCGGAAAAGGTATATAAATATTCTATGCACAGGTATCATCAATGGTGAACAGATATCACCCGAGGTGAATCCTATGAGGAAAGGCCTTGGAATTTTGATGAGGGTTTTGCTTTTTTAAGTTTAGTTCCGGCAACTAAAATGGTAAGCGCCAGATACGGGGAGAAGATAATCGACGGAAGCTTTTTTGATTGGACCTCAGCCGATTTGATAGCCACCGAAAGGAAAATGGTATCGCGGGAGGAAACCTCGACCAGCTTTACGTTGCATGAGATGACCAGTACCTCTACATAGCCATAAAAACCAACAACACCGCCAACTGGGGACTTAGCTATGGAGTCGGTATTGACGTTGACCCAGGAACTGAAAACGGTTATACCGGAACAAGCGACGCTTGGGGCAAAAACATAGGTTTTAGATGCGTTATGCCATAGACTACGAGCTTTATGGATGGTGGAACGACGGGGCTGGAAGGCTGGAGTTCAACTTTGGAGCAAATGAGGGCATGCAGCTAATAAAATACGAAAACGGTGCATGGTTATATGACTGGCAGAATAGCTTCCCAGGGTATTTAATTAACTACACTGGTGATACCTCAGTTAGTCTTCAGACCATTGAAATTAGAATACCATGGGATGCCCTCGGAGGCAAGAAGGGGAACTTCGCAGTTATAACCTGGATAACTGGTGGAAGTGGAAGTGCAGTTTCCTCCGTACCGTGGATTCAGCACTCGAGGACAACACAGACGAATGGAACGACGCCGATACGTTCACAAGCCTTGCCTCCCTTGAGATGTTTATCCCCATGCCAGAACTAACTGTTGCCCCCCACGGCCCGAGTGTTGTGGGCCTCAACAGGCTCGCTGAGTACAAAGTCACCGTCGAGAACAAAGGCTCCGTCTCCGCGAGCAATGTTACAATCAAAGTCTACATCAACGGAAACCTCTACGCCAACTGGACGACCGACCTAGGAGCAGGAGAGGAGAATTGGTTCCTCTTCAACTGGATGCCCAACGCTACCGGAACCTATATCATAAGGGCCGTCGTTGACGAGGAGAACGCCATAGCCGAGGCAAACGAGGACAACAACGAGTTCACCATGAGCGTTGACGTTGTATGGGTCGGCAACATCGACGTTGACGGAAACCCCGATGACTGGCTGACAGTTACCTTTGAGTCCAACTCCTACACCGTCCAGAACGGCTTCTTCATCTGGAAAGACACCCTTGACGATCAGAGGCATGACAAGGATCCATATCTGCCAGGCGGCAAATCCTCCCACGCAGACCTCACCGAAGTCGGCGTAACCAAAGACGACAGGTACGTTTACTTCCTCTTCACGTTCGCGGACATGAGCAACATAAAGATAGGAGACAACGGCGCGACTTTCATAGCGGTCCCGATAGACTACAAGGACGGCGATGCATACCTGTTTGCCGGTAAAATGGACACCGACACTGTTATAGCATGGGACATTCAGATGGCGATAAACCTTGGCGGAAGCCAGTATGTTGGCCAAGAGCAGGCCGTGACTTCAGCAGGCAACAGCGTTACTTCGCTACTCTACTTCGTTGACCCTGAAGGAAACGTTATCTCCGTGGACGGGGCTCTCGTTGGAGTTGACCTCACCCAGAACACCATCGAAGTTAGGGTTCCCCTAAGCGTCTTCGAGGGAGCAAGGAGCTTCAACTTCCAGGTTGCCACCGGCTTCAGCTACGGCCCAGTTGTCTGGAACTTCGGAGACTCGTTCGCCAACGACGGCAACAGCGATATCGTTGACACCATTACCCTCGAGCCAACTACCACCCAGGAGCTGGTGGACAATATCCCGGACTACTTCGTCCGCATAACCATGGATAACATCATCGAGAGCGCTGGCCTTGTTAGTGTCAAGGTGCAGAGGCTCATCCAGTACCAGAACACCTTCGTCATGATCAACAGGTTCTATGGCATAAGGAATTTCGAGAGGGACTACACCCTCTATCAGGAACTTGCCACCGGGCTCAGGAACATGCCCCTCACCGATGAGATGGCTAAGAAGCTTGAGCAGTACGATTCCGAGCTGATGGATCTGCTGAAGCTCTACAACGAGGGCAAGTCCATGATAGACCTGCCGAACTACGCTTTCAGCGCCTCGCTCAAGATATACCTCTCCTACACGGGCCTCAAGAAAATGGTAAGAGACCTCGAGGCCATGATCGAGAGGGCCAAGAGCGGTGAGCTGGAGAAGCAGAAAGAGATGGAAGAGCTCGCCAAGAACCTCACTAAGAAAATAGACGGCAGCCTTGACGACTGGAGCGTTGAGCCAGTTGCGGAGGACACTACCGGCTTCGGCCAGGACGGTGCGAACCTCAAGGCGCTCTACGTGGACTACGACGGCCAGTTTTTCTACATAGCGCTCACCACGGAGAACAAGGCCTCCTGGAGGATTGCCTACGGTATTTCCCTCGACTATAAGGAGGACGGCTACACCACTAGCCAGGACAGCTGGGCCAGGAAGGTCAGCTTCAGCAGGGGCATCAACGCCCAGCTCTACTTCTACTGGAATGGGCCGTTCGACCAAGACAAGGGAACAAATAATATCTCCAGCGCCCAGCTCGTGCTCTGGAACAGAAGCTCCTGGATATACAACGACCTCAAGTGGACGGGCTTCTACGCTTATACTGGCGGAGAGAACGGACGACGGACTCTCGAGATAGCTATTCCGTGGAAGGCCCTTGGAGGAAAGCCCTCTGAGATATACATTGTAGCCTATGTGACAGGTCAGGGGACTGGGGACTCAGCAGTTGACAGCCTCCCAGAAGACCCGAGCATTCACGACAGAGCACCTGGAGAGGAGTGGACCGACGCAGATAACTTCACCACCTTCGCGAAGGTTGCGATAGAGTGAACCTTTCCCCTTTTCTGTTCTTCTTTATCTATTGGAGCTTCAAAGGACAAGAGCGTTCGCGAGATAGAGCACCACAGCTATCGCCAGCTGGTTCGAGAAGTTGTCATCGGGCAACAGGTTATAGAACTCAGCAACCATCCCCGCGAGCGAACCAACAACTGCCAGAGGGAGACCAACGAGCGGCCAAAGGATGAACACACCGGAGAGGAAGTAGGCGAGGCTTCCCTCAACGCTCTTACCGTTTTTAAAGCGGTGTCTTCCGAAGGACTTCCCAATTATAGCTGCAAGGGCATCGCCGATGGTGGCCACGGTTATAGCTCCGATGGCTATGTTTTTTGGGAAGAAATAAACCACTATAAATGCGGCCGCCGCGAAGTATATGTGAGCCGCGACGCGGTATCGCTCGTGCTCACGCGTTATCTCGTCTATCTGCCTCTCAAGCTTCTCCACGCGCTCAATGACATCGTCGTAGACATAGAGCCTGAGCCGCTCTTTGATTCTGTCCCTGAGCGCCTCGATTATCCTGAATGGCTCAAGGACGACGAATACGAAAAAGGCTACCCCAATCAAAGTGAGTGTCGCGTCCTTTCCAAAAAGCAGATACGAAACCGGAACCAACACGCCAGTGAGGTGAAGGGACTTACGCTTCAGCTCGCTTTTCATGCTCATCCTTGATCACCCTTAGAGCCTCGATCAGGTCGTTAACAACGTAATCTGCGTGTTTGTGATGTCTTCCCTTGAAGTAGCCTCTCTTTACGAGTATAGTAACTGCACCAATGTCCTCACCGCCCCTCATGTCGGTGTCGTCCCTGTCGCCGACCATGTAGACCTCCTCTTCGCGGGGGAACTTGCTCCTAGCCAAACGGAAGTTGTGGGGATCGAGCTTGCTGTGGCCGGTCTCGCCGCTGATTATGATGGCATCGAAGTAGTCCTTTATGCCGAGGTACTCGAGCTTCTTTCTTTGCCAGTAGCTCGAGGAGTCCGTTATGAGCACTATTTTGGCTCCCATATCCCTGAGCCCCTGAAGAAAGGGGAGGGCATCGGGATAGAGCTTAAGATTCGAAAAGAAGACTCTATCAACGAGGCTCATTATCTCCTCGAACTCTTCGGGGGTTATGCTCGCGTAGACCTTTCCGAGGAGCTTCTCCAGAATTTTATCGAGGTCCATCATGTGAAACTCCCGCGACTGCTCGAGCTCCCTATAGCGGGCGGTGATTATGTAGAAGAAAGACTTGAACTTCCCCCGTTTGAGAAGGAAAGGTATCAAGCGAATGAGCGTGTACTTTCCAGCATCCCAGGTGTTGCAGAGAGTATCGTCGAGGTCAACAAGCACGAGCATGTTAAATGATTGGAGAGCTCCATTTTAATTCTTTGGGTTAAAGCTTTAAAAAGCCAAAAGGAGAAACCCTTGATGTATGGAGAAGGGGACCCTGCTCATAGCTCTTGGAATGGGTATGATATTCCTAGGCTTCTTCCTAGTCTTTAT